>NZ_JBICZI010000006.1:0-211261 GCF_043201855.1 Streptomyces sp. NPDC048257
CCGCCCCCCCCCCCCGCGCGGGCCCCCCCCCCCCCCCCCCCCCCCCCCCCCCCCCCCCCCCCCCCCCCCCCCCCCCCGCGCCGCGCGCCCCCCGCGGGGGGCGCCCCCCCCCCCCCCCCCCCCCGCCTCGGGGGATCAGGTCGTCGGGGCCGTCAGGTCGTAGAAGGTGGCTCCGCCGACCGTGGACGACGGGAAGGTGGCCTTGACCCAGGTCTCGATGGCCGTGCCGGCGCCGCCACCCGGACCGCTGCCCGGACCGCCCTGGCCGCCGCCGCGCATGCCGCCCTCGGCCGTACCGCCGGTGGTGCTCTGGCCGATGAACCAGTGGATCTTCCCGTCCCGCACATGCGCCTGGAACTGCTCCAGGGTCGGCGAGGGGTCACTTCCGTTGAAGCCGCCGATCGCCATGACGGGCGCACCGGAGGCCAGCTGGTAACTCGCCGCGTTCTGGGAGCCGATGGCGGCCGCTGCCCAGGTGTACGCGTCGGCATCGGTGGTGAGGGCCGTCTTGGCCTCGGCGCTCACCCGGGCGCCGTTCAGCAGGCCGCCCGGACCGCCCCGGCCGCCGCCGAACCGCTCGCCTCCGCGTCCGCCCTGGCCGCCCTGCCCCTGCCCCGCGGTGCCGGCGGCGCCCGCCGCGCCCTGCGGCGGCATCCCGCCCTGCTGCCCGGCGCCCGGCCGGCCACCGTTCTGCTGCCCGGCCGGGCCGCCCTGGGCGCCCTGGCCACCGGGGCCGCCCTGGAGCATCTCGCCGGTACCGCCCGCAGCGCCCGCGCCACCGGGGCCGCCGGGTCCACCGGGTCCACCGGGTCCACCGGGTCCACCGGGGCCGCCCATCATCCCGCCGGGCCCGCCCCGACCGCCCGCCACCGCCGGGCCGGCGGTCACGATGGAGCCGGTGTGCCCGGTGCTCACGGTGGTCAGGCAGTACGCGAAGGGCCCGGCCAGCGCTGCTGCCAGTCCCAGCGCGGCCGTGGCCTGCAGCACCCGGCGCCCGGCCCGCGCGGCGAACGGCAGCGCGGCCGCGGCGAGCAGCCCGCCCACCAGGACCGCCCAGCGCAGCCACGGCAGATAACCGGTGGCGCGGCCGAGGAGCACGTACGACCAGACCGCCGTCAGGGCGAGCGTGCCGGACAGGGTGATCGCGGCGGCCCGGCCGCCCCGTTCCTCCCACAGCACGGCGACGCCCATGCCGATCAGCGCGGCCACGAACGGCGCCAGCGCCACGGTGTAGTACTCGTGGAAGATGCCCTGCATGTAGCTGAAGACCACCGCGGTGATCAGTAGCGAGCCGCCCCAGGCCAGGAAGGACGCCCGGGCCATGCCCTCCAGCGAGTCGGTGGCCCGGCGGGCCCGCCAGGTGACGACCAGACCGGCCACCAGCAGTACCAGGGCCGCCGGCAGCAGCCAGGCGATCTGCCCGCCGATGTTGCCCGAGAAGAGCCGGTCGATGCCGGTCTCACCCCAGCCACCGCCGCCACCGCCGCCCGCGCCGCCGCGACCGCCGCCGCCTACGCTGCCGGTCTCGTTGCCGTTGATCCGGCCGAGGCCGTTGTAGCCGAGGGTCAGCTCCAGGAAGGAGTTGTTCTGCGAGCCGCCGATGTACGGGCGGGAGGAAGCCGGCCACAGCTCGACGATGGCCACCCACCAGCCGCCGGCCACCACCATCGCGAGCCCCGCAAGCAGCAGCTGGCCGAGCCGCCTGTGCAGCCGGGTCGGCGCGCAGACGGCGTACAGCAGGGCCAGCGGCGGCAGGATGACGAAGGCCTGCAGGGTCTTGGTGAGGAACGCGAAGCCGACCGCGACCCCGGCCCAGACCAGCCACGTGGTACGGGCCCCGTCGAGGGCGCGCAGTACGCAGTACACGGTGACGGTCAGCAGCAGGGTCAGCAGCGCGTCGGGGTTGTTGAAGCGGAACATCAGTGCGGCGACGGGCGTCAGGGCCAACGCGGCGCCGCTCAGCAGCGCGGCCCCGGGACCGAACTGGCGGCGTACGGCGGCGTACAGGACACCGGTGGTGGCGACGCCCATCAGGGCCTGCGGGACGAGGATCTGCCAGGCGCCGAGCCCGAAGAGCCGGACGGACAGCATCATCGGCCATAGGGCCGCCGGGGGCTTGTCGACGGTGATGGAGTTGCCGGCGTCGGAGGAGCCGAAGAAGAAGGCCTTCCAGCTCTCGCTGCCCGCCTGTGCGGCGGCGGAGTAGAAGGAGTTGGCGTAGCCGGAGGAGCCCAGGTCCCACAGGAGCAGGGCGGCGGTGGCGATCAGCAGCCCGGCGAGGGAGGGCAGTTCCCACCGGGGCCGGTCCACCGCATGGCGGCCGGTACCGGCTCGGGCCTCGGGGACCGGGAAGAGCGAGGGTGCTGCCGTGGTCATCGAATGTCGTCCTTCACGGGAGTGTCGCGCCGCTCGGGGAAGACCCAGGCGCGGAAGAGCAGGAAGCGCAGCACGGTGGCGGCGAGGTTGGCGGTGATCAGCACGGCCAGTTCGGTGCCGTGCGCGGGATCGGCGGTGGCCGCTCCGAGCGCGGCGAGGGAGCCGCCGGTGAGGGCCAGTCCGATGCCGAACACCACGAGTCCCTGGGCCTGGTGGCGCACGGCCCGGTCCCGGCCGCGCACCCCGAAGGTGAGCCGGCGGTTGGCGGCGGTGTTGGCGATCGCGGAGAGCAGCAGGGCCGCGCCGTTGGCGAACTGCGGGCCGGTCCCGGAGCGGAAGGCGGAGTACAGGAGCAGGTAGAGCACGGTGGACAGCGCTCCGACGGCGCAGAAGCCGAGCAGCTGGCGCGCCAGGCCGCCCTCCACGCCCGGCAGTGCGGAGCGGTCGCGGGGGTCGTCGCCGAAGGGGCGGGCGAGCCGGTCCAGCGGGAGCGCGCCGACCGCCAGGGCCCGGCCGACGCGCCAGACGCCCTTGAGGTCCTCGGTGGCGGTCCTGACGATGTGGACGGTGGAGTCGGGGTCGTCGACCCAGTCCACCGGTACCTCGTGGATCCGCAGTCCGGCCCGTTCGGCGAGCACGAGCAGCTCGGTGTCGAAGAACCAGCCCGTGTCCTCCACCAGCGGCAGCAGCCGCTCGGCGACCTCGCGCCGGATCGCCTTGAATCCGCACTGTGCGTCGCTGAATCGGGCGGCGAGGGAGGAACGAAGGAGGAGGTTGTAGGCGCGGGAGATGAACTCCCGCTTGGCTCCGCGCACCACCCGTGAGGACCGGGCCAGGCGGGTGCCGATGGCGAGGTCGGAGTGGCCGGAGATCAGCGGTGCGACCAGTGGCAGCAGGGCGTTGAGGTCGGTGGAGAGGTCCACGTCCATATAGGCGAGGACGGGGGCGTCCGAACCGGACCACACCGTCCGCAGGGCCCTGCCCCGGCCCTTCTCCTCCAGCCGGGTGCTGCGTACGCCGTCCAGTGCGGTGGCGAGCCCGTTCGCGACCTCGGGGGTGCGGTCGGTGCTCGCGTTGTCGGCGACCGTGATCCGGAAGGGGTAGGGGAAGGTCCGGGTGAGGTGCTCGTGCAGGCGGCGGACGCACGGGCCGAGGTCCTGCTCCTCGTTGAAGACAGGGATCACCACGTCGAGGACGGGCTCGCCGGGCACGGGCGCCAGGGGCGCCCGGGCCGGAAGGGCCCCGGGAGAGGTGTCGGTTCGCATGATCCGACACTCGCCGGGCGCCCTGTCACCGCTGTGTGCTGAGCCTGTGCCCCGCCTGTGAGTCCGAACGGTCCGGCTGCGCGTGCGGCAGCAGGACCTCGAAGCAGGTCCGTCCGGACTCGCTCCGTACGCCGACCTGCCCGCCGTGTGCCGTGACCACGGCCTGGACGATGGCCAGCCCGAGTCCGGTGGAGCCCGCGGCGCGGGAGCGGGAGGCGTCACCGCGGGCGAAGCGCTCGAAGACGCGGGGGAGGAGGTCGGGCGCGATGCCGGGCCCGTCGTCCTCGACCCGCAGCCGGACGGCGGATGTTTCACGTGAAACATGCGCGGTGACGGTGGTCCCCGGCGGGGTGTGCGTACGGGCGTTGGCGAGCAGGTTGACCAGGACCTGCTGGATCCGTGCCGGGTCGGCCCGGACGGGTGCCGGCTCGGCGGGCAGGCTCAGGCGCCAGTGGTGCTCGGGGCCCGCGGCCCGGGCGTCGCTGACGGCGTCGACGACGAGCGGGGCCAGGTCGGTCTCGGCGTCGCCGGTGGTGAGCGGGTGGCCCGCGTCGAGGCGGGCCAGCAGCAGCAGGTCCTCGACCAGGCCGGTCATCCGGGTGGCCTCGGACTCGATCCGGCCGAGCGCGTGCCGGGTGTCCGGACCGGGCTCCTCGCGTCCCCGGCGGGTCAGTTCGGCGTAGCCGCGGATGGAGGCGAGCGGGGTGCGCAGCTCGTGGCTGGCATCGGCGACGAACTGCCGGACCCGCATCTCGCTCTGCTGGCGGGCGGTGAGGGCGGAGGAGACGTGGCCCAGCATCCGGTTGAGGGCCGCGCCGACCTGGCCCACCTCGGTGCGGGGGTCAGCCTCGGCGTCCGGGACCCGCTCGTGGAGGGCGGGCTCGCCCTTGTGCAGGGGCAGTTCGGAGACCCGGGTGGCGGTGGCGGCCACCCGGCGCAGCGGGCGCAGGGCGACCCCGACGAGGGCCTGCCCGGCGAGGGAGGCCGCGATCAGTCCGGCCAGGGTGACGCAGAGCTCCACCCCGACCAGGGTGCGCACGGTGGAGTCGACGTCGCGCAGCGGGAAGCCGAGGGCGAGGCTTCCGTCGGGCGCGGTCAGCACCCGGTAGCTGCCGAGGCCCGGGAGGTCGGTGTCGACCGGCCCGGGCGTGCCCCCCTGCGCGGATTTCCGGACGGCCCGGGCTGCCTGGGCAAGAGCTTTGGCCTGGGCCTCGCTCAGCGGCGGCGCCTGGTCGGCCGACCAGCCGTCGACGCGGGCGTTGCGGGCGGTCCCGAGGACGGTCCCGGCGGGATCCAGCCGAAGCCCGGCGGCGTCCAGCGGGCTGCCGGGAGCCATGACGAAGCCGGCGCTGTTCTCCCGGGCCGGCTTCCCGCCGGGCGCCCGCACGGCCATCCTGACGGAGTTCTTCAGCTGGTCGTCGAGCTCGGTGACCAGGTACGAGCGCAGGGCGAAGGTGGTGACGGTCCCGATGGCCGCACCCACCACGGCGATCAGTGCCACCGCCGAGACGACGAGCCGGGTGCGCAGCGACCAGGGGCGGCGGCCGCGCGGTCGCCGTTTCGTGCGGAAGGCCACTACTCGGCCGGCTTGATCAGATAACCGGCGCCGCGTCGGGTGTGGATCATCGGAGACAGACCGGGGCCGCTCTCCAGCTTCCTGCGCAGGTAGGAGATGTAGAGCTCGACCACATTGGCCTGGCCGCCGAAGTCGTAGGACCACACCCGGTCCAGGATCTGCGCCTTGCTCAGCACGCGCCGCGGGTTGCGCATCAGGTAGCGCAGCAGCTCGAACTCGGTGGCGGTCAGGTGGATCTCCCGGCCGCCCCGCACCACCTCGTGGCTGTCCTCGTCCAGCCGCAGATCGCCGACGGCCAGCACCGAACCGCCGCGTGCCGCCTGCGCCGCGCCCGAACGCCGGACCAGGCCGCGCAGCCGGGCGACGACCTCCTCCAGGCTGAAGGGCTTGGTGACGTAGTCGTCGCCGCCCGCCGTGAGGCCCGCGATCCGGTCCTCCAACGAGTCCTTGGCGGTCAGGAACAGCACGGGGACCTGGGGGATCTCCCGGCGCAGCCGCCCGAGGACGGCCAGGCCGTCCATATCGGGGAGCATGATGTCGAGGACGACCACGTCCGGCCGGAACTCCCGTGCCGCCCGCACCGCGCCCGCCCCGTCGCCTGCGCTGCGGACCTCGCAGCCCTCGTAGCGCAGGGCCATGGACAGCAGTTCGGAGAGCGAGGCCTCGTCGTCGACGACGAGCACCCGGCAGGGTCCGCCGTCGGGCCGCACCAGGGCCGTGGGGTGTTGGGTGGACGTGGACGCATGGGAGGTGGTCGTCGCAGTCATACGGACCACGCTGGCCCGCGGCTCTGAGAGCGTTCTTGTTCCTACCTGTGAATTTCCTGAGAAAGGAAATCCGTCAGTCGTCGAGGCGGAACAGCCGGGCTCCGTTGTCGTGACAGACCGCCCGCAGCCAGTCGTCGCCCAGGCCGAGCCGTTCGAGGGCGGCGAGCTGGTGCTCGTAGGGGTAGGGGATGTTCGGGAAGTCGGTGCCGAGCAGGATCCGGTCGCCGAGGTCGGCGAGCCGTCCCAGCTCCCCGGCCGGGAAGCCGCAGATCTGCTCGGAGAAGTCGGTGAAGGCCATGGTGGTGTCCAGGCGGACCTCGGCGTACCGGTCGGCGAGGTCGAGGAAATCGGCGTACTCGGGCATGCCCATGTGGGCGATGACCAGCGGCAGTCCGGGGTGGCGGGCCAGCAGCCGGGCGATCGGCTCGGGTCCGGTGTACTTGCCCGGGGCGGGCCCGGAGCCGCAGTGGACCACGATCGGGATGCCGGCCTCGGCGAGCAGCCCCCAGACGGGGTCGAGCCGGTCGTCGTTCGGGTCGTAGCCGCCCACCTGGAGGTGCGCCTTGAAGATCCGGGCTCCGGAGTCGACGGCCTGGCGGACGTACGGGGCCACGCCCTCCTCCGGGAAGAAGGTCGCGGTGTGCAGGCAGTCGGGGGTGCGGGCGGCGAATTCGGCGGACCAGGCGTTGAGCCAGGCGGCCATCGCCGGTTTGTGCGGGTAGAGCATGGCGGTGAAGGCCCGGACCCCGAACTCCCGCAGGAGCGCGACCCGCTGTTCCTCCTCGTGCCGGTAGGTGATGGGCCACTCGACGCCGGTCAGCGGGCCGACCGCGTCGAAGTAGTCCCACACCCTGGCCAGGACCCGCTCGGGCATGAAGTGCGTGTGTACGTCGACCAGTCCGGGCAGCCCGAGCCGCTCCCGGAAGCCGCGGACCGCCTCAGCCGTTGCGGACAAAGCCGTGGCTCCGTTCGACGGTCGCGACGTGCAGCGTGTAGCTGTCGTACCAGTCGGTGCGGCCCTGCTTCATGGCCGCCTGGTGCTCCAGGTCCTCCCGCCACACGGTGAGGGACTCGTGGTCGCGGAAGTAGGCGACGGTGATGCCGAGGCCGCCGGGGGTGCGCGCGGACTCGTAGCCGAGGAAGCCGGGGTTCTCCCGGACGATCTCGTTCATCCGCGCGAGGGTCTCGGGGTATCCGCTGTCCTCGGCGGCTCGGGTGTTGCTGAAAACGGCCATGACATAAGGCGGTTCGAACGCCGGTACCGGCTGCATGCTCATGCTCGACACCCTCGGCGGAGCGCCCCCGGCATGTCCACCGGAATCGGCCCCGGAGGGCCAAAGGGATCCAAGTTTTGACCATGAGCACGTCGACCCACAGGGGTCAGAACAGCCCGTCCTGCTCGACGGGAGCCTGGGCGGCGGACGGGATCTGCGCCACGGGCACCGACGTCACCGCCTCGTCCCCCGGGGCGGTGAGCTCCCAGCCCGCCAGCAGCCGGGTGTCCACCACGAGTCCGTCCGCGAGGTGCAGATCGGGGCCGGCCGCACCCGCCAGCCGGCCCACGACGGACCCGCCGGGCACCATCTCGGTCAGCACCCGCGCCGGCCCGGGCAGGCCCGGCAGGGCGTCCAGCCCGAACGCCCCGGCATGGTCGGTCACTTCGCACTCCACCCGCTCCAGCGACTCCGGCCACCCGGGCAGCGCAGCGGCCCGTGCGTGCAGCTCGGCGACCTCCCGGGCCCGGTCGGGCGGGGCCGGCAGGTGTGTCCGTACGGCGCGCTTACGTGCGTACGCGATCCGGTCGGGCACTCCGAGCGCCGCCCGCAGCAGCTCCTCGGTGCGCCGGGTGGCCATCAGCGGACCGCGCCCGAGCCACGCCCACGCCACCGCCCCCTGCTCCAGCAGCCGGGCCGGGCCGCGCTCCTCGGCGGTGATCCCCACCTTGACCATGCCGGGCCCGAACCAGGCCAGGTAGACCCGATAGGTGCGCGGATCAGCGGCGTTGGTGTCGGCCGCCACGGAGAACGACCGGTCGAGGCGGGCGCATGCGGGGCACTGCGCGTTCCCCGCACGACCGGGCACGGTCTCCGCGGTGGGGCAGGGCGTCCGCTTCCCGGCCCGCCACACCCCGAGGCAGTGCCGCTCCCCGCGTGCGGTGAAGGCGATCCGCTGCCCGTAGGCGAGCTCGCTCACCCGCTCGCCGCGCCCCTCCCCGTACCACCTGATGGCGGGGCGTCCGTCCTGCCACCGGATCCCGGTGCACCACCAGGTCACAGCGGGAGCGGCCGCTCGAAGAAGGTGTCCAGGACGACGGTGGCGTGCGTACCGCTGACTCCGTCGATGGCGTAGAGGCGGCGCAGGACGTCCTGCAGCTGCTCCGTCGAGGCGGTGCGCACCTTGACCAGCACGGACGCGCTGCCCGCGATGATGTGCGCCTCCTGGATCTCGGGGATCGCGGCAAAGCCGGCGCCGGACTCACCCATCCACGCATGGGAGTCGACCATCACGTAGGCCAGGACTCCACTGCCGACGGCAGCCGGGTCGACGTCCACGGTGGTCCGCCGGATCACCCCGCGCTCGCGCAGTTTGCGGACCCGCTCGTGGGTCGCCCCCGCCGAGAGCCCGACGGCCGTGCCGAGAGCGGCGTACGACTGGCCCGCGTCCTGCTGCAGGCGCAGGACGAGCGCACGGTCGATGTCGTCCACGCAATCTTCCTCTCATGGGCCTGTCGACCCTTGCGAAGACGGTACCTGATCCTGCAATCTCACCATCAGACCGAACAAAATTCGGTAGAACGCTTCCAGGGGGAACCATGTCTGCCATAGCTGACCTCACCTTGTACGAGATTCTGGACGAGCGCTTCCAGACCGGCCGCTGCGCCAACGGCGACGCCCGGCTGGAGCGGCTGTACGACGACAGCCGCTGGGCGGAGGGCCCGCTCTACCTGCCCGCCTGGCGGCAACTGGTGTGGAGCGACATCCCCAACGACCGGATGCTGCGCTGGGACGAGGCGACCGGGGCCGTCTCCCTCTTCCGCTCGCCGGCCGGCCACTCCAACGGCAACACCCTCGACCGCGAAGGCCGCCTGATCACCTGTGAGCAGGGCAACCGGCGCGTGACCCGAACCGAACCGAACGGCAGCCTCACCGTCATCGCCGACCGCTACGACGGCAAGCGCCTCAACAGCCCGAACGACGCGGTGGTCCGCTCGGACGGCTCCATCTGGTTCTCCGACCCGGACTTCGGCATCACCAGCGACTACGAGGGCCACCGCGCGCCCGGCGAGATCGGCGCCTGCAACCTCTACCGTGCCGATCCCTCGACCGGCGAGGTCCGGATGGTCGCGGACGGCTTCCTCGGCCCCAACGGTGTCGTCTTCTCCCCCGACGAGAGCGAGCTGTACGTCGCGGACACCCGAGCCGGCCACATCCGCGCCTTCAAGGTCACCGACGACGGCGCCCTCACCGGCGACCGGGTCTTCACCGCCTGCCCCCGGGCCGACAACATCCGCTTCGACGACGAGGGCCGGCTGTGGGCGGCCGCGATGGAGGACGGCGTCCGGTGCTACGCCGCGGACGGCACCCTGATCGGCCGCCTCCGCGTCCCCGAACCGGTCTCGAACATCGCCTTCGGCGGCGCCAAGAACAACCGCCTCTTCATCACCGCCACCACCTCCCTCTACTCCCTGGTGATGTCGGTGACCGGCCTCCCCCGCGTCCTCTGAGGGCGGGGGCGGCCTCTTCGGCT
Source organism: Streptomyces sp. NPDC048257 (assembly GCF_043201855.1). Classification (NCBI taxonomy): domain Bacteria; kingdom Bacillati; phylum Actinomycetota; class Actinomycetes; order Kitasatosporales; family Streptomycetaceae; genus Streptomyces; species Streptomyces sp. NPDC048257. The sequence continues at coordinate 9,732 of NZ_JBICZI010000006.1, forward strand.
ACCTGGCGACGAACTGCGTCAGGATCGCCGGCACCTCGTAGATGTCGACACCCTTGGTGAAGGTCTTCTCGATCGGCACCGGGCTGCCGGATATCCAGATCTTGAGCTCGGCGTCGAGATCGAAGTGCCCGGCGGTCTCGACGGAGAAGTGCGTGATGCTCCGGTACGGGATGGAGTGGTACTCCACCTTCTTCCCCGTGAGCCCCTGCTTGTCGACGAGGACCAGCCGCCGGTCGGTGAACAGGATCGTGTCCCGGATCAGCAGGTAGGCGGCGTGCACCTGCTCCCCCTGCCCCAGCAGCCGCGCGTAGTCCCGCTGCGCCGACACGGGGTCGACGGTGTGCGCATTCCCGAACAGTCCCATGAGTGCCCCCGTTTTCCAGCTCCGAACGATCTTCAGAAACCGTACCGAGCCCGCCCCCTCACCCGCGTCCCCCGCCAGAGCCATCCCGCCCCTGACATCCTCCGGGGGACCCCGTCCCCATCAAGGAGGAGACGGCGGACCGCCAGGGCATACGACAGAGGCCCCGGACTTTCGTCCGGGGCCTCTGTCCTGCTGTGCACTCGGCAGGATTCGAACCTGCAACCTTCTGATCCGTAGTCAGATGCTCTATCCGTTAAGCTACGAGTGCTTGGGCTTCTCGGGGTTTTGCGCCCCGTTGGCCTTGCGAGAACAACAATACATGGACCTCGCCGGGACGCGAAATCCATTACCCAAACCACTGCTGACCTGCGGAAACGAGCCGGATGAAGATCGTCCGGATGGGCTCGCGCAGAGGCCGTGGCGGACCGGATTGCCCCGGAAAGCATCGAAGCCCCGGTCCGTCAGGACCGGGGCTTCGATGAGGTGCGGAGGCGGAGGGATTTGAACCCTCGATGGGTGGTAAGACCCAAACCGCATTAGCAGTGCGGCGCCATAGACCGGACTAGGCGACGCCTCCAGCACACCCTCGCGTACGAAGGTGCGTGCAGATGATGACACAGGCGCAGGGCCCCTCACCAATCCGCTCCCACGGTACTAGGCGGGACGGGCGGAGGGCAAAGCCTTAAAGCGGTCGCGGCACGCAACGTCGGCGGGCCCCGCGTCGTTGGGCAGGCGTACGACGTACGGACGACCTGGAGTGCCCCATGCTGCGTCTCGCCGCCTTCGCCGTCACCTCCGCCCTGGCCGCCGCGGCGGCCGGGCCGCTGCCCCCGCTGCCGCTGGGACGGCTGCTGGCGACACCCGACCGCCTCACCATCGCCATGGCCGATACCGGAAACCGTCAGTTGGACCGGGAGTACCGCCTCGAGTGCGGGCCCGTCGGCGGCGATCACCCGCAGGCGGAAGGGGCCTGCGCCCGGCTGGATCAGTTCGCCAGGGAGGGGAAGGACCCGTTCGCGCCCGTCTCCAAGCGGCAGATCTGCACCATGCAGCACGGGGGCCCCGCCACCGCCCGGATCACCGGAACCTGGAACGGTTACAAGGTGGACGCCACCTTCCGGCGGACGAACGGATGCGAAATCAACCGCTGGGACGAGTTGGAACCTCTGCTTCCGAGTGGACGTTCCTGACCTGGGAGGATGCACGGGATGGGCGGTATCCGCCACACATCGGCCGCCCCATCGCGAGCCTGTGGCCTTAGACTCCTCCCGTGACTTGCCGGTAGTTGTGGTCAGGGAGGAAGCTCGTCGTGAGCAGCAGGCCATCCCGAGGCGCTGCTCGCCTCGCAGCAATACTCGACGCTCTTCCGGACGCGCTGTTGCTCGTCAACGCCAACGGCACGGTCGTCAACGCCAATTCGATCGCCCTCGAGGTGATGGAGAGCCCCGGCACCGGGCTCGTCGGCCGCGGCGTGCTCGACCTCCTGCCCGAGTTCGACTCCAAGCTGATCCCCGGCTCCATGCGCCGGCCCGGCGAGGACGACGGCGGCCGTGCCAAACCCAAACGGATGATCGCGCGCCGCACCGACGGCTCCGAGTTCCCCGTCGAGGTCACCAGCGCCCATCTCGACGGACGCGACGCCTACCGCGAGCCGCAACCCTCGTACACCGGTGACGAGCTGCTGATGCTCGTGGTCCGGGACCTCTCGCAGACCGTGGACACCGAGGCCGAGCTGGCCCGCTCCCAGCGGCAGACCGAGATGATCCTGCGCGCCGCGGCCGAGGGCGTCGTGGGCACCGACACCGACGGACGGGTGGTGCTGGTCAACCCGGCCGCCGCCCAGATCCTCGGCTACCGCGCCACCGACCTCGGCAACCGCGAACTGCACGGCCTCGTCCAGCACTCCCGCGCCGACGGCTCCCCGTTCCCCTTCGAGGAGTCCCCGCTCGCCGACACCCTGCGCAGCGGACGCAAGCACCGCGTCCGCGGGCAGGTGCTCTGGAACAAGGCCGGACAGCCGGTCGCCGTCGACCTGACCACCTCGCCCGTACGGGACGGGGAGCAGCTCGTCGGCGCCGTCATGACCTTCACCGACCGGCGGCCCTACGACGCCCTCGCCGCCCGGCACGCGCAGCTGATGGCTGTCCTCGGCGAATCCCTGCGCGGGCCGCTGGACGAGCTGCGCGGTGAGCTGGCGACGCTGGCCGCCGACGACGCCGGACAGCTGTGGCCCGAGGCCAACCAGCTGCTGCACCACCTGGCCGCCGGGTACTCCCGGATGACCACTCTGGTGGACAACGTCCTCGGCTACCAGCGCCTGGACTCCGGCAGCGACCGGCTCACGAAGAAGAAAGTCCTGATCAACACCGTCGTCACGGCGGGCGTCGACGGCGCCGTCGAACTGATCGGTCCGGGCCGCGCGCAGTTCGCCGTCCACGCGCCGACCATCGAGGCCGAGGTGGACGGGGAGCGGATCGCGACCGCGCTCGCCCACCTGGTCGCGGACGTCGCCGGGGTGGACGCCACCGGCAAGACCCGCCAGGGCAGCGGGTACAGCGACTCGACGATCGTGGTGGCCGCCGCGCAGCGCGGCGATGTCGTACGGATCGAGGTGCGCGGGCCGTACGAAGGCGGGAATCCGGTCCACGAGCCGATCGTGCGGGGGATCGTGGCCGCGCACGGCGGCGTGCTGCAGACGGTGGAGGTTCCGGGCGCGCCCGGCGGGGCGTACGTGCTGGAGCTCCCGCTCGGCTCGGGCGCCGGGACGGTGACCCTGCCGGAGCCGGCGGAGGAGCCCCCGGCCGGTCCCACCACGGACGGCTCGGGAACGACCGGGGGCGCCGCTCCCGGCAAGGTCTCCGGCGGGCGGCGCGCGCGCCGCGGGGTGGATGCCTTCCTGGACGAGGAGACCACCGGCCCCGAAGCGGCACAGGCAGCGCAGGCCGCGCAAGCAGCACAGGCCGGTCAGGGCGGCGGCGCGCTGGCGCTGCCGTCCGGGCGGCGGCGGGCCGGCGAGGCGGGCCCTCCCGACGCCGGCCCCGAGCTCGCGCAGTCGCCGGTGAACCCTGCCGGGCTCGGCACCGGACGCCGGCGCGGCCGGGCCGGTGACGGCAGCGGTGAGGCGGAAGGTACCGGCGGCCCGGCCGGTCACGACGGCCAGGGCGGACCCGGGCGGCCCGTGCCCCCGCAGGGCGCCCCCATGCCCGCGCTCCCGCCCGTACCCGCAGTGCCCTCCGTTCCGCTGACCGAACATCCCGCCGGACGGCGCCGCGCCCTGGGTCCGGCCGGTCCGGCGCAGCCCGGCGGCCCCGTCCCCGCGACCGGGCTCGGACCGACGCCCGCTCCCGCGCGGCCCATCGCCCCCGAGGGCGGCTTCGCACTGCCCGCCGGCCCGACCCCGGCCCCCGCTCCCGCTCCCGCCGGGGCCGATACCGACGCCGACGGCGCGGCCGGGCGACGTGGCCGCCGCGTGCTGGGCGCCCCGGCCGGCGAGCCCGAGGCTCCCGCCGCGCAGTCCGACGAGTCCGCCGAGAATCCGACCGGGCGGCGCCGCGCGCTGGCCGGCGCTCCGGCGTGGCCGGTCCCGGCGGCCCGTACCGCTCCCGAGGACGACCAGGCCTCCGGCCAGGTCGCGGTCCCCGGTGCGCGCCGGCCGCAGGAGGCCCACGCGGAGGGCCAGGCCGCACAGCCGATCAGCGTGCGCGCCCTCGGTACCATCGGCCAGGGCATTTCCGTGGACCCGGGCGGCTCCGGCCCTGCCGCCGGGTCCGGTTCGGCTTCCGGCTCCGGCCGCCGTCGCCGGCTCGCCGAGCCCGCTCCGCAGGGCCGGGCCTTCGCCATAGGGGCGCCCGAGGCGGGCGCCGACGAGGGCCCCGAACCGCTCGACGGCCCGGGCGGCGCCGTCGAGGTGGTCAACCGGCCCGCGCCGCGCCCCGTGGACGACGAGCTGCCTCCCGAGCCCCTGGACAACCCGCGCCGGCTCCTGGTGTGGCCCGCGCCCGACGTACAGACGCAGCAGGCGCTCAGCGACCGTGGCTACCGGCCGGTGATCGTCCACTCCCGCGAGGAGGTGGACGCGCAGATCGCCGCCTTCCCCGCCGCGCTGTTCGTCGACCCGCTGACCGGGCCGATCACCCGGACCGCCCTGCAGTCCCTGCGCCAGGCCGCGGTGGCGGCGGAGGTTCCCGTGCTGGTCACGGCCGGGCTGGGGCACGCCACGCGCGAGGCGGCGTACGGCGCGGATCCTGCCGTGCTGCTGAAGGCGCTGGCGCCGCGCGACAGCGAGCAGCATCCCTCCCGGGTGCTGCTGATCGAGGAGCACGACGAGATCGCGACCGCCCTGACCGCCGCTCTGGAGCGGCGCGGCATGCAGGTCGCCCGGGCGGGCGCCGACACCGACGCCGTGGAACTGGCGACGCGGATGCGGCCCAACCTGGTGGTCATGGACCTGATGCAGGTGCGTCGTCGGCGGGCCGGGATCGTGGACTGGCTGCGCGCCAACGGGCAGCTGAACCGCACCCCGCTGGTGGTCTACACGACGACAGGCATCGACCCGGCCGAACTGCCGCGGCTCGCGTCCGGCGAGAGCGTCCTCTTCCTCGCGGAGCGGGCCACCACGACGGACGTCCAGGGCCGCATCGTGGACCTGCTGGCCAAGATCGGCACCAACTAGTAATCCTGGGCCGATGGCCATCATCAACACGAGCGAGCACACCGTCCCCGCCGACAACGGGGAGGTGAACCTGCTCATCGCACGGCAGGTGGACCCGGGGCACGAGGAGACCTTCGAAGCCTGGGCCCACGGGATCCTGGAGACGGCCGCGGGCTTCCCCGACCACCTCGGGTACGGGCTCTTCCGGCCTGCTGCGGAGGGCGGGCCGTGGTTCCTGGTCCACCGCTTCCGCAATCAGGCCGCGTTCCAGTGCTGGCAGGACTCCCCGGAGCGGGCCCAGTGGTTCTCCAACTGCCTCGGCCACCACCACACGGAGATAGCCCGCAGGGAACTGCACGGCATGGAGACGTGGTTCGCCAAGCCGGGTACGACCCGGCCCGCGCCGCCGCGGTGGAAGATGGCGATCAGCTCGGGGCTGGCCATCTTCCCGATCTCGCTGGTCGGCAACGCGGTGCTCGGGCCGTACCTGGTGAATCTGCATTTCGTGCTGCGGACAGCGGCCTTCGCCGTCGTGTTCAGCACCTTGATGACCTACGTGGCCATGCCCGCGGTCAGCAAGCTGCTGCGGCCATGGCTCACCCGGGCTTAGGCCGTCTCCTTCGAGCCGCCACCCGTGGCCGTCAGTCGAGCTTGGTGACCTCCAGTGCGCCGTCCGCGTACTGCTTGCGGATCACCTTCTTGTCGAACTTGCCGACGCTGGTCTTCGGCACCGCCTCGATGAACGTCCAGCGCTCCGGCAGCTGCCACTTGGCGATGGACCGGGCGAGGAACTCGCGCAGACCCGTGTAGTTCACGGTCGCGCCTTCCTTGAGGACCACCGTGGCCAGCGGGCGCTCTCCCCACTTCTCGTCGGGGACGGCGACGACCGCCGCCTCGGCGACCTCGGGGTGCGCCATCAGCGCGTTCTCCAGCTCGACACTGGAGATCCACTCGCCGCCGGACTTGATGACGTCCTTGGCGCGGTCGGTGAGGGTGAGGTAGCCGTCGGCGCTGATGACGCCGACATCGCCGGTCTTGAGCCAGCCGTCGGCGCTGAACTTGTCCTCGGGGTGGAAGGGCTCGCCGGAGGCACCGCCGTAGTAGGAGTTCGCGATCCAGTTGCCGCGCACCTCCAGCTCGCCGGCCGCCTCCCCGTCCCAGGGCAGGAGGTCGCCGCCGGGGCCGACCAGACGCGCCTCGACGCCCGCCGGGAAGCGGCCCTGGGTGATCCGGTAGGGCCATTCCTCCTCGGCGCTCAGCCCGGCCGGCGGGTGGGCCATGGTGCCGAGCGGGGAGGTCTCGGTCATGCCCCAGGCGTGGCAGACACGGACGCCGAGCTTGTCGTACGCCTCCATCAGGGAGGGCGGACAGGCCGCGCCGCCGATGGTGACCTGCTTCATCGATGTCAGGTCGCGCGGGTTGGCGGTGACCTCGGCGAGCAGTCCCTGCCAGATGGTGGGGACGGCCGCGGCGTGCGAGGGCTTCTCCCGTTCGATCATCTCGGCGAGCGGGGCGGGCTGCAGGAAACGGTCCGGCATCAGCATGTTGATACCGGTCATGAAGGTCGCGTGCGGCAGCCCCCAGGCGTTCACGTGGAACTGCGGGACCACGACGAGGGTGGTGTCCTTGTCGGTCAGCCCCATCGACTCGGCCATGTTGACCTGCATGGAGTGCAGGTAGAGCGAGCGGTGGGAGTAGACGACGCCCTTGGGGTCCCCGGTGGTGCCGGAGGTGTAGCACATCGCGGCCGCCTGGCGCTCGTCCAGTTCGGGCCAGTCGTAGCTGTCGGAGCTGCCCGCGAGGAGTTCCTCGTACTCGTGCACGCGGACGTTCAGGCCTTCGAGCACGGAGCGGTCGCCGATGCCGCTGACCACCACGTGCTCGACGGTCGGCAGGTGCGGCAGCAGCGGCGCGAGCAGGGGCAGCAGGGTGCCGTTGACCAGCACCACCCGGTCGGCGGCGTGGTTGACGATGAAGACCAGCTGCTCAGGGGGGAGCCGCAGGTTGAGGGTGTGCAGGACCGCGCCCATGGAGGGGATCGCGAAGTACGCCTCGACGTGCTCGGCGTTGTTCCACATGAGGGTGGCGACCCGGTCGTCCAGCTGCACTCCGAGCTCGTCGCGCAGGGCGCCGGCGAGACGGGTGGCGCGGTTGCCGATCTCGGCGAAGCTGCGGCGGTGCGGCTCAGCCTCCCCGGTCCAGGTCGTGACCTGGGACTTCCCGTGGATCGTCATCCCGTGTCGGAGTATGCGGGTGACGAGGAGCGGTACGTCCTGCATGGTGCTGAGCAAAGCGTCCTCCCGGTGAGCGCTGCGGCGCTGCGGCGGCTACGGATGCTGCCGATTCTGCGCACGTACCGGTCGGCATGTCACTACCCGGGAGTAGAAACCAGCACCTGTTTCACGTGAAACATCCCCCGTCGTCCCCTGGTTTCACGTGAAACATCCTGGGACTCACCGGACCGGCATGAGCTCCGGGTCCTCGCGGAGCTTGCCCAGCGCCCGGGAGACCGCGCTCTTGACCGTGCCGACCGAGACCCCGAGCAGCTCCGCGGTCTGCGCCTCGCTCAGGTCCTCGTAGTACCGCAGGACGACCATGGCCCGCTGACGGTCGGGCAGCCGGGTCACGGCACGCCACATCGCATCGCGCAGTGCCTGTGCCTCGGCGGGGTCGGATGCCGGGGCAGCCTCGGTCTCCGGGACTTCGTCGCACACGAACTCGTCGACCTTGCGCTTGCGCCACTGGGAGGTGCGGGTGTTGACCAGGGTCCGCCGGACATAGCCGTCCAGGGCGCGGTGGTCCTCGATCCGCTCCCAGGCCACGTACGTCTTGGCCAGGGCCGTCTGGAGCAGGTCCTCCGCATCGCACGGGTTGGCGGTGAGGGAGCGGGCGGTGCGCATCAGGACCGTGCCGCGGGTCCGGACGTACGCCGAGAACGACGGGTACGGCGTCGGATTCGAGGCGAGCGGGCACACAGGCGTGGTCATGTCTCCACGCTAGGAGCGGCCACCCGCCATGGGATCGGCCGCAGGTGCCGATGGTGGATCCATCTCAGGTTGTAGGAACAGGGCCGTCCTCACCCCCTGAAGGTGGAGGGGTGGGGAGCCGCAGGTCCCGGATCTCAGCCGTCGGCGCCGAGGATCAGCCCGGAGGTCGGGACCCCGGTTCCGGCCGTGACGAGGGCGTGCGCCGCCCCCGCGACCTGGTTGACGGACGTGCCGCGCAGCTGGCGGACGGCCTCGGCGATGCCGTTCATACCGTGCAGGTACGCCTCGCCGAGCTGGCCGCCGTGGGTGTTGATCGGCAGGGCGTCCGCGGCCACGAAGTCCGCGGCCTCGCCCGGCGCGCAGAAGCCGAACTCCTCCAGCTGCATCAGCACGAAGGGGGTGAAGTGGTCGTAGAGGATGCCGACGTCGATGTCCGAGGGACGCAGCCCGCTGGTCCGCCACAGCTGGCGGGCGACCACGTCCATCTCCGGCAGCCCGGTGAGGTCGTCGCGGTAGAAGGAGGTCATGCCCTCCTGACGGCGGCCGGCGCCCTGCGCGGCCGCGGTGATCACGGCGGGCGCGTGCCGCAGGTCCCGGGCGCGGTCGCTCGTGGTGACGACGACGGCCTGGCCGCCGTCGGTCTCCTGGCAGCAGTCCAGCAGCCGCAGGGGCTCGACGATCCAGCGCGAGGCGGCGTGGTCGGCGAGGGTGATGGGCTTGCCGTGGAAATACGCGGCCGGGTTGTTCGCGGCGTGCCGCCGGTCGGTGACCGCGACGTGCCCGAAGGCCTCGGGGGTGAGGTTGTAGGTGTGCAGGTAGCGCTGTGCGGTCATGGCCACCCAGGAGGCGGGGGTCAGCAGCCCCCAGGGCAGCGACCAGCCGAGCGCCGCCCCCTCCGCCGAAGGCTCCCGCTGCTGGACACCGGACCCGAAGCGGCGCCCGGAGCGCTCGTTGAAGGCGCGGTAGCAGACCACGACCTCCGCGACCCCGGTGGCGACGGCGAGGGCGGCCTGCTGGACGGTCGCGCAGGCCGCGCCGCCGCCGTAGTGGATGCGGGAGAAGAAGGACAGGTCCCCGATGCCGGCCGCCTGGGCGACGGTGATCTCGGGGCTGGTGTCCATCGTGAAGGTGACCATGCCGTCGACGTCGGCGGGGGTGAGCCCGGCGTCGTCGAGGGCGGCGTGCACGGCCTCGACGGCGAGCTTGAGCTCGCTGCGGCCGGAGTCCTTGGAGAACTCGGTCGCTCCGATGCCGGCGATGGCGGCGCGGCCGCCGAGCTCGTCGCGGGTGCGGACACTCATGCCGGCACCTCTGCGGTGACCGTTCCCGACACGTGGTGGCCGATGCCGTTGGCGCCGACGACCCGGATCTCGACGGTGGTCCCGGACACGGCGGTGACGGTGCCGGTGAGGGTCATCGTGTCGCCGGGATGGTTGGGGGCGCCCAGGCGGATGGCCACCTTGCGCAGGACGGCGCGAGGCCCGAGGTGGTCGGTGACGTACCGGCCGACCAGGCCGTTCGTGGTCAGGATGTTCATGAAGATGTCCGGGGAGCCCTTCTCCTGTGCGAGCGCCGCGTCGTGGTGCACGTCCTGGTAGTCGCGGGAGGCGATCGCGCCCGCGACGATCAGTGTGCGGGTGACCGGAATTTCCAGCGGCGGCATCGTGTCGCCGACGTTCATGCCTGCTCTCCCTCGGCCGTCGAAGCGAATGCGGATGCGGATGCAGCGGGTGCCGGAGATGCAGGGGATGCACGGGAAGCAGGGGACGCGGCGATCGAGGCCCCCAGCTCGGCCAGCAGCTCGCTGCCGCAGCCCAGGTAGGCGTCCAGTTGGCGTCCCCACAGGAAGTGCCGGTGGACGGGGTGGTCCAGGTCGGCGCCCATGCCTCCGTGCAGGTGCTGGCCCGCGTGCACCACCCGCTTGCCCGCCTCCGAGGCCCACCAGGCGGCCGTCAGCGCGTGCTCGGCCGCCGGAAGGCCCTGGTCGATGCGCCAGGCCGCCTCGTACGCGGTGACCCGGATCGCCTCGGTGTCCATGTACGCGTCGGCCGCGCGCAGCATGACCCCCTGGTTGGTGGAGAGCGGCCGACCGAACTGCTCACGGGTGGAGGTGTATTCCACCGCCCGGGCGAGGGAGCCCGCGCAGACCCCTGCCTGGAGCCCCGCGAAGGCGGTCCGGGCGGCGGCGAGCGTGTCCTCGTACGCGCCGTCGGACCCGAGGCGCTCGGCCTCGGCCCCGGCCAGGGTGAGCCGGCCCGCCGACCAGGGGGCGGTGGTCTCCACGGGGGAAGTCCGCACGCCGGGTGCGTCGGTCCGTACGAGCCACAGCGCCCGGTCCGCGTCCGGGACCAGGACGTGCGTCGCGTCGCGCAGCCAGGGTACGGCCGGGGCGGCCCCGGTGAGCCGGCCGCCCTCGGCGGTGATCCGGCCGCGCGCCGGGAAGGCTCCGGTGGCCACGGCCTCGCCCGTGCCGAGGGCGGGCAGCAGGCGGGCGCGTTGCTCGGGGCTGCCGTGCGCGGCCACGGGGAGGACCCCGTACGCGCAGGTGGCGGCGTACGGGACCTGCGCTGTGGTGCGGCCCTGCTCCTCCAGCAGCAGGACCAGCCCGAGCAAGCCGATCTCCTCGACCGCGGCGGTCAGTCCGGCCGTGGTGAGGGCTTTCCACAGTTCGGCGTCGCTGCCGGTGCCGGCTTCGGCGAGGCGTTCGTGGGTGGCGAGGTCGGCGAAGATCCGGGCGGCGAGACCGGCCGCGGCGGTCTGTTCCTCGGTGGGGTGGAAGTCCATCAGCCCTCACTTCCGCGGAAGACGGGGAGTTCGAGGCCGTCGTCGACGCGCAGGAACTCCAGCTGGACGGGAAGGCCGATGCGCACCTTGTCGCAGGGCATGCCGGTGATGTTGCTGACCATCCGGACGCCTTCGGCGAGCTCGACGAGTGCGACCGCGTAGGGCGGGTCGAAGGCCGGGAAGGGCGGGTGGTGCATGACGACGTAGCTGAACACCGTGCCGGCGCCGGAGGCCTCAACGGTGTCCCAGTCGGGGCTCGCGCAGGCGTTGCAACCGGGGAGCCACGGGAAGCGGAGGGTGGCGCAAGCGGTGCAGCGCTGGATCAGCAGCCTGTGGTCCCGCACCCCGTCCCAGAACCCCTGGTTGTCGCGGTTGATCACCGGGCGGGGGCGCTGCGCCGGGGGCCGCTTCACCGGCCGGGCGGCGGGCGCGTACTTGAGTATCCGGAAGCGGTGGGTGCCGGCGGTCTCCCCGTCCACCTGGACGTCCATGCGGGTGGTCACGAAGTGGCCGGTGCCCAGCTTGGTCGTCTTGCGGGGGGACACCGATTCGATGACGGCGTCGAAGGTGATCTCGTCGCCGGGGCGCAGCGGGCGGAGGTACTCCTGCTCGCAGTCGGTGGCGACCACGGAGGTGAAGCCGGCGCCGTCGAGGAGCCCGAGGAGCTCGTCGTAGGCGGAGGAGCGGTCCGCATGGCCGGAGAGGCCGCCCATGGTCCAGGCCTGGAGCATGGTGGGCGGTGCGACGGCGTCCGGCCCGATGTAGGCGGGGTTGGCGTCACCCATCGCCTCGCACCAGTGGCGGATCATCGGCTCGTTGACCGCGTCCTTGCCCCGGCCCCCGGTGGCGGCCGGCTGCCCCTCGAAGGCCGCCAGCAACGTGTGGAACCGGGCGGCCTCCTCGGCCGCGTCCACCACCGTCATCGCTTCCTCCCCTTCATGCCGAGCCGCATCATGGCGACGATCTCCCGCTGGACCTCGCTGACCCCGCCGCCGAACGTGTTGATCTGCGCGGCCCGGTTCATCCGCTCGAGCTCGCCGCCCGCGAAGGCCGCGGGCCCGCGGATCAGGGCCTCCTCGCCCACCACCTCCTGGCACATCCGGTACACCTCGACGGTGGACTCCGTGCCGAGGAACTTCACGCCGCTGGCGTCACCCGGGGCCAGGGCGCCGCTGCCCACGTCCTGGACGAGGCGCCAGTTGAGGAGGCGTACGGCGGCCAGTCGCGCGTGCGCCTCGGCGAGCCGGGACTGCACCCAGGGGAGGTCGGCGGGGCGGTCGCCGGTGACCGGATCGGGGGTGCGGGCGTCGTCGAGCGCGTACGCGTAGAAGTCCTCGGCCTGCATGCCGATGGCGGCGAGGGCGACGCGCTCATGGTTGAGCTGGTTGGTGATCAGACCCCAGCCGCCGTGCTCGGGGCCGACGAGACGGCCGGCGGGCACGCGGACGGAGTCGTAGTACGTCGCCGTGGTGGTGAGCCCGCCGACGGTGTCGATCGGGGTCCAGGAGAAGCCCGGGCTGTCGGTGGGCACCAGGATGATCGAGATGCCCTTGTGCTTGGGCGCCTCGGGGGCGGTGCGGCAGGCGAGCCAGATCCAGTCCGCGTTCTGCGCGTTGGAGGTGAAGATCTTCTGCCCGTCGATCAGCCAGTCGGCTCCGTCGCGGACCGCGCGGGTGCGAAGGGCGGCGAGGTCGGTGCCGGCCTCGGGTTCGGAGTAGCCGATGGCGAAGACGATGTCGCCCGCGAGGATCCGGGACAGGAAGTAGTCCTTCTGCTCGTCGGTGCCGTACTTCATCAAGGTCGGGCCGACGGTGTTGAGCGTGACCATCGAGACGGGGGCGCCGGCCCGGTAGGCCTCGTCGAAGAAGACGAATTGCTCGTCGGCGCCGCGGCCCTGGCCGCCGTACTCGACGGGCCAGCCGAGACCGAGCAGCCCGTCTGCACCGATGCGGCGCAGCAGGTCTCGCTGGCGGGCCGGATCCTCCGGGACGCCGTCCGGCAGCAGCTCCTTGAAGTACGTGCGCAGTTCGGCTCGGAGCCGCAACTGGCCTTCGGTCGGGGCGAGGTGCACGGCGCTGGCCTCCCGGCATCACATCATCGAGGGAACCTGACTGTCCGTCAGATTCACCCCTGGTGTCAAGGTCGGGAGAGGAGCCGGCTCGGAGCCGCGGCATGCGCGAGGGCGCCTGCGCTACCGGACCCCAGCCGGTCCGGTCACACGGGCGCCCTCAAGAATGGGAGCGGCTCAGGCCGCAGCTACCACCAGGGGTAAAAGTTGACCGCGGCGGTCGAGTTGGACTGGTCGATCGCGGTGAAGGCCGAGCCGTTCACCTGTGCGGTGTTGTTCTGGTTGGATGCGCCGGAACCGGTGGCCACCTGCTGCGACGGAGACGAGTTGCCCTTGTTGTTGCCGCCCACGCCGCTGCCGATGATGCTGGCGACGCTCGCATTCGATCCGTCGTTCGCGAAGGAGCCGTTGTCGGCCGACGCCACCCCGCCGAAGAGAGCGACGGCGAGGGGGAGAGCGGCGACGGCGGCGATGACGCGGGCAGTACGGATGCTTGCCATGTCTTCATCTTTCAGAAAACCGAAGTGGGACTTGCTCCACGGCAGCTGGCCGACCGCCTCGGTCGTTCCGTGTGGTGACGACGTCGCGAGACCAGAGTTGCTGCCCACCGAATCCCCGGCGAACCACCCCGGAGCCCCCGATTCCCCCGATATGACCAACATCGAATAAACCCCATTCGCGTCCCCGAAGCCCCAGGTCAGCACCCTGGGAACTACTGAAACCCGTGCGGTACAAGGGGCGAAGCGTTTCGCCAGATCTCCGTGTCCCGGACATGCCCAAAAGGGCCGCGCCGTCCGGGAACCCCACCGTCTCCCGGGCCTGCGGCCCTGCAATGCCAAGCTTCACGCCCCCTGCGCGCCCCGGCGCAAGCCGGGGTGATCCATCCGTGCCCCGCTCCGGGGCACCACGTGGCGCGATCCGCGGTCACGACCGACCGGGCTCCAGCGCCTGCTCCTCCTGCTGCTTCTGGTGCTGCTGCTTCTGGTGCTGCGTCCGCTCTTGCTCCTGCCCGGCGGCGGCGCGTACGCCTGCGAACCGGACCGTGCGGACCTGCTACTACGACTACGACTACGAAGACTGCGGATACGGATACGGATACGGATACGGCTGCGGGGCTACGCGGCGAGCCCGAGCGCTTCCCGCGCGGCGCCGGCGGTCGCGGCGACAGGGGCAACGGCGGGGACGGCCATCGGGGCTGCGACCGGGGTCAGGGTTCGGGCAGCGGTTCCCGGTCCGGCACCCATGGCCGCGGCGGTGGTGGAGCGGCGGACGGAGGGAGTCTTGCCGTGCGCCTCGGCGCGGATCCGCTGCTTGATGGTCGGCGGCAGCGAACCGCCCCGCATCATCTCGCGCCAGGTCCGCCGGGCCACGACGGCCGGGCGACGCACTGCGGTGACCGCGGGGGACCCGGCGGTGGGAGCCGAGACGGAGGCCGGGGCCGCCTTCCCTGCGAGACCGAAGCAAGAGAGGAGGGCCACGAGAGCGGCGAGGACGGAGGTCCAGATCGACGTGAGGACGTTGCGGTGAGCCATGACGGGGTGCCTCGATTCACGATGTTCCGACGGGCGGATCTGCATACATTCGTCATGATGTGGCCGCAACCGCACCGCCCTCATCGCCCGCGCCGATCTTCCGACAAACACCACCCGGAAGGACCAAGGGCGCCGGTCGGTGTCTGACAAGCTCACAGTAGGAACGCCGCCTACGAGGGGGCAGGGCGTGCCCGTCCCGCGGGAGCACACCTCCGACCTCGGCAGCAGGCCCGCGTCCGCAGTCCCGAACACGCCGTCCTCAAGGTGCCGACCATGCCGCTGACCCGCATCGACCTCATATCCGGCCGGAAGGTCGAGATCTCCGAGATACGCCTCAACTCGACCTACGGAGGGATGCTGGAGGGCTACCCCTTCGCACGCTGGAACGACGCGCAGCTGAGCGGCGCGATCCAGCGGGCCGAGATGGCCTTCCCCACCGTTCCGGTCCACCTGGTACCACCTCGCCGGGAACTCCCGGACCTGACCGGCGGCCCTTTCGGCCCGGTCGAGCTGCTTCCCTCGGTGACCTGCCTCGGCCTGTTCACCTCGCACCCGGTCGCCCCCGCGCTCAACCCGGTGCTCCACTACTCCGCTCTGACCGTCGTGTGGTTCCAGGACGCCGCCACCGTCCCCTCGGCGGACTGCGCCGACCCCGCTCTCCTCACCATCCCCTGGGAGGAACTCGCCCGGGACTCCGAGCGCTGACCCCCGGCACACGAAAGGGGCGCCCCGGAACCGGGACACCCCTTCTGGCTCAGCACATGTGCTGAGGTGTGGCGGTGGGTGTGGGATTTGAACCCACGGTGACTCGCGCCACGACGGTTTTCAAGACCGTTCCCTTAGGCCGCTCGGGCAACCCACCTGGCCGGTACAGAGTACCGGCCAGGCGGGGGTGGCGGGGCGACCGTGGGGTCAGGACGTCTGGGCCTTGTCGTAGGCCGCCTTCGCCTCGTTGCCGAAGTAGGGGCCGTACATCCGGTTCGGCAGGAAGGTGTAGCCGAAACTGTTCACCGAGACCTGGGTGCCCAGGCCCGTGGCCTCGTTGAAGTCCTGGAACCAGGGGCCGCCGCTGGAGCCGCCGGTCATGTTGCAGCCCAGGCTGTGGTCCTTGGTCAGCAGGAAGTCCTTGCCGCTGTTGCCGCTGCAGTAGACCAGCTTGGTGCCGTCGTACGGGGCTGCCGCGGGGAAGCCGAAGGAGTACATCTTCTTGTTGTAGCCGCCGTTGAAGAGGATGCCCTGGGCGCCGACGGTCTGGCTGAGGGTCTTGCCGTTCAGCGGGGCGACGACGGCGAGGCCGACGTCCATGTTCATGTCCTCGCTCGCGGCCCACTGGTCCGTGGCAAAGGTCTTGGTGGCCGACCACTGGCCGTAGGGCGCTGAGCCGTTGTTGTAGGCCGGGACGAAGACCCAGTTCGTGTGCCAGGCTCCCTGGTACTTCACGCAGTGGCCGGCCGTGATGACCGTGCTGCCGTTGGCGCTGGTGACCGAGTCGCCGGAGCAGGAGGCGGTGCGGTCGCCCATGGTGAAGAACACCCGGCCCGAGGTCTTCACGACGGCTCCGCCGCCCGTCCAGGCGCCGCCCGCCTGCGGGAACGCCGTGGGGGATGCGGCCGCCGTCGGGGCGATGGCCGTGGGCGTCGCCGACGTGGCGACCGGGGTGCGGGCCGCGCCGGGGGCCGCCGTCACGTCGAGCGGGGTCGCGGCGCGCATCCGCTCGGCGGTCCAGAAGCCCTGGGTGTGCTGCTGCCCGAAGGATGCGGGGGCATCCGCGGCGATCGAGGGGGTGGCCGCCGTCAGGGCGCCGGCGACCAGGGCGCCCGCCGCGAGCAGGACGGACAAGGCCGTGCGATGACGATTCACGCATGACTCCTTCTGCCGTGCCCGGGCCGGGTGGCGAACCCGGGCAGGGGTGGGGGTGAAGAGCGGTCGGTGCGGATCGGCTGTGCGCGGTACGTGATGCGTGGTGCGGAATACCGGGGGCAGAGTGGCACGGGCGCGTAGCAATGTCAGCGGGCAGTCGGAACGTTCGGTCGGTTCCGGCCAGGAATTGGCCAACTCCCCACCGTTGCACCGTCATACGGTGAGCAGCACGCCCGCGTACGAGACCCCCGCGACCACCACCCACGCCCCGAGGCCCAGCGCCGCGGCCCGCCCGCCGGTCCGGGCCAGCGTCGGCAGGTGCACCGCGCTCCCGAGGCCGAACAGGGCCGCCGCCAGCAGTGCCTCCTGGATGGTGTGCGCCCACTCGAGCGCTACGTCGGGCAGTACGCCGGTGGCGCGCAGCGCGGCCGCGGCCAGGAACCCGAGGACGAACAGCGGGACCGGCGCCGGCCGGCGGCCCGAGGCGGTGCGGACCCCGCGACGCCGGGCCCGTACCGAGAAGGCCACAGCCGCCACCAGCGGGGCGAGCAGTGCCACCCGCATCAGCTTGACCAGGACCGCCTCGCCCAGGGCGTCGGGGCCCGCGGTCTGTGCGGTGGCCACGACCTGGCCGACGTCGTGGACCCCGGCGCCGACCCACCTCCCGAAGGCGGGGTCGGAGAGCCCCAACGGCCCCTGGAGGAGGGGGAGTACCGCTATGGCGAGCGTCCCGCACAGGGTGACCAGCGCCACCGAGGCGGCCACGTCCTCCTCGTCGCTGCCGGAGACCTCGCTCACCGCGCCGATCGCCGACGCGCCGCAGATCGAGTACCCGGTGGCGATCAACAGCGGCTGATCTCCCGGGAGTCGCAGCCGGCGGCCCAGCCACAGGGTGCCGAGGAAGGTGGCCGCGACCACACCGGCCACCATGGCCACCGTGGCCCAGCCCAGCCCGAGCACCTGGTCCAGGCCCAGGCCGAGGCCCAGCAGGACGATGCCCATCCGCATCAGCCGACGGCCAGCCAGGGAGAGGCCCGGACGCGCGGGCCCACGTACGTACGTCCTCAGGCCGGGGAGGTGCGCCACCGCGATGCCCAGCACCACCGATGCGGTCAGCATCGGCACAGCAGGCACGAGGCGATGGATGCACCACGCCGTCAGCGCACCGCCGGCGGCCATCGCCAATCCGGGCCAGGGAGTGGATGTTTCACGTGAAACATGCCGGACCGCCGTGCCCTGGGGGCGGTGGAGGAGGGCCATCAGTCGACGGGGAGCGTGTAGACGCGGCGGATGCTGGTGCCCAGCCTGGAGACGTCGGCGCCGTAGACGTGCACGGATATCGCTTTGGTCGTACAGGAGTTGCGCACCTTGTGGATGTCGCCGGGCGGGGCGAACCCGCAGACATCGCCCTGGGCGTTGACCACGTCCTCGGTGGCCACCAGCCGGGCGGGGCCGACGCCGGGGGCGAGCCGGAAGCGGCGTTCGCTCTCCTCACCCTGGTGCACCCCGGCCACGCACCACGACACGTGGTCGTGGATGCAGGTCTCCTGACCGGGCAGCCACACCAGCGCCACCACCGAGAAGCTGCCGTCGGACTCGGCGTGCAGGACGTGCTGCCGGTACCGCTCCGGGTCGCCTTCCTGCTGCGCCGGGGTCAGCAGATCGGACGCCCCCAGATGCGGGGCGAGCCGTTCGCCCACTAGGTAAGCGGTGAGGTCGGGCGCCAGCCCCCGCTCCACGACCGTGCGGATCTCACTGACGAGGGCGGCCATCCTCGTGGTGGTACGGGCCGGTGTGGTGGTGGTCATATGGGCAGCGTGCTGCCGTCGTTCCATCACGTCCAACGACAGTCATGACCTGAAATGCCAAGCAGAGCTTATGGATTGGTCAGCAGCCGACCCGGTTCGCCGCCACCTGCTTCAGCGCGTCGAGCACCACGGCCGTCGCCGGAATCCGCAGATGGTCCCGGTAGACGTACGCGGCGATGTGCCGGCGCGCGGCGGGCTGGAGGGCCCGCCCGCAGACCCGGCTGAGCGAGAGGGAGGGCAGCACCAGGGCGGGCATCATCGCCACGCCCAGTCCCTGGGCGACCAGGCTCTGCACCACCAGGTTGTCATCGGTGGCGAAGCGGATGTCGGGCACGAAGCCCAGCTCGGCGCACTCGTGCAGCAGGTTCGCGCGGCAGCGCGGACAGCCCGCGATCCACCGTTCCTCGGCGAGGTCGGCCAGGTGCACGGCGCGGCGCCGGGCCAGCGGATGCCCGGTGGGGAGCAGCACCGTCAGCTGGTCCTCCAGCAGCCTGACCTCGGCGACCTCCTCCGGTATCTCCTCGTGCAGGCCGGGATAGGTGAAGGCCAGGGTGATGTCGCACTCGCCGCGCTCCAGCCGGCGCAGCGAATCGGGAGGCTCCCCCTCGAGCAGTTCCACCTGTACGCCCGGATGGTCCTTGGCCAGGCCGCTCAGGGCCTCGGGGACGAGGGTGACATTGGCGCTGGGAAAGCCGCACAGCCTGACCCGGCCGGTGCGCAGCCGGGCGTACGCCCTCAGCTGGGCCTCGGCGGCGGAGAGGTTGCCGAGGATGGTCTCGGCGTGCCGGGAGAGCGACTCCCCGGCCTCGGTGAGCTGCATCCTGCGGCCCACCCGGGTGAACAGCGGGGTCCCGACGGCGCGTTCGAGCGCCTTCATCTGCTGGGTGATGGCGGGCTGGGTGTAGCCCAGCGCGCGGGCCGCGGCCGAGTACGACCCGCAGGTGACCACCGCGTGAAAGGTCCGTATGTGCCGGGAATCGAACACCAGCGAAGCATAAGCGGACGTTGGAGGGGCCGTAGGCGGATTCCCGCCTACAACCCCTCCGGTTCGGTCACCACAGTGACCGGTGGTGCTACTTGTCGCCGACCCGTGAGCCGAGCGTGATGTCGACCGTGGTCGGCTTGCCGCCGCGCAGGTAGGTGAGCTTGACGGTGTCGCCGGGCTTGTACGTCCAGATCATGCTGATCAGGGTCGGGCCGCTGTCGACCGGCTTGCCGCCGAACTCGGTGATGATGTCGCCCGGCTTCAAGCCTGCCTTGCCGGCCGGGCCGTTCGGGTCGACCAGCTCGTTGGCGGCCGCGCCCTGCTCGGAGATCTTGGCGCCCTCGGACTTGGCCTGGAGGTCAACGGAGACCGAGATCACCGGATAGACCGGCTTGCCCGTCTTGATCAGCGATTCGGCGACGTTCTTCGCCTGGTTGACCGGGATGGCGAAGCCGAGGCCGATCGAACCGGCCTGGCCGCCGCCGAAGCCGCCGTTGCCCGCCGACTGGATCGCGGAGTTGATGCCGATGACCGCGCCACGGCCGTCGAGGAGCGGGCCGCCCGAGTTGCCCGGGTTGATCGAGGCGTCCGTCTGGAGGGCGCTCATGTACGAGTTCTTGCTGCCACTGCCGTCGCCGGAGGCGACCGGGCGGTTCTTGGCGCTCACGATGCCGGTGGTGACCGTGTTGGACAGGCCGAAGGGGGCGCCGATCGCGATGGTCGAGTCACCGACCGCGACCCTGTCGGAGTCGCCGAGCGGCAGCGGCTTGAGACCGGCCGGGGGGTTCTTCAGCTTGAGGACGGCGACGTCGTAGCCCTGGGCCCGGCCCACGACCTCGGCGTCGTACCGCTTGCCGTCGGAGAACGTCGCGAAGAGCTTGCCGCCGTTCGCGGCGGAGGCCACGACGTGGTTGTTGGTGAGGATGTGGCCCTGCTGGTCGTAGACGAAGCCGGTGCCGGTGCCACCCTCGCCGTCGCCTGCCGAGGCCTCGATGGTGACCACACTGGGCAGAGCGCCCGCAGCCAGACCGGCGATGGAGCCCGCTTCGCGCTTGAGGTCCTTGGGGGTGTTCGCGGCGCTGATCGTGGTGGAGCCGCTGCCGTTGTTGCTGCGCTCGGCGGCCCAGTAGCCGACGCCACCGCCGATGCCGCCCGCGAGGAGGGCCGCCACGAGCACGCCCGCGACCAGGCCGCCCCTGCCCTTCGGCTTGGGGGTGGGGCCGTCTGCCGACAGGGGGACACCCCAGGCGCCGCCTCCGTGACCGCCGCCCGTTCCGTACGCCGGCACCGTGGGCGGCGGGGGCGGCCAGCCCTCGGCTCCGTGCGCGGCCGGGGCGGGCTGCTGGCCGTAGACCGGGGCAGCGGCAGGCTCCTGGCCGTAGGCCGGGGGCACCGGGGCTCCCGGGCCTCCCTGCGTCGGCGGGATCTGCTGGGTCGGCTCGGTGCCGGGCGCCGGCGTCGGCGGAAGCTGCTGGGTCACCGGCTCGGTGACGGCAGGCGCGGGGGCCGCATCCTGCGTCGCGGAGGCCGGAGCAGGGGGTGCGGACGGGGCCGCGGGGGGTGTCGGGGCCGCGGTGCCCTCGTTCTCGGTGCTCACAGCGCTCTCTCCTCGTCACACACGGCTTCAGAAAATTCTCTGGCAATATCGGTCCGACTGAACGTTCGGCGTGCCGCACAAGTTCCTGGGCAAAGCCTTTCCCATGACCCGTCAGAGCACTGTAAGCCGGAGCTGTGCATCTCTTCCCATTCTTTATATCCGACATTTGGGATGTGCTCGTGGGGTCGGCCTCGACGCCCGGGGACCTCTCGGTGGCACCATGACCCGGTGACCCACGCAATGCCACGCACCATCCAGGTCGTCGCCCACCGCGGCGCCTCGGAGGATGCCCCCGAGCACACCCTGGCCGCCTACCGCAGGGCCATCGAGGACGGCGCCGACGCCCTCGAATGCGATGTCCGGCTCACCGCGGACGGCCATCTGGTCCTGGTCCACGACCGCCGGGTGAACCGGACCTCGAACGGCCGCGGCGCCGTCTCCGCCCTGGAGCTGGCCGATCTCGCCGCCCTCGACTTCGGCTCCTGGAAGGACCGCGAGGAGTCCCCCGACTGGGACGCGGACCCCGAGCGCACCTCCGTCCTCACCCTGGAACGCCTGCTGGAGCTGGTATCCGACGCCGGACGGCCGGTCCAGCTCGCGATCGAGACGAAGCATCCGACCCGCTGGGCCGGACAGGTGGAGGAGCGCCTCCTCGTCCTCCTCAAGCGCTTCGGTCTGGACGCACCGCCCGCCGAGGGTCCGCACCCGGTGCGGGTCATGAGCTTCTCCGCGCGCTCCCTGCACCGGGTCCGGGCGTCGGCGCCGGCGATCCCGACGGTGTACCTGATGCAGTTCATCTCGCCCCGGATGCGGGACGGGCGGCTGCCGGCCGGAGTGACGATCGCCGGCCCCGGGATGCGGATCGTGCGCAACCACCCCGGCTTCATCCACAAGCTGCAGGGCGCCGGCCACTCCGTACACGTATGGACAGTGAACGAACCGGAAGACGTTCAGCTCTGCGCTGATCTGGGCGTGGAGGCCATCATCACGAACAGACCCCGCCAGGTTCTGTCCCAACTGGGGCGCTGACGTCCCCTTTTGCGCACCCGTCACCTCCACCCCATGAGTAACAGGTTGTGCACCGGCGCATACGGTGCGCATCCGGTCGGCATGAATGCGTCAGAGGGGTCCCCTTCGGTCTCCTTCGGCGGTTTCCGGTCCAGGCCATTGGGGCATCCAGACCATGCGTGGGGCTAAGGAGGTTCCGGGGGTGGCGTTGGTGGTGGCACAGGAAGTGCCCACGTCGTCGTGCATGGACGTACGCCATGGTCCTGCGGGCGTGGGCGAGGCGAGACACCGGATGCGCGAGCAACTGCGGATCAGCGGTGTGCCCGAATCGGTCGTGGACGATGCCGTACTGATCCTTTCCGAACTGCTCAGCAACGCCTGCCGACACGGCAGGCCCCTGGGCTCTCGGGAAGTCGGGGACGGGGCGATACGCGCCGCGTGGCGCGTCGACAGAGCGGGACGACTGACGGTCGAGGTCACGGACGGAGGCGGGCCCACCCGCCCGGTTCCTGCCACGCCCTCGGTCACCGCACGGGGCGGCCGGGGGCTGAACATCATCAGCGCCCTGGCCCAGGACTGGGGTGTCCGGGACGGAGCGGCGGGTGAGGTCACCGTGTGGGTGATCGTTGCCTGTGGGCCCCGGCACGAGGATTTCGCTACGCGCGTTGCGCCCCCGGCGATCGACTTCAGCACGGCTTTCGACGATCTCGATCCCTGAGTACAACAGCACGAACGCAGCACAGCAGTACCGGTCATCCGCACAGGCGGCTGTCCGGGAGCGCACGCCGACCGTGCTCCCGGCCGCACCCAACCGGTTCCGGCGGTACGAACGGCTAGGCTCGCGCCCAGACCACGACGCCGTACCGCCGCAACCGGGAGACACGCACGATGGCCAAGAAGCGCCCCGCAGCCAAGACTGCAAAGCCGCAGCTCAACAACGGTGAGATCCCGGTTGTGGGCGCCCGCGAGCCCTGTCCCTGCGGATCCGGCCGCCGCTACAAGGCCTGCCACGGCGCGGCCGCCGCGCACGCCGTCACCGAGCACGTGCAGCGCCCGTTCGAGGGGCTGCCGGGCGAGTGCGACTGGGTCGCCCTGCGCGAGCTGGTGCCCGCGGCCACCGTCCCGCTGTCCCTCAAGGGCGGTCTGCCCGAAGGCGTCCCCTCCCTCACCCTGGTGACCGTACTGCCCATGGCGTGGCCGGCGCTGCGCCGCGAGGACGGGTCCGTCCTCCTCGGCCTGCAGAACGACTCGTCCTCCGGCGACCTCGGCCGCGACATGGCCGACACCCTGGAGCGCGCCCTCGTAGCGGAGCCGGGTACGCCGGTTGCCGCGCGCCGGGTTCCCGCCGAGGGTCCCCGACTCCAGGATCTCCTGGACGCCGACGGCGGTTTCGAGCCGGTTGTACACAGCGGGTTCGAATTCTGGATTCCGGAATCCGAGAACGCCCAGAACGCCTCGCCGGAGATCGCCGCCTCGCTGGAGCGCGCCAACGCGGCCGCCATCCCGACCGTCAAGCTGACCGGCGTGGACGCCGCCTACTGGTGTGAGACGCCGGACAAGAACCACCTGCGCTGGGTCATGCCGCACCCCGAGGAGAAGCTGCTCGACGCCCTCGCGCGGCTGCACGCCGCCGGCACGTCCTCGCTCGGCGAGGGCACGAAGCTCGTCGGCTCCTTCCGCGCCCACGGCCTGATGGTCCCCGTCTGGGACCTGCCCACCGGGGTCACGGCCGACGACGTCGAGAAGCCCGCGGCGGAGTTCGCCGAGCGGCTGGCCGGGGCCCTGGCCACGGACGCCCCGCTGACCACGGAGGAGCGCCGGGCACGCGGCGGACTCACCAACCGCCAGGTGACGCTCAGCTGACCGGGCGCACGCGCGGAGCCGGTGACCGGAGTCACAACTCCCGCTAATCGTCTGCAAATCGGTGTCTGAATATCGGAGATCGAATTTGCGAACAGGCGATCTCTTGTTACCGTTCTTGTAGCCCGGTCGCTGGTGCATCCCCCGTCGCCAGCGACCGGGCCCTTGATTTTCAGGGTGCGGTCAACCGTCACCCGGCACCGGTGAGTTGCTCCCGGACCTCAAGAGCAGTTCCCCTTCATCATCCGGAACTGCAAATTCCGCTACGGCCGAGTAACCCTCCGGCTCCCCTGCCGAAGCCTCCTTCGGCGTCTCGCACAGGCCCGGTTCGTCACCCGCGCCCACCGTGCACCGGATCTGGACCGTGCGTCCGGCCGGACCCATCACCGTGAGCACCGCGTCGAGTGCGCGACCGCTCGTGTTCCGGTAGTAACTCCGGCCCCACGTCCGGCCTTCACCCACCAGCACGCAGGTCTGCGCCTCCACCCCGTGCGGCGAGGACAGTTCGGGGCCGCAGCGGGAATCCGTACGGGGCTGCTCGGCCGGGCCCGGCTGCTGCGGGCCGGCCGGCGGCGCCGAGTGCGCGGGCGCCTCGGGGGACGTGCGAGAGGAGTCCGAAAGCCCGAGCGCCGAGAACAGGCCGCCGCCTTTTCCGTCATCCTGACCGGCAAAATCCGGCCCGGCGATCGCTCCGGCGAGCGGGAGCGACAAGATGATCAGCACACCGGCGCCGATACCGATCAGGCGGAGATTCATTCGCCGAAGATAGCGAGGCGGGAATGGGGCACGGAGATCCCCGCGCCCAATTCCCTTGGAAACTCGTCCCGCTGGCACCCGTACGAGTGATCCTCGGGCGTCCTGCAGGTCAGTACGCGAGCCTGCTGCCGCCGCCGGGCGCACCGCTGCTGGCCTCGACCAGAGCGTCCACGACGGCCTCGACATCGGGCAGCCACAGGCTTCCCGCATCTTCCGTACCCGGCGCCCCTCCCGTACCTCGCGCACCCGCCGGCCGCCGATCCGCCCGCGGCTCCCGTTCCCAGCGCACCTGGCCACCGCTGGACGCGGCCGAGGGCGGCAGCAGCAGATAGCCGCCCTCGCCGTGGAAGCGCAGCGAGGAGGGCACGTGGTCCTTCGCGTACAGGAGTTCGCCGAGCCGTTCCAGCGAGTAGGGCGCCACCAGCAGCGCCCAGCGGGTGGGCGTGGCCACGACCGGCCCGAGCCGCATGCCCTGCGCGTCCAGTCGTACGAGGGCACGTGCGGCCGCACCGGCCGGCAGGCTCACCGCACACGGGGCGTCCGCGCCGGTGGCCATCAGGACCGGCGCGGTGGGCCGGTTGGTCCACCACCAGGCCACCATCCGGGGGTCGGTGGTGGCGGCGAGCAGCCCGGGGTCGAAGGGGTGTGCGCCGGGGACGACGCAGTCGGGGTCGGGGCAGGCGCACCGCGAGCCGTCGGTGCCGGAGCGTCCGACGCCGGGCAGTACGGGCCACTGCCAGGTGGTGGCGCAGACGAGCGCCGCGTCGAGGAGAGCGGACGTGCCGCCGCTCTGTCCCGGGTCGGGGCGCAGGGATTGAAAGCGATCGCGGAGCCGCTGGAGACGCCTTCCGAGGATCTCGCGCATATGCGCTCGTTCCTTTCCGTTGAACGCCGAGGGCCACATCACACCATGTAACCGGTGTCTCACCACACGTACAGGTTTCGCGTCACTGTCCGCCAGAAGCAGGTACACACGGTTCGTGCAGTTTCTTACGGGTCCATCAAACGTCCCGCGGGGGTGGAGCGCGACCCGCGCCGGCCGCCGGGAACGGCTGCCGCCGCTAAGGACGACGGCCCGTGCCGGGCGGTTCCCACGGCGCCAACTGACCCCGCGCGCCAATGAGTACGTACCCGACCCTCCGTGGAGCCCGCCCAGTCGACCTCAAAAACCGACTGCTTCCAGCTTTTTCCGGCCAAGTTCTAGCCTTGGCTCGACAGTGAGTTGCCGTCCCATGGACACCAGGATTCCCACCTGGCCAATGCTGGACATGCATCCATGTGTGCGTGTAGATGTGGATTCCTTGATGGCGGCGCAGCACGGTCTGGGGGTTTGCGATGCTATTTGGCGAATCGCACCAGGTGGAAAGGCGGACGCCATGAGCGCCCCGCATCTGCCGAAAGTGGCTGGAATCGATCCAGTAGTAACCGTGTCGCCGCAGACTGCGGCGCCCACGCCCGCCCGGACCACCCCCGCACCGGCCCCTCCGCCCGGCCCGGGCAGCGTCATCCAGGACCGGCTGGCGGGCATGGTCTCGGACCTCACCACCCTGCACGAGCTCACCGAGCGCCTCGCCCGCGCCTGCGACCTCGACACCTCCCTGCGCGAGTTCCTGCGCGCCGGAGCCGCACTCGTCGGTGCCCGCCGCGGCCTGGTCGTCCTGGAGCCCTCCGACGGACTCGGCCCGACCAGCACGATCGGCCTCGGGCTCGGCCACGCGGAGCTCGGCCACATCGAGACCGTGCCGCGCAGCGCCACCTCCTACGGGCGGATCCTCGACGGTCTGCCCGATGCCCAGGGCGGCTCCGAGGTCCTTCCCGAACCGGACGCGCCCCCCGGCACCGGGGGTTTCGCCGCCCCCGTGGACCCCCGCCACCGTGAGGTCGCCGCCCGTCTCGGCTACGCCGCGAGCTATGCGCTCCCCCTCACCGCCGAGGCCACCGGCCGGCTCGGCGCGGCCGTCTGGCTCTACGACGAGCAGGCCGAGCCGAGTGACCGCCAGCGCGACCTCGCCGGGCTGTACGTGCGGCACGCCGCCGAGCACCTGGCCCGGATGCTGGAGGTGGAGCGCTCCCGCGCGAACCTGGCCACCCTCGCCGAGGAACTGCTGCCGAGCCGGCTCCCCCGGATCCCCGGTGTGCAGCTCGCGGCCCGCCACCACACGGGGCCGCGCGGCGGGGGCGACTGGTACGACGCCCTGCCGCTGCCCGAGGGCGCCCTGGGACTGGCCGTCGGCTCCGTCACCGGATCCGGGCCGAGCGCCGTCGCCGCGATGGGCCGGCTGCGCGCCTCGCTGCGCGCCTACGCCGTCATGGAGGGCGAGGACCCCGTAGCGGTCCTGTCCGACCTGGAGCTGCTGCTGCGCCTCACCGAGCCCGCCCGCTCCGCCACCGCGCTCTTCGCCTACTGCGAACCCGCCGGGGGACCTCAGTCCGAGGGCCGGCGCAGCAAGATCATCCTGGCCGGTGCGGGGCACACTCCGCCGCTGCTGATCGGCGAGCACCGCACCGAGTACGTGGAGACCTCGCTCTCCGCGCCCCTGGGCATGCTGTCCTGCTGGGAGGCACCGAGCGTGGAGATCGAACCCGCACCCGGAGAAACGGTGCTTCTCTACACCGACGGGCTGCTCCACCACACGGGCGACCCGATGGACCGTGCCTACGCCCGGCTGCACGCCGCGGCCGCGGGGGTACCCCGTAGCGTCCGCGACGACCCGGCGGCCCTGTGCGAGCACATCCTGCGGACCGTACTGCCCGGCGGGGAGCCGACCGCGGCCCCCGAGGACATCGTGCTGCTCGCCGCCCGGTTCGAATGAGGCTCGGAGCGTGTTCCGAATCGTGACGGAGGGCACGATTCGGAACGGCTCTTCCCGTACACGCATACGATGGATGCGGTCCACACCCAGGTCCGTACCGTCGTAGCTGAGGAGAAGACGTGGCTGACGAGCTCACCCCGGAGACCCCGGAAGAAGAGCAGCCCAAGAAGACGCACAAGCAGCGCAAGAACGGTCTGTACCCGGGCGTCAGCGACGAACTCGCCGAGAGCATGCGCAGCGGCTGGGCCGACACCGAGCTGCACGGACTGGAGCCGATCGCCCAGGCCGCGCACACGGTCGCCCGCCGCGACGCGCTGTCCCGGCGCTTCCCGGGCGAGCGCCTGGTGATCCCCGCAGGCCGTCTGAAGACCCGCTCGAACGACACCGAGTACCCCTTCCGCGCCTCGACCGAGTACGCGTACCTCACCGGCGACCAGACCGAGAACGGCGTGCTGGTCCTGGAGCCCACCGGGCCGACCGGCCACACGGCCACCATCTACCTGCTGCCGCGCTCCGACCGGGAGAACGGCGAGTTCTGGCTGTCCGGACAGGGCGAGCTGTGGGTCGGCCGGCGCCACTCCCTCACCGAGGCCGAGCAGCTCCTGGGCATCCCCGCGAAGGACGTGCGCGAGCTCGCCGAGGCCCTCACCGAAGCCGAGGGCCCGGTCCGCGCCGTGCGCGGCCACGACTCGGTGATCGAGTCCGCCCTCACCGACAAGGTGACCAAGGAGCGCGACGAGGAACTGCGCGTCTACCTCTCCGAGGCCCGCGCCGTGAAGGACGCCTTCGAGATCGGCGAGCTGCAGAAGGCCGTCGACTCCACCGTCCGCGGCTTCGAGGACGTCGTGAAGGTGCTGGACAAGGCCGAGGCCACGTCCGAGCGCTACATCGAGGGCACCTTCTTCCTGCGCGCCCGCGTCGAGGGCAACGACGTCGGCTACGGCTCCATCTGCGCCGCCGGCCCGCACGCCTGCACCCTGCACTGGGTCCGCAACGACGGCGACGTCCGCTCCGGTGACCTGCTGCTGCTCGACGCCGGTGTGGAGACCCACTCCCTGTACACCGCCGACGTCACGCGCACGCTGCCGATCAACGGCACGTACACGGACATCCAGCGCAAGATCTACGACGCGGTCTACGAGTCCCAGGAAGCCGGCATCGCCGCGGTGAAGCCGGGTGCGAAGTTCCGCGACTTCCACGATGCCTCCCAGCACGTGCTGGCCGAGAAGCTCGTCGAGTGGGGTCTGCTGGACGGCCCGGTGGAGCGCGTCCTGGAGCTGGGCCTGCAGCGCCGCTGGACCCTGCACGGCACCGGCCACATGCTCGGCATGGACGTCCACGACTGCGCCGCCGCGCGCACCGAGGCGTACGTCGCCGGCACCCTGGAGCCGGGCATGTGCCTGACCGTCGAGCCCGGTCTGTACTTCCAGACCGACGACCTGGCCGTGCCCGAGGAGTACCGCGGCATCGGCGTCCGGATCGAGGACGACATCCTCGTCACCGAGGACGGCAACCGGAACCTGTCGGCCGGACTGCCGCGCACCTCGACGGACGTCGAGGCCTGGATGGCGCGCCTGAAGGGCTGACGAACCACTGCCGGTGCGTCTCGATGGGTGGGATCCTCGTCAGGGTCCCGCCCATCGGCGTTTCTCCGCTGGCCGGCGAGACACCCCCTAGGACACCTTGAGCAGGGAGTCGTCGCGCCACTTCAGCATCTTGTCGAAGCTCACCACGGCGCCGCGGCCCGGCCGGTTGCGGAAGCGGACGTGGTCGGCGAGTTCGGCGATCAGGTGCAGGCCCCGGCCGTGTTCGGCCAGCGAGGGTCTGCGGCGGGCCACCGTCGCGGGCGGGAATCCCGGACCGGAATCGGTCACCTCGATGCGGCAGCAATCCCCGTCCAGATAGGCCGTGACGTGGTACGCCTCGGCATCGTCCGGGATTTCACCACCCCCGCCGTGCTCCACAGCGTTCGCACACGCCTCGCTCAGCGCCACCGAGAGATCGAAGGAGATGTCCGGGTCCACCCCCGCGGTCTCCATCGTCCCCAGCAGCAGCCGCCTGGCGAGCGGCACGCTCGCGGCTTCGCGCCTCAAGTGGAGAGACCACCAGATGCTCATACGGTTACCTATTGCCGCCCGCGAGGGGGCGTAAGCGCTCTGCGGCCGTTCGAGACCTCAATACGCTCGTTCGGCCGATGTGACTCTCCCGGGGCGCGGTGTATGCGGCGGACCCGGCCGGGTCCGCGCGGAGGGGACTCGTGCGGACGTCCTGCGGCACTCCGGCGGACCTCCTGGGGGTCTCATGCCGGACTCGAGCGGACCTTCCGGACCTGCCGTATGAAGGGCCCGGGCGCAGTGCGATGATGACCCGGCCATGTCTGACCCCCACGCGACGCACGCCGGAGCCGGCCTCCGGCTGATCCGGGCCGCGGTGTTCACCGCGGTCTGTGTCGTGCTGTCCGCGATCGGGCATGCCCTGGCGTCCTGCGCCACCGTGCCCTGGTGGTCCCTCTGCCTCGGCTTCCTCGCCGTCTTCGCGGTCGCGGCCCCGCTCGCGGGCCGTCGGCGGACACTGCCCGGCATCGCCGCCGTGCTCACCGCCGGACAACTCGGCCTGCACGCACTGTTCGGCCTCGGCCAGCACGGCGCCGTGGCCGCGCAGGCACCGGCCGGCACCGCCGACGCCTCGCTCGCGGAGCTCGCCGCCCGGCTGGTGTGCGGGGGCAACTCCGTGCCGCTCAGCCCGGCCGACTCCCGGCAGATCCTGGAGGCCGCGGGCCTCGACCCGGCCGCCCTGGCCGAGCAGGCGGGACAGGCCGGGCAGGTCGTTGCGCAGGGACACGGCGCGCACGCGCACGTGGCCCAGGCCGTCACCGCAGCTCCCGCAACCGGCCTGTTCAGCCCGGCCATGCTGGCCGGTCACCTGCTGGCCGCACTCGCCGCGGGCTGGCTGCTCGGCCGCGGCGACGCCGCACTCTTCCGGCTCGTCGAGCTGTCCCGGCGCTCCGCCGAGGCCGCCCCGATGCGCCCGCTGCGCGCCGCACTGGCCTTCGTACGGGCCCTCGGCGCCGGTCTCCCGGGCTCGGCCGCCCGGACCCTGCAGGCCCCGCGGACCGGGTCCGACCCGGCACTCTCCACCGGCCGGGAAGCCCTCCAACACACGGTGACCCGGCGCGGCCCGCCCGTGGCGCTCGCTCTCGCAGCCTGACGCGGCACCCTCCCTTCCCCGACTCAGAGCGGGACACCGGTGCCGCGAACTCCGCGCGCACCCGTGCGCGGAGCCACCGCCACCACTGCTTCCGTGGAGTGTTCCTGCCATGAAGACCTCTCGCGTCTCCGTTGCCGCCGCCCTCGCCGCCGGTACCGTCCTCTTCCTCTCGGGCCCTGCCTTCGCCCACGTCGGCGTACAGCCCGCCGGCGAGGCCGCCAAGGGTGGCTACGCGACGATCAACTTCAAGGTCCCCAACGAGCGGGACAACGCGTCGACCACCCAGCTGGAGGTCAACTTCCCGATCGACCAGCCGCTCACCTCGGTCATGCCGCAGGACGTTCCCGGCTGGACCGTGGCTGTCGAGAAGACCAAGCTCGACAAGCCGCTGACGGTCCACGGAAAGCAGATCAACGAGGTCGTCACCAAGGTGACCTGGTCCGGTGGCAAGATCGAGGCCGGGAAGTTCCAGCAGTTCCCGCTCTCCGTGGGCAAGCTGCCCGAGAGCGCCGACCAGATGGTCTTCAAGTCCATCCAGACGTACGACAACGGCGAGGTCGTCCGCTGGATCGAGGAGGCCAAGGAAGGCGCCGCGGAGCCGCAGAACCCCGCGCCCGTCCTGAAGCTGACCGCGCCCAAGGGCGACGACCACCACGACAGCGGCGCCAAGGCCGACGAGGCGAAGAACGCCGACAAGGACGCCGAACACGGCCACGACGAGGCCGCCGAACACGGCTCCGACACCACCGCGCGCGTCCTCGGCATCGCCGGCATCGTCATCGGACTCGGCGGTGTCGCCTTCGGCATCGCCTCGCGTCGCCGCTCCGTCTGACCTGCCGCGCCCATGGGGCGCTGTCACTCCGAACATCCGTAGCATCCCCGATCCCAGGGACATTTCTCCATGCGCACCACACGTGTGACGGTCGCCGCTCTCATCGCGGCGGCCGCCCTCACCCTCACCGCCTGCGGCGGCGAGCCGGCCAAGACCGGTTCGGTCACCCAGATCTCCGGCGGCCAGAACAACGCCAAGGCCGCGACCGTCCTGGACCGCCCCTTCGGCAAGCCGGAGCTCGTCCTCACGGACACCACCGGCAAGCCGTGGAACCTGCGTGAGCAGACCAAGGGAAAGCCGACCCTCATCTACTTCGGATACACCCACTGCCCCGACGTGTGCCCGCTGACGATGAGCAACATCGCCGTCGCCAAGAAGGCGCTCCCCGAGGCCGACCAGGACGACCTCCGGGTCGTCTTCGTCACCACCGACCCTGAGAGGGACACTCCCGAGACCCTCGGCGCGTGGCTGAAGGGGCAGGACCCGTCCTTCATCGGACTCACCGGGGACTTCGCGACCATCCAGGCCGCCGCACGCACGCTCGGCATCGGCATCGAGGCCCCCAAGAAGGAGGCCAACGGCGACGTCGTCTCCATGCACGGCGCCCAGGTCATCGCGTTCTCGCCGAAGACCGACGAGGGGTACGTCCTCTACGGCGAGGGCACCACCGTCGACGACTACACCAAGGACCTGCCGAAGCTCATCAAGGGAGAGAACCCGTGAACGCCCGCACCACCCGCGTCCTCGCCGCGGCCCTCTCCCTGACGGCAGCGCTCGCCATATCCGGCTGCTCCGGTGAGGCCGAGCCGAAGATGACCGTCAGCGGCGCCTTCATGCCCCAGCCCGTGAACGACAAGATGGCCGGCGGCTTCATGGTCATCAAGAACGGCTCCGGGACCGCCGACAAGCTCACCGGCGCCACCTCCTCGCTCTCCGACGATCTCCAGATCCACGAGACCAAGGACCAGAAGATGCAGCACGTCCCGTCGATGGACGTGCCGGCGAACGGCGAGCTCCGACTGAAGCGGGGCGGCAACCACATCATGTTCATGGGGCTCAAGAACACTCCCCAGGTCGGCGACAAGGTCACCGTCGAGCTCCGCTTCGAGAAGGCCGGCCCGGTCAAGGTCGAGCTGGACGTGAAGGACCGGACGTACAACGCGCAGCACTCGTAAGCCCACTGACGGACCGAGGAACTGACACGCCATGACGGCCACCGCCCCCGCCCCCTCCACGGCCCGCGCCCGTGCCACGGCAGTCCTGCCACGGCTCGCGCTGGTCCTCGCGGCTCTGCTGGCAATTCTGTTCGCCGCGGCCTCACCGGCCACGGCGCACGCCGCACTCACCGCGAGCGACCCCCAGGACGGGGCGGTGGTCGCCACGGCCCCCGCCCAGGTCACCCTCTCCTTCTCGGAGCAGGTCGCCATGGGCGATGACTCCATCCGCGTCCTCGATCCCCAGGGCAAGCGGGTGGACACCGGCGAGCTCCGCGACATGTGCAGCGGCAACACCATCCGCTACGGCAGCGCGCTGCACGCCGGACTGCCGGACGGCACCTACACCGTCGCCTGGCAGGCCGTCTCGGCCGACAGCCACCCGATCTCCGGCGCCTTCACCTTCTCCATCGGCGCACCCTCGGCCACCGATGTCACCCTGCCCACCGCGCAGGCGGGCGGCGGACCCGTCGGCATCGCGTACGGGATCGCCCGCTACGCCGCCTACGCCGGGTTCACCGTCCTCGTGGGCGGCGCCGCCTTCATCCTGCTGTGCTGGCGCCGGGGCGCGGCCGAGCGGCCGCTCCAGCAGCTCGTCGTGCGCGCCTGGGTCGCCCTGACCGCCGCCACCCTCGCGATGCTGGTGCTCCGGGCCCCGTACACGGGGTCCGGCAACTTCTCCGACGTGTTCGACCTCGACGGGCTCCGGGCCGTCCTGGAGACCAAGACCGGAGCCTCACTGGTCTCCAGGCTGCTCCTGCTGGGCGCGGCCGCCCTCTTCGTCGCGGTCCTGTTCGGCGTCTACGCGGGCCGCGTGGCGGACGACGGACCCGTTGAGGCCGGGAAGGCCGAAAAGACCGAGGGGACCGAGGAGACCGAGACGCCGGACGACACCAGCGATCTCACCTTCGGGCTGGCCATCGGCGGCGCCGTCGTGGCCGGCGGTATCGCCGCCACCTGGGCCCTCTCCGAGCACGCCTCCACCGGTATACAGCCCGGCATCGCCATGCCCGCCGACATCCTGCACCTGATGGCCGTCGCCACCTGGCTCGGTGGTCTCGCCGCGCTGCTCATCGCCCTCCACAAGGTTCCCGGGATCGAGCGGGCTGCCGTCCGGCGCTTCTCCAGGGTCGCCTTCGTCAGCGTCCTGGTGCTCGCCGTCACCGGCATCTACCAGTCCTGGCGCCAGCTCGGCAGCTGGTCCGCCCTCACCGGCACCGACTACGGCCGGCTGCTCCTCCTGAAGGTCGGTCTGGTCACCGTCCTGCTCGGCATCGCCTACGTGTCCCGCAAGTGGACCGCACGGCTCGCGGATGGCCCCGCGGCCGCCGCCGGGCAGCCCTCGGACGATGTTTCACGTGAAACAGCCCCGGGTGACTTCTCCGAGGTTTCCGAGGCCTCCGGCCCCTCCGATGTTTCACGTGAAACAGAGCCCGTGACCGTCCCCGCGGACCCGGAGCGTGCCGCCCAGCTCGCCCGGCAGCGCGCCGCCCGCGAGAGCGCGCGTGAGAAGCGGGTGCGGGACGCCGACCCGGACCGGGCGGGCCTGCGCCGCTCCGTCCTCGCCGAGGCGGCCGTCGCCGTGATCCTTCTCGCCGTCACCACCGTGCTCACCAGCACCGAGCCCGGGCGGACGGTGGAGCAGGAGACGACCAGCGGCTCCACCGCCACCGCCGTCCCCAACCGCGCCGTCAAGATCACCCTCCCCTTCGACACCGGCGGCCCGAACGGCAAGGGGTCCGTCCGGCTCGAGCTCGACCCGGGACGGGTCGGCGCGAACACCCTGCACCTCTGGTCCGACTCCGGCGACGGCACGCCCCTCGACCTCCCCGAGGTCAAGGTCGCCTTCACCCTTCCCGCCAAGGACATCGGCCCCCTGCCGGTCCTCCCCGACCGGGCCGCCCCCGGGCACTGGACCGCATCCGGCGTCCAGCTGCCGCTCGCCGGTGAATGGCGTATCGACGTGACCGTCCGTACGTCCGACATCGACCAGACCACCGTCCAGAAGACCGTGAAGATCGGCTGACCAGCGTGACCGAGAGCAACCCCGACATCGAGATCTCCCGGCGCAGGCTGCTGGGCACCGTCGGCGCCGCAGGCGCCGCCGGGATCGCCCTCGGAGCCGCAGGCGGCGCCCTCGCGCACTCCGCGCTCGCCGACTCCGGAACCGGCTCCGCCTCGGGCACGGCCGGCAGTCTGGCCTCGCTCGGCGCCAGCCAGGTGGCCTTCCACGGGGACCACCAGGCCGGCATCACGACCCCGCTGCAGGCCAAGGGGCACCTCGTCGCCTTCGATCTCGCCGCCGGGGCGGGCCGTACGGAGGCCGCCGCGCTGCTGCGGCGCTGGTCCGACACCGCCCGGAAGCTGATGGCGGGCGAGCCGGCTCCGACCTCCGACAGCGGGATCGCCCTCGACGCCGGTCCGTCCTCCCTCACCGTCACCTTCGGCTTCGGCCACTCCTTCTTCGAGCGCACCGGCCTCACCGCCCGCCGCCCCACCGCCCTCGACCCACTGCCGGACTTCTCCTCGGACCGGCTCGACCCCCAGCGCAGCAACGGCGACCTGTGGGTCCAGATCGGCGCCAACGACGGCCTCGTCGCCTTCCACGCGCTGCGCGCCCTGCAGAAGGACGCCGGGGAGGCCGCCCGCGTCCGGTGGCAGATGAACGGCTTCAACCGGTCTCCCGGCGCCACCGGTACCCCGATGACCGCCCGCAACCTCATGGGCCAGATCGACGGCACCGGCAACCCCAAGCCCTCGGAGCCCGACTTCGACAAGCGGATCTTCGTACCCGGCGCGGGCCCCGGGCCCTCCGAGCACGCGTGGATGGTCGGGGGCTCGTACGCCGTCGTCCGGCGTATCCGCATGCTCCTCGATGACTGGGACAAGCAGTCCACCGCCCAGCAGGAACAGGTCATCGGCCGTACCAAGGCCACCGGCGCCCCCCTGACCGGCGGCGGCGAGACCACCGAGATGGCGCTCGACAAGCTCGGCGCCGACGGCAAGCCCGTCATCCCGTCCAACGCCCACGCCCGGATCTCC
This sequence comes from Streptomyces sp. NPDC048257, assembly GCF_043201855.1. Taxonomy (NCBI): domain Bacteria; kingdom Bacillati; phylum Actinomycetota; class Actinomycetes; order Kitasatosporales; family Streptomycetaceae; genus Streptomyces; species Streptomyces sp. NPDC048257. The sequence goes on from NZ_JBICZI010000006.1 coordinate 45,100, forward strand.
GCCCCCGAGCAGAACGGTGGGGCCGCCATGCTGCGGCGCCCCTTCTCCTTCCACGACGGCATCGGCGCCGACGGTGCTCCCGACGCCGGGCTCCTCTTCGTCTGCTGGCAGGCCGATCCGCTGCGCGGATTCGTACCCGTTCAGCGCAAGCTCGACCGCGGCGACGCGCTGTCGGAGTTCATCCGGCACGAGTCCAGCGGCCTGTACGCGGTTCCGCCCGGCCCCCGCAGCGGCGAGTACGTGGGGCAGCGGCTGCTCGAAGGATGAACAGCAACCCGGTGGGCGGCACCCCGGCATTAGGCTGATCGCATGTCAGCCACCCGCTTCACGTATCTCGGTCCCGAGGGCACTTTCACCGAGGCCGCCCTGCGCACCCTGCCGGAAGCCGCGACCCGGGAACTCGTCCCGATGGTGTCGGTCCCGGCTGCCCTGGACGCCGTACGCAACGGCGAGGCGGCCGCTGCCCTGGTCCCGATCGAGAACTCGGTGGAGGGTGGGGTCACCGCCACCCTCGACGAGCTGGCCTCGGGCGAACCGCTGATGATCTACCGCGAGGTGCTGCTGCCCATCACCTTCGCGCTGCTCGTGCGGCCCGGGACCGCCCTGTCGGACGTCAAGACCGTCACCGGGCACCCGGTCGCCCAGCCGCAGGTGCGCAACTGGCTGCGGGCGAACCTGCCCGACGCGGTGTGGGAGTCGGCCGCCTCGAACGCCGACGGCGCCCGGCTGGTCCAGGAGGGCCGCTTCGACGCCGCCTTCGCGGGCGAGTTCGCCGCCGCCACCTACGGGCTCGTTCCGCTGGTGACCGAGATCCACGACGCGGAGAACGCCGAGACCCGGTTCGTGCTGGTGGGACGCCCCGCACGGCCGGCCGCACCGACCGGCGCGGACAAGACCTCCGTGGTGCTGTGGCTCGGCGACGACCACCCCGGTGCGCTGCTGGAGCTCCTCCAGGAGTTCGCGGTCCGCGGGGTGAACCTGATGCTGATCCAGTCCCGTCCAACTGGACAGGGCATCGGCAACTACTGTTTCGCCGTCGACGCCGAGGGCCATATTTCCGACCGGCGGGTCAGCGAGGCGCTCATGGGTCTCAAGCGGACCTGCCCCCAGGTCCGCTTCCTGGGGTCCTACCCGCGGGCCGGTGTCGCTCAGAGTGATGTCCGTGCGCCTCGGGCCGGAACCTCCGACGGTGACTTCACGGCCGCTTCCGACTGGCTGGGGCGTTGCCTCGACGGGCGTGCGTAGAGGGTTATCCACTGTCCACAGAGTTATCCACAGGCCGAGATGGGGACCTGGGGACAAGTCGACAGAACAGCATGACAAGGTCGACAAATCGGCCGGGGGGCTCAGGTTTCGCTCTGAGGAGCGGGAGGTGAACGGTGTCACCCCCGCATCACCGATCAACTCTTTGGGGCGAGTCATTCCCACCCGAATGAGTGTGTGGGGGTGGTTTGAACCCTGATTCGCCTCGGCCGTCGACCGATCAGGAATGATCTATTCCTGTGTCCACAGATGCGGCACACAGCCTGTGGATAAGTCTCGGGCCGCGACAATTCCTGTGGACAAGAATCCCCTCCGGCCCTGCTCAGCGCCCGCCCGACCGTCGGCATTCTGCCCCTTTTCGGGGAATGGGACCGCTTTTATTGACGCTCCGAGAACGACCACTTCCGGTCAGCCGTCAAGACTTATCCATTCGTTGCAATTAGGACATAGCGACACGCAGCGTGATATCGGTGTGATCCCAGGAACCCCAGCCCGGTAGCCTGGAGGAGTGATTGACCTCCGGCTGCTCCGTGAAGACCCTGACCGTGTCCGCGCCTCGCAGCGCGCCCGTGGAGAGGACGTCGAACTCGTCGACGCACTGCTCTCCGCCGACGAGCGCCGCAGGTCCTCAGGCATGCGCTTCGACGAACTGCGCAATGAGCAGAAGTCGCTCGGCAAGCTCATCCCCAAGGCCTCCCCGGAGGAGCGGGCCGAGCTGCTGAAGAAGGCCGAGCAGCTCAAGCAGGACGTCAAGGCCGCCGAGGCCGAGCAGAACGAGGCCGACGAAGCCGCCAAGCAGCTTCTCCTCCAGCTGGGCAACATCGTCCACGAGGACGTCCCGGTCGGCGGCGAGGAGGACTTCACCGTCCTCGAGACGCACGGCACCATCCGCGACTTCGCCGCCGAGGGCTTCGAGCCCAGGGACCACCTGGAGCTCGGCGAACTGCTGGGCGCCATCGACGTCGAGCGCGGCGCCAAGGTCTCCGGTTCGCGCTTCTACTACCTGACCGGCGTGGGAGCCCTGCTGGAGCTGGCGCTGGTCAACGCGGCCATCGCCCAGGCCACCGAGGCCGGCTTCATCCCGATGCTGACCCCGGCGCTGGTCCGCCCGCGCGCCATGGAGGGCACCGGCTTCCTCGGCCAGGCCGCCGAGAACGTCTACCACCTGGAGAAGGACGACTTCTACCTGGTCGGCACCTCCGAGGTACCGCTCGCCGCGTACCACATGGACGAGATCATCGACGCCGACAAGCTGCCGCTGCGGTACGCCGGCTTCTCCCCTTGCTTCCGCCGCGAGGCCGGTACGTACGGCAAGGACACCCGCGGCATCTTCCGCGTCCACCAGTTCGACAAGGTCGAGATGTTCTCGTACGTCGCGCCGGAGGAGGCCGAGGCCGAGCACCAGCGGCTCCTGGAGTGGGAGAAGCAGTGGCTGACCAGCCTGGAGCTGCCGTTCCAGGTGATCGACGTGGCCACCGGTGACCTGGGCGCCTCCGCCTCCCGCAAGTTCGACTGCGAGGCGTGGATCCCGACCCAGGGCAAGTACCGCGAGCTGACCTCCGCCTCGAACTGCAACAGCTTCCAGGCCCGCCGCCTGTCGATCCGCTACCGCGACGGCAAGAAGACCCAGCCGCTGTCCACGCTGAACGGCACGCTGTGCGCGGTCCCGCGCACGATCGTCGCGATCCTGGAGAACCACCAGCAGGCCGACGGTTCGGTACGTGTGCCCCAGGCGCTCCGCCCGTACCTCGGCGGCCGCGAGGTCCTGGAGCCGAACACCAAGTGAGCCCGGCCCCGTTCCCGTACAAGCTCGTCGCGACCGATCTCGACGGCACGCTGCTGCGTGGCGACGACACCGTCTCGGAACGCACCCGTGAAGCGCTCGTCGCGGCCACCGCGGCGGGCGCGGCGCACATCATCGTCACCGGCCGGGCCGTGCCCTGGACCCGGCACGTCCTGGACGATCTCGGCTACAAGGGGATCGCCGTCTGCGGGCAGGGCGCGCAGGTCTACGACGCGGGTGCGCACCGGCTGCTGACCTCGGTGACGCTGGACCGGCAGCTGGCCGGTCTGGCGCTGTCGAAGATGGAGGCCGAGATCGGCCCGCTGGCCCTGGCGGCCAGCCGGGACGGGGTGGACGGCGAGGTGCTGTTCGGGCCCGGGTACCAGGTGCAGGAGGGCCTCCCGGCCATATACCTGGACGACACAAAGGCGCTCTGGACGGCTCCGCTGAACAAGCTCTACATCCAGCACCCGGAGCTGGACGACGACACGCTCGTCAAGGCGGCCCGGCAGATCGTGGGCAGCCTGGTCGACATCGTCATGGCGGGTCCCGGCATCGTCGAGATCCTTCCGCTGGGACTGACCAAGGCCACGGGGCTGTCGCTGGCAGCGCGCCGGCTGGGCGTGAAGGCGGCGGAGACGATCGCCTTCGGCGACATGCCCAACGACATCCCGATGTTCGGCTGGGCCGCGCACGGGGTGGCGATGGCCAATGCCCATGCCCAGCTCAAGGCCGTGGCCGACGAGGTGACGACCTCCAACGAGGAGGACGGCATCGCGGTGGTGCTGGAGCGTCTGCTGGGCGCCGCGTAGCGCGTAGGACGTGGGAGAGGTCCGGGGCAGCCCGCGCCAGATGGCGCGCTCGAAGTGGCTGCCCCGGACCTTTTGTTGCTCCCCGCACGACTCACTCTGCACCTGGTACAGGCCGCTTACCAGCGAATTTCCGCCCGTCAGCCGTGCGTCCGGCGGCGGCACCAGTAGGCGGCGCTGAGCACGGCCAGCAGCGGACCCCACAGGAGCACGGGAACGTAGGACAGGGTCATGGCCCAGTAACCGAGCCCGCGCGGCGCCGTCGGGTCCCCCGCGTTGACGCCGTTCCAGAACCAGGCCATGGCGCACGCGAGGACGGTGACGGCGACCGCCGCGAGAGCGAAGGGGATCGCGACCAGCAGGCGGTGGATCCGGCGACCGCCGAGGACGGGAACCCAGCGGGGGACCTCCTCTCCCCAGCGCTGCACCAGTCCGAGGGACGCCAGCCCCAGGCACTCCTGGAGGACGCACAGGGCCACGAGGGCCAGGGATCCCCAGCCGGGGTACTGGGCGTGATGGTGCGGGCTGCCCACTCCGAAGCCGAGGGGGACGCCGGCGGCCATCACCAGCCGCCACAGGCAGCTCGGAAGGACGGTGAGGGCGGCTGCGTGGGCCGCCCGCCGCATCCAGGGCGAGACGTGTGCGGCGGTGTCCGTGGCGCGGGTGGTGACGGCGGCGGGGGCGGCTACTGCGGGCATCGTCATGTCCTGTTCCGGAGGCGGTCGGTGATGCCTCTAGCCTCCGGCGGACGGCCGGCCGGGACCATCCGCCGATCAGCAGGCCTGTGGCGGAGCCGCGTCGCCAGGCTCTGCCGAACGGCAGATGGCAAGCCCCGGCGTGCGCTCGTAGGGTCGGCTCATGACCGCCAACCTGCATGCCGTGTATGCCCCGTTACTGGCCACGGCTGCCGTCGCCGGCCTTGCCGCCACCGCCCTGGGGGCGCCCGCGGCGTGGCTGCTGCTCTGGGTGGGTCTCCTGCTGCCGCTGCTGGCCCTGGTGGTCCGCTGGTCACCGGTGCGTTCGGGGACCGTCGCGGGCGTCCTGGGCGTGGCGGCCGTCGCGCTGTGGCCCGTCCCGCTGGTGTGGGCGGCGGGTTCCTGGCTGGAGGCCTGCGGGGTCGCGGGGTTCTGGGCGCTGCCCGCCCTGGGGGCCGTGCTGGTCGGTGGCTATCTGCGCCGTCAGGCGGACCGGGTGCGGCAGGCCGTACGGGACGCGCGGCGCGACCAGCAGCTGGAACTGGCCCGCGATCTGCACGACTTCGTCGCGCATGACGTGAGCGCGATCGTGGTGCAGGCGCAGGCGGCCCGGTTCGTGGCCGCGCAGGACCCCGGGCAGGCGGTCCGGGCGCTGGAGCGGATCGAGATGGCGGGGCTGAGTGCGCTGGCGTCCATGGACCGCACGGTGCACGCGCTGCGGGAGGCCGCGGGAGGGTCGACGACCGCGCTTCCGGGCCTGGCCCAACTGCCGGAGCTGGTCGAGCGGTTCGAGGGTGGGGCCCTGGACGCCGACCCCGCGGCCGTGCAAGAGCTGTCACGGGAGGCGGACACCACCGCGTACCGGGTGGCCGTCGAAGCGCTGACGAACGTACGCCGGCACGCGCCAGGGGCGGCCGTGGTGCGGGTCGGCCTGTGCCGGGCCGGGGCGGGCATAGAGCTCAGCGTGACCAATTCCGCCGCGCCCCGGGGTGGGGGCGGGCTGCTGGCGCGCCGGCGGCGGGGTGGGACCGGACTGGCCGGTCTGAGCGGACGGGTGGAGGCGGCGGGCGGGACGCTGCGGGCCGGGTCGAGTGAGGACGGCGGGTGGCGGGTTTGCGTCGTCTTCCCGACGCGGGAGCGCCCCCTCGGGTGATCATGGCGGCGTGACCACACGCATCCTGATAGCCGATGACCAAGAGGACATTCGCAGCGGTTTCCGGCTGATCCTCGATTCGCAGCCGGACATGACCGTGGTGGGAGAGGCGGCGGACGGGGAGAACGCGGTGGCGCTGGCCCGCGAGCTACGGCCGGACGTGGTGCTGGCGGACATCCGGATGCCGCGGCTCGACGGGCTGGAGGTGACCCGGCTACTGGCGCCGCAGACGCGCGTCGTGGTGGTGACCACCTTCGACCTGGACGAGTACGTGCACACCGCGCTGCGCAACGGCGCCTGCGGGTTCCTGCTGAAGCGGTCCGGGCCGACGCTGCTGATCGAGGGGGTGCGGGCGGCGATGGCGGGGGACACGCTGATCAGTCCGCAGATCACGGTGCGGCTGCTGAGCCGGCTCACGCAGGCGGGTCCGGTCTCCCGGCCCGCGACGCATCCGCTGACGGAGCGGGAGGTGGACATCGTGCGGCTGGTGGCGCGGGGTCTCACCAACGCGGAGATCGGTACGGAGCTGTTCATCAGCGCGGGGACGGCCAAGACCCACATCGCGAACGTCCAGGCCAAGCTCGGGGCCCGGAACCGGGTGGGAATCGCCGCCTGGGCGTGGGAGCACGGCGTCGCGACAGCGGGGGCAGAGGCGGACACCCCCTAGGAGCGTCATGTTTCACGTGAAACAACGTGGCGGGTGAGCGGCCAGGCGAGCAGGCCGACGGAGAGCGCGATGGCGTGGCCGAGGTCCGTGAAGGTGCCGCCGGTGAGCAGGGGGATCCCGAAGAAGGAGACCGCTCCGGCCAGGTAGAGCCATTTCCAGGGCCCGGGGATGCGGTAGGTGAGGACACCGATGGAGGCCGCGAGCCCGTAGCTGACGCCGATGTCGACGACGTGGGTCATGCTGTGCGGGGCCCGGTGGTCCTGGATGGCCGTCAGGAGGATCTTCTGGCTGATCAGTGTGGCGACGACGTGGGCGGTCGCGACGATCAGGAGCCAGCGCACGGTGCCGAGCCAGCGTTCGACGGGGGCGTGGAACAGCTCGAAGAGCACGACGTAGAGGGCGAGCGAGGCCGGGTTCACGATCCAGAAGGCGCTGCTGATCAGTGCCCGCACGGGGTATTTCTCGAGCTGGTTGATGTTGCTGCTGTTGCGGTGGAGCAGGACGTGGTCGAGCTGGTCGGGCGCGATCGCAACGACGACGCTGGTGACGGCAATGATCAGCAGCCAGATGTGCGTTCCGGGCGAGGAGCGTATCCAGGACCGCACTGGCCTGGACGGCTCCGGCTCGGTGTGCTCGACCATGCACCGATGATGACGCGCAAACCTGTGCCCCGCCTGGCCGGTGGGCCGGGCGGGGCACGGGTTCGGGGCGCTGCTGCGGGGACCTACTCCTCGCCGGCCAGGGTGAGGCGGCGGAGCTTCTGTCCTGCGTAGACGGTGGCGCCGACGGTGACCGCGCAGAGCAGGATCACGGCGGTGGGCAGGCCGACGGTGGCGTCGACGTAGCCGTCTCCGGCGACCTTCTCGGCGATGGACAGGGCCCACTGCTGGACGCTGAGGGTCTTGGCTCCGGCGACCAGGCTGCCGAAGAGCGATTCCCAGATCAGGGCGTAGACCAGGCCGAAGACGACCGCGTGCCGGCTGACGGTGCCCAGCAGCAGGAACAGCGCGCTGTAGGCGATCGAGGCCACGAGGGCGGCGATCGTGTAGGCGACGGCGATCTGCTGGCCGTTCCCGTTGAGGATGAAGCCGGCGATCAGGGTGGGGATCGCGGAGAAGACCATGGTGACGGCGATCGCCACGAACAGTTTGGTCATGATGATCGTCGGGCGCTTCACCGGCTTGGCGAGCAGGTAGACGATCGAGCCGTCGTCGATCTCGGGTCCGATGGCGCCGGTGCCGGCGATGACACCGATCAGCGGAACCATGGTGGCGAGGGCGAAGCCCCCGAGGAGGTCGGCCGCGACCTTGTCGTCCACGCCCACGAAGGCACGGACCACGAGGGCGATGACGATCAGCAGGGCGGGCAGCGCGAAGAGGATCAGCGCACGGCGCCGGCCGAGCAGGGCCCGGTAGGTGAGCCGGGCGACGGTGGGTTCGTACATGGGTGCCAGCTCCTTTCAGGCCGCGACGAGGTAGGAGAAGACCGACTCGAGGGACTCGTCGGAGGGCGAGACCGTCAGCAGCCGGATGCCGTGTGCCCGGGCCACGCGGGGCAGCAGCTCGGTGAAGCGGCCGAAGTCGACGGCCTGGATGCGCAGCGCGCCTTCCTTGAGGTCGACCTCGATACCGGCGGTGGAGGGGTCGGCGATCAGGGCCGCGGCGAGGACCCGGTCGTCGGAGGAGCGGATGAGGTAGCGGTGCGGGCGGTCCGTCATCAGGCGGCGGATCTTGCGGAAGTCGCCGGATGCGGCGTGCCGGCCGGCCACGACCACCTCGATGTGCGAGGCGAGCTGCTCGACCTCCTCCAGGATGTGGGAGGAGAACAGGACGGTGCGTCCCGCGTCGCCCATGCGCCGCAGCAGGTCCATGAGCTGCATGCGCTGGCGCGGGTCCATGCCGTTGAACGGCTCGTCGAGAAGCAGTACGGACGGGTCGTGGACGAGGGCCGAGGCCATCTTCACGCGCTGGCGCATGCCTTTGGAGTACGTGGAGATCTTGCGGTCCTGGGCGTACTCCATCTCGACGGTGGCGAGCGCCCGCTGGGCGGCCGCGTCGTCGAGGCCGTGGAGTTCGGCGTTGGCGACGACGAACTCCCGGCCCGTGAGGAAGTCGTACATGGCCTCGCGCTCGGGCACGACGCCGATCTGCTTGTAGACCTGCTCGTTCTGCCAGATCGGCGCGCCGTCGAGGGTGACGGTGCCCGTGGAGGGGGAGAGGAAGCCGCCCATCATGTTGATGAGGGTGGACTTTCCGGCGCCGTTGGGACCCAGCAGCCCGGTGACGCCGGGGCCGATGCTCATGGTCACGTCGTTGACGGCGACGACGTTCCCGAACCAGCGGGAGGTGTGGTCGATGTTGATGGTGGTCACAGCCCGGCCTTCCGGTAGCGGGCCATCAGGGCGGCGTAGGAGCCGACGATGAGGCCGAGGGCGACGAGCAGGTAGACGACGCCGGGGCCCGCGGAGGGGCCCTCGCCACCGGGGAAGGCGGAGGTCGCGCCGAGGAACGCGGTCTGTACGCCGTCGATGAGGGTGATCGGGGAGAACAGCCCCATCCAGTCGATGGCTCCGGTGTTCCCGGTGCTGTAGGCGATTCCCTGGACCGCGGTCACCGCGCCGAAGGGGATGAGGAGCACCGCGATGATCGCGGCGACGCCGAACCCGCGGCGCGGGGTGAGCGCGGCCATGACCAGGCCGAGGCCCGCGAAGAGCAGCGACAGCAGCAGAACCGACACGAGTCCCTGCCCGAATCCCTTGGTCTGGTCGGCGAAGTCGAACTTCGCCAGGAGCGAGCCGATCCACATGATCAGCAGCGGGGTCGCGGTGAGGATGAACAGCGCCGAGGCCATGGCCGCGTACTTGGCCACGACGTAGTCGACGCGTTCGATGGGCCGCGAGAAGTAGAGCGGCACCGTCTTGAAGCGCAGGTCCCGCGAGACCGACTGCGGTGCCTGGGACGCGAGGAAGAGGCCGATGATCACCTGGGTGGTCAGGGCGTACGTCGTGTACTTGATCGGCAGGTCGGTGGAACCGGGCACCGCGATGGCAACCGCGACGATGATCAGCGCGGGCACGCACATCACCGCGAAGAGGAGCATCGGGAGGACCTTGGACTTGGCGGAACGGCCGAGCCCGTAGGCGCCGCGCAGGGACTGCGAGAACAGCGACTTGCGGGCGTAGGCGCGGCCGAGCCGGGGTCCGTCGTAGGACCGGTAGCCGATGTTGTGGATCTGGGTCGAGGTGTCAGGCGCCATCGGAACCGGCTCCCTTCTGCTGGACGGTGGGCGAGGGCTGGTCGTTCGCGCGGAAGACCTCCGCGATGTGGTGGCGGCGCTGCTCCATGCGGACCAGGCCGATGCCCAGGTCGGCGACGGTGTCGCGGACGGTGTCGTACGTCTCCTCACCGGTGGCCTCGACGAGGAGGATGTGGCCGGCGCCGGGCAGGCCCTGCTCCTCGCCGACGTGCAGGGTGACGCCCGCCTCGGTGAGCGCCTTGCGCAGGGCGGCGGTGCCGTCCGGGTGGGTGTCGGAGTCGGTGACCTCGACCGCGAGGGTCGTGGTGATCTGGGTGAAGTCGCTGGTGGAGCTGGAGCGCAGCAGCTTGCCGCCGTCGACGACCACCACGTGGTCGCAGGTCCGCTCCAGCTCGCCGAGGAGGTGGGAGGTGACCAGGACGGAGATGCCGAAGTCGGTGTAGATGCGGCGGATCAGGCCGAGCATCTCGTCGCGGCCGACCGGGTCCAGACCGTTGGTCGGCTCGTCGAGGAGCACCAGCTGGGGGTCGTGGACGAGGGCCTGGGCGAGCTTGACGCGCTGCTTCATGCCCGTGGAGTAGCCGCCGATGGGGCGGTAACGCTCCTCGTACAGCCCGACGTGGCGCAGGGTGTCGGCGGTGCGCTCGCGGGCCGCGGTGGGCGGCAGCCCGGACATGCGCGCCATGTGGACGACGAACTCGGTGGCCGAGACGTCGGGTGGCAGGCAGTCGTGCTCGGGCATGTAGCCGACGCGTTCACGGATGGCGCCGCCATGCGTGCGGACGTCGAGGCCGAGCACGGCGGCGCTGCCCTCGGTGGCGGGGGACAGTCCCAGCAGAATCTTGATCAGCGTGGACTTGCCGGCTCCGTTGGCACCAACGAGGCCGGTCACACCAGGCCCGATGTCCAGGGAGAGCCGGTCGAGGGCGGTCACTCGGGGATACCGCTTGCTCAGGCTTTCGGTCGCGATGACAGTCACGGGTTCGACGTTAGTGGCGCGGCTCTCGCGAAACGTCAGACCTGGAGCTGGATCCCGTCTCCGCCTTCAGGCGTACATGCCCGTACTGGAGGCTGATGTGGACCCGACAACTTTGTCCACAGGTCCGTGCACGACCCTTGACGTGATCTCCGGTCATTGTCACATTCATCAGTGTCAACTTACGGGCGCGTACGGCTACACGGATGGACGGGCTGACATGGCTGGGGACACCAAGCAACGCACCGCGCGACTCTCCGGACCACCCTCCGCCGACCTGAGCGGGTTCAGAGAGGTACAGCGCCTCGCCTACGAGTGCGCCGAGGCCGTCGCGGCCCAGCTGCGGCCCGGAGTGACCGAGCGCGAGGCCGCGCGGATGCAGCGCGAGTGGCTGCGCGAGCGCGGGGTACGGGACTGGTTCCACCTGCCCTTCGCCTGGTTCGGGGACCGCACCGCCTTCGCGAACTTCAGGATCCCGCTGCAGTTCTTCCCGACCAGCCGGAAGCTGGAGCCGGGCATGCCGTTCATCCTCGACATGGCACCGGTCTTCAAGGGCTACACGGCCGACATCGGCTATTCGGGCAGCCTCGGGCTCAATCCGGTGCAGGACCGGCTCATGTCCGATCTCCAGGCGCACCGCGTGCTGATCCTGGAGCAGGTCCGCGAGGGCCGCTCCCTGCGCGAGATCTACGAGAACGTCGAACGGCTGATGACCCGGCAGGGGTACGCCAACCGGCACCGGGCCTATCCCTTCGGTGTGATCGCGCACAAGATCGACCGGGTCAAGGAGCGCCGCTGGTCGCCGACCGCCTTCGGATTCGGCACCCAGTCCCTCAAGGGGCTGGCCGGTGACGCCCTGCACGGCCACCGCGAGGGCTGGTCCCCGCTGTGGAGCCCGTACCACTTCTCCGACCATCCGCCACAGCCCGGGCTGTGGGCGGTGGAACCACACCTCGGGTTCCGGGGCACCGGCGCGAAGTTCGAGGAGATCCTGGTCGTCACCGACTCCCGGGACCCCGAGGAGAGCGCGTTCTGGCTGGACGACGATCTGCCGCACGTGCGGCGCTGGGCCGAGGAGAAGGCAGCATGAGCGACATGAGCGGCATGACCGGAGCAGGAACGGCGGGAGCAGCGGGACTGGCGGGTGCGCGCGAGCGCCGGGTGAGCACCGGCGGGATCGAGCTGTGCGTCGTCGAGCTCGGCGAGACGGACCGTCCGACCGTGATCCTCGTACACGGCTACCCGGACAGCAAAGAGGTCTGGTCGGAGGTCGCCGAGCGGCTTGCGACGCGCTTCCACGTGGTGCTCTACGACGTACGCGGCCACGGGCGCTCCACGGCGCCGCAGCCGCTGCGCGGCGGCTTCACCCTCGAGAAGCTGACCGACGACTTCCTGGCGGTGGCGGACGCGGTCAGCCCGGACCGGCCCGTGCACCTGGTCGGTCACGACTGGGGCTCCGTACAGGGCTGGGAGTTCGCGACCGTGGCCCGCACCGAGGGACGGATCGCCTCCTTCACCTCCATGTCGGGACCCTCCCTCGACCACTTCGGGCACTGGATCAAGAAGCGGATGACGCGGCCCACGCCACGCGCCGCGGCGCAGCTCCTCGGCCAGAGCGCCAAGTCCTGGTACGTCTACATGCTGCACACACCCGTACTGCCGGAGCTCGCCTGGCGCGGGCCGCTGGGCAAGCGGTGGCCCGCGATGCTCGAGCGCATCGAGAAGGTGCCGGCCGGCTCCTATCCAACGGCCTCGCTGCCCTCGGACGCGGCGCACGGCGCCTGGCTCTACCGCGACAACGTGCGGCCGCGACTGCGCCGGCCGCGCCCCGACGCCTACGCCCACGTACCGGTGCAGCTGATCACCCCCACCGGGGACGCGTTCCTGTCCGAGCGGCTCTACGACGGCCTGGAGCAGTGGGCCCCGGACCTGCTGCGGCGGACCCTGCCCGCCAAGCACTGGGTGCCCCGGACCCGGCCCGACCAGCTGGCCGCCTGGATCACCGAGTTCGTCGAGGACCGGGAAGAGCCGGCCACGCGGGCGCCGGACCAGAAGGCCCCGGGCAAGTACGCCGACCGCTTCGGGGGACAGCTGGTCCTGGTCACGGGCGCGGCCAGCGGCATCGGCCGGGCCACCGCCTTCGCCTTCGCCGAGGCCGGGGCCCGGGTGGTGGCCGTCGACCGCGACGCCGACGGTGCGGCGCGCACGGCCGACATGGCCCGCCTCGTCGGCGCCGCCGAGGCCTGGGCCGAGTGCGTGGACGTCAGCGACGAGCAGGCGATGGAGAAGCTCGCGGCGAGGGTCGCCGCCGAGTACGGAATCGTCGACGTCCTGGTCAACAACGCGGGGATCGGCCTGTCCGGATCCTTCCTCGACACCACAGCCGAGGACTGGAAGAAGGTCCTGGACGTCAATCTGTGGGGCGTCATCCACGGCTGCCGGATCTTCGGGAAGCAGATGGCCGAGCGCGGCCAGGGCGGGCACATCGTCAACACCGCCTCCGCAGCCGCCTACCTGCCGTCCAGGACCCTGCCCGCCTACAGCACCTCGAAGGCCGCCGTCCTGATGCTGTCGGAGTGCCTGCGCGCGGAACTGGCCTCGAGGTCGATCGGCGTCTCCGCGATCTGTCCCGGCATCGTCAACACCAACATCACCGCCACCTCGCGCTTCGCCGGGGTGGACGAGGCCGAGGAGAAGCGCCGTCAGGAACGCTCCTCCCGCCTGTACGGCCTGCGCAACTTCCCGCCGGAGAAGGTGGCCGACGCGATCCTGCGGGCCGTCGTGCGCAACGAGGCCGTCGTACCCGTGACGCCGGAGTCCAAGGGCGCCCTGTGGATGTCCCGCTTCGCCCCGCGCACCCTGAGGCGCATCGCGAGGATGGAGCCGAAGCTGTGAGCGGGGCCGCGAACCGGGCCGGCCCGTATCCGATCAGCCCGCGCCGGGTGGCCTTCGACTGGAAGACCACCCCGCTGCACTGGATACCGGACGAACCCACCGCCACCCACGTCATCAACGTGCTGCACCTGCTGCTGCCCGCCCGGGGAGCGGTGGTTCGTGAAGGTCCTCAAGGAGGGCCTGCCCCTGGTCACCGACCCGGAGCTGCGCGCCGACGTCAAGGGGTTCATGGGCCAGGAGGCCACGCACAGCGTGCAGCACTCCTGCGTACTGGACCACCTCGCCGAGCAGCGGCTGCCGACGGAGGCGTACACCCGGCACGTGGACTTCCTCTTCGAGAAGCTGCTCGGGGAGACCCCGCCCTTCGGGGCGCCCGTCACCGAGCGGGAGTGGCTGCGCTTCCGGCTCGCCGTGGTCGCCGCGATCGAGCAGTTCACAGCGGTCCTCGGGGACTGGGTGCTGCGCGCCGAGGGGCTCGACCGGGCCGGGGCGGACGAGATCATGCTGGATCTGCTGCGCTGGCACGGCGCGGAGGAGGTGGAGCACCGCTCCGTCGCCTTCGACATGTACCAGCACTGCGGGGGAGGCGGTCTGCCCCGCCACGCGCGGCGCATCGAGGCGATGCTGGTGGTCGCGCCCGTACTGGCGTGGCTGTGGGTGTGGGGGGCCTCGTACCTGATACGCAACGACCCCGAACTGGGCGGTCGGCTGCGCTACTCGCTGCGTGCGCACAACCGCGCGGTGGCCAAGGGGCTGCTCCCCACGTGGAGGGAGCTCGGCACGGCCATACCCCGATACTTCCGGCGGTCGTACCATCCCTCGCAGGAGGGCTCGCTGCGCAGGGCGGTCGAGTACCTTGCGGCTTCACCTGCCGCCCGGGCCGCGGCGGGCGCGGTCGGCCGAGCCGCGATGTCGTAGGGAGCCGGGATTGTCCGATCAGGCGGTAGCCGAGTACCGGATCGAGGATCTGGCACACCACAGCGGGGCGACGGTGCGCACCATCCGGGCGTACCAGGACCGTGGTCTGCTGCCGAAGCCGGAGCGGCGGGGCCGTTCCAACGTCTACCGGGACACGCACCTGGCGCGGCTTCGCCAGATCGCGGACCTGCTGGACCGCGGCTACACCCTGGCCTCCATCAAGGAACTGCTGGAGGCCTGGGACGCGGGGCGCGGTCTGGGCGGCGTACTCGGGCTGGTCGCCGAGGTGCACGGGCCGTGGACCGACGAGGAGGCGGCCCGCATCAGCCGGGACGAGCTGAACGAACGGTTCGGCGGCCGACCGGACGACGACGCGGTGGACGAGGCGTGCGAGCTCGGGGTGCTGGAGCGGATCCCGGGGCGCCCGGACCAGTTCCTGGTGCCCTCCCCGCAGGAGCTGGCGGTGGCCTCCGAGCTGTACGCGGCCGGGGTGCCGCTGCCTGCGATCACCGGGCACCTGCGGGAACTGCGGGGACAGGTGGAGCACATCGCTTCGCGGTTCCTGGAGTTCACCACCGAGCACGTCTTCGCGCGCTATCTCGGGCAGGTGCCGCCCACGGACGCGGACGCGGCGGAAGCGGCGACGATGGTGCGGCGGCTGCGGCCGCTGGCCCAGCAGACCGTGGACGCGGAACTCGCACGGGCGATGCGGCTCTTCGCGACCCGGCATCTGCAGCGGCACCTGGGGGCCGCCGGCCCGCCAGGACCGACCGGTCCCTCGCCGGTGGCGCTGCCGGCCGGGACCGTACGGGCGGTGCAGGAGCTGGTGGGCGCCGACCACGTGGCGGAGTTCGTCCGGGCCGCGACGGAGCGGGAGCTCCAGGCCCGGACGATGAACGATCTGGCGCGCCGGGGCGAGCGGTAACGGCGGATCGGGCTTAGTCCACAGGTTGCACAGAGCGGATCACGCGTTTTGCCGTCAAAACCCGCCCAAACGGCTGTGGACAAGTCCCCTTTTCCTGTGGGCAACTGAGACGCCGTCTCACCCGATGGTCTCGTACGTCGCCTTGGCGGGGCTCGCTCCGTCCACCGGCGCGGTCTCCGGCAGGGCTGCCGGGGCGGTCGTCTCGACCGGCACGGGCACCGGCACGGGCACGGGCACCGGCTTCGCGGTCCGGCCGGACCCGGACCCGTACAGGAGGGTGGCCAGTGCCAGGCCGATGATCCCGCCGACCAGCTGGGCGGCGACGAATCCGGGCAGCGACTGCGGGGCTATGCCGGTGAAGGAGTCGGTGAAGCTGCGCCCGAGGGTGCCGGCCGGGTTGGCGAAGGAGCCGGACGAGGTGAACCAGATCGCGGCCGCGATGTAGGCCGCGACCGCCGCCGGGACGAGCCGGGGGCGCCCGATGCGGCCGAGGCCCTGGATCAGGAGCACGAGACCGGCGGTGGCGACCACCTCGCCGATGAGCAGGTGACCGCCGTCGCGCACCTGGGTGGCGAAGGTGCCCGGCGTCCGGCCGAACATGACTTCCGCGAGGAGGGCGCCGCCGATGGCCCCGGCGCTCTGGGCACCGGTGTAGACGAGTGCCTCTCGACCGCCCAGGCCCTCGCCGCCGGTGCGCCGGGACCACCAGGAGGTGAGGGTGACCACCGGGTTGAGGTGGGCGCCCGACAGCGGCCCGAAGAGGGTGATGATCAGCCCGAGGCCGATGGCCGAGGCGAACGAGTTGGCGATGAGGGCTACACCGGTGTCGCGGCTGAGCTCGGCGGCCTTGAGCCCGGAGCCGATCACGACCACGAGCAGGCCGGCGGTACCGACCAGCTCGGCAGCGGCGCGGCGTGACAGTGAGGGTTGGGCTGTCATGGTTTCTCCCCCTGAGCAGAAGTGGCAGCGGAAAATATATTCCGCATCTTGGAATGGCGATAGAGGGGTGTCCACACCCGGTCACCCCCGGAAAATCCCTGCCGCAGGACTGCCCGACCGGGCAGGCTGGGGCGATGGATGAAAGACGCACCGTGAAGGTGTCGAAATACGTCTCGAAACACCTGCGGCACCAGCCGGAACGGATCGGACTGGTGCTCGACGCCCATGGCTGGGTGGAGATCGACGAGCTGCTGCGCGCCGCCGCCGCGCACGGCTTCCACGTCAGCCGGGCCGAGCTCGACCACGTCGTCGCCGCCAACGACAAACAGCGGTTCGCCGTCGACGGCACCCGGATCCGGGCCAGCCAGGGGCACACCGTCGCCGTGGACCTGGACCTCCCGCAGGCCGAACCGCCCGCGTACCTCTACCACGGCACCGTCGCCGCCGCCCTGGACTCGATCCGAGCCGAGGGCCTGCGCCCGATGGCCCGCCACCACGTGCACCTGTCCCCCGACCGGGAGACCGCCACCCGGGTCGGCGCGCGACGCGGCCGGCCCGTCGTGCTCAGCGTGGACGCAGGGGCGATGCGTGCGGCCGGGCACCTCTTCCGGATCAGCGCCAACGGGGTGTGGCTGGTGGACGCCGTGCCGCCGCAGTTCCTCCGCTTCCCGTAGGTGCGGGGCGGGGCATACGGGCGGGGCACCCGGGGCGGGCCCCGGACCAGTCGTCCCGGACCAGTCGGCCGGGGCGCCGGAATGCACGCAGAGATGGTCCGACCATCCCCCTCATCTGTGAGCAGCTGCGGGATCTGCGAGGGGGACCTCGCGATCACCGAACCACCCCTGCATGTACGCGAGGTGACGCCCTATGGCGTCCACGACCCCGTCCCCGTCCACGGCCCACCGCTTCCAGGTGGATCTGCGCGGCTGGGTGGATCTGCTCTCCCACCACCTCTACTCCAGCCCGCGCGCCGGGGCACGTGCGGCGCCGGCTTCCGCGTCGCCCCGCTCCTGCTCGGTCCAGGCCCTGATCGCCGGGCCCGGGCGCTGCCCGAGGACGATGTGCCCGACTGCCTCCTGCCGTCCGCGGAGCGCCTGCTCGCGCAGCTGAACGACAAAACCAGGGTCCTGGTCGTCGCCGCTCTCATGAGGGAGCGGTGACGACCAGGGGATCAACTGTCGAGCTGTGCCAGGGCCTCGGTGGCGATCTTCTCGAACACGGCCTCGTCGGAGGCGAAATCGGAGTCCGGGATCGGAGCGTGGATCACCAGCTCGGTGAAGCCCAGCTCGCGATGCCGGCCGGCGAAATCGACGAACGCGTCCACGGACTCCAGCACGGTGTTGGCCTCGGGCGTGAAGCCGGTCAGCAGCACCTTCTCCACGGTCTCGAGATCCCGCCCGATTTCCAGGAAGGTCTTGCCGAGCCGTTCGAGCTGCCCACGCAGGGCTTCCCGCGACTGCTCGGGAGTGCCCTCCTCGAAGAGCTTCGGGTCACCCGTGGTCACCCAGGCCTGAGCGTGCCGGGCGGCGAGCCGCATACCGCGCGGCCCGTTCGCGGCGACCGCGAACGGCAGCCGTGGCCGCTGCACACAGCCGGGGATGTTGCGGGCCTCCTCCGCGGAGTAGAAGGTGCCCTCGTGGCTCACCGAGCCCTCGGTCAGCAACTGGTCCAGCAGCGGGACGAACTCGGCGAAGCGGTCGGCGCGCTCCCGCGGGGACCAGGCCTCCTGGCCCAGCGCGGTGGCGTCGAAGCCATTTCCGCCCGCACCGATACCGAGGGTGATACGTCCGCCGGAGATGTCGTCCAGGCTGATGAGGTCCTTGGCAAGGGTCACCGGGTGACGGAAGTTCGGCGAGGTGACCAGCGTGCCCAGACGCAGCCGCTCGGTGGCGGTGGCCGCCGCGGTCAGGGTGGGCACGGCACCGAACCACGGGCCGTCCCGGAAGGTCCGCCAGGACAGGTGGTCGTAGGTATAGGCGGTGTGGAATCCGAGCTGCTCAGCCCGGAGCCACTGATCGCGGCCCCCCTCGTTCCATCGACGTACCGGAAGGATCACCGTGCTCAGACGCAGACTCATGCTTCGAGCCTACGGTGAGCCGATGTTTCACGTGAAACATCGGCGTTTCACGTGAAACATCGCCCGAGGTCACGGCGCCCGCCCATGGTCAAGCCGCCCCCGGCCATGGGCGAAGATGGACCGGTGACCTCGGCTCCCCAGTGCCCGGACGGGCCAACCCCCGCGCCCCGGCTCATCGCCACCGACCTCGACGGCACCCTGCTGCACGACGACAAGTCCGTCTCACCGCGCACCGTCGCCGCGCTCGCCGCCGCAGAGGAGGCCGGCATCGAGGTCTTCTTCGTCACCGGCCGCCCGGCCCGCTGGATGGATGTGGTCAGTGACCATGTCCACGGCCATGGCCTCGCGATCTGCGCCAATGGCGCGGCGGTGGTCGACCTGCATGCGGGACGAGAGTTCGTGCAGGTCAGGGCCCTCCCGCGGGTAGCCGCACTCGCCGTGGTCAATGCCCTGCGGGCCGCGGTGCCCGGCACCTCCTTCGCGGTGGAGCTGACCACCGGCATCAACTACGAGCCGGCGTACCCGCCGTTCTTCAAGGATCCGGGCGCCAGGGTCGCCACCGCCGAGAAGCTGCTGCACGAGGACACGGACGAGAACGCCGCGCCCGTTCTCAAGCTGTTGGCGCACCACGCCGAGCTGGCCCCGGACGAGTTCCTGACGCTGGCGCGCGCCGCCGCAGGCGAGTACGCATCGATCACCCGCTCCAGTCCCACCTCCCTGCTGGAGGTCAGCGGCACGGGTGTGTCCAAGGCGAGCACCCTGGCACTGTGCTGCGCCGAGCGGGGCATTTCCCCCGCCGAGGTCGTCGCCTTCGGGGACATGCCGAACGACGTGGAGATGCTCAGCTGGGCCGGCACCTCGTACGCGATGGGCAACGCCCACCCCGATGTGATCGCGGCCGCCTCCGGCCGTACGGTCGCCAACAACGAGGACGGGGTCGCCCTCGTCATCGAGCGCATCCTCGCCGAACGGACGGCGCAGCAGCAGGTCTAGGGGTGTCTCGCCGGACACCTTAGGCGGGCGGCTGGAGCGGGGCCTCCCACACCACGGTGGTGCCGCCGCCGTCCTCGCCGATGCCCGGGCCGTACGAACTCGCGCCGCCCAGCGACTCGGCCCGTCGGCGCAGGTTCCGCAGCCCGCTGCGGCGGCCGCCGTCGGGGATGCCCACCCCGTCGTCGGCGACCTCCAGCCGGACCCCGGGCCGGCCGTCGGCGAGCGTGATGGTGGAGTCGACCACCACGTCGATCCGGGTCGCTTCGGCATGGCGGAAGGCGTTGGACAGGGCCTCGCGCAGCGCGGCAATCAGGTTCTTGCCCACCAGCTCGCCGACGACCGCGTCGATCGGGCCCAGGAAGCGGTGCGCGGGCTGGAAGCCCAGGGGCACGGCGGCCATGTTGATCTCCCGCAGCACCCGGGTGCGCAGCCCGGACGGGGCCTCCGCCGGGCCCTGTTGCAGGGCGAAGATCGCGGTGCGGATCTCCTGGATCGTCACGTCCAGTTCGTCCACGGCCTTGCCCACGCCGTCGCGCACCTCGGGGACGATCGACCGGCGCTGGGCGCCCTCCAGCATCATCCCGGTGGCGAAGAGCCGCTGGATGACCAGGTCGTGCAGGTCGCGGGCGATCCGGTCGCGGTCCTCGAACACCGCCAGCCGCTCGCGGTCGCGCTGCGCCTCGGCCATCATCAGGGCGAGCGCCGCCTGTGAGGCGAACTGCGTGGCCAGCGTCCGCTCGGCCTCGGTGAAGGGACGCCCGCCCCGGTCCCGGGGGGTGACCAGCGCACCCAGCACCCGTCCGCCGCTCTGCAGGGGCACCATCATGCAAGGGCCGTACTGGCTGGTGAGCTTGGTGATCATGCGGGGGTCGGAGGCGGCGTCGTCCGCGAAGACCGGTTCGCCCTCCAGCAGCCTGTCCACCACCGGACTCTCGGCCGGGATCACCACACCGAGCGAGGTGGCCGGGTTGTCGGCGGAGACGGCGACGATCTCCATCCCGCCCTCCTCGGCCGGCAGCATGACGATCCCTGCGGCGGAGTCGGCCAGTCGGCGGGCCTGTTCCGCGACCACCGCGAGGGCATCATCAGCGTCCCCGCCGGACAGGAGCGCGGTGGTGACGGCCACCGAGCCGTCGATCCAGCGCTCGCGCTGGGTGGCGGCCTCGTACAGCCGGGCGTTGCCGATGGCGATGCCCGCCTCGGTGGCCAGCACCCGGACCATGTGGAGGTCGTAGTCGTTGAACTCGCCGCCACCGTTCTTCTCGGCCAGGTAGAGATTGCCGAAGATCTCGCCCTGCACCCGGATCGGCACTCCGAGGAAGGTCTTCATGGGCGGGTGGTGGGGCGGGAACCCTGCCGAGCGCGGGTCCTGCGTCAGATCGGCCAGCCGCACCGTGTCGGAGTGCGAGATCAGGGCCCCGAGCAGCCCGCGCTTGCCGTCCGGGCGGTGCCCGATCTTCCGGGCCTGTGCGGGGCTCATCCCGTGGGTGACGAAGTCCGAGAGGCCACGGCCCTCCGTGTCGACGACGCCGATCGCCGCGTAGCGGGCGTCCGCGAGCTCGGCCGCGGTCTCGCAGATGCGGTCCAGTGTGGAGTGCAGCTCGAGCCCGGTCCCCACCGACCTCATGGCCTCCAGCAGTTGCGGAACGCGGGCCGTGAGCTCGGTGGACAGGCCCTGCAGACTCCTGGTGGCCTGGGTGGCGGCCACCAGCGGGTCCGGCGTTCCCTGTGTTCCCTGTGTTCCCTGTGTTCCCTGCGCTTCCGGCTTTCCCTGCGCTCCCGGCGATGGATCCGGTGAGGGATCAGGGGATTCCTGCGGCTGCTGCACTGACATGGTCTTGAGACTAGTTAGTCCCTATTGGCGGGGAAAGTTGGCCAAAGTCCCGTCCGTTGCCCTTTCGCGCTCCAGCAGCCGCCGCAGCGGCCCGTCGGCGTCAGCCAGCTCCGCGTACGGGCCGCGCTGCACGACCTCGCCGCGGTCCAGCACGAGCACCTCGTCGACCGCCTCCAGGCCGGCCAGCCGGTGCGTGATCAGCACGGTGGTCCTGCCCTCGGTCGCGGCCAGCAGATCCGCCGTCAGAGCGTCCGCCGTGGCCAGGTCCAGGTGCTCGGCCGGCTCGTCCAGGACCAGTACGGGGAAGTCCGCGAGCAGAGCCCGCGCCAGGGCCAGTCGCTGGCGCTGGCCGCCCGAGATCCGCTCGCCGTGCTCCCCGACCAGCGTGTCCATCCCGTCCGGAAGGCCGTCGGCCCACTCCAGCAGCCGGGCCGCGGCCAGCGCCGCCCGCAGCTGCTCCTCGCTCGCCCCGGTCCGGGCCAGGCGCAGGTTCTCCCGTACCGAGCTGTCGAAGATGTGCGCGTCCTGCGCGCACAGTCCCACGAGGGCGCGTACGTCGTCGCCGTCGAGCGTGCGCGCGTCGCACCCGCCCACGGTGTAGGTGCCCTCGGACGGATCCAGGAACCGCAGGAGGACCTGGGCCAGGGTGGTCTTGCCGGAGCCCGAGGGACCGACCACGGCGATGCGGCGGCCCGCCTCCAGGGTCAGATCCAGATCCCGCAGGGCGGAACGCTCCTGGCCGGGGTGGCGTGCGGTGAGCCCCGTCAGCCGCAGCGGGAACGGCGAGGCGGGGGCCGCGGCGGCCTGCTCCGGCTCGGCAACCGGGACCGGCGCGTCGATGACCTCGTAGACCCGCTCGGCGCTACGGCGCACCCGCTGGCGGTACTGGACGGCGAGCGGAAGTCCGCTCACCGCCTCGAAGGCGGCCAGCGGTGTCAGAACGGCGACGGCCATGGCCACCCCGGACAGCCGTCCGTCGTGGACGGCGTCGGCGGCAACGGCCGCGGCGGCCACGACGGTGAGCCCGCACACCAGGGCGGACAGGCCCCCGCCCAGCCCGGCCGCGGCCGAGCCCCGTGCGGCGATGCGCGTCAGCAGGCCGTCGCTCTCCCGCGCCCGGCCCTTGCGGTCCTCCAGTGCGCCGGCCACGGTCAGCTCCGCGGTCCCGGTGAGCAGATCGGCCACTCGGGTGGCGAGCTCGCCCCGGGCGGGCGCGAGCCTGCGCTCCGCACGGCGGGCGCAGCCCCCGCTGACCAGCGGCACCCCGATACCGGCGGCGAGCAGTCCGACGGCGAGTACGGCTCCGGCCTCGGGCAGCAACCAGGCGGTGAAGGCGACCGAGCCGGTTCCGACGAGCACGGCCGTACCGACGGGCAGCAGCCAGCGCAGCCAGTAGTCCTGCAGGGCGTCGGCGTCTGCCACCAGCCGGGCCAGCAGGTCCCCGCGCCGGTGCTCGCGCAGGCCGGCGGGCGCGATGCGCTCCAGGCGGCGGTAGACGGAGACCCGCAGGTCGGCGAGCATCCGCAGCACGGCGTCGTGCGAGACGAGGCGCTCGGCGTACCGGAAGACGGCTCGGCCCATCCCGAAGGCCCGGGTGGCCGTGACGGCCACCATCAGATAGAGCACGGGCGGCTGCTGCGAGGCCCGCGAGATCAGCCAGCCCGACACGGCCATCAGACCGACGCTGCATCCGACGGCCAGCGCCCCGAGCAACAGCCCGAGCCTGAAGCGTCCTTGCCATGCACTGGCGACCGTCCGCACCCGGCGCAACGGATCGCCCGCCGCGCCCGAGCCCGCACCGGTCCGGCCCGCACCGGCCCCACCCGCACCGGTCCCGCCCGTTCCGCCGCCGGAGCGCTCGGGCGGGCTACCGAGGATCCACTCCCCGGCATCCGCGCCGAGCTCACCGGGGGACCGGGGCTCGTCGCCGACCGCGACAAGGTCCCGACGGGGGAGTGGCCGTTCGGCCACGGGCCCCTCGGGGCAGTCGCCCGCGGCCATCGCCACCACCCGGTCCGCGACGGCGAGCAGCGCCGGCCGGTGCACCACCAACAGCACGGTCCGGCCCACGGCGAGCCGGCGGACCGCGTCCACGATCCCCGCCTCGGTCTCGCCGTCCAGCGCCGCCGTCGGCTCGTCCAGCAGCAGCACGGGCCGGTCCGCCAGGAACGCGCGCGCCAGGGCCAGCCGCTGCCGTTGGCCGGCGGACAGTCCCACTCCGCCCTCGCCCAGGGAGGTCTCCATCCCGAGCGGCAGTGCGGTCACGAACTCCCAGGCCCCGGCGTCCTTCAAGGCCGCGGCCACATCGGCGTCACCGGCGCCCGGCCGGGCCAGCCGGACGTTCTCGGCGATCGTCCCGGCGAACAGGTGCGGCCGCTGCGGCACCCACGCGATCTGCTCCCGCCACTGCGCCGGCGCCAGCTCGGCCAGGTCCACGCCCGCCACCCGAATCCGCCCGGCGGTCGGTGTCACGAACCCCAGCAGCACCTGGAGCAGCGTGGACTTGCCCGCTCCGCTCGGGCCGGTGAGGGCCACGCACTCTCCCGGCCCGACCGTCAGCGAGACCGGCCGCGGCGAGTCCTCGCCCCGGCCCGCGTAGCGGACGGCGATCCCCTCGACCTCGATCCGCAGGGGAGCGCCGCTCGGCAGCTCGGCCGTACCGGCCGGACCGGCCGTGGGGGTCTCCAGGACCTCGAAGATCTCCTCTGCGGCCGCCAGCCCCTCGGCGGCGGCGTGGTACTGGGCCCCCACCTGCCGCAGCGGCAGGTACGCCTCGGGCGCGAGGATCAGGATGACCAGTCCGGTGTAGAGGTCCAGTTCGCCGTGGACCAGCCGCATGCCGATGGTCACGGCCACCAGTGCCACCGACAGGGTCGCCAGGAGCTCCAGGGCGAAGGAGGAGAGGAAGGCGATCCGCAGGGTCCGCATCGTCGCGCGCCGGTAGTCGTCGGTGATCTTGCGGATCGACTCGGCCTGCGCCTTGGCCCGGCCGAAGACCTTCAAAGTGGGCAGTCCGGCCACCACGTCGAGGAAGTGCCCCGACAGCCGGGACAGGAGCCGCCACTGGCGGTCCATCCGGGACTGGGTGGCCATGCCGATGAGGATCATGAACACGGGGATCAGGGGCAGCGTCACCACGATGATGGCCGCCGACACCCAGTCCTCGGTGACGATACGGGCGAGCACCGCCACCGGCACGACCACCGCGAGCCCCAGCTGGGGCAGGTAGCGGGCGAAGTAGTCGTCGAGCGCGTCCACGCCCCGGGTGGCCAGGGACACCAGCGATCCGGTGCGCTGCCCGGTCAGCCAGCCGGGCCCGAGATCCGCCGCTCGGTCCAGCAGCCTGCTCCGCAGCTCCGACTTGACCGCCGCGCCGGCCCGGTGCGCGGCCAGTTCCGTCAGCCAGGCGATCAGCCCGCGCCCGAGCGCCACCGCCACGAGCAGCAGCAGTGGTGTCCGGAGCGCCTCGCCGCTCTGCCCTTGCTCGAAGGCGCCGACCACGATCTCGGCGATCAGCATGGCCTGACCGACGACCAGCCCCGCCCCGGCAAGACCCAGGGCCACCACCGCCCCCAGGAAGAGGCGGGTGGAACGGGCGTACCGGAGCAGGCGCGGGTCGATCGGTTTCACGTGAAACATCCCCTCGGGGAGGTCAGCCGGACAGGCAGGTCATGCGACGGGGGGGAACTCAGTGCACATCGACGATGTGCTGCGTCCCGATCCGCTTGCGGAACACCCAGTACGTCCAGCCCTGGTAGAGCAGCACGAGCGGGGTGGCCACGGCCGCACACCAGGTCATGATCTTCAGGGTGTACGGGCTGGACGAGGCGTTGGTGACCGTGAGGTTCCAGGCGTCGTCCAGCGAGGACGGCATGACGTTCGGGAAGAGCGTCAGGAAGAGCATCGCGACGGCCGCCGCGATGGTGACCCCGGACAGTGCGAACGACCAGCCCTCACGGCCCGCCAGGTTGAAGCCGAGCGCCCCGGCCAGCGCCAGGACCGCGACGGTCATCGCGATCAGGCTCTTCCCGTCGCCGCGCGAGACCTGGGTCCAGATCAGGAAGACCAGGGCCAGTACGGCGGTGACGACACCCAGCCGGGTCGCCAGCTTCCGCGAGCGGTCCCGGATGTCACCGACGGTCTTGAGCGAAGTGAAGACCGCGCCATGGAAGGTGAACAGGGTGAGGGTGACCAGTCCGCCGAGGATCGAGTAGACGTTCAGCAGGTCGAGGAAGCTGCCGACGTACTCCTTGTTCTCGTCGATCTTGACGCCGCGCACGATGTTGGCGAAGGCGACGCCCCACAGGAACGCGGGGATCAGCGAGGTCCAGAAGACCGCGTGTTCCCAGTTGGTCTGCCACCGGTCCTCGGGGCGCTTGTGCCGGTACTCGAAGGCGACGCCACGGATGATGAGGCAGAGCAGGATGAGCAGCAGCGGCAGGTAGAAGCCGGAGAAGAGGGTGGCGTACCAGTCGGGGAACGCGGCGAAGGTCGCGCCGCCCGCGGTGAGCAGCCAGACCTCGTTGCCGTCCCACACGGGCCCGATCGTGTTGATGAGGACCCGCTTCTCGGTGCGGTCGCGGGCCAGCAGCTTGGTCAGTACGCCGACTCCGAAGTCGAAACCCTCCAGGAAGAAGTAGCCGGTCCACAGGACGGCGATGAGTACGAACCAGACATCGTGGAGTTGCATGGTGTGCTCTCCTCGGCCTCAGTACGAGAAGGCCATCGGCCGGTCGGGGTTCTTGTCGTCCCCGCCGATCTTGGTGGGCGGGTTCAGGTCTGCCTCGGTGAGCTCGGGCGGTCCGGCCTTGACGTACTTGACGAGGAGCTTGACCTCGATCACCGCGAGCACGGCGTACAGGAGCGTGAAGCCGATCATCGAGGTGAGCACCTCGGCCTGGGAGACGTGCGGCGAGACCGCGTCCCTGGTGCGCAGGACCCCGTAGACCACCCAGGGCTGGCGGCCCATCTCGGTGAAGATCCAGCCCCAGGAGCTGGCGACGAGCGGGAAGCCCATCGTCCAAAGAGCGACGACCCAGTACAGGTTGGCGAACTTCGGGCTGAGTGCCTTCTTGAAGAGCACCAGGTGCGGGACCTCGTCCTCCCCGGTCCGCAGCGCCGCCGGAAGCAGGAGCCGCTTGCGGGTCAGCCACAGACCCAGTGCTCCGACGCCCACGGAGGCCATGCCGAAGCCGATCATCCAGCGGAAGCCCCAGTAGGCGACGGGGACGTTGGGACGGTAGTCGCCGGGGCCGTACTTCTCCTGCTCGGCCTTGTTGACGTCGTTGATGCCCGGCACGAAGGAGGTGAAGTCGTCGTTGGCCAGGAAGGACAGCAGGCCGGGGATCTCGATCGCGACCTTGTTGTGGCCCTTGTCGACGTCTCCGTAGGCGAAGACGGAGAAGGGCGCGGGCGCCTCCCCGTCCCACAGCGCCTCCGCGGCGGCCATCTTCATGGGCTGCTGCTTGTACATCACCTTGCCGAGCAGGTCGCCGCTGATCGCCGTGCCCATACCGGCGATGATCATGACGATCAGGCCGAGGCGCAGCGAGCTCCGCATCACGGGGACGTGCTTCTTGCGGGCCAGGTGATAGGCGGAGATACCCGCCATGAACGCGCCGCCGACCAGGAAGGCGGCCGTGATGGTGTGGAAGAACTGGGTGAGCGCGGTGTTCTGGGTCAGTACGAGCCAGAAGTCGGTGAGCTCGGCGCGGCCCCGCTCCTCGTTGATGCGGTACCCGACCGGGTGCTGCATCCAGGAATTGGCCGCCAGGATGAAGTACGCGGACAGGATGGTGCCCATGGACACCATCCAGATGCAGGCCAGGTGGATCTTCTTCGGGAGCTTGTCCCACCCGAAGATCCACAGGCCTATGAAGGTGGACTCGAAGAAGAAGGCGATCAGCGCTTCGAAGGCCAGGGGCGCCCCGAAGATGTCACCGACGAATCGCGAGTAATCGGACCAGTTCATTCCGAACTGGAACTCCTGGACGATGCCGGTGACGACACCCATCGCGATATTGATCAAGAAGAGCTTTCCCCAGAACTTCGTGGCTCTGAGGTACTTCTCCTTCTCGGTGCGCACCCACGCGGTCTGCAGGCCGGCCGTGAGCGCGGCGAGCGAGATCGTCAGAGGTACGAAGAGGAAGTGATAGACGGTGGTGATGCCGAACTGCCAGCGCGCCAGCGTCTCCGGCGCCAAAGCTAGGTCCACGTCCTCGTCTCCTTCGTGTCGCCGTGGTCACAGCGGCAATCTGCCCGTCGAGTTCACCCAATCCGGGAGCAACCGGGGCACGCTTGTGAACGCGTTCACATTCACAAGCATTATGGCGCACCCCTCTCGGCCACCTTCAGGCGGGGTACCCCTCTAGCCAATAGATTCAACAGATTGTTGAATGCGGCTCATGCAGATACGAATCTCCTGGCCTGCGGGTCAGCTCACCGCAACCCTCGACGAGACCCCGACCAGCAAGGCGCTGGCCGAGGTCCTCCCGATATCCGCCTCCGCCAACACCTGGGGCGAGGAGGTCTACTTCGACACCGGCGTCTCCGTGGCCCTGGAGGACGACGCCCGGCAGATCGTCGATCCCGGCACGGTCGCGTTCTGGACCGAGGGCGACGCGCTCGCGCTGCCCTACGGCCCCACGCCCATCTCGCGCGGAGGCGAGAGCCGCCTCGCGAGCCCGTGCAACGTGCTCGGCTCGTTCGACGGCGACCCCCGCCTGCTGTCCACCGTCCGCGACGGCGATCCCATCCGCGTGGAACTCGCCTGAGCCGCTCCCGAACGGCCCGGCGCCGTAGCCCCTAGAGCTCCTTGAAGAAGGCCTCGGCCGTGTGCAGGAAGAGGTCGTTCGCCTCGGTCTCACCGATCGTGACCCGCAGGCCCTCGCCCGCGAAGGGCCGGACCACCACACCGGCCTTCTCGCAGGCCTCCGCGAACTCGGCGGTCCGCTCCCCCAGCCGCATCCACACGAAGTTCGCCTGCGTGTCCGGCACGGTCCAGCCCTGGGCGACCAGCGTCTCGTGGACCCGCGTGCGCTCGCTCACCAGCGCCCCGACTCGGCCCATCAGCTCGTCCTCGGCGCGCAGGGAGGCCACCGCCGCGTCCTGCGCGAGCTGGCTGACACCGAAGGGCACGGCCGTCTTGCGCAGCGCCGCCGCGACCGGCTCGTGCGCCACCGCGAAGCCGACCCGCAGGCCGGCGAGCCCGTAGGCCTTGGAGAACGTACGCAGCACGGCGACGTTCGGGCGGTCGCGGTACAGCTCGATGCCGTCCGGAATGTCCGCGTCACGCACGAACTCGCGGTACGCCTCGTCCAGGACCACCAGGACGTCCGAGGGCACCTGGTCCAGGAACCGCTCCAGCTCGGCGCGGCGCACGGCCGTGCCGGTGGGGTTGTTCGGGTTGCAGACGAAGATCAGCCGGGTCCGGTCGGTGATCGCCGCGGCCATCGCGTCCAGGTCGTGCACGTCACCGTCGGTCAGCGGGACCTGCACCGAGGTCGCACCCGAGATCTGCGTGAGGATCGGGTACGCCTCGAAGGAGCGCCAGGCGTAGATCACCTCGTCGCCCGGGCCGGCCGTCGACTGGATCAGCGACTGGGCCACACCGACCGAGCCGGTGCCCGTCGCGATGTGCCCGACCGGCACGCCGAAGCGCTCGGCGAGCTCGTTCACCAGGCCGGTGCAGGCCATGTCGGGGTACCGGTTGAAGTTCCCGGCCGCCGCGACCGCCGTCTCCAGCACGCCCGACAGCGGCGGGTACGGGTTCTCGTTCGAGGACAGCTTGTACGCGACAGGCCCTCCCGCGGCAGCCGGCTTGCCGGGCTTGTACGTCGGAATGCCGTCCAGCTCGGCGCGCAGCTTCGGGCTCTTCTCGCTCACCGCAGGTCCTCCTCGACCGTCCCGTACGACGTCGCCGTCGACTCAATACTGCTCACCTTATGAGGATTCCGCCGTTCCGAGAATGGGGGCGCCTGGAATGCGGGGGAGCGCGCGCATATATGCGTGCGCCGGTGGCCTGCGCCGTGGCGCGCGTCCCTCGTGCAGGTGAGTTGAGACCGGCCCGAGATCGCATCGTTTTGGCATGCCCGGACCCGACGACAAGCCCCACCCTCACCTTGAGCAACCAAACACCTTCATTTCCAAGGTCATTGGGGGTGGCGAACCATGCAGAAACGTGCCTGTCAACGCGTGCATATGCACCCGGACCACCCTCCCCACCGAGCCCTACTATCGGCTCGCCATGACAGCAGCAGGGAAGCATCAGGTGAGCCGGACCGAGACCACCCGGCGGGCCGCCGGCCGACAGGGCCGGGCCGGCATCAGGGACGTGGCCGCCGCGGCGGGCGTCTCCATCACAACCGTCTCCGACGCGCTCAATGGCAAGGGACGGCTGCCCGACGCCACCCGCCGCCACGTTCGCGAGGTGGCCGACCGGCTGGGCTACCGCCCGTCGGCCGCCGCCCGCACGCTTCGTACCGGCAAGTCCGGCCTCATCGGCCTGACCGTGACCACGTACGGGGATGAACCTTTCACCTTCACCGAATTCGCCTACTTCGCCGAGATGGCCAGGGCCGCGACCTCCGCCGCGCTCGCCCGCGGCTACGCCCTCGTCATCCTCCCCGCCACCTCCCGCCACGACGTGTGGTCCAACGTCGCCCTCGACGGCACCGTCGTCATCGACCCCTCCGACCACGATCCCGTCGTCACCGAACTGGTCCGTCAAGGTCTGCCCGTGGTCTCCGACGGCCGCCCCGCAGGCTCCCTCCCCGTCACCGCCTGGGTCGACAACGACCACGAGGCCGCCGTACTCGGCCTGCTCGACCACCTCGCCGCCGCCGGCGCCCGCCGGATCGGGCTGCTGACCGGAACCACCACCGACACCTACACCCGGCTCTCCACGACCGCCTACCTCAACTGGTGCGAGCGCGTCGGCCAGGACCCCGTCTACGAGTCCTACCCCGCCCACGACCCGTGCGCGGGCGCCGTGGCCGCCGACCGGCTGCTCGCCCGCCCCGACCGGCCCGACGCGGTCTACGGGCTCTTCGACCCCAACGGCACCGATCTGCTCGCCGCCGCCCGGCGCTACGGCCTGCGCGTCCCCGAGGACCTGCTGCTCGTGTGCTGCAGCGAGTCCACCGTCTACGCCAACACCGAACCGCCCATCACCACCCTGTCCCTCAAACCGCGCCGCATCGGCACCGCCGTCGTACAGCTCCTCATCGACGCGATCGAGGGAGTGGACACCGGACGCCCCGTCGAACAGGTCGTCCCGACCGAGCTCATCATCCGCACCTCCTCGCAGCGCAGGCAGCCCCGCACGACCGTCAGCCCGCCCCGTTCGCCGGCGCAGGACTGACCGACAGACCGTCCGGTCGGCCTGCCGAAGGGCCGACCGAGGACCGTCCGGACACCAACCGGGCACCAACCAAGGACCGGCCGAGGATTTCAGCAACACCGATATCGGGAGAAACCGGTAGGAACGATCGGCTCCGCACAGGATTCACCACCCCTGGTGCGTCACAGAGCGCGAGCCGCATTCCTATGATGGGCGCACGACATCACGGACCCTCCTCCCCGGAGGTCAGGAGGGTCCGCAGGTGTACGGCAGCGCGACGGTGGTGGAGGGGTCGATGACTCAGGGGGCCGGTCAGGGACCCGCGATGCGGACGGACACGCTGCGGGACTTCCGGGTTCCAGTCACCGAGCCCGCCGGGTACGCCGTATCCACCGGGCTGCCCGGTGAGCCCCCCGTCTACGGCGAGTACCCGGCGTACTACGGGGACGGCACGCCGTCGGTGCCTCAGCAGCCCGGCTACCCGCCGCAGCCGCCCGCGCCCCGGCCCGCCGCGCCGCAGGCCCCGTATCCCGACGCGCACCTCCACGTGCGCCCCGGCGTCGAACCCGCGCAGGCGACGACCCAGGGCCCCGACGAGGACGACCCCGAGGGCTACACCCCGACCTACCGGGACCTCCCGGTCATCGGCCGCGGCGCACTCGGCGGCCCGGGCGACACCGTCCAGGTCCAGTACGTGCCCCAGGACGAGACCGCCGGCCCCGGCCCGCTGTACGTCGTCGGCGACGTCCACGGCTACCTCGACGAGCTCGTCACCGAACTCCACGCCCAGGGCCTGATCGACGCCGAGCGCCGCTGGTCCGCCGGCAACGCCCGGCTCTGGTTCCTCGGCGACTTCACCGACCGCGGTCCCGACGGCATCGGCGTCATCGACCTCGTCATGCGGCTGTCCGCCGAGGCCGCCGCCGCCGGCGGCTACTGCAAGGCCCTGATGGGCAATCACGAGCTCCTGCTCATCGGCGCCAAGCGGTTCGGCGACACCCCCGTGGTCTCCGGCGCCGGCACCGCCACCTTCCAGGCCGCGTGGCTCCTCAACGGCGGCCAGCGCACCGACATGGAGCGCCTGCAGGACGTCCACCTGCAGTGGATGTCGCGCCTGGACGCGGCCGTCCTGGAGGAGGGCCACCTCCTGCTGCACTCCGACACCACGGCCTACCTCGACTACGGCGACTCGATCGAGGACGTCAACGACACCATCCACGAGCTCCTCAACCGCGGCGACGCCGACATCACCTGGGACCTCTTCCGCAAGTTCACCAAGCGGTTCGCCTTCCGCGACGAGGGAACGGGCCCGCAGGCCGTCCGCGAACTCCTCGACACCTACGGCGGCAGCCGCGTCGTCCACGGACACAGCCCCATCCCGTACCTGCTCGGCGAAGTGGGCACCGAGGACGGCGACGAGTCGCGCGGCCCCGAAGCGGTGGACGGCCCGCACGTGTACGCGGAGGGGCTCGCCATCGCGATGGACGGCGGCGTGACAATGGCGGGCAAACTACTTGTCGTACAACTCCCCCTGAGCGACTGAGAGCTTACGGAGAGGGGTATTTCCGGAAAGCCCCTGTCACGGCGTGGCGTGGGCGCTCTACCATCGCTCTATCCGTAGCAGGCTCTCCTCCGTTTGTGCCGGCGCCCGGGTCTACGCGGGCATACCGGCTTCTACGGAGCATCGGGGGATGCACATGACCAGCGCTCCGCACCTGCTGACCGAAGACCGGCCGGAGTTCGATCGGCTCGTCGACGAGGCGCTGCGCGCCGCGCACGAGCGGCCCGAACTCGCCACCCTCGGCGAACGGCTGAACGCCGAACAGCTGCGCACCATGGCCCAGGGGGCCAGCGCCCTGCTGGCGGCCGCGGCCGCCGCCGAGTACGGGCACTACGTGAAGGTCCGCGAGGAACGACGCGGCGAGATACTCACCGCGCCCGGTACGACGGGCGACGAGGACGGCGGACAGGGCAGCGGTGCCGGCGCGGGCGTCAGCGCCGTGGTCGCGGTCCTCGCGCCGGTCCTGGCGGGCACCGCCATGCTGATCTTCCTGCTGGTGGGCTACATCCTGAAGATGATCGAGCCCGAACCTGCCTTCGCGGAAACCATGCTGACGGCGGGTTGGCTCTTCGGCGGGCTCACCGCGGCCGCCCTGCTCTGCGCCGTGATCGGACTGCTGCTGACGGCCGTCCGCAACAGCTCGACCGAGGTGGCGGCGGACGAGACCGAGGCGGTGCCCGACGAGGTCGCACGGGCCCGCGAGGCCTGGCGGCACGCCCTGCTGGAACGCGGCATCATGCCGTTCCTGCGGGACGCGCTGGCCGACCCGAGTGCCGGCCCGGGCTTCCCCACCCCCCGCACACCGGCGGCCGGCCGCATCCCCAACCTGGGATACAGCCGGCCGGACTTCACCAGTCCGGGATCCCCGAAGGAGGGACCCCGGCCCGGCTACACCCCTCCGGACTTCACGAGCCCGGACTTCGGGGGCCCGGAACACCAGCCGGACTAGCGCCGGCCGGGCGCGCTACTTCAGTTGCTTGGGCAGGTGGTTGGGGTCGACCGGGCGGACCGGCGCGGTGGCGGCCCCTCGGCGGACGTCCGGGTCACCCGGGTCCGGCTGGGGGTCGTCCAGGTTCCACGCCCCGTCGCAGGTGAGGGTGCCGAGAGCGGGCTGGACGGTACAGAAGGTCTCCCAGATCTCGCCGCCTGCCGTCACCACCTCGATCACCAGCCGGTTGGCCTGGTGGCCGATGGAGACCCCACAGGCGTCGTCCGGGTAGTCGCCGTCGGGGTTGAGGGTGAGGTCGTACCAGGTCCAGGGCCCGACCGTGGTGCCGCCGTTCGACAGCTGACGGATACCGGCGTAGGTGTTGCCGTCGCCGGGGTTCACCGCCTTGAACTCGCGGGCATTGTTGTCGCGGACGGAGTCGATGTCGACGCAGACACTGGCTCCGGTGGCTCCGGTGGCTCCGGTAGCTCCAGTGGCTCCAGTCGCACCCGGAGCACCGTCGTTACCCGTCGCGCCGGTGGCACCGGGAGCGCCGTCGTTGCCCGTGGCACCCGTCGCACCCGTTGCACCGGCGGGACCCGTGTCGCCCCTCGGGCCGCGCGGTCCGGGCGGCCCGGGCGGGCCCTGCTTGCCCTCGCACTTGTCGTGGCCCATGGCGCCGGCCTCGACGACCGCGGCTCTCGGCCCGTCGTGATGGTGCTCGTCCGGCCCACAGTCACCACCGCCCGCCGGGATCGCCACGGCGACCGTCTCGGCCGCCTGGATGGTCTGGGCCGCGGCCATCGCGGGGCTCGCCACTCCCGTCAGCACCAGGGCGAGGGATGCGAGGGTGCCGCCAGTCAGCCAGCTGCCGCGCCTGGGCAGCGGGCCCAGACGGGGCTTGGGCCTGTTCTCGGGGGTCATGTGCGCCGCTCCTTCTCGAAACCGGATTGAACGATCTGCGGACTATCTGCCCGCCTCGGTCATGGTGGGGATTCCGGTCGCATCCGACGCGACGCCTCGCGCGAACGTCAGCGGAACGGCTCAGCGGTCGACCCCCTATGGCGGCCTGTTCGGCGGCGGATGGACCCGGCCCGGCGAGTCATGGACAACGGGCCGCAAGCGGTCGCTAGCGTCGCGAAATTCGGGCACGTCATCGCGACACTGGAGGGGAACCTTGAAAGCAACGGTCTGCCTGAACATGATCGTCAAGAACGAGGCTCCGGTGATCCGGAGATGCCTCGAATCGGTGCGCCCCCTGATCGACACCTGGGTGATCGTGGACACGGGCTCGACGGACGGCACCCAGAACATCATCCGGGAGTTCCTCGGTGATCTGCCCGGCGTTCTGCACGAGCGGCCGTGGCGGGGATTCGGTGCCAGCCGCACCGAGGCCATCGACCTGGCCCGCCCCAGCGCGGACTACCTGCTGTTCCTCGACGCCGACGACCTGATGGAGGTACTGCCCGGCTTCCGCATGCCGGACCTCACCCTCGACGCCTACCGCCTCGCGGTGCACCACCCCCCCGTCGTCCACTGGCGTCCCGCTCTGGTCTCCACCCGACTGCCGTGGACATACGTCGGCGTCCTCCACGAGTACCTGCACTGCGAAGCCCCGTACAGCAGTGGAGTTCTGGAAGGCGCCCACATCCAGATCGTCGGCGGCGGGGCACGCGGCCGGGAGGGGAGCGAGCGGGAGAAGTACCTGCGCGACGCGGCGATCCTCGAAAAGGGGCTGCTCGAGGAGCCGGACAACACCCGCTACGCGTTCTACCTCGCCCAGAGCTGGCGCGACGCGGGAGAGGCGGAGAAGTCCCTCGCCGCCTACGACCTGCGGGCGGGCATGGGCGGGTTCGCCGAGGAGGCCTACTGCGCCCGGCTCTACGCGGCACGGCTCGCGGCACGCCTGGACAGGCCCGCGGGCGAGGTGATGGACCGCTACCTCCGTGCGTACGAGAGCCGCCCCAGGCGCGCCGAAGCGCTCTGCGATCTCGCACGTCTGTGCCGCGTCGAGGGCCGCTGGCCACTGGCGTACATGTTCGCCCGGCAGGCGGTGCGGATCCCGCGTCCCGACGACATCCTCTTCGTCGAGGTCGACTGCCACGGATGGCGGGCACTCGACGAGCTGGCGGTGTCCGCGTACTGGACCGGCGCGTACCAGGAGTCGCTGGACTGCAGCGAGCGCCTGCTCCGGGAAGGCGGGCTCCCCGAGGACCAGCGGGCCCGGGTCCGCGGGAACCTCGACTTCGCCCGTCTCAAGCTGGACCCGGACTACCAGGTGGTCGCCTGACGGCGAGGGCCCGCGGCTCCCCCCATAGGGTCGCGGGTCCTCGCCGTAGGCAGTTGCGTCCGACGACGGTGTGCGTCAGTCGGCCAGCGGCAGGTAGACGCGGTTGCCCGATGCCGCGAACTCGGCGGACTTCTCCGCCATGCCCGCCTGGATCTCGTCGGCCTTCAGGTCGCCGCCGTGCTCGCGGCGGATGTCCTGCGAGATCTTCATCGAGCAGAACTTCGGACCGCACATGGAGCAGAAGTGCGCGGTCTTGGCCGGCTCGGCCGGCAGGGTCTCGTCGTGGAACTCGCGGGCCGTGTCCGGGTCGAGGGCCAGGTTGAACTGGTCCTCCCAGCGGAACTCGAACCGCGCGTCGGACAGGGCGTCGTCCCACTCCTGGGCGCCCGGGTGCCCCTTGGCCAGGTCCGCGGCGTGCGCCGCGATCTTGTACGTGATGACGCCGGTCTTGACGTCGTCGCGGTTGGGCAGGCCCAGGTGCTCCTTGGGCGTCACGTAGCAGAGCATCGCGGTCCCCCACCAGGCGATCATCGCGGCGCCGATGCCCGAGGTGATGTGGTCGTAGGCGGGCGCGACGTCCGTGGTCAGCGGGCCGAGCGTGTAGAACGGCGCCTCCTCGCAGATCTCCTGCTGGAGGTCGATGTTCTCCTTGATCTTGTGCATCGGGACGTGGCCCGGGCCCTCGATCATCGTCTGGACGTTGTGGCGCTTGGCGATCGTGTTCAGCTCGCCCAGCGTCCTCAGCTCGGCGAACTGGGCGGCGTCGTTGGCGTCCGCGATCGAGCCGGGGCGCAGGCCGTCACCGAGGGAGTAGGTGACGTCGTACGTCGCGAGGATGTCGCAGAGCTCCTCGAAGTTCGTGTAGAGGAAGTTCTCCTTGTGGTGCGCCAGGCACCACGCGGCCATGATCGAGCCGCCGCGCGAGACGATGCCGGTCTTGCGGCGGGCGGTCAGCGGCACGTAGGGCAGCAGCACGCCGGCGTGGACCGTCATGTAGTCGACGCCCTGCTCGGCCTGCTCGATGACCGTGTCCTTGTAGATCTCCCAGGTCAGGTCCTCGGCGCGGCCGTCGACCTTCTCCAGCGCCTGGTAGAGCGGCACGGTGCCGATCGGGACGGGGGAGTTGCGCAGCACCCACTCGCGGGTGGTGTGGATGTTGCGGCCGGTCGAGAGGTCCATGACCGTGTCGGCGCCCCACTTGGTCGCCCAGGTCATCTTGTCGACCTCCTCCTCGATGGAGGAGGTGACCGCGGAGTTGCCGATGTTGGCGTTGACCTTCACCAGGAACCGCTTGCCGATGATCATCGGCTCGATCTCGGGGTGGTTCACGTTCGCCGGAAGCACCGCGCGACCTGCGGCGATCTCCTCACGGACGACCTCGGGGGAGACGTTCTCGCGGATCGCGACGTACTCCATCTCCGGGGTGATCTCGCCGCGGCGGGCGTACGCGAGCTGCGTGACGGCGGCGCCGCCACGGCCGCGGCGGGGCTGCCGGGGGCGACCCGGGAAGACCGCGTCGAGGTTCTTGAGGCCGCCGCGCGGGGAGGTGTGCTTGACGCCGTCGTCCTCGGGACGCACGGGGCGGCCCGCGTACTCCTCGGTGTCGCCGCGGCTGATGATCCAGTTCTCGCGCAGCGGCGCGAGGCCGCGCCGGACGTCGGTCTCGATCTGCGGGTCGGTGTACGGACCGGACGTGTCGTAGAGCGTCACGTCCTTGCCGTTGGTGAGGTGGACCTGGCGGACCGGCACCCGGAGGTCGGGGCGGGAGCCCGCCAGGTATCCCTTGTGCCAGCCGGGCTGGCGCTCGGTCTGGCCGTCGGCGTCCTGGCTGACGGCAGGCGTGCGTGCGTCCTGAATGGTCATGAGACCTGATCTCCCTACGCCGGCATTACCCGGTAACAGGTTCGGCGGTCGACGCAGCCTCTTCCCGTACGCATCTGTGATGCCCGTACGGTGATCAGCGTCCTCTCAGCCCGGTGCTCCGAGCTCCCGCGTTGTGCAAAGGTGCCCCCACGCTAGCGTCATCCATGGCGTGCTGAACAGTGGGCCCCCTCATCTCTTGCGATGATCTGCTGGTGACGCCCTCGCTGCAGCCCCCCACCGAGCCCACAGAGAACCACGGCCACAACGGCCACCCGCATGCGAGCCCGGGGCAGTGCGCCGGGCACCCGTCAGGGCACTCCGACGGCCACCCCGCCGGGCACTCCCCGGCTCCCCCATCGGGTCACTCCCACGGCCACGGCCACGGCCACAGCCACGGCCCGGCGGCCCCCGTCTCGAAGCACCTGCGCAAGGTCATCGCGGCCGTACTGATCCCCTTCGCCGCCGCCGTCTTCATCGGCATGGTGGTGCTCTGGCCGGGCGGCGCCCCCGCCCACGAGCGCACGGGGGTGGGCTTCGACCGGCAGACCCAGCAGGGTGTGGTCGCCGCGCTCGAACAGGTCGACTGCAAATCCGTGAACGCCTCCCAGGTACCGGCGACCGGGACCCCCTCCACCCCCGAGGGACGCGGGGCGCAGGCCGCGCAGACCGGTGAGTGCAAGAAGGCCACCGTCGAGATCACCACCGGCCCGGACAAGGGCCGCACCTTCGTGGAGATCGTCCAGCCGGGCGCGCCACGGCAGTTGGAGGATGGCCAGGAGGTGGTGGTGGCGTACGCGCCGGACGCCCCGCGCGACCTCCAGTACTCCGTGATCGACGTGAACCGCAAGCTCCCCATGGCGCTGCTGGCCGGCATCTTCGCGGTCGCGGTGGTCCTCGTCGGGCGGATGCGCGGGCTGTTCGCACTCATCGCGCTGGTGGTCAGCTTCGGGGTGCTGACCCTCTTCATCCTCCCGGCCATCCTGCAGGGTTCGAACCCGCTGGTCGTCGCGGTGGTCGGGGCGAGCGCCATCATGCTGATCGCGCTCTACATGTGCCACGGGCTGACCGCCCGTACCTCGGTCGCCGTTCTCGGCACGCTCGTCTCGCTGCTGCTGATCGGGCTGCTCGGCGCGGTGTTCATCGACTGGGCGTTCCTCAGCGGCAACACCGACGACAACACCGGGCTGATCCACGGGCTGTACCCGGACATCGACATGAGCGGTTTGCTGCTCGCGGGTGTGATCATCGGATCACTGGGCGTGCTCGACGACGTGACGGTCACCCAGACCTCGGCGGTGTGGGAACTGCACCAGGCGGACCCCTCGATGGGGCCGCGCGCCCTCTACCGGGCGGCGATCAGGATCGGCCGCGACCACATCGCCTCGGTGGTCAACACCCTGGTTCTGGCCTACGCGGGCGCCGCGCTGCCACTGCTCCTGCTGTTCTCGATCGCGAACAGCAGCATGGGCTCGGTGGCCAACAGCGAGCTGGTGGCGGTGGAGATCGTACGGACCCTCGTGGGCTCGATCGGCCTGGTGGCCTCGGTCCCCGTGACAACGGCGCTGGCCGCGCTGGTGGTTTCGGCCGACCGGCCGGGATCCCAGGCCGCCGGCCCGGCCGCAGCTCCGGCCCCGGCGGGTCCGGTCCGCAGCGGCCGGGGCCGGCGGCGCAAGCGCTAGGCGCCGCTCCCTGATCCGGCCTGATCGGCAAGGCGTCCCCTAGGGCGGGCGGTCAGCCGGCGTTCTGCTCGTTCTGCTGCGATTCGGCGAGGATCTTGCCGAGCGCCTCGTCGAGGTTCTCCTCGAAGTCGCCCAGGTTGCGCTCCTGTCCGAGCGGAACGATCCGGTCGGTGCGGTCGAGGAACGCGACGAGCGGCGCCGCGCTGGCCCGGAACAGGGCCCGGTCGCCGCCGACCTGGAGCCGGATGTGGACGTCGGAGAGGTCTTCGGGGTGGGTGGGGGCGATGTGCACATCGCCGTCACCGCATGGCTTGTTGATGCCGTCGAGAAGGAGTTCCCGGCCGAACGCCCAGGTCACGGGCGCGTCTCCGGGAAGGTGAAAGGTCAGGCGGACTGCGTAGGGGTCGCGTGCGTCGTACCGGAGTTCCACCGGAATCCGGAACGAAAGCTCCTCGGAAACGAGGAAGCTCATCATGACCTCTGCCTGTACCGACTCGCGCATTGACTACCCCGCTGTAGTTGAAGTGGCCAGGAATGATCCCCCAGGACCCACTTGACAAGAGTGGTGGAAGCGGTAGCAGATCACAAGGAGTGAGTTTTCAGATACTGATAGAGAACGAGAGGGTGCTCAACAGCGCGCCTACTTCACTCCGTAGCCGATTGACTACATAGAGCAATCGCTCTTCTTGGTGCAGGGGTAGAGAAATAGCCATCGTGGCGGCCGTATCGCCGACCGTAATGGGGATGGCGGCGCAGATCGTGCCGAGGGCATATTCCTGACGTTCGATCACCGGCTGCATTCGCCCGAGGGCCCCGATCCGGCTTTCCAGGGACCGTAGATCCCGGACCGTATAAGGGGTGATGGCCTCGACCGGATGGCGGTCGTAGTACTCCTTGCGCGTCTTCTCGTCGAGTTGCCCGAGCAGGCACTGCCCGATGGCGTGCGCATGGCCGGTCTCACGGAAGTCGGCCCACTCCTCGCAGGCCGGGCTGGCCGGGGTGTCCGAGACACCCACGACCTCGATCTCACCCTCGCGGTAGACCGCGAAGTAGACGGGGGCCCCGACCGCGTCGCGGAAGTGCGCGAGGGAGTCGAGGATCATGCTGCGACGTTTCTGCTGGAGTGCCCCACCGGCGAGCCGCCCTGCGGCCTCGCCCAGTACGAAGACTCCTCTCACTCTGCGTAGATAGCCCTCGTGCGTCAGGGTGCGCAGCAGGTGGTACGCGGTGGGGAGCGGGAGCCCGGCCTCGCGCGCCAGCTGTTTCGCCGGGGCTCCCCCGCTATGGGACCCCGCCGCCTCGAGCAGCCTCAGCGCGCGCTGCACCGAACCGATCAGAGTCGGCACACCGGCATTGTGAACCGGAGACAAAGCTCACCCCCAGGCGTGGCGGCGGGCCTTTGGGGAGGCCCGCTCTGCGGGGGCCGCCCCCGCGCGTGCCGTGGCTCCTGGGGTCGTACTCGGCGGCTCGTTTGCGTCGCCGCAGGTCAGGGCGGCAGGTCCGAGCGGCGGTACCGGCTTTCGGTGCCCAGGGAACGGCACAGAATGCCACTCTATCCACCGATTCCGGGGATGTGAGCGGTTTAGCGCGTCACGTTCCCTCACCTGGCTCAATCCCGGAGCCGCCCGGACCGCTCGCGTCTACCACTCGCCGGCGGAGGACTTCGATCCGCTGCCACTGAACTTCTTCACGACGAAGATCAGGCCGCCGACGAGGCCGGCGAAGAGGAGAAGCTTGAAGACGAACCCGATCAGCGCGCCCAGGATGCTGGTGA
This sequence comes from Streptomyces sp. NPDC048257, assembly GCF_043201855.1. Lineage (NCBI taxonomy): Bacteria > Bacillati > Actinomycetota > Actinomycetes > Kitasatosporales > Streptomycetaceae > Streptomyces > Streptomyces sp. NPDC048257. The sequence goes on from NZ_JBICZI010000006.1 coordinate 85,717, forward strand.
TCACACCGCCGAAGACGAAGAGCGCCAGCAGCGGAACCGCCACCCACTTGACCCACCAGGGCATGCCTGCGAATACCTGTCGGATGCCGTCCATGTCCTCGACCTCTTCCTCGTCCGTGACTTCCTGCTCCCGATGCTATGAGTCAGCGGCCTCGTATCGGGGCCCGTGAGCCCCCGGAGTCCCCTGATCCGCCCCTTAGGGGGATCAGGGCCACGACCCTCATCCGCGCGCGGAGTTCAGCTCTCCGGCGGGGAGAAGACCACCATCACCTTCAGGTCCTCGGTGATGTGGTGGAACCTGTGCGGGATCCCCGCCGGGACGTAGACGACGCTGCCGCGTGCCACGGTCGTCGTCTCCTCCCCTACCGTGATCGAGGCCCGCCCGCTGACGACGAAGTACACCTCGTCCTGCCGGTGCGGCAGCTGCGGATCGATCTGTCCGGCGTCGAGCGCGTAGAGCCCGACCGACATGTTCCGCTCGCGCAGGAACTGCAGATAGGCGCCGTCATTGTCGGCCCGCTCCGCTTCGAGCTCGTCAAGCCGGAAGGCTTTCATCGTCGTTGCGCCCCTTGTACTCGATCGTTCCGTCGCATCCGCTGATCTGCGGATGTCCCACCGGGATCTTCTCTGCCACGATCAGACACATGACGAATTTCGTAGTCAAGACGCTCGCCAACGCGGCGGCCCTGGCCGTCGCCATCTGGCTGCTTTCCGGAATCACCCTCGACGACGGCAGCAGCATGGGCCGCCGGACGCTCACCCTGATCCTGGTCGCGTTGGTCTTCGGCCTGGTCAACCTGCTCGTCAAGCCGTTGGTGAAGCTGCTCTCGCTGCCGCTGTTCATCCTCACCCTCGGCCTGTTCACCCTCGTTGTGAACGCCCTGATGCTGCTGCTGACCTCGTGGCTGGCCACGCAGCTCGACCTCAGCTTTCACGTCGACGGATTCTGGACCGCGCTTCTCGGCGGCCTGATCATCTCCATCGTCTCCTGGGCCGTGAACATGGTCCTGCCCGACAAGGACTGAGCGTGCCTGGCATGCCTGCCATGTACCGCGTCTGCTTCGTCTGCACGGGCAACATATGCCGCTCCCCCATAGCCGAAGCCGTCTTCCGCGCCCATGTGGTGGCGGGCGGGCTCGACACCCTGGTCGAGGTGGACAGCGCCGGGACCGGCGGCTGGCACGAGGGGGACGGTGCCGATCCGCGCACCGTCGCCGTCCTGGAAGCGGCCGGCTACGAACAGGACCACCGGGCCCGCCGGTTCCGGTCCTCCTGGTTCGCCGGCCTGGACCTCGTGATCGCGCTCGACGCCGGGCACCTTGCCGACCTCCGGGCACTCGCGCCCACTGCCCAGGACGCCGCCAAAGTCCGGCTGCTGCGGTCCTACGATCCGGCGGCCACGGCCGCGGAGACCGACGTACCGGATCCCTACTACGGGCCGATCTCCGGGTTCGAAGAGTGCCTGGAGCTGGTCGAGGCGGCGAGCCCCGGCCTGCTGGACGCCATACGCAAGGCCATGAAGGAGCACACCGCGTGAACGAGTACGCCCCCCAGGAGACCGGACCGGCCGCACCGGCCCCGGCTGCCGCAGCCCGGTTCGGCGACGGCACCCGGGCCGTCCGGGCCGGACTGCCCGAGCCCGTCAAGAACGAGCCGCCCCTGCCCGGACCGGTCTTCGCCGCACACTTCCACCTCCCGGGCGATGTCGAGGGCCCGTACGCCTACGGCCGCGACACCAATCCCACCTGGACCCTGCTGGAACGGGCCATCGGGGAACTGGAGGCCCCCGGTGAGGACGTGCACACCATCGTGTTCGCCTCCGGCATGGCGGCGGTCTCCGCCGTCCTCCTCTCCCAGGCGCACACCGGCGACACCGTGGTCCTGCCCGCCGACGGCTACCAGGCGCTGCCGCTGTTGCGGGAGCAGTTGGAGGCGTACGGGATCCACGTGCGCACCGCGCCCACCGGCGACGACGCCCAGCTCGCGGCCCTCGACGGAGCCCGGCTGCTGTGGATCGAGACCCCTTCCAACCCCGGCCTCGACGTGTGCGACGTACGCCGCCTCGTGGACGCGGCGCACGCCGGCGGGACCCTGGTCGCCGTCGACAACACCCTGGCCACCCCGCTCGGGCAGCGGCCCTTGGAGCTGGGGGCGGACTTCTCGGTGGCGAGCGGCACCAAGGGCCTGACCGGCCACGGCGACGTCCTGCTCGGGTACGTCGTCTGCGGCGACCCGGAGCTGGCCGCCCGCGTCCGGCGGTGGCGCAAGATCGTCGGCGCGATCCCGGGCCCCATGGAGGCCTGGCTCGCCCACCGCTCCCTGGCCACGATCCAGCTGCGCGCGCAGCGCCAGTGGGCCAACGCACTGGCCGTGGCAGAGGCATTGACGCACCGGACCGACGTGACCGGACTGCGCTACCCGGGCCTGGCCACGGACCGCTCCCACAAGACGGCCGCCCGGCAGATGCGGGGCTTCGGGTCGGTGGTCTCCTTCACACTGCCCGACCGCGCGCACGCGGAGCGGTTCATGTCCGCACTGCACCTGGTCGAGGACGCCACGAGTTTCGGGGGCGTACGATCCACCGCCGAGCGGCGGGGACGGTGGGGCGGCGACGCCGTGCCGGAGGGCTTCATCCGGTTCTCCGCCGGGGCCGAGGACACCGAGGATCTGGTCGCGGACGTGCTGCGCGCCCTCGATCACGCGGGTGCCGGGGACTGAACCGGGGGACGGCCTTCAGCCGTGGTCGAGCGGTCCGAGCCTCCCCCCTCATGGCTCGGACCGCCCCGGGTTCCGCGCGGTTCCGCGCGCGGAGGGCCACGCGACTAGGCTAATTGACTCTGCGTCAGAGTCCAATCACGGTAACGACAGGGACCTATCTGCATATTTATAGTTGAAGGCCCCCACCGAGAGGTGCCGCGATGGACCTGACCCTGCTGCGCACCTTCGTGGCCGTCCACCGGGCCGGCTCGTTCACGCGCGCCGCCACCCTCCTCGGACTGTCCCAGCCCGCCGTGACCTCGCAGATCCGCACCCTGGAGCGCCAGTTGGGGCGCCCCCTCTTCCACCGCCGGGCGCGTGGCGTCACCCCCACCGCCGTCGGCGACGAGCTCGCCCACAAGGCCGCCCCGCACCTCGACGCCCTGCTGCGGATCACCGAGGCCGGGCGGGAGGCCGCCGGCGCGTTACGCACCCTCCACGTCGCCGGGCCCCCCGAGTTCCTGTGCCTGCGCGTGCTGCCCGCCCTCGCGCTCCTGGTCGGCCAGGGTCACACCCTGCGCGCCGCCCCGCAGACCGACGCGGAGGCCACCCTGGACGGGCTCGCCGCGGGCCACCACGACCTCGTGGTCACCACCGCCCACCCCCGGGGCGGGCTCTTCACCGCCACCGCGTTGTGCGACGAGGAACACGTCCTGGTCGCCGCGCCCTACTGGGCCGCCCTCGTGGACCGGGGCCGGCTGTGCGAGGAGGGTCCCGCCGCGCTGGACGGCATCCCGCTCGTCGAGGTCCACGAGCGCCTGCCGCTCGTCACCCGCTACTGGGCCGCCGTCTTCGACACCCTGCCCGATGCCAGGTCCCTGGCCGCCACGGTGGTCGTGCCCGACCTGCGGGCGGTACTGGAATGCGTCCGGGCCGGCGCCGGGCTCGCCGTCCTACCCCGCTACCTGTGCCAGGACGCCCTCGATGCCGGTCGGATCGTGGCGCTGGCGGAGCCGGCGGTGCCGCCGCTGCGCACCTGGTTCCTGGTCGTGCGGACCGGAAGCCTGGCGCTCGCCCACCTCGCCAGGGCGCACGACCGCCTGCTGGATGCCGCCGTGCACTGGTGAGCCCCCCATTTCCGGCCCGTGGCGCGTTTCAGAAGCGGAGTGGTGGGCCACTCTTCTCCCATGACCGAACGTCCCGTGGTCAAACGCACCGCCCGCGCGATCCTGCTCGACGGTGACGACCTGATCCTCATCAAACGCACCAGGCCCGGCGTCGATCCGTACTGGCTCACCCCCGGCGGGGGAGTGGAGCCCTCGGACGCCACGGTCGTCGACGCCCTCCACCGGGAGGTCCACGAAGAACTCGGCGCGAAGATCACCGATGTGGTGCCCTGCTTCGTCGACACCGTCGAGCACATCGCCGACCGGGGGGTGACCGGCGTGAAGGTGCAGCACTTCTTCGTCTGCCGCCTCGAGTCCATGGACCCCAGCCTCCGTCACGGCCCCGAAGTCGACGAGCCCGAGGGCGAGTACGAGATCGTCCGCGTGCCCTTCAGCCGGGTGGGCATCGCCGCCGTCCATCTCGTCCCGCTGTCCCTGCGGCACTACCTCGACGGCAACATCGAGGGCGTCCGCGCCATGCACGCTCCAGACCTGGGCTGAGGCCGCGCTGAGACCGGTGGGCTGCCTCCGGTCTCAGCCGGCGATGCCCGCCAGACCCTCCACCGCGTCGTACCGGATCCGCTCGCAGGGAATGCCGATCCGAAGGAGCTCGTCCACGCCGTTGCGGATCATCGCGGGCGGCCCCGAGACGAAGGCGTCGTACGAGCTCCACGGCCCGTGTTCGCCCACTGCCTGTGGCAGCTGTCCGGCCAGCCCGTCGCCGACCACCGGGCGCACCGACAGCCACGGGTGCGAGCGCTGGAGCCCCAGCAGCGTGTCCTTGTCGTACAGGTCGCTGTTGCTGCGGGCCCCGAAGAACACCTCCACCGGCCGGCGTTCGCCGTGCTCGGCAACGTCCTCGATCAGTGCCTTGATCGGAGCGATTCCGGTGCCCCCGCCCAGGCACAGCATGCCGTTGTCCGTGGTGTGGTCCACCACCATCGACCCGGCCGGCGGTCCCAGCCGCAGTACGTCTCCCGGGCGGGCGTGGCGCACCAGCGCATTGGAGACCCAGCCTGCCGGGACGGCCTTGACGTGGAAGGACAGCAGGCCGTCGGCGCGCGGAGCCGAGGCGAAGGAGTAGTGCCGCCACACCCGCGGCCACCACGGGGTCTCCAGGCTCGTGTACTGGCCGGCCAGGAAGGCGTACGGCTGATCGGGGCGGACCGTCAGCACCGCGATGTCCGAGGTGCGCAGATCGTGGGAGACCACCTCCGCGTGCCACCACGCCGGGGCCTTCACCTCGTCCTCCGCCGCCGCGTCGATCATGATCTGGGAGATCGCGGTGTACGCCCGCACCCAGGCGGCCTGCGTCTCCGGGCCCCAGCTGTTGTGCGCGTACCGGGCCAGTGCCCCGACCAGGGCCTCACCGACCACGGGGTAGTGACCGGCCATGGTGCCGTACTTGCGGTGCCCGGTGCCCAGGCGGCGCAGGTAGGGGACGAGGACGTCGGGGTTGTCGATGTGCTCGGCGGCGGTCAGCAGCGCCTTCAGCAGCCGGTCCCGCTGGAGGTCCATGGCTGCGGGGAACATGCCGCGCATGTCCGGGTGCCCGGTGAACACCAGAGCGTAGAAGTACGAGGTCACCTTGCCGGCGACGGGGCCGATCTCCGCGAGCGTCCGGCGGATGAGCACGGCGTCCGGTGAGGGCTCGGTCGCGCCGCCCTCGCCGGATATCCGGGCCGTTTCGCGTCTGGCCGATCTGGTGGGCGGAGCGTCCATGCGGTGCCTCGCTTCGAGCATCTCGGTCGGTCTGCACACGCCACGGCCTGTGAATCCGTGGTTCCGGGTTTCACAGCGTGCCAGCCGCCTCAGGGCGCTGCGGGGAAATGCAGAAAATCCGCGTTTCGAACCCACTTTCCTCCTAAGATGCGTCCACTCCCGGGCGCGTCAGCCCCACAAGCTGGTATGCCTCGCGCAGATCCCGGCCCTCGTAGACGTGCGTTGCACGCTCGGCCAGGAAGGGCCGTGCATTGACCGCCACCGAGACCGGCACCACGTCGAAGAGCAATGCGTCGGTCACCGAATCCCCATAGGCGACGCAGGCGTCCCGGCTCAGACCGAACTCCGCGCACAGCCGGTCGGCGACCCTCACCTTGCCTTCGGGGGTCAGGATCCCGGACTCCTCCACAGGCTGGGTGAACGGCACTGTCGGGAAGACCGAGCCGTGCGCGGCATGCGCGCCCCACTCCAGTAGCAGTTCCACGAAGAAGGACGGCGACAGCGAGATCACTGCGCAGTAGTCCCCGCGTTCCCGGATCTCCTGCCACACGTCCCGGATCCCTACGAGCCAGGGAGCCCCGTCGAATGCCGCGCGGACATGTGCGGGTGTGAGTTCGGCCCACAGCGCGTGCGCGGCCACCGAGAACTGGTGCGGCCCTATCTCCTGGGCGCCGAAGGCCCGTTCCAGCTCGGCGATCTCGGCGCCCAGCCCGAGCTGACGGGAGATCTCGACAGGCGCCGCCGAGCCGTACATCAGCGTCCCGTCGAGGTCGAAGAGGTGCAGGAGAGTCATAGCCACCGAGGCTAGTGGTTCGGTTTCACGTGAAACACCGTGTTTCACGTGAAACACCGTCCGACGACCCCACCGGGGGTGTCCGATGTTTCACGTGAAACATCGGCCCAAATCCTCTGGACGGCTCCCAGCTCATGATCCAGTCTGGGCCGGTGACACCACCACACATCACCGATCTACCGATCCGAGCGCTGACCGTGGACGACCTCCGCCGCTGCGCCGACCTCTCCGAAGATCGCGGATGGCTCCGCGAGGACCACAAGTGGCGTCTGCTCCTCGCCGCCGGGAACGGCTACGGCATCGATGCCCCGGACGGCCTGGGACTCGCGGCATCCTGCGTCGTCACCCGGTACGGCACCACCCACGCCGGACCGGAGCTCGCCGCCATCGGGATGGTTCTCGTGGCCGACCGCTTCGCGCGTCAGGGATTGGGCCGCCGACTGATGGCCCACGTCTGCGACGACGTGCTCAAGGGTGTTCCCCTCACCCTGCACGCCACTCCCAACGGGCGGCCCCTCTACGAGGAACTGGGCTTCGAGACCACCGGGCGTGCCGAGATGCTGATGGGCACCTTCCGGCCCGACGGCACCCCCGGCACGTACGGCACCTCCCGGGTGCGGCCGGCCAACGCCGAGGACATCCCCCGCATCCTGCGTCTGGACGCGGAGGTCTTTGGCACGGACCGCACGCACATGATCACCCGGCTGCCCGCCTTCGCCGACCAGCTGATCGTCGCCGAGGACCGCTCCGGGGACGGCGCGCTCACGGGCTACGCCGCGGCCTGGCCCAACCTGGACACCCAGGTCATCGGCCCGCTGATCGCCCAGGACACCGCGACCGCCCAGTCACTGGTCACCGCGCTCGCCATGGGCACCGACCGGGTGCTGCGCACCGATGTCGACGTACGGCACGAGGAGCTCATCGCCTGGCTGCGGGACCGAGGCCTCGCCTCCGTGGCCTTCAACGCCGTCATGACCCGAGACATCCCCGCGCTGCCCGGCGACTGGACCCGCCGGTGGGCTCCGCTCACCGTGGCCGCGGGCTGAAAGGAGACCACCCTCGTGACCGACACTTCCGAGCTGACGATCCGGCCCGCCACCGAGGCCGATGTGCCCGCCATCGTCGCCATGCTGGCCGACGACCCGCTGGGCGCCACCCGCGAGTCCCCGGACGACCTCACCCCGTACCTCGCGGCCCTGCGGCGCCTCACCGACGACCCGAACCAGCACTTGGTCGTCGCCGTCCGCGCCGGCCGTGTGGTGGGCACCCTCCAGCTGACGATCGTGCCGGGCCTCTCCCGCAAGGGGGCCACCCGCTCCATCATCGAAGGCGTCCGCGTGCACGCGGACGAGCGCGGCAGCGGCCTCGGCACCCGGTTCGTCGAATGGGCCGTCGAGAAGTCCCGTACCGAGAACTGCTCGTTGGTGCAGCTGACTTCGGACGTGACCCGGACCGATGCCCACCGCTTCTACGAACGGCTCGGGTTCACCGCCTCACACGTCGGGTTCAAGCTCCAGCTCTGACCGGTCGGTGCGGTAGGCCGGGCCGCCGCGTCGGCGGCCCGGCCTACGATCGGGAGGATGAGCCTCCCTCTCGTCACCACCGCCGAGCGCCGCCATCGGCTCGGCCGACGCCACCGCCTGGCTCCGTCGGCCCGCGCGGCGACGGTCGTGCAGGCGGCGGACTCCGTCGTCGCCCTGCATGCCACCGATGCCGCGACCGTCTTCCTCTCGGCCCGGGCCCGGCTCGCCGAAGGCGGCCCGGACGCGATCGAGCGGGCGCTCTACGAGGACGTGGGCCTCGTGCGCCTGCTCAGCATGCGCAACACGCTCTTCGCGGTCTCCGCCGAACTCGCCCCGCACGTCGACTCCTCCACCGCCCGCGCGATCGCCACGAAGGAGCGCCGCACCCTCCTCAAGCACCTCGACGAGGACGGACGGGGACTCGACGCCGAGTGGCTGGCCCGGGCCGAGGCGGCCTCGCTGGCCGCCCTCGACGCCCACGGCCCCTCCACCGGCAGCCAGCTGTCTGCGGCCGTACCCGCACTGCGCCAGAAGATCACCATCAGTCGCGGCAAGAAGTACGAGACCGAGCAGGGGGTCGCCACCCGCGTCATCCGGCTGCTGGCCGCCGACGGCCGGATCCGCCGCGACCGGCCGCGCGGCTCGTGGACCTCCAGCCAGTACCGCTGGGTCCACACCGAGCCCTGGCCCGCCCTGCCCGTCATCGAGGCCCGTGCGGAGATCGCCCGCCGCTGGCTCCGTGCCTACGGCCCCGCCACCGAGGCCGACCTCAAGTGGTGGACCGGCTGGAACCTCACCGACGTCCGGAAGGCCCTGGCCGCCGTGGGCCCCGACCAGGTACGGCTCGAAGACGGCACCACCGCCCTGGTCAGTCCCGGGGACATCGCCCCCGAACCGGCCCCGGAGCCCTGGGCCGCGCTGCTGCCCGGTCTCGACCCCACCGGAATGGGCTGGGCCAACCGCGGTTTCCACCTCGACCCCGCCCACCGCAGCGCCCTGTTCGACTATGCCGGCAACATCGGTCCCACCGTGTGGTGGAACGGCGAGATCGTCGGCGGCTGGGCGCAGCGTTCCGACGGCGAGGTCGTCTGGCGGCTGCTGGGCAGCCCCGGCCGCGCCGCCGAGAAGGCGGTCACCGCCGAGGCCGCCCGGCTCGCCGCATGGGTGGGCGACGCCCGGATCACCCCGCGCTTCCGCACCCCGCTGGAGCGCGAGCTCGTCGCCTGATCCGGGCTCCCGGCCGTCAGCCGATGCCCCGCCAGCCCTGCGGGTCCACCCCGCCGGGCACCGGGGCGTCGGCGTCGTACGGCTCGCGCGTGAACACGAAGGACGCCAGGTCGAGATGGCTCACCGAGCCGTCCTCGCGGCGCACCGCCCGCAGCGTCTCACCGGCGTAGTAGCCGGAGAGCCCGGTCCAGCTGCCGTCCGGTTCGGCCCGGAAGCGGGCCGCGCGCCCGGCCGAGCCGACCGGTCCCAGCTCCAGCAGCCCGTCCGCCTTGAGGCGCACCACCTGGGCCGAAGTCCCCCAGTACCAGGGCCCGCACACATCCAGCGGGACGTGGTCCGACTCCAGGAACGGCCGCCACGGCCGCGGGAAGGGCGGCTCGGCATCCGCCACGATCCCCAGGAGATCCGTGGCCACCGCCGAGGCAGCAATCCCCGAGGTGCAGTTCGACAGGACCACCGCCGCCACGTCGTCCGCCTCGCTCAGCCAGAGCCCCGCGACGAAGCCCGGCAGCGAACCGCTGTGCCCCACGAGCCGGCGTCCGCCGACGGCCAGCAGCTGCACGCCCAGGCCGTAGCCGAGCTCGGCGATACCGGCCTCCGGGGGCGCGGCCGCCGTGCGCATCTCCCGTAGGGACTCGGCGCTCAGGACCCGCTCGTCCCCGCGCAGCAGGAAGTCGGCGAACCGGGCGAGGTCCCGCGTCGTGGACCACAGGCGGCCGGCCGCGGCCATCAGCCCCAGGTCCTCCAGCGGCTCGGGCATCATCACGTCCGCCCAGGGGTGCACCGCCCAGCCGCCCGCGTGCGGGGCCTGCGGCTGTCCGCTCGTACGCTCCAGCCCCAGGGGTTCCAGCACCTCGGCCCGCAGCGCCTCTTCCCAAGGCCTCCCGCGTACCGCCTCCACCAGTGAACCCAGCAGGGTGTAACCGGGGTTGGAGTAGTGGTGCCGGGTTCCCGGCGTGAGCTTGAAAGGTTCCTTGCCCAGGACGTCTGCGAGTTCGGGCCGCTGGTCACCGGGGGTGCGCTCCCACCACTCGCCGGGAGTCTCCGCCGCCAGACCGCCGGTGTGGGCGAGCAGTTGACCGATGGTCACCTGTCCGGCTCCGGTCCCGGGCAGGTGGTTCTCCAGCGGGTCCGTGAGGGAGATCAGGCCCTCGTCCCGCAGCCGCATCACGAGAACCGCCGTGAAGGTCTTGGTGATCGACCCGATCCGGTACTGGACGTTGCCGTCCGGGCCGTGACCCTCGACCGAGGTCCGGGAGCCCTCCCAGACCACCTCACCGCCGCGAAGGACGGCCGCCACCACGGAGGGCGCCCGCCCTTCGCTCTGCGCGACGGCGATCCGATGGCGCAACGCCCGCCGCGTGGCAGGGAGGAGTACCAGGTCTTCAGCTAGCTCATCCATGATCGGATGCTACGTGTTGGCCATGTCCACGAAGCGTGAATAGTGGCCCTGGAAGGCCACCGTGATCGTGGCCGTGGGGCCGTTACGGTGCTTCGCCACGATCAGGTCCGCCTCGCCGGCGCGGGGGGACTCCTTCTCGTACGCGTCCTCGCGGTGCAGCAGGATCACCATGTCCGCGTCCTGCTCGATCGAGCCCGACTCACGCAGGTCGGAGACCATCGGCTTCTTGTCGGTGCGCTGCTCCGGACCACGGTTCAGCTGGGAGAGCGCGATCACGGGAACCTCCAGCTCCTTCGCCAGCAGCTTGAGGTTTCGGGACATGTCCGAGACCTCCTGCTGACGGCTCTCGGGACGGCGTGAGCCGCCCGACTGCATCAGCTGGAGGTAGTCGATGACCACGAGCGAGAGGTCGTTGCGCTGCTTGAGCCGGCGGCACTTGGCCCGGATCTCCATCATCGACAGGTTGGGGGAGTCGTCGATGTAGAGCGGGGCGGCGGAGACGTCCGGCATCCGGCGGGCCAGCCGGGTCCAGTCGTCGTCCGTCATCGTGCCCGAGCGCATGTGGTGGAGCGCCACCCGGGCCTCCGCCGAGAGCAGGCGCATGGCGATCTCGTTGCGCCCCATTTCGAGGGAGAAGATGACGCTCGGCAGGTTGCTCTTGATGGAGCAGGCCCGGGCGAAGTCCAGGGCGAGCGTGGACTTACCCATGGCGGGACGGGCGGCGATGACGATCATCTGGCCCGGGTGCAGTCCGTTGGTCAGCGAGTCCAGGTCCGTGAAGCCGGTGGGGACGCCCGACATCTGGCCGCTGCGGGAGCCGATCGCCTCGATCTCGTCGAGGGCGCCCTCCATGATGTCGCCGAGCGGCAGGTAGTCCTCGGACGTCCGCTGCTCGGTGACGGCGTAGATCTCGGCCTGGGCACTGTTGACGATCTCGTCGACGTCCCCGTCGGCCGCGTAACCCATCTGCGTGATCTTCGTACCGGCCGCGACCAGGCGGCGCAGGACGGCCCGCTCGTGGACGATCTCCGCGTAGTACTCGGCGTTCGCCGCGGTCGGCACGGACTGGACCAGGGTGTGCAGGTACGAGGCCCCGCCCACCTTGCTGATCTCGCCGCGCCGGGTCAGCTCGGCGCCGACGGTGATCGGGTCGGCCGGCTCGCCCTTGGCGTACAGGTCGAGGATGGCCTGGTAGATCGTCTCGTGCGAGGGCCGGTAGAAGTCGTGGCCCTTGAGGACCTCGACCACATCCGCAATGGCGTCCTTCGAGAGCAGCATGCCGCCGAGCACGGACTGCTCGGCGTCGAGGTCCTGCGGAGGAACGCGCTCGAAGCCGCCACCACCGCCGGAGTCCCAGGAGCCGCCCTCGCGGCCCCGGTCGTGCTGTTCGTCCCCGCGGCCGCGGCCTTCGCTGTTACGGCGCGGACGAGCGGGCAGACGGTCTCCCGGACCGCTGTCGGCCCAGGGGTCGTCCATGGGCTCGGGCATGCTCACCGGGCCGCCTCCTCCCGTCCGCAACGCGGACCTCGCCGTGCCACTCTTTCTACGACACGGCTCTGACATATGGGGCACCCGATTCCGCTGTCGGCGAGTCGGGCAACGAACCACGGTAGGCCCGGGAGCGGCGTCAGCCAATCTGGTTATCCACAGGGTGTGTGGATGACATGTGGATGACGGCGCCAATGCTGTGGGTAAGTCGCCGGAAGCTGTGCACGGACCGGGGGACGACGCTGTGGACAAAATCACCCGCGGCACCCCCATACCGCATCTGACCTGCGATTTCTTCTTCCGGAGGCTGTGGGGGAGAAAATTCTTGGCCACTGTCTCAAGATCGCCTCCAACGAGGTGCGGCGAACACCCAAGTCAACGCATCAGTAAGGATCCAAAGACGGTTGCATCCATTACCTGTGGAAGATTAGATTGAGCGCATGACACAGGCCCTCGCAGCACCCAAGGCGGGGCCCGGACGGCACGACCGGGAGATCTTCGCACTCGCCGTCCCCGCCTTCGGTGCCCTCGTCGCCGAGCCCCTCTTCGTGATGGCCGACAGCGCCATCGTGGGGCACCTCGGCACCCCCCAGCTGGCCGGCCTCGGCATCGCCGCCGCGGTGCTCACCACCGCCGTGAGCGTGTTCGTCTTCCTCGCCTACGCCACCACCGCGGCCGTCTCCCGGCGCGTCGGCGCGGGAGACCTGCAGGCGGCCATCCGGCAGGGCGTCGACGGCATCTGGCTCGCCCTGCTGCTGGGCACGGCCGTCATCGCCGTGGTGCTGCCCGCGGCCCCCTCGCTGATCTCACTCTTCGGTGCCTCCGACACCGTCGCCCCGTACGCGATCACCTATCTGCGGATCTCCGCCCTCGGCATCCCGGCCATGCTCATGGTCCTGGCCGCCACGGGAGTCATCCGCGGCCTCCAGGACACCCGTACGCCGCTCTACGTCGCCATCGGGGGCTTCGCCCTCAACGCGGGCCTGAACGTCGCCCTCGTCTACGGTGCGGGCCTCGGCATCGCCGGCTCCGCCTGGGGCACGGTCATCGCCCAGTGCGCCATGGCCGCCGCCTACCTCTTCGTGGTCGTACGCGGAGCCCGGCGGCACGGCGCCTCGCTGCGCCCCGACGCCGCGGGAATCCGGGCCTGCGCCCAGGCCGGCGCTCCCCTGCTGGTCCGCACCCTGTCGCTGCGCGCCATCCTGATGATCGCGACCGCCGTGGCTGCCCGGCTCGGCGACGCCGACATCGCCGCCCATCAGATCCTGCTCTCCCTGTGGAGCCTGCTCGCCTTCGCGCTGGACGCCATCGCGATCGCGGGGCAGGCGATCATCGGCCGCTACCTCGGCGCGGGGGACACCGAGGGGGCCCGGAGCGTCTGCCGCCGCATGGTGCAGTGGGGGATCGCCTCGGGCGTCGTCCTCGGCCTGCTGGTGGTCCTGGCCCGCCCGGTGTTCATTCCGCTGTTCACCAGCGATCCGGCGGTCGAGGCGGCACTGCTGCCCGCCCTGCTGGTCGTGGCTCTCTCCCAACCCGTCTCGGGCATCGTCTTCGTGCTCGACGGAGTCCTGATGGGCGCCGGGGACGGCCGTTACCTGGCCCGGGCCATGCTCCTGACGCTCGCCGCGTTCGTCCCGGCCGCGCTGCTCGTACCGATCGTCGGCGGTGGCCTGACGACGCTCTGGTGGGCCATGACGCTGATGATGGTGGTCCGGATGGTCACTCTCCGGCTGCGCGCCGGCTCGGGCCGGTGGCTGATCGCGGGCGCCACCCGGTAGGGAGCGTCCGGAGCGCGGCTGTGTTGTGCTGTGTTTCACGTGAAACATCGCCGCCCGGCGCGGCTCCTGTTTCACGTGAAACACCCTCGGCAGGCCGACGTGCGGACCGGCCGGCCGGCCGACAACGACGAAGGGCCGCACCCCGGTGGGGTGCGGCCCTTCGCAGTGCGCAGCCCTTAGGCAGCGACGACCTCGATGCCCACGTTCGCGGCCACGTCGGCGTGCAGACGCACGGAGACCTGGTACGAACCGAGGGTCTTGATCGGGGATCCGAGCTCGACGCGGCGCTTGTCGACCTTCGGGCCACCCGAGGACTCGATCGCCGTGGCGATGTCGGCCGGGGTCACGGAACCGAAGAGACGACCGGCGTCACCCGCGCGGGTGGCCAGACGGACCTTCACGCCCTCGAGCTTGGCCTTGACTTCGTTGGCCTGCTCGATGGTCGCGATCTCGTGGATCTTGCGGGCGCGGCGGATCTGCGCCACGTCCTTCTCGCCACCCTTGGTCCAGCGGATCGCGAAACCACGCGGGACCAGGTAGTTGCGAGCGTAACCGTCCTTGACGTCGACGACATCGCCGGCGGCACCGAGGCCAGAAACCTCGTGGGTCAGGATGATCTTCATTAGTCGGTCACCCTTTCCTTATCGCGCGGTGGACGTGTAGGGCAGCAGCGCCATCTCACGGCTGTTCTTGACTGCCGTGGCGACGTCACGCTGGTGCTGCGTGCAGTTGCCGGTAACGCGGCGGGCACGGATCTTGCCGCGGTCGGAAATGAACTTCCGCAGCATGTTCGTGTCCTTGTAGTCCACGTACACGGTCTTGTCCTTGCAGAATGCGCAGACCTTCTTCTTAGGCTTGCGCACAGGCGGCTTCGCCATTGTGTCTCTCCTGTGTGATCAAGAAGTGGGGATGCGAGCTGCCCTAGAAGGGCGGCTCGTCCGAGTAGCCACCGCCGGAGCCGCCGGAGCTTCCGCCCCAACCGCCCCCGCCGCCGCCCTGCGGCTGGCCACCGGCCGGCGCGCTGGACGCCCACGGGTCGTCGGAGGGAGCTCCGCCGCCCTGCTGGGGCTGGCCACCGGGGGCTCCGCCCCAGTTGCCACCGCCGCCGCCCTGAGGCTGACCGCCGCCGCCGTATCCACCCTGGCCACCGCGACCGGTGGTCTTGGTGACCTTGGCCGTGGCGTTCTTCAGGCTGGGGCCGACTTCCTCGACGTCCAGCTCGTAGACCGTGCGCTTGACACCCTCACGGTCCTCGTACGACCGCTGCCTCAGCCGGCCCTGCACGATGACGCGCATGCCTCGCTGGAGGGACTCGGCGACGTTCTCCGCCGCCTGCCGCCACACCGAGCAGGTCAGGAACAGGCTCTCGCCGTCCTTCCACTCATTGGTCTGACGATCGAAGGTGCGGGGGGTGGACGCGACACGGAACTTCGCGACCGCCGCACCCGAGGGGGTGAAGCGCAGCTCGGGGTCGTCGACGAGATTGCCGACGACCGTGATGACGGTCTCGCCTGCCATGGATGAACCTCTCGGCGGGGATTGCTGCTGGGCTGCTGTGCTACTCGGTCCCGATTACCGCTGAACCGAAGTTCAGTGGGTCTCGGGGCGAAGGACCTTGGTCCGGAGAACCGACTCGTTCAGGTTCATCTGTCGGTCAAGCTCCTTGACGACCGCAGGCTCGGCCTGAAGGTCGATGACCGAGTAGATGCCCTCGGGCTTCTTCTTGATCTCGTAAGCGAGACGACGACGGCCCCAGGTGTCGACCTTCTCGACCTTTCCGTTGCCCTCACGGACGACAGAAAGGAAGTTCTCGATCAGCGGGGAGACAGCGCGCTCCTCGAGATCGGGGTCGAGGATGACCATCACTTCGTAGTGACGCATGTGGAACCCACCTCCTTTGGACTCAGCGGCCACGGTCGTTCCGTGGCAGGAGGGTCGTGATGCGTAAGCACGGCGTCCGCAGAGCAGACACCGCGCAGCTGTACAGACTACCTGCTCCACTCCTTCCGGTTGAAATCCGCCGGGAGAGGGCCACAATCTGTATCCATCGGGTGTGCTCGGTGCTAGGCCCCCGGCCCCATGCCGGAGGCAGCCCGCAGCACCGCCAGCTTCAGCCAGGAGGTGCCCTTCCGATGGCACAGGCAATGCGGCCCCCTCAGATCTCCCTCCTCTCCACCGACGGCAAGCCCCACCCGCTGCAGGACGCCCTGATGGCGGTCACGCTGACCCTCGGCGCCGTGGCGTTCGTCACGGCTTTCTTCCACAACCTGCACCTGATCAGCTCGTGGGCCGGGCTGATCGGAATCCTGACCGGCGCGTACGGACAGTTCGTCTCCGTCACGACACGCGAGCGCTTCGCGCTGATCATCGGCCTTGGCGCGTCTGCCGTCGGCTTCTACCTCGGCATGTTCCACGGCGGCCTCTTCGGGGGCTGACCGGGCCGTCCGGGACACCTCCGCGACAGGGCGCCGGCCGCGCACCGGCCCGGGCCCACGGCCCGTCCCCCAGAAGGGTGGCGCCCCTGTCGCAGTAGGCTTCGCGCCATAGCCAGCGAAGCCGCCGGAGGAGACGCCCCGCATGAGCCTGTCCCTGAGGACCATCAGCCGAGAGCAGCATCTGGGTTACCTCCAGAGCCTGCCCTCGGCTAGCCACTGCCAGGTCCCGGCGTGGGCCGACGTGAAGAACGAGTGGCGTTCCGAGAACCTCGGATGGTTCAACGAGTCCGACGAACTCGTCGGCGCGGCCCTCGTGTTGTACCGGCAGCTGCCCAAGGTGAAGCGGTACCTCGCGTACCTTCCCGAGGGCCCGGTCATCAACTGGTACGCCCCGAACCTGGAGGAGTGGCTCCAGCCGATGCTGGCCCACCTCAAGCAGCAGGGCGCCTTCACCGTGAAGATGGGCCCGCCCGTCGTCATCCGGCGCTGGAACTCGACCGCCATCAAGGCCGGTATCCAGGACCCGAACGTGAAGCGCCTGCGCGACGTGGAGGCCTCGGTCATCGAGCCCCGCGCCTTCGAGGTGTCGGACAAGCTGCGCCGCATGGGCTGGCAGCAGGCCGAGGACGGCGGCGCCGGCTTCGGTGACGTCCAGCCGCGCTACGTCTTCCAGGTGCCGCTGGCCAACCGCTCGCTGGACGACGTCCTCAAGGGCTTCAACCAGCTGTGGCGCCGCAACATCAAGAAGGCCGAGAAGGCCGGCGTCGAGGTCGTCCAGGGTGGCTACGACGACCTGCCGACCTGGCAGCACCTGTACGAGATCACGGCCGAGCGCGACAAGTTCCGCCCGCGTCCGCTCAGCTACTTCCAGCGCCAGTGGACGGCCCTCAACTCCGAGGACCCCAACCGGATGCGCCTCTACATCGCCACGCACGAGGGGGAGCCGCTGGCCGCCGCCACGATGCTCACCGTCGGCCAGCACGTCTGGTACTCGTACGGCGCCTCCGCCAACCACAAGCGTGAGGTCCGCCCCTCGAACGCGATGCAGTGGCGCATGCTGCGCGATTCCTACGCGCTCGGCGCAAGCGTCTACGACCTGCGCGGCATCTCTGACACGCTGGACGAGAACGACCACTTGTTCGGTCTGATCCAGTTCAAGGTCGGTACGGGCGGCGAGGCCGTGGAGTACGTCGGCGAGTGGGACTTCCCGCTCAACAAGGTGCTACACAAGGCCCTCGACATCTACATGTCGCGCCGCTGACACCGGTTCCACCCCGCCCCACACACAGACAGCACCGCTGCACCAGGCAGCTTCTCAGGAGAGGTTCCGGACGGGCATGGCGCTCACGCTCTACGTCGATACCGCGCGCTGGCGTGCGCACCAGAAGCAGATCCAGGACCAGTTCCCGGGGCTGATCCCGGTCTGCAAGGGCAACGGCTACGGCTTCGGCCACGAGCGGCTCTGCGAGGAGGCGACCCGCATGGGCGCCGACATCCTGGCCGTGGGAACGACGTACGAGGCCGCGAGCATCAAGGACTGGTTCGGCGGCGACCTGCTCGTCCTCACCCCGTTCCGGCGGGGCGAGGACCCGGTGCCGCTGCCCGACCGGGTCATCCGGTCGGTCGCCTCGCTGGACGGCGTGCGCGGTCTGGTGGGGGCCCGGGTGGTCATCGAGTGCATGAGCTCGATGCGCCGCCACGGAATCTCCGAGCAGGACCTCGGCCAGCTGCACGCGGCGATCGAGGACGTCCGGCTGGAGGGCTTCGCCCTGCACCTACCCCTGGACCGCCCGGACGGCTCGGACGCCGTCGAGGAGGTCATCGGCTGGATGGACCGGCTGCGCGCGGCCCGGCTGCCGCTGCACACCATGTTCGTCAGCCACCTGCGGGCCACGGAGCTCGCGCGGCTGCAGCAGCAGTTCCCGCAGACCCGCTTCCGGGCCCGTATCGGCACCCGGCTGTGGCTGGGCGACCACGAGGCCACCGAGTACCGCGGCGCGGTCCTCGACGTCACGCGCGTGGCCAAGGGCGACCGGTTCGGCTACCGCCAGCAGAAGGCCGCCTCCGACGGCTGGCTGGTCGTGGTCGCCGGCGGTACCTCGCACGGGGTGGGCCTGGAGGCCCCCAAGGCGCTCCACGGTGTGATGCCGCGCGCCAAGGGAGTCGCCCGGGCGGGCCTGGCCACCGTCAACCGCAACCTGTCGCCCTTCGTGTGGGCGGGCAAGCAGCGCTGGTTCGCGGAGCCGCCGCACATGCAGGTGTCGATCCTGTTCGTGCCCTCGGACGCCACCGAGCCGAAGGTCGGCGACGAGCTGGTGGCGCACCTGCGCCACACCACCACGCAGTTCGACCGGGTGCTCGACGCCTGAGCCGTTCGGTCCGCCCGGCCGGCCCGGTCAGTCCTCCGAGCTCGTGCCCCAGGCGACCCGCTGTCCCTCCGAGGGCGCCGCGTACCGCGGCGCCCTCGCTGCGTCCGACAGCACGAACACGTCCTCGGCGCCGTCCAGCACGCCACCGGAGGGGTCGTCCGATCCGTCCCGCCGTACGACGTCCCGCTCGGGCATCAGGATGTCCCGGACGACGACCGCGCACAGGTACAGGGTGGCCAGCAGGTGGGCGGCGATCGCCAGCTGGTAGCCCTCCACGGGCAGGCCCTGGTGCTTGTCACCGCTGGACGTGTAGGCGAGGTAGAACCAGATGCCGAGGAAGTAGACGACCTCGCCGGCCTGCCAGATCAGGAAGTCCCGCCAGCGCGGCCGGGCCAGCGCGGCGAGCGGGATGAGCCACAGCACGTACTGCGGCGAGTAGACCTTGTTGCACAGGATGAACACGGCGACGACGAGGAAGGCCAGCTGTGCGAACCGGGGCCGTCGCGGGGCGGTCAGGGTGAGCAGGCCGACGGCCCCGCACAGCACGAGCGTCAGCCCGGTCGCGTACGTGTTGGCGCCGTCCAGGGGGTTTCCCGAGCGCTGGGAGATCAGCAGCCACACCGAGCCGAAGTCGATGGGCCGTTCCTGGCTGAAGGTGTAGAACTTCGTCCAGCCGTCCCAGGCGAAGAGCATGACGGGCAGGTTCACCACGAGCCAGGCCCCGGCCGCGCCGAGAACGGCGGCGCCGAAGGCGCGCCACCTCCCCGCCCGCCAGCAGAGCACGAACAGCGCGCCGAGCAGCAGCACCGGGTAGAGCTTGGCCGCGGTGGCCAGGCCGATGAGGACGCCGAAGAGGATCGTCCGGCCGCGGGACCACATGAGCATCCCCGCGGCGGTCAGGGCGATCGCCAGCAGGTCCCAGTTGATCGTGGCCGTCAGGGCGAAGGCGGGCGCCAGGGCGAAGAGCAGGGCGTCCCAGGGACGACGGCGGTGGGTGCGGGCGACACAGACGGCGATGACGGCCGCGCAGGCCATCAGCATGCCCGCATTGACCATCCAGTACATCTGTTCGCGATGCTGCATGGAGCCGCTGCCAGGCGTCAGCCAGGAAGCGATCTCCATGAAGAGCCCGGTGAGCACCGGGTACTCCAGGTACTCCATGTCGCCGGGGAGCCGGTCGAAGTAGGGCGTCAGGTTGTCGGCGAAGCCGCGCACGGCGTACAGGTGCGGGATGTCGGAGTAGCAGGCGTGGGTGTACTGCGAGCCCGCCCCCCGGAACCACGCCCAGTCGTAGCAGGGCAGTTTCTGGACCATGCCGAGCGCGAACATGCCGATGGCGATGAGCGCCACGATCCGGACCGGCCCCAGCCAATGCCCGCCGAGCCGGGCGTAGCGGCCGATCGGGCCGCCCATGAACTCAGCTCCGGCTGCGGCGACCTCGTCCTGCTGCGTGGGCAGTACGGGGCGGTCCTCGTGCACCTTGGTCATGGGCTCATCCTGCCGTACGGGGCCGGACATGGGGGAAGGCCGTCGCACGGCGGGTGCGACGGCCTTCCCCGGCTCACGGAGCGGCGGTACGGGTCACTCCTCGTCGGAGTCGTTCACCCCGCCGGTGAGGCCGCCCGGGCGGCCCGGTCTGCCGGACTGTGACGGAGACGGTGAACCGCTGGATCCGCCGGTGTTGCCGGAGACGGTCCCGGAGGTGTTGCCGCTGTTCGTGCCTCCGTTGGTGGTGCCGCGCGTGGTCTCCGGATCGCAGTACAGCTCCCACGGCCGGCAGGACGGCCGGCCGCCCTTGGACGGGGAGGGTGAGGGTGCCGGGGAGCTCGGAGGGACCGTCGACGGGGAGGGCGACGGCGGCACGACGACCGACGGCGTGGGGGAGGGGGCACCGGCGGAGTCGGCGGTGACGCCGAGGTCCTCGGCCTCGGGGAAGTCCGTGACCGGGACGTTCTTGAGCGCCTCGCGCATGTACTCGGTCCAGATCACGGCCGGGATGTCACCACCGTGGATGGAGGGGATGTCACCCACGCCGTTCATGGAGATCAGCTTCTTGTCCGCCGAGTTGGGGTCGGTGCGGAAGAGGACGACCGAGGTGGACAGCTCCGGGGTGTAGCCGACGAACCACGCCGACTTGTTCTGGTCCGTGGTGCCGGTCTTGCCGGCGGCCGGCCGGCCCAGCTTCTTGACCTTGGTCGCGGTGCCGTTCTGGACCACGTTCTCCAGGACCTTGGTGATGTTGTCCGCGATGTCGCTGTCCATGGCCCGCTGGTCCTTGACCTTCTCGAAGCCGGACAGCGGCTCGCCGTTCTTCCTGACCTCGGTCACGGAGAACGGCTCGCGGTGCGTGCCGGAGGCGGCGAAGGTCGCGTACGAGTCGGCCATCCGGATGGCGCTGGGGGTGGAGGTACCGAGGGCGAAGGAGGCGTCGGAGTTCGGGTTCATCGACTCCTCCAGGATGCCCGTGGACTTGGCCAGCGCCCTGACCTTGTCGTGACCGACGTCGAAGACGAGCTGGGCGAACGGCACGTTGATGGACTTCTCCATCGCCTCGTTCAGGGTCACGTACCCGAAGGCGGTGGGGCTCTCGTTCTTCTGCTTGAACGGGGCGCCCGAGGCGTCGCGCAGGGGCCTGCCCTCACGGTTGTTGATCACAGTGAGGTCGTTGGCTTGGTACTTGCTGTCGACCGAGATGCCCTTGCCGTTGGAGTACTTGGTGCCGTACTCCATCGCAGCCGCCAGCACGTACGGCTTCCAGGTCGAGCCGACCGGGACACCGCTGGTGTTGGCGTTGTTGCTGAAGTACTTGTGGTCCCAGCCCGGGCCGCCGTACAGGGCGACGATGGCTCCGGTCTTCACGTCCACGGAGGCCCCGCCGAACTGCACGAAGGTGTCGGTGTCGGGGCGTTCCTTCTCGTCGATGAACCCGTTGCGGGTGTCCTCGACCGCCTTGACCAGGGCGTCCACCCTGGGCTTCTGGAAGGTGGTCCTGATCCGGTAGCCGCCCAGGGCCATCTGCTCGGGCGTGATGGACTTGGTCTTCATCACGTAGGCCTTGGCCGTGTCGACCAGGTAGCCGATCTGGCCGGTCATGCCGCGGGCCGACTCCGAGTCGGCGCGCGGGGGAAAGTCCGCGTCCGTGTACTTCGCCCGCTCGGTCTTGTCCATCCGGCCGACCTCGACCTCGCGGTCCAGCACCCAGGACCAGCGTTCCCGGGCCCGGTTCTCGTTGAGGGCGGGGGTGGCCGCGGCGCCGATGCCGCCATCCGGATTGTAGAGGTTGGGGCCCTTCAGCACCGCCGCCAGGAACGCGCATTCGGCGGGGTTGAGGTCCTGGCTGTCCTTGCCGAAGTAGGCGCGGGCCGCGGCCTGGATCCCGTAGGCGTCCCGGCCGTAGTAGGCCGTGTTGAGGTAGCCCGCCAGGACCTTGTCCTTCTCCTCGGACACACCGAGCCTTATCGCGATGAAGAGCTCGGTGGCCTTCCGCTTGAGCGTCTGGTCGGAGTCCAGGTAGGTGTTCTTCACGTACTGCTGGGTGATGGTCGAGCCGCCCTGGGTGGAGCCGCCCGTGGCCATGTTCCACACGGCGCGGCCGATGCCCATCGGGTCGACACCCTTGTCGGTCTCGAACGACTCGTTCTCCGCCGCGATCACGGCGTCCCTCATCGACCGGGGAATGCTGGAGATGGGCACGATCTGGCGGTTCATCGCACCACCGGTCGCGACCATCTGGGTGCCGTCGGCCCAGTAGAAGACATTGTTCTGCGCCTGGGCGGCCTTGTTCGGGTCCGGGGTGCTCACCATGGCGATGCCGATGCCTGCGCCCGCGATGATCACCGCGAAGAAACCGAAGGCCGTGCCGGACACGAACTTCCAGGACGGCACGAAGCGCTTCCAGCCGTCCCTGTCGGACCGCGGGTAGTTGATGAGCCGCTTGTCACGGGCCCCGGCGACGCGCGTGGCGGCGCCTCTTCCGCGGCCCGCGGTCCCTCTCTGGGCGGTGCGGCGGGCCTCGGCGCGGCTGCTCGGGGCCCGCTGCGGTGCGTACGGGCCGCTGTGTGACGCCGTGGGGACGTCACGTCCGGCCGGGCCGCCCCGTGCGGGGCGCTGCTGGGCGGCGCGGCGGGCCGAGGCGCGCCCACCACCCTGGGGCTGCGGCGGTTTGCGGCGGTGCTCGCTCATCGAACGACTACTCCTCGGGCAGGCGAGTGGCCTGGAAGCGGCAGATTGTTTCCGGTCCCCCCCGGTGTCATGGCGCACAGACTACGCACGCTCAAAACGCGCCCAGTGTCGAAGTTCGCCTCAAATCAGGCAACCTGCCTGGTGCGAATCGGTGATGTGACACCGGTCACCACGTCTCCCCTTGTCGATCAGAGCAGCCCGTTCTATCGTCTGGATGTATCGAGTCGATACATCAGCTCGGTATAAAGACTCAGGGGCGGAGGAGAGGAAGGCGGATGAGCAGACGCTCAGGCATCCTCGAGTTCGCCGTCCTCGGCCTGCTCCGCGAATCCCCCATGCACGGCTACGAGCTGCGCAAGCGGCTCAATACCTCGCTGGGGGTGTTCAGAGCCTTCAGCTACGGGACGCTCTACCCCTGCCTCAAGACGCTGGTCGCCAACGGCTGGTTGATCGAAGAGCCGGGCAACGCCCCGGAGGACGCTCTCGCCGCTTCACTCGCAGGGCGCCGCGCCAAGATCGTCTACCGGTTGACGGCCGCGGGTAAGGAGCACTTCGAGGAGCTCCTCTCCCACACCGGCCCCGACACCTGGGAGGACGAGTCCTTCGCCGCCCGCTTCGCCTTCTTCGGCCAGACCGAAAGAGAAGTGCGCATGCGGGTACTGGAGGGCCGCCGCAGCCGGCTGGAGGAGCGTCTGGAGAAGATGCGCGCCTCGATCGCCAGGACGCGTGAGCGTCTCGACGACTACACGCTCGAGCTGCAGCGGCACGGCATGGAGTCCGTGGAGCGCGAAGTGCGCTGGCTGAACGAGCTCATCGAGAGTGAGCGGGCGGGACGGGATCGGAGACGATCCGGTCCGTCCGACGAAACTGAAAAATGAGGCCTGCACCTCGCAGACCTCGTCCGAGAACAAACAGGGAGCAACCGGAATGGGTTCGGTTCGCGTAGCCATCGTCGGCGTAGGCAACTGCGCCGCCTCGCTGGTGCAGGGCGTCGAGTACTACAAGGACGCCGACCCGGCGGCCAAGGTCCCCGGTCTGATGCACGTCCAGTTCGGCGACTACCACGTGCGTGACATCGAGTTCGTCGCCGCGTTCGACGTCGACGCGAAGAAGGTCGGCCTCGACCTTTCGGACGCCATCGGCGCCAGCGAGAACAACACCATCAAGATCTGTGACGTTCCGAACGCCGGGGTGACCGTTCAGCGCGGCCACACCTACGACGGTCTGGGCAAGTACTACCGCATGACGATCGAGGAGTCCGCCGAGGCTCCCGTCGACATCGTCCAGGTCCTGAAGGACCGCGAGGTCGACGTCCTGATCTGCTACCTGCCCGTCGGCTCCGAGGCTGCGGCGAAGTTCTACGCCCAGTGCGCCATCGACGCCAAGGTCGCCTTCGTCAACGCCCTCCCGGTCTTCATCGCCGGCACCAAGGAGTGGGCCGACAAGTTCACCGAGGCCGGTGTCCCGATCGTCGGCGACGACATCAAGTCGCAGGTCGGCGCCACCATCACGCACCGCGTGATGGCGAAGCTGTTCGAGGACCGCGGTGTCCGTCTTGAGCGCACCATGCAGCTCAACGTCGGCGGCAACATGGACTTCAAGAACATGCTCGAGCGGGACCGCCTCGAGTCGAAGAAGATCTCCAAGACGCAGGCCGTCACTTCGCAGATCCCCGACCGTGAGCTCGGCGAGAAGAACGTCCACATCGGCCCGTCCGACTACGTGGCCTGGCTCGACGACCGCAAGTGGGCCTACGTCCGCCTCGAGGGCCGCGCCTTCGGCGATGTCCCGCTGAACCTCGAGTACAAGCTCGAGGTGTGGGACTCCCCGAACTCGGCCGGTGTCATCATCGACGCCCTGCGCGCCGCGAAGATCGCGAAGGACCGCGGTATCGGTGGCCCGATCCTGTCGGCGTCCAGCTACTTCATGAAGTCCCCGCCGGTGCAGTACTTCGACGACGAGGCGTACGCCAACGTCGAGAAGTTCATCAAGGGCGAGGTCGAGCGCTAACCGAGCCCAAGGGTCGTACCGACACCTGGACTTCGGCTGTTCTTCCGCGGAGGGTCCCCGGGCAATGTGCCCGGGGACCCTCCGCGTATGTGACCCTTGCCCTCATGCCTGTCGTACGTGATCTGCGCGTACTCCTGCGCCTGAGGGATTTCCGCAACCTGCTCGCCGTACGGCTGCTCTCGCAGGCCGCGGACGGCGTCTACCAGGTCGCGCTCGCCACCTACGTCGTCTTCTCCCCGGAGAAGCAGACCTCGCCGGCGGCCATCGCCTCCGCCATGGCGGTGCTCCTGCTGCCCTATTCGGCGATCGGCCCCTTCGCCGGGGTACTGCTCGACCGCTGGCGGCGCCGCCAGGTCTTCCTCTACGGAAACCTCCTGCGGGCCTTCCTGGCCTGCGTCACCGGGATGCTGATCGTCGCGCAGGTGCCCGACTGGCTCTTCTACGCCTCGGCCCTGTCCGTGACCGCCGTCAACCGCTTCGTGCTGTCCGGGCTCGCCGCGTCGCTGCCCCACGTCGTCGGACCCGATCAGCTGGTCACCGCGAACGCTCTCTCCCCCACTGCCGGAACCCTCGCGGCGGTGGCCGGCGGAGGGCTGGCCTTCCTCGTCCGGCTGCTGGCCTCCGACTCCAACGCCCTCGTCGTCCTCCTCGGGGCCGGGCTCTACCTGTCCGCGGCTCTCGTCTCCCTGCAGCTGGCCATCGGGCTCCTCGGGCCGGACCACCCCGCCGGCCGGGCACACCCCTCGGTCGCCCAAGGGGTCGCCCTCACGGTGCGGGGGATGGCCGCAGGCCTCCGGCACCTTGCCGCCCGGCGCGAGGCGGCCCGGGCACTCGCCGCGATGACGATGATGCGGTTCTGCTACGGGGCCCTGTTCGTCATGCTGCTGATGCTCTGCCGCTACTCCTGGGCGGACAACGAGTCCGACGGGCTGGCCCTGCTGGGAGTCGCCGTCGGCGCCTCCGGGGCCGGATTCTTCGCCGCCGCGGTCGTGACCCCTTGGCTGGTGGGCCGGCTGGGCCCCCTCGGCTGGATCACCGTCTGCTCCGCGGGCGCCGCGGTCCTGGTGCCGGCCCTCGGCCTGTTCTTCGCCCCGGGGCCGATGCTCGTCACCGCGTTCGTCCTCGGCCTCGCCACCCAGGGCGCCAAGATCGCCACCGACACGGAGGTGCAGTCCCGGGTGGACGACGACTACCGCGGCCGCGTCTTCTCCGTCTACGACGTGCTGTTCAACGTCGCATTCGTCGGCGCGGCGGCGGTGGCGTCCCTCGTCCTCCCCGCCGACGGGCGATCCGTGATCCTGATCCTCGTCGTGTCCGTGCTGTACGCCGCGACCGCCGTGCTCCTGGCCCGGCACGAGCGACGTTTCACGTGAAACATTGACCGGCCCGAGCCTTCGCCCGGCCCGGGCCCATCCGGGGGCGATGTTTCACGTGAAACATCGCCCCCGGCGTCCGTACATCAGGCCTGCTCGGCCCACCACTCCTTCAGCGCGACCACAGCGGCGTCGCGCCCCATCGGGCCGTTCTCCAGCCGCAGCTCCAGCAGGAAGGCGTAGGCCTTGCCGATCACCGGACCCGGGCCCACGTCGAGCACCTGCATGATCTCGTTGCCGTCCAGCTCGGGGCGGATCGCGTCCAGCTCCTCCTGCTCCTGCAGCTGGGCGATGCGCTCCTCCAGCCCGTCGTAGGTACGGGAGAGGGCGTTGGCCTTGCGCTTGTTGCGCGTTGTGCAGTCCGACCGGGTCAGCTTGTGCAGGCGCTCCAGCAGCGGACCGGCGTCGCGGACGTAGCGCCGCACCGCCGAGTCGGTCCATTCCCCGTCGCCGTAGCCGTGGAAGCGCAGGTGCAGCTCCACCAGCCGCGACACGTCCTTGATCATGTCGTTGGAGTACTTCAGAGCGGTGAGCCGCTTCTTGGTCATCTTCGCGCCCACCACCTCGTGGTGGTGGAAGGAGACCCGGCCGTCGCTCTCGAAACGGCGGGTGCGCGGCTTGCCGATGTCGTGCAGCAGGGCCGCGAGCCGCAGGACCAGGTCCGGGCCGTTCTCCTCCAGCGCGATCGCCTGCTCCAGCACGATCAGCGAGTGGTCGTAGACGTCCTTGTGCCGGTGGTGCTCGTCACTCTCCAGCCGCAGCGCGGGCAGCTCGGGAAGCACCCGGTCGGCCAGCCCCGTGTCCACCAGCAGCCCCAGACCCTTGCGCGGGTGCGCGGACAGGATGAGCTTGTTCAGCTCGCCCTGGACCCGCTCCGCGGAAACGATCTCGATCCGCTCGGACATGGCCTTCATGGCCGCCACGACCTCCGGGGCGACCTCGAAGTCCAGCTGCGCGGCGAACCGCGCCGCCCGCAGCATCCGCAGCGGATCGTCGGAGAAGGAGTCCTCCGGGGTCCCGGGAGTACGCAGCACCCCGGCGGCCAGGTCCTCCAGTCCACCGTGCGGGTCGATGAACTCCTGCTCGGGCAGGGCCAGGGCCATGGCGTTGACCGTGAAGTCGCGACGGACCAGGTCCTCGTCGATCGAGTCGCCGTAGGAGACCTCGGGCTTGCGCGACGTGCGGTCGTAGGCCTCCGAGCGGTACGTCGTCACCTCGATCTGGAAATTCCGCACAGCGTCCCCGACGTGGGCGTTCTTCTGCGCCCCGACGGTGCCGAAGGCGATACCGACGTCCCACACCGAGTCCGCCCACGGACGGACGATCTTCAGCACGTCCTCGGGGCGGGCATCGGTGGTGAAGTCGAGATCGTTGCCGAGACGCCCCAGCAGCGCGTCGCGGACGGACCCACCGACCAGGGCGAGACGGAAGCCCGCCTCCTGGAATCGGCGGCCGAGCTCGTCGGCGACAGGAGCGATCCGCAGCAGTTCACTGACCGCGCGG
This sequence comes from Streptomyces sp. NPDC048257, assembly GCF_043201855.1. Lineage (NCBI taxonomy): Bacteria > Bacillati > Actinomycetota > Actinomycetes > Kitasatosporales > Streptomycetaceae > Streptomyces > Streptomyces sp. NPDC048257. The sequence continues at coordinate 113,385 of NZ_JBICZI010000006.1, forward strand.
AGCTGCACCTGACTCAGGGCACTGGGGTTGTCTTCGTTGGCGTTCGGCACAACAGAAAAGGGTACGTGCCCCGCCCACCGGGGGCCGCTTCCTTTTGCGGCCACCCCGGTACACGGCGGCCCCGGCCCTGAGCCGATCATGTGGAGCAAGGCGCGGCACTGGCACACAGCGGGCCTCGTTACCATGCGTAGACGCACAAAAGACGACCACTGACACTTCGAGGGACGGGCTAGCGCGTGGCCGAGGCGGCAGACATCCAGGGGGCGTCCCCCGCTCCTGCCCGGCGCCGGTGGCTGCGGCGCGCGATCGTTCTGCTCGCCGGGACACCCGTGCTGGCTGCTCTGATCTACGCTCCGGCCCCCCAGGCCGAGGCTGCGCCGGCCTCGGCCGTGGACGTCCAGCTGACCTCCATGGCACCCACGGCACCGGTCAAGGGCGACACCCTCACCATCCACGGCACCGTGAGCAACACCGGCTCCGAGACGATCACCGACGCACATGTCGGCCTGCGGGTCGGGAGCGTGCTCGCGGACCGTGCGTCGATCGACGAGGCGGCGGAGCGCACCGGCTTCCGGGCCGGCGCCGACCCGGGCGAGATCGACCCCGCTTACGCCGTGAAGATCGCCTCCCTGCCGTCGAAGGTCAGCCAGCCCTTCACGCTCACGATCCCGGTGAACAAGCTGGAGCTGGACAAGGACGGCGTCTACCCGCTCGGTGTCTCCCTGTCCGGGGTGACCGACAGCCGCCCGTCCGAGCAGGTGCTGGGCATCAAGCGGACCTTCCTGCCCTGGCAGCCCGAGGCCGCCGCCAAGCGTTCCCAGCTCACCTACGCCTGGCCGCTGATCTCCACCACCCGCGTGACGGCGGAAACCGGCTCCGACGAGCTCCAGACCCCCGTCTTCCTCGACGACTCCCTCGCCGACGAGCTCAGGTCGGGCGGGCGTCTGGAGCAGATGGTCACCCTCGGCAAGGACCTGCCGATCACCTGGGTCATCGACCCCGACCTGCTCTACACGGTCGACGCGATGACCAAGGGTTACCGGGTCCGCAACCCGGGCGGCGGCAAGCCCGTCCAGGGGAAGAGCAAGGCCGTCGCCGAGCAGTGGCTGAGCTCCCTGGAGGCCGCCGTCCAGGGCAAGAAGGTCGTCGCCCTGCCGTACGCCGACCCGGACCTCGCCTCGCTCGCCCACCACGGCAAGGACGTCTCGGGCACGCTGGGCCAGTTGCGTCCCGCCACCGACAAGGCCAAGCAGGCCGTCGAGACGGTCCTGCACGTCCCCGCGTCCACCGACTTCTCCTGGCCCGTGGACGGCGCCATCGACCCCTCGATCGTCAACGTCGCCACCTCGGCCGGTGCCCACAACGTCCTCACCCGCAGCGACAGCCTCGTGGAGAGCGGCGCCCTCGGCTACACGCCCTCGGCCGCCCGGCCCATCGGCGCCGGCACCACCGCCGTCGTGGCGGACGCAGACCTGTCCACCGCCTTCGAGGGCGACATGCTGAACGCGGGGCCCTCCACGCTCGCCGTGCAGCGGTTCCTCGCCCACAGCCTCGCCCTGAACCTGCAGCGGACCGACGAGCAGCGCAGCTTCGTCGTCGCCCCGCAGCGGATGCCCAGCGTCAGCCAGGTGCAGACGATGGCAGCGGCCGTACGCGGCCTCCAGGCGGGCCGCTGGACGCAGCCCGGGGACCTCGATGCCGCGGCCGCCGCCAAGCCCGACCCCGGAGCCATCACGCAGGTGCCGGGCGCCGGCCAGTACCCCGAGGCCCTGCGCAAGCAGGAGCTGCCGGTGGCGGCATTCGAGAAGATCCGCACCACGCAGAGCACCCTCGACCACTTCAAGGTGATCCTCGCCGCGCCCGACCGCGTGGAGATTCCCTTCGGCAACACCACCAACCGGGAGATGTCCACCTCCTGGCGCGGACGGCCCGACGAGGCCCGCCTCTACCGGGACCAGGTCCAGGACTACCTGATCGGTCTCACCGAGAAGGTCAAGGTCATCCCCAAGTCCGACGCCACCCTGTCCGGACACAGCGCCACCATCCCGGTCAGCGTGCAGAACAGCCTCGTCCAGGACGTCCACGACCTGGTCCTGCGGGTCAGGTCCGCCAACCCGACGCGCCTGATGTTCGGCAAGAGCGGCCAGGCCGAGCAGCAGGTCACCGTCACGGGCGACCACACCCAGACGGTCAAGTTCACCGCCAACGCCACGGCGAGCGGCCCCGTCGAGGTCACGGCGCAGCTGTTCACCAAGGACGGCGTCCCCTACGGCAAGGAACGCAGGTTCACCGTCGAGGCCACCGAGATCACACCCACCGTCATGCTCGTGATCGCCGGCGGTGTGCTCCTCCTGGTCCTGGCGGGCATCAAGATGTACGCCAGCCGCAAGCGCGTCGCGGCACGCGCGGCCGCCGAGGAGAGCACGCAGCCGAGTGACGAGTCCCCGGACACCGAACCGCAAAGCACCGACGGGTCCGGCACGAGTGAGACAGTGGACCGTTGATTGATGCCGTGGCCGGTCGGCCTGGGGACGATGAGGTGGGGTTTCGATGAACGCGCCGTACGACGGTGACCGCGCGCAGGGCACTGGTGGGCCTGCGCCCTCCCAGGGCACTGCCCCGGGCGCCCCGGTGCCCGGGCAGGTTCCCGCGCCTGCGCCCGCGCCGGAGCGTGACCCGTATGTCCAGGACGCCTACGACCACGACCCGTACCGGTCCCAGGACCTGTCGGCCCAGGACCCCGTCGCCGAGGTGCTCTACGACCGGGCCTCACACCCGCCGCCGCCCCCCGGTACCTACCAGGAGCCCGGCCCGCTCTACGCGGCGCCGACCGCGCCCGCGTACGCTCCCGACCCGCACGTCTGGGCCCAGACCCCGCCGCCCGAGCCGGACGGTCCCTCGCGCCACCTGCCTTACGGCGACCACGCCACCACCACCCAGTTCGTCGGTGTGGACGCCCTCGTCACCAACGCAGCCGACGAGCAGGCCGAGCCGGACGCCTTCGCTCACCTGTACCGGGACCAGGAGGCGGCTCCCCGCACCCCCGCCGAGGACGCTCCCGTGGCCGCGCCGGCGCCGAGCAAGCCCGCCGGCCGCGCCTCCAGCCTCCTGAAGTCCAGCGCACTGATGGCCGCGGGCACGATCGTCTCCCGCATCACCGGGTTCCTGCGGACCCTGGTGATCGCCGGTGCCATCGGCGTCGGCACCTTCAACGACACGTACCAGATCGCCAACACCCTGCCCACGATGATCTACGTGCTGGTCGGCGGCGGCGCCCTCAACGCCGTCTTCATCCCGCAGCTGGTCCGGGCCATGAAGAACGACAGCGACGGGGGACAGGCGTACGCCAACCGGCTGCTGACCCTCGTCGTGGTGCTGTTGGCGGGCATCACCACCATCTGTGTGCTGGCCGCACCGGTGTTCATCACGATGATGTCGCCGAAGATCGCCTCCGACCCCCAGCAGATGGACGTCGCGGTCGCCTTCGCCCGCTACTGCCTGCCCACCATGTTCTTCATGGGCATCCACGTGGTCCTGGGTCAGATCCTCAACGCCCGCGGCCGCTTCGGCGCGATGATGTGGACCCCGGTCCTCAACAACATCGTGGTCATCGCCACCTTCGGTGCCTTCATCTGGGCCTTCGGCGGCTTCACCACCTCCGGTGTCAACGCCACCACCGTCACCCCCGAAGGCGTGCGCCTGCTGGGCCTGGGCACCCTGCTCGGCCTCACCGTCCAGGCCCTCGCGATGCTGCCGTACCTGCGGGACGCGGGCTTCAAGCCGCGCCTGCGCTTCGACTGGCGGGGCCACGGCCTCGGCAAGGCCGCCCGCCTGGCCAAGTGGACGTTCTTCTTCGTCCTCGCCAACCAGGTCGGCCTCGTCGTCGTGACCCAGCTCGCCACCTGGGCCGGCTCCGTCGCCGAGAAGCAGGGCCACCCCGGTACCGGTATCACCGCCTACAACTACGCGCTGCTGCTGTGGCAGATGCCGCAGGCGATCATCACCGTCTCCGTCATGACGGCCGTCCTGCCCCGCATCTCCCGATCCGCCCACGACGGGGACGCCGCCGCGGTCCGCGACGACATCTCCTACGGGCTGCGCACCTCGGCCGTCGCGATCGTGCCCTGCGCCTTCGCGTTCCTCGCCCTCGGTGTCCCGATGGCCACCCTGCTCTACGCCGGGTCGGGTTCGGGCGCCCAGAACATCGGCTACATCCTGATGGCCTTCGGCCTCGGGCTGATCCCGTACTCCATCCAGTACGTGGTCCTGCGCGGTTTCTACGCCTACGAGGACACCCGCACGCCCTTCTACAACACGGTCATCGTCGCCGCCGTCAACGCGGCGGTCTCGGCGATCTCGTTCTTCGTGCTCCCCGCCCGGTGGGCGGTGGTCGGCATGGCCGCCGCCTACGGTCTCGGCTACGCCGTCGGCGTCGGCGTCGCCTGGCGCCGGCTGCGCACCAGGCTCGGTGGCGACCTCGACGGCGCGCACGTCATGCGCACCTACGCCCGGCTCACCGGCGCCTGCGTCCCGGCCGCCGCCGTGGCCGGCGCGGCCGCCTTCGCGGTCACCCAGTGGCTGGGCAGCGGAGTCACCGGCTCCGCTGTCGCTCTCCTCGTCGGCGGTATCGCCCTGGCCGCGGTGTTCCTCATCGCCGCCAAGCGGATGCGAATCGAAGAGCTCAACGCGATGGTCGGAATGGTCCGCGGACGTTTGGGGCGCTGATGCGCACAACCGTCGCCCCCTTTCGTGTGTCGTGCTTAGCGTCGGACTGTGGGCACAATTGGCATGGCTTCGCAGACTGGCCGACAGCGCGCAACGGATGGGGAGGCAGGAACGACGGTGGCGGAACGTAGCACGGCTGCCGTCGACGTGGCCGACAACAGCGGCGATGAGCCGCTGACCGCTCAGGCGGCACAGGCCACGTCCGACGGGGTGGACACCCAGAACGGACGAGCCGCGGACGGACCCATGCCCGACAAGGACGGCGAACGCACCACCCCGGCCCCTGCGGCCGCACCCGAGCTCCACAGCGGACACAAGCTCGCCAGGCGCTACCGGCTGGAAGAGTGCGTCACCCGTGTGGACGGATTCAGCAGTTGGCGCGCGATGGACGAGAAACTGCGCCGTGCCGTGGGCGTGCACCTGATGCCCGCCGACCACGCGCGGGCGCGCTCCGTCCTGGCCGCGGCACGCTCCTCCGCCCTGCTCGGCGACCCACGGTTCGTCCAGGTCCTCGACGCCGTGGAAGAGAACGACCTCGTCTACGTCGTCCACGAGTGGCTGCCCGACGCCACCGAACTCACCGCACTGCTCGCCGCGGGTCCCCTGGAGGCCCACGACGCCTACCAGCTGGTCAGCCAGGTCTCCCAGGCGATGGCCGCCGCCCACCGCGAGGGCCTCGCCCATCTGCGGCTGACGCCGAGCGCGATACTGCGCACCTCCACGGGTCAGTACCGCATCCGCGGCCTCGCCGTGAACGCCGCCCTGCGCGGCATCACCAGCGAGACCCCGCAGCGCGCCGACACCGAGGCCATCGGTGCCCTCCTGTACGCCGCCCTCACCCAGCGCTGGCCGTACGAGGACGACGCGTACGGCCTCACCGGCCTGCCCAAGGGCGTGGGCCTGATCGCCCCCGACCAGGTACGCGCCGGTGTCCACCGGGGCCTGGGCGAACTCGCCATGCGGGCACTCGCCAACGACGGGGCCACCGCCTCCCGTCAGGAGCCCGCCTGCACCACCCCGGACGAGCTGGCCAAGGCGGTGGCCGCGATGCCCCGCATCCGGCCGCCGGAGCCCGCCTTCACCGCCCCGCCCGAGTACCAGCACACCACCTATCAGCAGGGCATCTACGGCCGTCCCACGCCGCCCGGCTTGAACACCGTCCAGAGCCGGCCCGTGGCGCCCCCGCCGCCCCCTCTGCAGAGCCGTACCGGCCGTGCCCTCAAGTGGGGCGTCGCCGCCCTGCTCATCGCCGCCCTCGGCCTGGGCAGCTGGCAGCTGGCCGACACCCTCCTGGGCCGGGGCGGCCAGCAGGGTAACAACGGCACCAGCAACAACACCAAGACGGGCACCGACGACAACCCGAAGGATCCCGAACCCGGGAAGCCCCTGGCGATCCGGGATGTCTCCGTCATCGGGGGCTCGGTGAAGCCCCAGTTGGCTCCGAAGACGATCGACGGTGACCCCGAAACCGCCTGGATCACCCCCGAGTACCTCAACTACCCCAACTTCGGCCGGCTGGAGCTGGAGCACAACGGCAGCGGGATCATCGTCGACCTGGGCGAGCTGCGGAACGTGACCGGACTCGACATCGATATGTACCTGCCAGGTCAAACAGTCGAGGTCCTCGGCGCCTCCGCCGAATCCACCGGCCCCAGCTCCGTCGCAGCCTTCCCCCAGACGATCACCAAGCTGGAGCGCACCGACAAGAAGATCCAGACCACGCTGGACACTCCGGTCCGTACCCGCTACGTGCTGATCCACGTCACCGAGCTGCCCGCTTCCGGCGGCGGCTACCGGGGCGGCATCAGCGAGATCAAGGTGCTCGGCCCGTCGTCCTGAACGCACATGCATCGACCACGCGGCCCGCTCGCCGGGCGGGCCGCGTGATTCTTTACGCGACCCGGCCGACGCCCTAGTCTCCGTCCGGGGAGGAAGCAGGGTGTGATGCAAGAAGGAACCACGGAAGGCCGCAGCGACCAGGAACTCCTGGCCCAACACGTAGCCGGTGATCCCGATGCCTTCGGCGAGATCGTGCGGCGGCACCGCGACCGGCTGTGGGCCGTGGCGCTGCGGACGCTCGGCGACCGGGAGGAGGCCGCGGACGCCGTCCAGGACGCCCTCGTCTCCGCCTACCGGGCCGCCCACACCTTCCGCGGGGAATCCGCCGTCACCACATGGCTGCACCGCATCACCGTCAATGCCTGCCTGGACCGCGCCCGCAAGGCCGCCTCCCGCAGGACCTCGCCCCTGAACGACACGGACCGCCTGGAGCGTCTCCTGGAGCCCCACGAGTCCGCGGAGGCACCCGCGGAGCGCGAGGACCTCCATCGCGAGCTCCTGGCCGCTCTCAGCACCCTCCCCGCCGATCAGCGAGCCGCGCTGGTCCTCGTCGACATGCAGGGATACCCCGTCGCCGAGGCCGCCCGGGTCCTCGACGTTCCCACCGGCACCGTGAAGAGCCGGTGCGCACGCGGCCGGGCGAAACTCGTCCCACTCCTCACTCATCTGCGCGCGAATGCCGGGGATAACACCGCCACCGAGCGGGGAAGGAACCGGACGCCGGGCCCACCCGTCCCACCAGCGGCAGAACCCAGGCATCCAGACCCAGACGCTGTGAAGGGCGGAGGTGGACGACCGTGAGCCCCACAACCGGCACGACTGGCACGACCGGCGCGATCCGGCACCCGGACGTCTCGGAGATCTCCGACCTGACCGAAGGTCTCCTCTCCCCGTCCCGTACCACCGAAGTCCGCCGTCACCTCGACGACTGCGCCCTGTGCGCCGATGTCCGCGCCTCCCTGGAGGAGATCCGCTCCCTGCTCGGCACCCTCCCGGGCCCGGCCCGGATGCCCGCCGACATCGCCGGCCGCATCGACGCGGCCCTCGCTGCGGAGGCCCTCCTCGACTCCACCCAGCCGCGGGTCCAGGCCGTACGGGCCAACCGGCCCCGCACTTCGAACCGCGATGTTTCACGTGAAACATCGCCCGCCGGTCACCCGACCGGCCCAACCGGCCCCGGGCGGCGCCGGGCGCGCCGCCGGATCGCCGTGCTCACGGGTCTGGCCGGAGCCGCCGCCTGCGCCCTCGGCCTCTTCCTGTTCGGCGACTTCTCGGGCACTCCCGCCCACGACGCCGCCACCAGCGGCGACGCTTCGGCCTCCGCCGCGCGGCCGTCCGTCGGTGCCGCCGGCGGCGGCACCTTCACCGCTCAGGGTCTCCAAGAGAGCGTCCGGCAGCTCGTCGCGGCCGACCAGAGCCCCAAGAACATTCCCGGGGAGCAGAACAACACCCTCGGTCTCGAGAACACCAGCCCCTCCTCCGGTGTCGCCCCCGGTGACAAGCGGGCGGCGCCTTCCGTCCCCACCTGCGTCCAGGAGGCCACCGGCCGCCCCGACACCCCGCTCGCCGCCGAACGCGGCAGCTACCAGGGCACGGCCGTCTACCTCCTCGTCCTGCCGCACCCCAACGACTCCGCGCGTGTGGACGCCTACCTCGTCGACACCTCGTGCGAGCAGACCGCCTCGACAGACCCCGGAAAGGTCCTCCTGACGCGCACCTATCCCCGCTAGCCGAGGCGTTCAGGTCCGTGGTGGGCGGGTGGGGAATGCATGCGCCGTAGGATCCGTTGGGTGGGGTGAGAGTCCGCACCGGCCCCCGGTAGGCAGTACGCAGTCCGCAGAAACGAGGAAGAAACCCGTGAGCGACGTCCGAAACGTGATCATCATCGGCTCCGGGCCGGCCGGTTACACCGCCGCCCTGTACACCGCACGCGCTTCGCTCAAGCCGCTGGTCTTCGAAGGTGCCGTCACCGCGGGTGGTGCCCTGATGAACACCACCGAGGTGGAAAACTTCCCGGGCTTCCAGGACGGCATCATGGGCCCGGACCTCATGGACAACATGCGTGGCCAGGCCGAGCGCTTCGGCGCCGAGCTGGTCCCGGACGATGTCGTGGCCGTGGACCTCAGCGGTGAGATCAAGACCGTCACCGACACCGCCGGCACCGTGCACCGTGCGAAGGCCGTCATCGTCACCACCGGTTCCCAGCACCGCAAGCTCGGCCTGCCCAACGAGGACGCCCTCTCCGGCCGCGGTGTCTCCTGGTGCGCCACCTGCGACGGGTTCTTCTTCAAGGACCACGACATCGCCGTCGTCGGCGGCGGCGACACCGCGATCGAGGAGGCCACCTTCCTCTCCCGGTTCGCCAAGTCCGTCACGATCGTCCACCGCCGTGACAGCCTGCGCGCCTCGAAGGCCATGCAGGACCGCGCGTTCGCCGACCCGAAGATCAAGTTCGCCTGGGACAGCGAGGTCTCCGAGATCCACGGCGAGCAGAAGCTGTCGGGTCTCACCCTGCGCAACACCAAGACCGGCGAGACGTCCGAGCTTCCCGTGACCGGCCTCTTCATCGCCGTCGGCCACGACCCGCGTACCGAGCTGTTCAAGGACCAGCTGGACCTCGACGACGAGGGCTACCTCAAGGTCGTCGCCCCCTCAACCCGGACCAGCGTGACCGGCGTGTTCGGCGCCGGCGACGTCGTGGACCACACGTACCGTCAGGCCATCACCGCAGCGGGCACCGGCTGCTCCGCCGCCCTCGATGCCGAGCGCTTCCTCGCCGCCCTCGCGGACGCCGAGAAGGCCACCGCAGCGGTCTGACCGGTCTGACCCCCACCCCGCCCCACCCCACACCCCGCAGGAAAGAAGAAGGAGGCCGCTGTGGCCGGCACCCTCAAGAACGTGACCGACGCTGACTTCGATGCCGAGGTCCTCAGGAGCGACAAGCCCGTACTGGTGGATTTCTGGGCCGCCTGGTGCGGACCGTGCCGCCAGATCGCGCCGTCCCTCGAGGCCATCGCCGCCGAGTACGGCGACCAGATCGAGATCGTCAAGCTCAACATCGACGAGAACCCGGCCACGGCCGCCAAGTACGGCGTCATGTCCATCCCGACGCTGAACGTCTACCAGGGCGGCGAGGTCGCCAAGACCATCGTCGGTGCGAAGCCGAAGGCCGCAATCCTGCGCGACCTCTCCGACTTCGTCGAGGTCAAGACCGCCTGACCGGCGATCGTTGTTTCACGTGAAACGGGCCGCCCCCGTCCAGGGGCGGCCCGTTTCACGTCTCGCTCTCACAGCGGCCGCAGCGCCGGCTCCTTGCGCGCTGCGCCCAGCAGCCGGTCCAGCGCCAGCTCCACGTCTTCCTTCCAGGACAGCGTCGAGCGCAGTTCGAGCCGCAGCCGTGGATGCACAGGGTGCGGACGGACCGTCTTGAAGCCCACCGCGAGCAGATGGTCAGCCGGCAGCAGACACGCCGGGCCCTCCCAGCGCGCGTCCCCGAAGGCCTCGATCGCCTTGAAGTTCCGCCGCAGCAGGTCCTTCGCCACCGTCTGGACCATCACCCTCCCCAGACCCTGCCCCTGATACCCCGGCATGATCCACGCGGTGATCAGCTGCACGGCATCCGGCGAGACCGGGCTGCTCGGAAAGGCCGTGGCCCGCGGCACGTACGCCGGCGGCGCGTACAGGACGAAGCCCACGGGCACCTCGTCCACGTAGACCACTCGGCCGCACGATCCCCACTCCAGCAGGACGGCGGAGATCCAGGCCTCTTTCTCCATCGCCGGAGTACCCGCTTTCACGGCGGCCTCACCGCTGACCGGATCCAGCTCCCAGAACACACAGGACCGGCAACGACGGGGCAGGTCCTGGAGGTTGTCCAGCGTGAGCGGTACCAGCCGACGACCCATGACCGCATCGTATCCACTGGTCCATCGTTCTTCGACAGCAAAGCGAAGGGGCGGACCGCACCGGTTCGCACCGATACGATCCGCCCCCCTCGGCAGCCCGGGGATCACTCCCCGGAAAGACCCTGCTCCAGCACCCGGCCCTCGCCCGGCGCCAGCGTGCCCAGAATCCGCTCCAGGTCCTCCATCGAGGCGAACTCAACGGTGATCTTGCCCTTCTTCTGGCCCAGATCCACCTTCACGCGCGTCTCGAACCGGTCCGACAGGCGCGTCGCCAGCTCACTGAGCGCCGGAGCCACCCGGGTGCCCGCCCGCGGACCCTTCGGCTTCACCGCGCTCGAGGGCTCCGAGGCCATCAGCGTCACGATCTCCTCGACCGCACGCACCGACAGGCCCTCGGCCACGATCCGGTGGGCCAGTCGGTCCTGCTCCTCGGAGTCCTCCACCGAGAGCAGCGCCCGCGCGTGCCCGGCCGACAGCACACCCGCGGCCACCCGGCGCTGCACCGGCGGGGACAGCTTCAGCAGGCGCAGCGTGTTCGACACCTGGGGGCGCGACCGCCCGATCCGGTCGGCCAGCTGATCGTGGGTGCAGTTGAAGTCCTTGAGCAGCTGGTCGTAGGCCGCGGCCTCTTCCAGCGGGTTCAGCTGGGCCCGGTGCAGGTTCTCCAGCAGGGCGTCCAGCAGCAGCTTCTCGTCGTCCGTGGCCCGGATGATCGCCGGAATGGCCTCCAGCCCGGCCTCCCGGCAGGCACGCCAGCGCCGCTCACCCATGATCAGCTCATAGCGGCCGGGGGCCGACTGCCGCACCACCACCGGCTGGAGCAGGCCCACCTCCTGGATGGAGGTCACGAGCTCGGCGAGCGCGTCCTCGTCGAACACGTCGCGCGGCTGGCGCGGGTTCGGCGTGATCGCGTCCATCGGGAGCTCCGCGAACGTCGCCCCCGCCACCACATTGGCCTCGGGCTCGGCCGCGGCTTCAGGCTCCGCCACCGGGACGACCGCCAGCGATGTTTCACGTGAAACATCGGCCTGCACGAGCGAAGCGAGCTTCGCGGCCGCGATCCCCCGCTCCGAAGCCAATGTCGGCACCGCCGACGGAGACGTCGACCCGGCGCTGATCACCGGCGGCGTCTTCTCCTGCGGAGCCGCGGGGATCAGCGCACCGAGCCCCCGCCCCAGGCCTCTACGTCGCTCACTCACTGGATCCCCTCCGCCACATTCTGCGTGCTGTTCATGCCCGGCCCCAGATGGGCGTGCCGAGCCTCGTACTGCATTCCGACCCCCCGATAGGCGATCTCTCGCGCTGCCTCCAGATAGGAGAGGGAACCACTGGAACCCGGGTCGTACGTGAGCACCGTCTGCCCATAGCTCGGTGCCTCGGAAATACGCACCGACCGGGGGATGCTCGTCCGCAGCACCTCCTTGCCGAAGTGGCTGCGCACCTCCTCCGCCACCTGCGAGGCCAGCCGGGTCCTGCCGTCGTACATCGTTAGCAAGATGGTCGACACATGGAGCGTCGGGTTGAGGTGGGCCCGCACCAGATCGACATTGCGGAGCAGCTGGCCCAGTCCCTCCAGCGCGTAGTACTCGCACTGGATCGGGATCAGCACCTCCGCACCGGCCACCAGCGCGTTCACCGTCAGCAGGCCGAGGGAGGGCGGGCAGTCGATCAGGATGTAGTCGAGAGGCTGCTCGTACGCCTGGATCGCCCGCTGAAGACGGCTCTCGCGCGCCACGAGGGACACCAGCTCGATCTCCGCACCCGCGAGGTCGATCGTGGCCGGGGCACAGAAGAGCCCCTCCACGTCCACCACCGGCTGGACGACCTCCAGCAGGGGCCGGCTGTCCACGAGCACGTCGTAGATGGACGGCACGTCGGCGTGGTGGTCGATCCCCAGTGCTGTGGACGCATTGCCCTGCGGGTCGAGGTCGACCACCAGAACCCGTGCACCGTGCAGGGCCAGCGAGGCCGCCAGGTTCACGGTCGTCGTGGTCTTCCCCACACCGCCCTTCTGGTTGGCGACCACGATGACTCGGGTCTGGTTCGGCCGGGGCAGCCTCTCACCGGCGCGTCCCAGCGCCTCGACCGCCTGCTGGGCAGCTCGGCCGATGGGGGTGTCGTTGTCTACAAGGGGCGGAGGCGATGTTTCACGTGAAACATCGTCTCCCGCCGATTCAGAGCGGGGACCGGGGACCGGATCGGCCATCGGCCCCGCGAGGTTGGCGTCGGACCGCACGGTGTCACTCTCCTCGACATCAGGCTCGCGATGAACAGAGCCTGCCATGTCACCGGGGTCGCGAACCAGCGGGGCCCGTACTCCTGTGGATGAATCCACCGATGTGGACAACTCCGTCCCCCTTGCGTCCTTGCGGTGGAGGGGGGACGCGGCCGCACGACCGCGGCTGATGATTCCGTGCAGCAGAGAGCGACGTTTCACGTGAAACACGATGCCCGGACGGAGTCTTCAGGCCGCTACGACACTCCGAAATCCATACCTATAGGGCCCAACACGGATGAAATCTCCGCGTGGGCCCCAGGTACTGAAGAAATCAGCCGACCGTCATCGGCGCCGGCGGGTGCGCCCCACTCGGGCCGCCTTAGCCCGCTTGGCTGCGAACCTCACCCCACCGGGGCTCTCTCCGACCTCGACCCGCACCACCGTCGACAGCGGATCCACCAGACCCTCGCCCACGTGCAGCACCGAGGTCTTCACCACACCCAGCTTCGCCAGCGCCGTCTTCGCCGACACCAGCTCCTCGTCCGCGGTGTCGCCCTTCAGTGCCAGCATCTCGCCGTACGGGCGCAGCAGGGGCACACCCCAGCCGGCCAACCGGTCCAGCGGGGCCACCGCCCGCGCCGTCACCACGTGCACCGGCTGCAGCTTGCCCAGAACCTCCTCAGCCCGTCCGCGCACCACCGTGACGTGGTCCAGGCCCAACAGCTCCACGGCCTCCTGGAGGAAGGTGGTCCGGCGCAGCAGCGGCTCGAGCAGCGTGATCTTCAGATCACGTCGCACCAGGGCAAGCGGGATACCCGGCAGACCCGCGCCCGAGCCCACGTCGCACACGGTGACGCCCTGGGGCACCACCTCCGACAGCACAGCGCAGTTCAGCAGGTGCCGCTCCCACAGGCGCGGCACCTCGCGCGGCCCGATCAGGCCACGCTTGACTCCCGCGTCCGCCAGCAACTCCGCGTACCGCACAGCTTCCGGGAAAAACTCACCGAACACCGCGCGCGCCTCTTCAGGCGCCGGGGGAAGCTCAGCTGCCTCCGTCACGGGGACCGTCCTTCCGTACCGCATGGTTCTGAAAAAACCACGTCTTCGTGGTGAAGCGTCGTTCACTTGCCAGGCCAGGCTGACAAACATCGGCCCCGCCTGCGACACAGACGGGGCCGAACAACTCGCGCCGGCGATCAGGCCGGGAGCACAACGACGAAGCGCTGCGGCTCCTCGCCCTCGGACTCGCTCTTCAGACCGGCGGCCGCCACGGCGTCGTGGACGACCTTCCGCTCGAACGGGGTCATCGGGGCCAGCTTCAGGGGCTCGCCCGACGCCTTCACGTCCGCCGCGGCCTGGGCGCCCAGCGCCGCCAGTTCCTCGCGCTTCTTCGCGCGGAACCCGGCGATGTCCAGCATCAGCCGGCTGCGGTCCCCGGTCTCCCGGTGCACGGCGAGGCGGGTCAGCTCCTGCAGAGCCTCCAGAACCTCACCGTCGCGGCCCACGAGCTTCTGCAGATCGCGGCCGGATGAGTCGCCGACGATCGACACCGCGGCCCGGTCGGCCTCGACGTCCATGTCGATGTCGCCGTCCAGGTCGGCGATGTCCAGCAGACCCTCGAGGTAATCGGCCGCGATCTCGCCCTCCTGCTCGAGGCGGGTCAGGGTGTCGCCACTCTCAGCGGCGGCGGTGGTGGTGCCTTCCGTCACGGGAGGGACTCCTTCTTACTTCTTGGGAGAGGGCTTGCTGGGCGTCTGACGCTGCGACTTCGACTGGCGCTTCGGCTGCTGCCGCTTCGCGGTACCGCCGCTCGCCGCATCCGAGTCTGCCGTGGCCTCGGAACTCTTGATCACGGAGCCGTCGGGCTGGGCGGCCATGCCCTGCTTGCTGAGGGCCGTGATGAACTTGCGCTCGTTGTCGTTGCGGTCCGGGCCCTTGGCCACGATCGCCGCGACGATCTTCTTCTTGCTCCGGCCCTTCACGTCACCGTGCGAGTTGACGTGCTTCAGCAGGCGGGTCAGGTACTGGTCCTGCGCCTTGCTGCCCGGCGTCGGGTTCTGGTTGATCACGTACATCTGCTGGCCCATGGTCCACACGTTCGTGGTCAGCCAGTAGACGAGGACACCGACGGGGAAGTTGATACCCATGACGGCGAAGATCACGGGGAAGATGTACATCAGCATCTTCTGCTGCTGCATGAACGGCGTCTTGACCGAGAGGTCGACGTTCTTCTGCATCAGCTGACGCTGGGTGTAGAACTGCGACAGCGACATCAGGATGATCATGATGGCGGTGACGACACGCACATCGGTGATCGAGGCGTTCAGGCTCGCGACCTTCTCGGCGCTGTCCGTGAACTTGGCGGCCAGCGGAGCGCCGAAGATGTGTGCCTGACGGGCGCTCGCCAGCAGCGGACCGTCGATGTAGCCGATCTCTTTGCCGCTGGCGATGGCCGACAGCACGCTGTAGAGCGCGAAGAAGAACGGGGACTGCGCCAGGATGGGAAGGCACGAGGAGAGCGGGTTGGTACCCGTCTCCTTGTACAGCTTCATCATCTCTTCGGACTGACGCTGCTTGTCGTTCTTGTAGCGCTCCTGGATCGCCTTCATCTTCGGCTGGAGCGCCTGCATGCCACGCGTCGCCTTGATCTGCTTCACGAAGAGCGGGATCAGGCAGATACGGATCAGGACCACCAGGGACACGATGGACAGGCCCCAGGCCCACCCACTGTCCGCCCCGAAGATCGCCCCGTACAACGAGTGGAACTGGACGATGATCCAGGAAACGGGTGTGGTGATAAAGCTGAACAGACCGGCAATCGTGTCCACTAATCAGGCTCCTTGAGCATTGCGAGATCTACGCAACGCACTGCGCAGCTGCTCGTGCCAACGCGGGCGTTTACGGGGTGGGACGTGGTCGACACCACCCGGGGACCACGGATTGCACCGCAGGATCCGCCAGGCGGTCAGAACCGTCCCCTTCACCGCACCATGCCGGTCGATGGCCGTGTACCCGTAGTGCGAACACGACGGGTAGTAGCGGCACACCGGCCCGAGCAGCGGACTGATCGTCCACTGGTACAGCTTGATCAAAGCGAGCAGCGGGTACTTCATCGAGCCACGCCTCCCAGGAGCCGCACCAGAGCGGCATCCAGGTCCCGGGCCAGCGCGTCGGGGTCGGCATCGCCCGCTCCGGGCAACGCTCGTACCACCACCAGGCTACCGGCGGGCAGCTGGGACAGCCGCTCGCGGACCAGATGACGCAGACGGCGCTTGACCCGGTTACGTATGACGGCGTTGCCGACAGCCTTGCTGACGACGAAACCCGCACGCGTCGAGGGATCAATCTCCCCCGGCTCGTGCGGGTCCGTTGCACCGCTTGTACGTAGGTGGACGACGAGGAGCGGGCGACCAGCCCGACGACCTCGGCGTACCGCGCTCGCGAAGTCCTCGCGCCGCCTCAGCCGATTCTCGGGAGACAGCACGACGTCACGACCTGCGTGTTGTTACGCGGAAAGGGCGGCGCGGCCCTTGCCACGACGGTTCGCGAGGATCGCGCGACCGGCACGGGTACGCATCCGCAGGCGGAAGCCGTGGGTCTTGGCACGACGGCGGTTGTTCGGCTGGAAGGTGCGCTTGCTCACTCGGGGGCTCCAGAGAATGAATCGTTGTGGCGGGACATCGCCTGGCTGTCACCGTGCGCCCACGAAGGAAAAATCTCGCGTGTTCGCCCGAGTGGCACCGCTAAATGATCACTATCAGTGACCTTCGCCCATCGGTAGGCAGGCGGCAGCAGCCATCGACAACTCGACCTCGTTACGGTACGCGCGGCTACGCCATCCGGTCAAACCGAGCCGACGTGGCCCCACACTGTGCACAGGCTGTGGACAACGACTTGAACCGTACCCGCTGGCCTGACTACCGTTGTCTGACCCCGGATTTTTTGTCCCGACCGTCCCAAAGAACCACACATTCGTGGGACGCCTGTGAGAGAGCGTGCTCTGTGGCTGACGTACCTGCCGATCTTGCCGCAGTGTGGCCAAGGGTGCTCGACAAGCTCCTCGGGGAGGGACAGCCGGGGATCGAACCCAAGGACAAGCAGTGGGTCGAGCGGTGTCAGCCCCTGGCACTCGTCGCCGACACCGCACTGCTGGCCGTCCCCAATGAATGGGGCAAGCGCGTCCTCGAGGGCCGCCTCGCCCCGCTGATCAGTGACGCGCTGAGCCGGGAGTGCGGCCGTCCCATCCGGATCGCCATCACCGTGGACGACTCCGCCGGCGAGCCCGCACCCCCCGCCCCGTCCGCCCAGCAGCAGGGCGGGTACGAGCCGTACGGCGGCCAGCGCTCCGGCGGCGGCCCCGGCGACGACCAGCCCCCCACCGCCCGCCCCGCCTACCCGGACTACCAGCAGCAGCGCCCGGAGCCCGGCGCCTGGCCCCGCGGCGGCCAGCAGGACGACTACGGCTGGCAGCAGCCGCGCCTCGGCGGTTTCCCCGAGCGCGACCCGTACGCCTCTCCGCAGCCGGGCTACCTCCAGCAGCCCGAGCCCTCCGGCTACGACCAGGGCTCCTACGAGCAGCAGAAGTACGAGCAGTCCCCGTACGAGCCGCAGCAGTCGCACCAGTCCCATCAGTACGAGCAGCAGAAGTACGAGTCCCAGCAGTACGAGCAGCCCGCACCCCGCCAGGCACCCGGCCGGCCGGCGGCGCCGGGCGGCCCGTCCGGCGGGTCCACCACGGGTCCGCTGGAGCCGACCGCCCGGCTGAACCCCAAGTACCTCTTCGACACGTTCGTCATCGGCGCCTCCAACCGCTTCGCGCACGCCGCCGCGGTGGCCGTCGCCGAGGCGCCCGCGAAGGCCTACAACCCCCTCTTCGTCTATGGGGAGTCGGGCCTCGGCAAGACGCACCTGCTGCACGCCATCGGGCACTACGCGCGGAGCCTCTATCCCGGCACCCGGGTGCGGTACGTGAGCTCCGAGGAGTTCACCAACGAGTTCATCAACTCCATCCGCGACGGCAAGGGCGACGCGTTCCGCAAGCGCTACCGCGAGATGGACATCCTGCTCGTCGACGACATCCAGTTCCTCGCGAGCAAGGAGTCGACGCAGGAGGAGTTCTTCCACACCTTCAACACGCTCCACAACGCCAACAAGCAGATCGTGCTGTCCTCCGACCGGCCGCCCAAGCAGCTGGTCACCCTGGAGGACCGGCTCCGCAACCGCTTCGAGTGGGGCCTGATCACCGACGTCCAGCCGCCCGAGCTGGAAACCCGTATCGCGATCCTGCGCAAGAAGGCGGTCCAGGAGCAGCTCAACGCCCCGCCGGAGGTACTGGAGTTCATCGCCTCCCGCATCTCGCGCAACATCCGCGAGCTGGAGGGGGCGCTGATCCGGGTCACGGCCTTCGCGAGCCTCAACCGCCAGCCGGTCGACCTGGGCCTCACCGAGGACGTCCTGAAGAACCTGATCCCGGGCGGCGAGGACAGCGCACCCGAGATCACCGCCTCCGACATCATGGCGGCCACCGCCGACTACTTCGGCCTGACCGTGGACGACCTGTGCGGCTCCTCGCGCAGCCGGGTCCTGGTCACGGCACGGCAGATCGCCATGTACCTCTGCCGGGAGCTCACGGACCTGTCGCTGCCCAAGATCGGGGCGCAGTTCGGCGGCCGCGACCACACGACCGTCATGCACGCGGACCGCAAGATCCGCGCTCTGATGGCCGAGCGCCGCTCCATCTACAACCAGGTGACCGAGCTCACGAACCGCATCAAGAACGCCTGAGCGCGGCCTCCCGGCATCCGGTTCGAGGCTGCCTCGGCGCGGTTCGAGGCTGCCTCGGCGCGGCTTCAGAACGGCATCGAGACGGCTCCCGGCCGGCTTCCGACGGGCTTGCGAGCCGGCTTCGAAGCCCGCTCGGGAGCCGCATCAGGGCTCTTTCAGGGCTCCTTCACACGCTTTCAGAGGGCGCTCCCGGTCCACAACGGGGGCGCCCTTCTTCGTGCGTGCGCCCCTGACCTGTTCGAATACGCCCCCGACGGAGCAACTCATCCACAGATTGGGAGACTTTCTTCCGTCCACACCCTGGGGACGGGCCGCGTCGCCCACAATCTGTCCACAGGCGTGCGGGGTGAGGTTCCATCAGGGCAGGTCAGGCCCCTGTGGAATTGTGCACAAACGTCATCCACAGGCTGTGGACAAATATTTCGTCCACAGCGCTGTCCACGACGTTGTCCACCGTCGGCCCACAGGTTTCCACCTCCTGTGCACAGGATCCGCTGTCTTCTCCACAGCCTTGTCCACTGTTCGGCAACACACCACCCCCTCTCACCGCCCGGAGTGAAAGCGGTCACACGGAGGTAGACGTTTGGGTTGTGGAGTACCGGGGGAAAGCTGGGGACACACCTGTGGAGTAACCGGGGTCACCTGGGGACAGCCTGTGCAGAACTTTTTGTTCTCCACAGACACACGGGGTTGTCCACCGGTGTCACCCACAGGGTCGGTGGATAAAAAACCGGGGTTGACCTGGGAAAACGGGGTTATCCACCGTTTCCACAGGCCCTACTACTACCCCCATAGAGAGTTAGGCCGGTTTCGGTTTTCAAGCGGGTCCTGTGCACAACTCGTCGATCGCCCGCCCCGACGCCTCGCTCCCGACTTGACCGCCAGCCGCACGGACTGTCGGCGCCGTACGTCAGACTGGTCCCCGGCATCGGTCGAGGCATCGACGAGCCGACGACGAAGGCCGGCAGACGAGCGAGCAACAGCAGGAGGCGGTTCCGGTGAAGATCCGGGTGGAGCGCGACGTACTGGCGGAGGCGGTGGCTTGGGCCGCCCGTAGCCTCCCGGCCCGGCCGCCGGTGCCCGTTCTCGCGGGCCTGCTGCTGAAGGCCGAGGAGGGCAAGCTGAGCCTCTCCGGCTTCGACTACGAGGTCTCGGCCCGGGTCTCCGTCGAGGCGGACGTCGAGGAGGACGGCACCGTCCTGGTCTCCGGCCGGCTGCTCGCGGACATCTGCCGCGCCCTCCCCAACCGCCCGGTGGAGATTTCCACAGACGGTGTACGGGCGACCGTGGTCTGCGGCTCCTCGCGATTCACACTCCACACCCTGCCTGTGGAGGAGTACCCGGCACTGCCGCAGATGCCGACCGCGACCGGCACCGTCGCCGGCGAGGTCTTCGCCTCCGCCGCCAAGCAGGTGGCCACCGCCGCCGGCCGTGACGACACGCTTCCGGTGCTGACCGGTGTCCGCATCGAGATCGAGGGCGACCGCGTCACCCTGGCCTCCACCGACCGCTACCGCTTCGCGGTCCGCGAGTTCCTGTGGAAGCCGGAGAACCCGGACGCCTCGGCCGTGGCCCTGGTGCCCGCCAAGACGCTCCAGGAGATCGCCAACTCGCTGACCAGCGGTGACACCGTGACCCTGGCGCTGTCCGGCTCCGGTGCGGGCGAGGGCCTGATCGGTTTCGAGGGCGCCGGCCGCCGCACCACCACCCGGCTGCTCGAGGGCGACCTGCCCAAGTACCGGACGCTGTTCCCGACGGAGTTCAACTCGATCGCCGTGATCGAGACCGCGCCCTTCGTCGAGGCGGTCAAGCGCGTGGCCCTGGTGGCCGAGCGCAACACCCCGGTCCGCCTCAGCTTCGAGAAGGGCGTGCTGATCCTGGAGGCCGGCTCCTCCGACGACGCACAGGCTGTGGAAAGGGTCGACGCCCAGCTGGACGGCGACGACATCTCGATCGCCTTCAACCCGACCTTCCTGCTGGACGGCCTGAGCGCGATCGCCTCCCCGGTCGCCCAGCTCAGCTTCACCACGTCGACCAAGCCCGCGCTGCTCAGCGGCCGCCCGGCGATCGACGCGGAAGCGGACGAGACCTACAAGTACCTGATCATGCCGGTGCGCCTCTCCGGTTGATTCTTCGCAGGTCAGGCCCGGTTTCGCGGTCCGCGAGACCGGGCCTGACCACGTTGCGGGAACACCTGCGCGGCCGCGCGCGCCCCGTGAAGCCGGGCGGCGTGCCCCGGCGTAGGCTCGGGGCCTGGGGTGTCCCCGGGATCCACGGGCACCCCGGCAAAGACGGCCACAACGCTTAAGGAACCACCTGATGGAGCTTGGTCTCGTCGGTCTCGGCAAGATGGGCGGCAACATGCGCGAGCGCATCCGCCGCGCAGGCCACGACGTCATCGGATACGACCGCAACCCGGACCTTGCCGATGTCCACAGCCTGCGGGAACTTGTGGACAGCCTGCAGGCCCCCCGCGTCGTGTGGGTGATGGTCCCGGCAGGTGCGGCGACGCAGTCCACCGTCGACGAGCTCGCGGAGCTGCTCTCGATCGGCGACATCGTCGTCGACGGCGGCAACTCGCGCTGGACCGACGACGAGAAGCACGCGGCGGAGCTGGCGGCCAAGGGCATCGGCTTCGTCGACTGCGGCGTCTCCGGCGGCGTGTGGGGCCTGGAGAACGGCTACGCGCTCATGTACGGCGGCGAGAAGGACCACGTCGCCCGGGTGCAGCCGGTCTTCGACGCCCTCAAGCCCGAGGGCGAGTTCGGCGCCGTGCACGCCGGCAAGGTCGGCGCGGGCCACTTCGCGAAGATGGTCCACAACGGCATCGAGTACGCCATGATGCAGGCCTACGCCGAGGGCTGGGAGCTCCTGGAGAAGGTGGACTCGGTCACCGACGTCCGCGAGGTCTTCCGCTCCTGGCAGGAGGGCACCGTCATCCGCTCCTGGCTGCTGGACCTGGCCGTGAACGCCCTCGACCAGGACGAGCACCTGGAGCAGCTGCGCGGCTTCGCGCAGGACTCCGGTGAGGGACGCTGGACGGTGGAGGCCGCGATCGACCACGCCGTACCGCTGCCCGCGATCACCGCGTCGCTGTTCGCGCGCTTCGCGTCTCGGCAGGACGACTCCCCGCAGATGAAGATGATCGCCGCGCTGCGCAACCAGTTCGGCGGCCACGCGGTCGAGAAGATCTAGCGCTTCGCAGCGCAGCACCACAGCAGCACATCGAGCAGTTGGAAGCCGGGGGAGGTCGGCGCCGTATGCACGTTTCGCATCTCTCATTGGCCGACTTCCGCTCGTACGCCCGGGCCGAGGTTCCCCTCGCCCCGGGCGTCACCGCTTTCGTGGGCCCCAACGGCCAGGGCAAGACCAACCTCGTCGAGGCCATCGGCTATCTCGCGACCCTCGGCAGCCACCGGGTCTCCTCGGACGCCCCGCTCGTGCGCATGGGCGCGGACCGGGCGGTCATCCGCGCGGCCGTCACCCAGGGCGAGCGCCGGCAGCTGGTGGAGCTGGAGCTCAATCCCGGGCGGGCGAACCGGGCCCGGATCAACCGTTCCTCGCAGGTCAGGCCGCGGGACGTGCTGGGGATCATACGGACGGTGCTGTTCGCGCCGGAGGACCTGGCCCTGGTCAAGGGCGACCCGGGCGAGCGGCGCCGGTTCCTGGACGAGCTGGTCACGGCGCGCTCGCCGCGGATGGCCGCGGTCCGCTCCGACTACGAGCGGGTGCTCAAGCAGCGCAACACCCTGCTGAAGTCCGCGGCGATGGCCCGCCGGCACGGCGGGCGCTCCCTGGACCTGTCCACCCTCGACGTGTGGGACCAGCACCTCGCGCGCGCGGGCGCGGAGCTGCTGGCGCAGCGGCTGGACCTGATCGCGACGCTGCTGCCGCTGGCCGACAAGGCCTACGAGCAGCTCGCACCCGGCGGCGGCCCGCTCGGGCTGGCGTACCGCTCCTCGGCCGGCGAGCCGGTGGACGGCGGGGCCGCCCGCACCCGCGAGGACCTCTACGAGGTGCTCCTGACCGCCCTGGCCGACGTACGCAAGCAGGAGATCGAGCGCGGTGTGACCCTGGTGGGCCCGCACCGCGACGACGTGCTGCTGCGGCTGGGGGAACTGCCCGCGAAGGGGTACGCGAGCCACGGGGAGTCGTGGTCGTACGCGCTGGCCCTGCGCCTGGCCTCGTACGAGCTGCTGCGCTCGGAGGGCAGCGAGCCGGTGCTGATCCTGGACGACGTGTTCGCGGAGCTGGACGCGCGGCGCCGGGAGCGGCTGGCGGAGCTGGTGGCGCCGGGCGAGCAGGTCCTGGTGACGGCGGCGGTCGACGACGACGTCCCGGGGGTGCTGGCGGGAACGCGGTTCGGGGTGTCCGGTGGTGAGGTGACCCGGCTGTGAACGAGCACGGCAAGGACCCGCAGGAGGGTCGCAGGCCCCCGGAGGTCTCCGGGGTGGACCTCGCGCGCCAGGCCCTCGCGGCGGCGCGTGAGCAGGCGCGCGCCCGGGGCAACGCGGCCGGCGGCAAGCGGCGCCAGCAGCCCGGGCTGCGCTCGGGAGCCCGCGCGGACGGCCGGGACCCGATGCCGTTGATGGCGGCGCTGGACCGGCTGCGCACGGAGCGCGGCTGGGAGATGCCGATGGCGGTGGCGGGCGTGATGGAGCGCTGGCCGGAGATCGTCGGCCCGGAGATCGCGGCCCACTGTGAACCGGAACGCTACGAGGACCGTGAACTGGTCGTGCGCTGCGATTCGTCGGCGTGGGCGGCGCAGCTGAAGCTGCTGGCTCCGCAGCTGGTGGCGCGGCTGAACGCGGATCTGGGGCAGGGCACGGTGCGGATGATCAAGGTGCAGGGTCCCGGCGGGCGGCCCAAGGGGTACGGGCCGTGGCGGGCGCCGGGGAGCAAGGGCCCGGGCGACACCTACGGCTGACGGGTCCATGCGGCCCCGGACCCCGCGCCTCAAGCGTCGGCGGGGCTGTTCGTGGTGGCGTCCCTCACGGTAGTCGGAGCTTGACAGCCCGAAGGGCTGGATGCCCGTGTGAGCCTCTTTGAGCCCCTTCCCGGATGTGGGGAGTCGGAGAGAGGAGGTTCAGGGCGGCACATGCGGACTCAGGTACCGGCAAACCCCCATTCATGTCAGTGGTACCGGTAGACTGAACGAGAATCCCGCCCTTTCGCGGGATCACGCAGACAACGCAGATCGACGCGGCCGCTCCCGCCGGTGCACTCGCTGGTCCGGGGTACGGGCTGCGCTGTGCCAGAGAGGGCGCTTCGTGGCCGATTCCGGCGACTCCAACGAGAAGAATTACGACGCCAGTGCGATCCAGGTCCTCGAGGGCCTGGACGCGGTCCGCAAGCGGCCGGGTATGTACATCGGCTCGACGGGTGAGCGTGGTCTGCACCACCTCGTCTACGAGGTGGTCGACAACTCGGTCGACGAGGCGCTGGCAGGGCACGCGGACACGATCGACGTGACGATCCTCGCCGACGGCGGGGTGCGCGTGGTGGACAACGGCCGCGGCATCCCGGTCGGCATCGTGCCGTCCGAGGGCAAGCCCGCCCTTGAGGTCGTCCTGACGGTCCTGCACGCGGGCGGCAAGTTCGGCGGTGGCGGCTACGCCGTCTCCGGTGGTCTGCACGGTGTCGGTGTGTCCGTCGTGAACGCCCTGTCGACGAAGGTCGCGGTCGAGGTCAAGACGGACGGCCACCGCTGGACCCAGGACTACAAGCTGGGCGTGCCGACGGCCCCGCTGGCCAAGAACGAGGAGACCGCCGAGACGGGCACCTCGGTCACCTTCTGGGCCGACGGCGACATCTTCGAGACGACCGAGTACTCCTTCGAGACGCTGTCGCGGCGCTTCCAGGAGATGGCCTTCCTCAACAAGGGCCTCACCCTGACGCTGACCGACGAGCGTGAATCGGCGAAGGCGACCGTCGGTGCGGACGACCCCGACGCGGACGCGGCGGAGCCCGTGGCGCGCACGGTGAAGTACCACTACGAGGGCGGCATCGTCGACTTCGTGAAGTACCTCAACTCGCGCAAGGGTGAGCTCATCCACCCGACCGTCATCGACGTAGAGGCCGAGGACAAGGAGCGGATGCTCTCGGTCGAGATCGCGATGCAGTGGAACTCGCAGTACACGGAGGGGGTCTACTCCTTCGCGAACACGATCCACACGCACGAGGGCGGTACGCACGAGGAGGGCTTCCGTGCGGCGCTGACGGGCCTGGTCAACCGGTACGCGCGCGAGAAGAAGCTGCTGCGCGAGAAGGACGACAACCTCGCCGGCGAGGACGTCCGCGAGGGTCTGACGGCGATCATCTCGGTGAAGCTGGGCGAGCCGCAGTTCGAGGGCCAGACGAAGACCAAGCTGGGCAACACGGAGGCCAAGACCTTCGTGCAGAAGGTCGTGCACGAGCACCTGAACGACTGGTTCGACCGCAACCCGGTCGAGGCCGCGGACATCATCCGCAAGTCGATCCAGGCGGCCACGGCGCGCGTCGCGGCCCGTAAGGCCCGTGACCTCACCCGTCGCAAGGGTCTGCTGGAGAGCGCCTCGCTGCCGGGCAAGCTGTCCGACTGCCAGTCGAACGACCCGACCAAGTGCGAGATCTTCATCGTCGAGGGTGACTCGGCCGGCGGCTCCGCGAAGTCCGGCCGCAACCCGATGTACCAGGCCATCCTGCCGATCCGCGGCAAGATCCTGAACGTCGAGAAGGCCCGGATCGACAAGATCCTCCAGAACACCGAGGTCCAGGCGCTGATCAGTGCCTTCGGTACCGGTGTGCACGAGGACTTCGACATCGAGAAGCTCCGCTATCACAAGATCATCCTGATGGCGGACGCCGACGTCGACGGCCAGCACATCAACACCCTGCTGCTGACCTTCCTCTTCCGCTTCATGCGGCCGCTGGTCGAGGCCGGTCACGTGTACCTGTCGCGCCCGCCCCTCTACAAGATCAAGTGGGGCCGGGACGACTTCGAGTACGCGTACTCGGACCGCGAGCGCGATGCGCTGGTGGAGCTCGGCAAGCAGAACGGCAAGCGGATCAAGGAAGACTCGATCCAGCGCTTCAAGGGTCTGGGCGAGATGAACGCCGAGGAACTGCGCGTCACCACGATGGACGTGGACCACCGTGTGCTGGGCCAGGTCACGCTGGACGACGCGGCGCAGGCCGACGACCTGTTCTCGGTGCTGATGGGTGAGGACGTCGAAGCCCGGCGCTCCTTCATCCAGCGCAACGCCAAGGACGTCCGCTTCCTCGACATCTGAGTCGGCTCCGCTGACCGCCGCCTGAAAGGACTTCTGACCAGCAATGGCCGACGAAACCACCCAACCCGCAAAGAACGCCGAGAACGCCGCGGAGGAGCAGCCCGTGATGCGCATCGAGCCCGTCGGGCTCGAGACGGAGATGCAGCGCTCCTACCTCGACTACGCGATGTCCGTCATCGTCTCGCGCGCCCTGCCGGACGTACGCGACGGGCTCAAGCCGGTGCACCGCCGCGTGCTGTACGCGATGTACGACGGCGGCTACCGGCCCGAGAAGGGCTTCTACAAGTGCGCCCGTGTCGTCGGCGACGTCATGGGTACGTACCACCCGCACGGTGACAGCTCGATCTACGACGCGCTGGTCCGCCTGGCCCAGCCGTGGTCGATGCGCATGCCGCTGGTCGACAGCAACGGCAACTTCGGCTCCCCGGGCAACGACCCGGCGGCCGCGATGCGCTACACCGAGTGCAAGCTCATGCCGCAGGCCATGGAGATGCTCCGGGACATCGACGAGGAGACCGTCGACTTCCAGGACAACTACGACGGCCGCAACCAGGAGCCCACCGTCCTGCCGGCGCGCTTCCCGAACCTGCTGGTCAACGGCAGCGCCGGCATCGCGGTCGGCATGGCGACGAACATCCCGCCGCACAACCTCCGCGAGGTCGCGGCCGGCGCCCAGTGGGCGCTGGAGCACCCGCAGGCCTCGCACGAGGAGCTCCAGGACGCGCTCATCGAGCGGATCAAGGGCCCCGACTTCCCGTCGGGCGCGCTGGTCGTGGGCCGCAAGGGCATCGAGGAGGCGTACCGGACCGGTCGCGGCTCCATCACGATGCGCGCGGTGGTGGAGGTCGAGGAGATCCAGAACCGCCAGTGCCTGGTGGTCACCGAGCTCCCGTACCAGACCAACCCCGACAACCTCGCGCAGAAGATCGCGGACCTGGTCAAGGACGGCAAGGTCGGCGGCATCGCCGACGTCCGTGACGAGACCTCCTCGCGGACCGGCCAGCGCCTGGTGATCGTCCTCAAGCGCGACGCCGTCGCCAAGGTCGTGCTGAACAACCTGTACAAGCACACCGAGCTGCAGACGAACTTCGGCGCGAACATGCTCGCGCTGGTGGACGGCGTGCCGCGCACGCTGTCGATCGACGCGTTCATCCGCCACTGGGTGACGCACGAGATCGAGGTCATCGTCCGGCGTACGAAGTTCCGCCTGCGCAAGGCGGAGGAGCGCGCCCACATCCTGCGCGGTCTGCTCAAGGCGCTGGACGCGATCGACGAGGTCATCGCGCTGATCCGGCGCAGCAACACGGTCGAGATCGCGCGCGAGGGCCTGATGGGCCTCCTGGAGATCGACGAGATCCAGGCGAACGCGATCCTGGAGATGCAGCTGCGCCGCCTCGCGGCCCTGGAGCGCCAGAAGATCGTCGCCGAGCACGACGAGCTCCAGTCGAAGATCAACGAGTACAACGCCATCCTGGCCTCGGAGGAGCGTCAGCGCTCCATCGTCAGCGAGGAACTGGCGGCGATCGTCGAGAAGTTCGGCGACGACCGGCGTTCCAAGCTGGTGCCCTTCGACGGTGACATGTCCATCGAGGACCTGATCGCCGAAGAGGACATCGTCGTCACGATCACGCACGGCGGCTACGTCAAGCGCACCAAGACCGAGGACTACCGCTCGCAGAAGCGCGGCGGCAAGGGCGTGCGCGGCACCAAGCTGAAGCAGGACGACCTGGTCGACCACTTCTTCGTCTCCACCACGCACCACTGGCTGCTGTTCTTCACGAACAAGGGCCGGGTCTACCGCTCCAAGGCGTACGAGCTGCCGGACGCCGGCCGCGACGCCCGCGGGCAGCACGTGGCGAACCTGCTGGCCTTCCAGCCGGACGAGAAGATCGCCCAGATCCTCGCGATCCGCGACTACGAGGCGGCGCCGTACCTGATCCTGGCCACCAAGGGCGGCCTGGTGAAGAAGACGGCGCTCAAGGACTACGATTCGCCCCGTTCGGGTGGCGTGATCGCCATCAACCTGCGGGAGACGGGCGCCGACGGCGCCGACGGCACTGCCGACGAGCTGATCGGCGCGGAGCTGGTGTCCGCCGAGGACGACCTGCTGCTGATCAGCAAGAAGGCGCAGTCGATCCGCTTCACGGCGACCGACGACGCGCTGCGCCCGATGGGCCGCGCGACATCGGGCGTAAAGGGCATGAGTTTCCGCGAAGGTGACGAACTGCTCTCCATGAACGTGGTGAGGCCGGGTACGTTCGTCTTCACCGCGACCGACGGCGGCTACGCCAAGCGGACGCCGGTCGACGAGTACCGCGTCCAGGGCCGTGGCGGTCTGGGTATCAAGGCCGCCAAGATCGTGGAGGACCGCGGATCGCTCGTCGGGGCGCTCGTGGTGGACGAGACGGACGAGATTCTCGCCATCACGCTCGGCGGAGGTGTGATTCGTACGCGCGTCAACGAAGTCAGGGAGACCGGCCGTGACACCATGGGCGTCCAGCTGATCAACCTGGGGAAGCGCGATGCCGTGGTCGGTATCGCCCGCAACGCCGAGGCCGGTCAGGAAGCTGACGAGGTCGAGGCCGACGAGAACGACACCGAGGTGGCCGACGGACAGGCCATCGAGGCCGCCGAGGGCACGCAGCCTTCGGCCGGGGAGCACGAGGAGTAAGTCGTGAGTGGAGCCACGGGCGCCGGACCGGCCAAGACTGGAGCGAACGGTGCCCGTGGCCCCGCCGCGGACTCCCAGGGGGGAACCGTGACGGACACCCGAGGACCGCAGCCGGCGGTCGACGCCGACGCCGGCCAGGACAAGCCCGCACAGCCGTACCACCCGCCGCAGGCCTACGCGGCGCCCTCGGGCCCGGGGACGCCGCGGGGCGGTACGGGAGCGGGCGCGCAGCGCAAGCCGCGCCCGGGGGTCCGTACGGCCCCCCGCACGCGCAAGGCACGGCTGCGGGTGGCCAAGGCCGACCCGTGGTCGGTCATGAAGGTCAGCTTCCTGCTGTCGATCGCGCTCGGCATCTGCACGATCGTGGCGTCGGTGGTGCTGTGGATGGTCATGGACGCGATGGGCGTCTTCTCGACCGTCGGCGGCACGATCAGCGAGGCCACCGGCTCGAACGAGGGCAACGGCTTCGACCTCCAGTCGTTCCTGTCGCTGCCGCGCGTTCTGATCTTCACTTCGGTCATCGCGGTGATCGACGTGGTGCTGGCGACGGCACTGGCGACGCTGGGCGCGTTCATCTACAACCTGTCGGCGGGCTTCGTCGGCGGTGTGGAGCTGACGCTCGCCGAGGACGAGTAGGTCCTCCGGCGAAGCGCCCGCGACGGGTCGGATGACCTGCGCAGACGCCTCTGGGCAACGGATTTTGGCCTGACCGGGTCTGTGCGCTAATCTTCAGGAGTCAGCGCGCAGCGCGGATGGGGCTATAGCTCAGTTGGTTAGAGCGCATCCCTGATAAGGATGAGGCCACAGGTTCAAATCCTGTTAGCCCCACAGTGTCGAAGACCCCCAGGCCAAGGCCTGGGGGTCTTTGTCGTTGGGCCAGTTGCGGGGCCGGGAGGTCACCGATCGGTATCGGTCGGTGTGTATTGTTGGGCGCCAGAAGTCCCCTACGTCAACGAAAGACGAGGTCGCGCGGTGAAGAAGCTGCTCCTGGTCGCACTGGCCGCCATCGGCGGGCTCCTCGTGTACCGCCAGATCCAGGCGGACCGCGCCGAGCAGGACCTGTGGACGGAGGCAACTGACTCCGTGCCCTCTGGTTCCGGTGTGTGAGACCCAAGGCTGATCGCATGAAGCCCCGGCTGCCGCTGCGGCCGGGGCTTTGTGCTGTTCTGTGACGAAAACTTCCGTTATGCAAAGATTTGGCTTGCGCTAGCAAACTCGGGGTGGGCGTGGTGGGTCGGGTACGGACGACAGTGTGGGCGGCGGCCCTGGGCCTCGTGGTGGGCCTGCCGGGGGTCGCGTACGCCGAGGGGTCCGCGCCCGGGCCCCTCCCGGCGTACCGGCCCGCGGACGGCGCCAAGGAGATCGAGGGCAAGCCCTCCACGGCGGACGCCCCGCAGATCGACCCCGGCAGCGTCTACCAGGACCGGATCGAGCCGGGGGAGCGCTTGTACCGGCTCGTCCTCGGCAAGGACGAGTCCAACGTCTACGTCTCCGCCGTGGTCCGCCCCGCGGCGGGTGCGAAGGTGTCCGGCGGCGACGGCGTCGAGGTGGAGATCATGACCACCGCCGGGAGCTCCTGCCCGGGCAGCACCGGCCGGGCGAACTTCGGCTACGACGCGTACCCGATCGGCGCGGCCGGCGTCCGGTGGGGCGCCGAGGACCGGGAGTGCGCGGCCGCGGGCGTCTACTACGCCAAGGTCACCCGTACGTCGGCCAAGGGCTACGACCAGAGCCCGTGGCCACTGGAGATCAAGGTCCAGCAGGAGCCCGGCCGCGGCGCGGGCGTCCCCACCACCGCGCCCAGCGTCTGGCCGTCGGGTTCCCCCTCCCTGCCCGGGATCGAGGCGGTGCCCCGTACGGGCGGCACCGGCTTCAACGACGCCCGCGCGCTGGGTGCCGGGGTGTGGCGCGACGAGGTGCGGGCCGGCCAGACCGTCTTCTACCGGGTCCCGCTGGACTGGGGGCAGCAGCTGGGCCTCGGCGCCGAGCTGTCCGCCGCCACGATGACCAAGACCTACGGTTCGGCCTCGGGCGGGCTCACCGTCTCGCTCTACAGCCCGTACCGGAGCCTGATCGCCGACAAGGACACCTCGTACGACGGCAAGCAGGCCGGGGTCACCCTGACGAAGACCCCTCCCGTCGCCTACGAGAACCGTTTCGCCAGTGACCGGACCGTGCAGCCGGTGTCCCTCGCGGGCTGGTACTACATCGCGGTGACCATGGGCTCGAAGGTCGCCGAGTTCACCGAGGACGCGGCGCCCGTGCCGCTGACCCTGCGCCTGGAGGTCGCCGGCAAGCCGGCCAAGGCGCCCGCGTACAAGGCGAGTCCGGCCGCGGGTGACTTCGGGGTGGGCGAGGAGGACCGGGCCGCCGCGAAGGAGGGGCTCACCGCCCCGGAGGCGGCCGAGGCGGCCGAGCGGCACTCGACGATGCGGGTCGTGGCGGTCGCCGGCTTCGGCGCCGGTACGGCCCTGCTGCTGGTGCTGGGCAGCTGGATGCTCCTCGGGCGGCGGGGGCGCGGGGCTGCGGCCGCTGGGTGAGTCCCCCTACGGGACGAGCCCCTAGAGCTGTGTGAGGGCCCAGACGCCCACCGCGAAGCAGACCAGCGCCGCGGCGAGGAGCGAGGCCACCACCTTCGCCGGGGGCGGGGCGATCCCGCCGCCCGCCCGGACCGGCGGCCCGGCGGGGGCCGCGGGCACCGGTGTGGTCGGCGGCGGCAGGTGGAAGCTGCCCGTCTCCGAGGGCCCGTACCCGGGCACCCGGGCCGGGACGGCGGGGGTGGCCGGGGCCGCCGGGACCGGTGCGGGCGGGGCCATCGACGCCGTCCGGGCCGTGCCGCGCGGATCGGTACGGGTGGGCTCCGCGGCCACCGTCACGGAGGCGGAGGCCCCCGGATCCACAGTGGCCACGGCGGGCGCCTGCGGGGCCACCGAGGCGGTGCCCAGCGGGCCCTGCGGACCGAATCCGGGCGGCAGCGGGCCGAGTTGGTCGAACACCTCCACCGGGTCCTCGTCCGGGGCGGGCGGCGGCAGCAGCTCCACGGCCTCGGCAAGGGCCTTGCGCGCCCCCGTGGCCGTCCGGAAGCGGCTCTGGGGGTCCGGCTGCAGGAGACCGGCGAGGACGTCCCAGAGCGGGGCGGGAACGCCTTCGGGAGCGCCCGGGGTGCCATGGGCGAGGAAGTGCTCGACCAGGGCTTGGGAATCGGGCTTGCGGCCCTGGAGGAGGTACAGGGCGACCAGTCCGGCTGCGAAGAGGTCCGCGGGGAAGTCCGGTTCGGCGCCCAGGAGTTGTTCGGGGGCGAAATAGCCCGGTGTGCCGACCACGTAGTTGGTCTCGGTCAGCCGGGGCTCGCCCTTGCGCATGGAGATGCCGAAGTCGGACAGCCGCAGGTGCGGCCGCCCGGTTCCGGTGGCCTCCATCAGGATGTTGGCCGGCTTGATGTCGCGGTGCACCACGCCCTCCGCGTGCACCGCCGCCAGCCCCGACAGGAGCTGGTCGAGCAGGGTGCACACGAAGCGGGGCGGCAGGGGCCCGTAGTCCCCGATCACGTGGCCGAGCGAGCCGCCGCCGACCAGGTCCATGGTGAAGAGGACCTTGTCGTCGTCGGCCGCCCAGCTGGCGGGAGCCAGTACGTGCGGATGGTCGATCCGCAGCGCCTGCTCCCGTACGAACCGCAGGAGCGTGTGGGCGTCGCTCTGCAGGAGGACCTTCGCCGCGACGTAGCGGCGACGGCGGTGGTCCCACGCCCGCCATACGGCGCCCGCGCCACCGCGTCCGATCGGATCGATCAGCTCGTACCGACCGGCGAAGACCTCACCCATCGCTGTGCCCGTCCCCCGTCACCCGTCGTCCGCCCTCGTGCGTGTCAGTTTTGGTGGGCCTCGTAGTGGGCGACCGCATCGGCGGTGCGGCCCGCGCCGTACACCCGGAGGAACTCTGCCAGTTCCGGGTGGCTGGGGGCGAGGGTGTTCGCCGCGTCGATGATGTCGCCGGCCGCGGAGACCGAGCGCAGCAGCGATTGGATCTCGCGGACGACCCGCTTGACCGTCGGTGCGCCGGAGCTGGTGGTGGTCTGGCCGCTGTTGCTGAGGACGGAGCCTCCCTGGGTCTTCTTGATCTCGTCCATCCGGTCGGTGGCCTCCCCCGCGCTGACGCTGCCGTCGGCCACCTGGCCGGCGAGATCCTGGAGGGCCTGGACGCGCTGGACCACGGCCGGGTTCCCGATCTTGGCGCGCTGGCCGCTCATCAGCTGGGACAGCATGGGCGCCGACAGTCCGAGGACGGCAGCGAGGCGGGCCTGGTTCAAGCCGAGGTCATCTATGAGCCGGCGGAAGAGCGCCCCCAGCGGCTCCCCGTACCAACTGCGCTGAAGCTCTCTGGCTCTGGCCGTGGCCTCTTGTTGTACTGCGTCCACTCTTACTACTCCCCTTCGCTGGTGCGAACCTCGCGAGCATCTTACGGAGAGTGGTCGCACCGCGGGAGTCCCTATCATTTTGCGAGATGAGGGGGTACACCCGGTACTCTGTTCTGCGGAACGACCACACCTCCCGCACGGGACGGGTGCGTCCACTTCCATGGGGCCTTAGCTCAGTTGGTAGAGCGCTGCCTTTGCAAGGCAGATGTCAGGAGTTCGAATCTCCTAGGCTCCACATAGAAATGCCCTCCGACCTGCGGAAACGCAGTCTCGGAGGGCATTTTTTTCGTGCCGGGTGGTCGAAACGTCATGGTTCGCCGGACGGCCCGTCAGGAGGCTGTCCTGGCGGAGCCGGCGGGCGCAGCAGGGTGGCGACCACGGCGCACAGCACGACGCGGACCGCGGTGAGTCCCCACACGACGGTGTGGAACGCGGAGTCGTAGGACCGGGCGAAGGCCGCCCGCCGCCCGGCCGGCGACCCGGTCCGCCTGCGAGGCGCCGGCGTGGTCGCCGATGCCGTCCTCGATGCGGCTGCCGAGCACGGTCGCGAGGACCGGTCCGTACACCGCGACCGCGCTCAGCGGTCGCGCAGTTCCAGCGTGCAGCACTTGACGCTGCCGCCGGCCTTGAGCAGCTCGGACAGCTCGACCCCGATCGGCTCGAAGCCGCGGGCCCGCAGCTTGGCGTGCAGGCCCGTGGCCGCGGCGGGCAGGAGAACGTGGCGGCCGTCGGAGAAGGCGTTGAGACCGAAGACGGCCGCGTCCTCGGCGCCGGCCAGGATCGCCGTGGGGAACATGGCGCGCAGTACGGCCTGGCTGCCCTGGGAGAAGGCGGCCGGGTAGTACATGACCTCGTCCTCCGACAGCACGGAGAGCGCGGTGTCCAGGTGGTAGTACTCCGGGTTCACCAGGGTCAGCGAGGTGACCGGCAGGCCGAAGAACTCCTGCGCCTCCGCGTGTGAACGCGGGTCCGTGCGGAAGCCGGTACCGGCCAGCAGGCGGCGGCCGACGGTGAGGATGTCGCCCTCGCCCTCGTTGACGAACTCGGGCCACAGCGTGTCCGTGTAGCCGCGGCCCTCCAGCCACCGCAGGTACGCGGGACCCTCGGCGGTGCGCTCCGCGTGCCGGAACCGGGCACCGAAGACCTTGCCGTCGACCACGGTGGCGCCGTTGGCCGCGAAGACCATGTCGGGCAGGCCCTCGATCGGATCTATCTCCTCGACCACGTGGCCGAGTTCGAGGTACAGGTCACGCAGACCCTCCCACTGGCTGACGGCGAGCGCGTTGTCCGTGGCGTGCTGCGGGTTCATCCACGGGTTGATCGAATACGTGACGTCGTAGTGCCGGGGCCGGCACATCAGCAGACGGCGGCGCGTGGCGACCCGTGTGGGGCTCTCGGAACGGTAGAGCGCGCCGGCAGGGGTGATGGAGTCGGTGAGCGGCACGAGGGCTCCTTCTCATGGGGTTTCGATGGAAGCCCGACTGCCCGAGGGATGGTTCGGCCAGCCGGATGCGTGTGACGCAACTGATCACGTGGGCCCATGGAAAACGTGCCCCGCATTGACCGGAAGCCGCTTTGGACACCGGCCAATCAACCCGCCCGCCGGGGTCCCGGCCGAGTTGATTGTCCGTGCCCTGCTCGCCTTCCGGGCAATCGGGCGCTGCCGTGGAATGTGGTCATCACCCGGGAGGCAACGCAAGGACGCGAACCGTCCTGCCTGACCGTACGAACTGTCCACCTGTTCCATCTGGAGGTACTTCCATGGCGCATCGCAATGTCGAACTGCTCGCAGTCGGCGCAGGCCCGGCGAACCTGGCGCTGGCGGTCGCCGTCGAGGAGCTCGCACCCGAGCTGGCCGGTGACACCCTGCTGATCGAGCGCGAGCAGGACATCGTGTGGCAGCGCGGGATGCTGCTGCCCGACGCACTCAGCCAGGTTTCCTTCCTCAAGGACCTGGTCACCATGCGCAATCCGTGCAGCCGCTTTTCCTTCGTCAATTTCCTGCACTCGCAGGAACGCCTCGACGCCTTCGTCAACCTGGCGAGTTTTGTTCCCTACCGCAGCGAGATATCCGAGTACCTGCAGTGGGTCGCCAATGAGCTCGAGACGGTGCAGGTCGAATACGGCCGCGAATGCGCCGGCGTCGAGGCGGTGACGGGCGACGACGGCGAGCTCTCCGGCTGGCTGGTCACCCTGGCCGACGGCGACACCATCGGCTGCCGCTACCTCGTGATCGGCGCCGGCCGCGACGCCCACGTCCCCGCCGTGTTCGACGGTCTGCCCGCCGAGCGCGTCATCCACAGCACCCAGTACACGCAGCGCATAGCCGGCGTGCGGGCCGACCTGCCGCACCGCGTCGCGGTGATCGGCGGCGCGCAGAGCGCGGCCGAGCTGTTCGGCGCCGCGCTGCGCGACCTGCCCGAGTGCAAGCCGACGATGATCATGCGGTCCATCGGCCTGAACGGTTACGAGAGCAGCAAGTTCACCAACGAGCTCTACTACACGTCCTTCATCGACGAGTTCTACGGCTCGTCGCCGGACGCCCGCGAGCAGCTGCTCGGCGAGATGTACCGCTCCAACTACGGCGGTCTCTCCCCCGCCACCCTCGACGGCCTGTACCGGCAGTTCTACCAGGACCGCCGCTCCGGCCAGGAGCGTCTGGCGCTGCACCCCATGACGGACGTCACCGGCGCCCGCATGGACGGCGACGAGGTCGTCCTCACCCTCGTCGACCGCAAGTCGGGAGCCGAGCGGGAGATGCGTACGGACCTGGTGCTCCTGGGCACCGGCTTCGTCCGCGAGATGCCGTGGGCGGTCAAGGCCCTCGCGGAGTCGATCGGTCTCGAGGAGATCAACGTGAGCCGTCACTACCGGCTCGACCTGGGCCGCCCGGCGACCGCCGCCTGCTACCTGCAGGGCGTCAACGAGGCCACCCACGGCATCGCCGACTCGCTGCTCAGCGTCCTCGCGGGCCGCTCCGCCGAGATCACCGAGGACATCCTCGCGCACCGCCGGGCCCGATCCGTGGAGGTCCCGGCCCTGCGAGAGCTCGCGTTCGCCGGCGCGGTCTGAGCCCCGCGCACCCCTCACGAGCCGCACCCGCCTGACGAGGAGAGACCGACCCACATGCTCACCAAGCAACTCGACCGCGAAGGACTCACGCACGAGAACGGCCTGGACGCCCAGCGACTGCTGCCCTGGCCCGAGCTCAACGCCCCCTTCGAGGGGTCCTGGTGCGTGATCCGGCCCGGCACCGCATCGACGGCCCACGCCCACCACGAATACGAGATCTTCATCGCCGTCGCCGGCTCCGCCGTCCTGGAGTCGGAGGGCGTCCGCAAGCCCTTCGTGACCGGGGACATCGTCCACTTCACCCCGGGCTCCGAGCACCGGGTGATCAACGAGTCCGACGCGGACTTCGAGATGTACAGCGTCTGGTGGGACCTCGACATGACACAGCGGTTCGCAGCTCGCCACGAAGGAGCCCAGGCATGACACGCCGTACGGTCATCATCGCGCCCCCGCCGACCCCGAACGGCGACCTGCACACCGGGCACCTGGCGGGCCCGTACCTGGCGGGCGACGTGTACGCACGCTACCTGCGGGCGTCGGACCGGCCGGTGGTCTTCACCAGCGGCACCGACGACAGCCAGACCTACGTGGTGGCCAGCGCCGCCCGCGCCGGTCTGACCCCGGAGGAGCTGGCCCTGCGCTCCGCGACGCAGATCCGCGCCACCCTCGAGGCGGCCGGCATATCCGTGGACGGCTTCGCCCCCTTCGACAAGGGCTACAAGCAGACCGTCATCGACTTCGTCACCGACCTCCACAGCGACGGCGCCTTCCGCCTGAAGACGGTGCTGCTGCCGTACGTCGAGGCCACCGGCGAGTACCTGATGGAGGGTCTGGTCGCCGGCGACTGCCCGGTGTGCCTGGTCGAGAGCCGTGGCGGACTCTGCGAGTCCTGCGGACACCCCAACAACTTCGACGAACTGCTGCGGCCCCGCTCCACCGTCGACCCGGCCGCCGTGGTCACGCACCGCGAGACGCAGATCCTCGTCCTGCCGATGGAGGAGTACCGGGACCGCCTCGCCGACTACTACGTCAGGCACCGGGACGTGCTGCGGCCGCACACCGCGCAGCTCATCCGGGAGGCGCTCGACCGGCCGCTGCCGGACTTCCCGATCACCTATCCCACCGCGTGGGGCATCCCGGCGCCGTTCACCGAGACGCCGGGGCAGGTCCTCAACGCCTGGGCCGAGGGCATGGCCGCCTCGATGTACTGCACCTGGTACGCGGCCGAGCAGCTCGGCGAGCACGCCGACCGGTTCGACGAGCACTGGCTGTCCGAGCACGGCATCGACCTCGTGTACTTCCTCGGATTCGACAACGTCTACTTCTGGGGAATGACGCACCTGGCCCTGCTGATGGCGCACGGCGACCGGTACGTCGAGCCGCACGCCATCGTGTCGAACGAGTTCTACGAACTGGAGAACCAGAAGTTCTCCACGAGTAAGGGCCACGTGGTCTGGGCCGCCGATCTGGTGGCCGAGGTACCGCGCGACCTGGTGCGCTTCTACCTGGCGCTGACGGCGCCGGAGCACTCCCGTACGAACTTCAGCCGTGAGGCGCTCGACAGCCTGTCGAGCTCCCGACTGGTCGAGCCGTGGAACCGGCTCGCGGGCCGGCTGGACGAGATGCTCGCCGGTATCCCGGCGGACGCGCGGCTGCCGGTCTCCGCGACCGGTGCCGAGCAGGCGGGGATCGTCGTCGAGCGGTTCCGCTCCCACTACGAGCTGGAGAGCTTCAGCCTCCACCGGGCAGCGGACCTGATCGTCGTGCACCTCGACCGGTTGCTCGGGCAGGCGGACCGCGTCGCCGTGGACGTTCCGAGCGACCTCGGTGACCTGGTCCTCGCCGTCCGGACGCTGACCGCGTGCGCCGCCCCGCTGCTCGTCGACCTCGCGGCCCGTGCCGAGCGGGCCGGGGCCGACCTGACCCTTCCGGCCGGCGCCTTCGCGGCCGAGCCCGTCGCCCCGCTGCGACTCCCCCTCCTGTCCACCGCGGTCGGGGCGTTCGCGCCCGTGGCCGAGCCGGCCGACATCCGAGCCTGACCTCCGAGGAGCACTGTGTCCACGATCGCCCCGCCCCGTTCCAATCGGGCAGAACGACTGCTCATCCCCGCGACCTTCATCACCAACCTGGGCAACGGCATCCAGCTCACCGCCGCCTCGTACCTGGTCTTCACCGAGGCCAACACCATGCTCGCGGTCAGCTGGCTGATGATCGCCGTCACCATCCCGCAGGTGGCCCTGTCCCTCTTCTTCGGCAAGCTCGCCGACCGCTTCGACCGCCGTACCCTGGCGATGATCTCCGACCTGGCCAGCGCGGCCGCCGCGATCGCCCTGCCGGTCTGGCTGGCCCTCGGCGGCAACCCCTCGACCGTCAGCTACGTCGCCAGCTTCGTCCTGTCGATCTCCGCGGCTCTCTTCTTCCCGGCCAGCAACGCCCTGATCAAGGAGCGCATCCCGGAGTCCCGGCTCGCCCAGTTCAACGGCAACGCCGAGATCGCCATCCAGGCCGGCACGCTCGCCTCGGCGGCCCTCGGCGGCTGGGTGATCGTCTGGGTCGGCACCACGTCGCTCTTCTACTTCAACGCGATCACGTTCCTGCTCTCCGCCGTCCTGCTCTTCTTCATCGGCCGCCGCCCGGCAGGCCAGGCCGTCACCGAGGCCGCGGCCAAGGCCGCGTCGGCCGCCGCCGCCCGCCTGGCCGCCTCCCGCCCGCCGCTGGCCCGCCTCGCGCTGCTCTACATCATCGGCAACATCGTGATCATCGTCGGCAACAGCATCATGCTGGTCCTGGTGATCGAGGGCTTCAAGTCCAACGCCGGCTACCTCGGCATCGTGGACGCCCTGTTCGGCATCGGCGCCCTGTTCGCGGCCTGGGCCTTCAAGAAGATCAGTTCCAAGGCCACCGTGCTGAAGACGGCCCTGATCGGCTACATCGCCTTCGCGGTGCTCCTGTCCATGGAGTCCATCCACCTCTACGCGATGATGGCCGTCATCCCCTTCGCCGCCATCGCCTTCTGCGTGGCCCGCATCTCGGCCCGTACCGCCCTGATGAGCGCGGCGCCCGAGGAGAAGACGGGCTTCGTGTTCGGCGCCACCAACGCCTTCGGCCTCGCCGCCGGCACCGCCGCCGTCGTCCTGATCTCGCTCCTCGTCGACTCCACCAACGTGAAGAACGGCTTCTACGCCCTCTCCGCCCTGGTCGTCGTCATCGCCACCCTCACCGTCATCTCGCTCCGCAAGCACGACCGTGAGGTCGCCGCCGCCGAGGCCGCCGCCGCCGAGATCGTGTCCGAGCCCGTCGCCGAGCCCGTCGCCGAGCCCGTCGCCAAGACCGTCACCGAGCCCGTCGCCGAGGCCGTCCCGGCCGAAGCCGTCCCGGCCAAGGTCTGAGGGGGGCCGGCACAGATGAAGCTGCTCGCGATCGAAGCCAGCCAGAACGCCACCTACTACGTTTCGCGCTACCAGCAGATCGAGGCCCTCGGGGCCGAGGTCCACGTCCTCAACGGCATAGGCACCGAGGACTTCTGGGACGCGGACCGGTACCGCATAGCCGGCTCCAAGCAGATCGAGGACATCGTCACGGCCGCCAAGGTCTGGCACGCGGAGGAGGAGTTCGAGGGGGTCCTGACCTTCTCGGAGTCCGGGGTCGTCACGGTGGCGGTCGTCGCCGAGGCGCTCGGACTGCCGAGCATCGGCTTCGAAGCCGCCCGCACCAGCCGCAACAAGCTGCTGATGCGCCAGGCCCACGAGCGGGGCAGCGCGGCGCACCCCGGTTTCCGGTACGCCCCCGACGTCGAGGCCGCCCTGGCGGCCGGTGAGGCCCTCGGGTACCCGCTGATCCTCAAGCCCACCCTGGGCGCCGCCAGCAACTTCGTGTTCAAGGTCGACGACCCCGAGGAGATGCGGGCCCGCTTCGCGGACGCCACCTCGGGCATCGAGACCATGACCTGGGCCCTGATGGAGGCCGACGGACTGGACCTCGGCCCGAACGGGATCATCGTCGAGGGCTACCTCGACGGCCACGAGCACCTCATCGAGGCCCTGGCCTGGGACGACGAGGTCTACCTCGGCTCGATCGTGGACCGGATCACCGTCGAGAGCGGGACCTTCGACGACGACGTCCACCACGCGCCGAGCTCCCTGACCCCCGAGCAGATCGCCGCGGTCCACGAGGTGGTCCGGGACGCGGCCCACGCCCAGGGGCTGCGCCGGTCCGTCCTGCACGCCGAGGTGCGCTTCCACCAGGGCAAGCCCTTCATCCTGGAGATCGCGATCCGTCCCGGCGGCGGCGGACTCGACCACATGGCGCGGATCAGCGCCGGCCACGACCCCATCCAGTGCGTGTCGGACGTGGCGCGCGGCATCCGGCCCGACGTCTCGCACTACTCGCCGACGGACGTGCACACCGCCGCGATGTGCCTGATCAGCGGGGCGGGAACGGTCGAGTCCATCGAGGTGCCGACCGAGGTCGCCGAGGACTCCGCGCTGTTCTTCCTCAAGATCACCGCCACGGCGGGGACCGTCATCAAGCGCCCGCCGGCGGGCAACAACATCCTCGGTTTCATCGGCGCCACCGGTACCTCCCTGACGGAGGCGCTGACCACCGCGCACATCGCGGCCGGCCGCATCCGCACCGAGATGAGGCCGGAGCATGGCTGAGACCCCGCGGCGCACGGCCACCAAGCGGCACTACCTGATGTGCCGGCCGACCCACTTCGAGGTGACCTACGCGATCAACCCGTGGATGAACCCCGACAAGCCGATGGACGCCGGCCTGGCGCTGGCCCAGTGGGAGCGGATCCGGGACCTCTACCTCGGGTTCGGGCACGAGGTCTCCTACATCGACCCGGTACCGGGCCTGCCGGACATGGTGTTCTCCGCCAACGGAGCCACCGTGGTCGACGGCAAGGTGCTGGTCGCGAAGTTCCGCCACCAGGAGCGGGCGGCCGAGGCCGACGCCTACCGGGCCTGGTTCGAGGACCAGGGCCACACCGAGGTCCGCCTCCCGCAGTACGTCAACGAGGGCGAGGGCGACTTCGCCCCGGCCGGCCGGCGGATCCTGGCCGGCGCGGGATTCCGCAGCGAACCCGGCGCGCACGAGGAGCTCCGCGAGTTCTTCGGCCTTCCGGTGGTCGGCCTGACCCTGACCGACCCCCGCTTCTACCACCTGGACACCGCGCTGTTCGTCCTCGACGAGGACCTGGTGGCGTACTACCCCGCCGCCTTCTCCGAGGAGAGTCAGGAGGCGCTGCGGGAGCTGTACCCGGACGCGATCCTCGCCACCCGCCAGGACGCCGACGCCTTCGGCCTGAACGCGGTGAGCGACGGACTGAACGTGGTGGTGACGGAGACCGCGACCCACCTGATCGACGAGCTGCGCGAGCGCGGGTTCGAGCCGCACGGCGTGGACATGTCCGAACTGATGAAGGCCGGTGGCGCGGTCAAGTGCATCACTCAGGAGATACGACACCGGTGATCGACTACGACGGCAGAAGTTTCCGCAACACCGGGTACCGGTCCGACGAGGACGCCCCCGTCGGCCACTACCGGCAGGAAGGCGACCTGCTCTGGGCCGACTTCGACGGGGGCCCCGTCCGCAGGGGCTCGCTGAACGGACGCGTGGAGCCCGACGGGAACCTGGAGTTCGCCTACACGATGGTCCTCGCCGACGGCGAGGTGGTCGCCGGGCGGTGCTGGAGCACCCCCGAGTTCCTGGACGACGGACGGATCCGGCTCAACGAGCGCTGGGAGCGCTACGGAGCACATTCGGACAGCGGCGAATCCGCACTGGAGGAGGTACCGAGATGACCCCGCCCACCACCCCGCCCGCCACCCCGCTCCGCGGGGGCAGCGTGACCTGGGCCTGCACCAGCGGCTTCAGCCCGGTCTTCATCTTCCCCTTCACCCCGGGCGAGTACTACGGGGTGGCCAACCTGCACGAGTTCCAGACGCTGATGTACCGGCCTCTGTACTGGTACGGCACCGGCGGCCAGCCGACGGTCGACTACGAGCGCAGCCTCGCCGAGCCCCCGCAGTGGAGCGAGGACGGCCGGACGGCGACGATCACGGTCAAGCCCTACAAGTGGTCGAACGGCGAGACCGTCAACGCCGACAACGTGATGCTGTGGATGCACCTCCTGGAGGCCGAGAAGGACAGCTTCGGCGGGTACACGCCTGGCTTCTTCCCGGACAACCTGGCCGGCTACGAGAAGGTCGCCGAGGACAAGGTCAGCTTCACCTTCGACCGCGCCTACTCGCACAACTGGGTGCTGATGAACCAGTTCAGCACCATCACCCCGCTGCCCAGGGCCTGGGACCGCACCGGCGACGACCGGCCGGCCGACGCCACCCACGACCCGTCCCAGGCCTCCGCGGTCTACGCCTACCTGCGG
The DNA here is from genome assembly GCF_043201855.1 of Streptomyces sp. NPDC048257. NCBI lineage: Bacteria > Bacillati > Actinomycetota > Actinomycetes > Kitasatosporales > Streptomycetaceae > Streptomyces > Streptomyces sp. NPDC048257. The sequence goes on from NZ_JBICZI010000006.1 coordinate 155,675, forward strand.
GCCTGCAACGACGAACGCAAGAGCTGGGACACCAGCCCCGTCTGGAGCGTGGTCAACGGTCCCTGGAAGCTGAGCAGTTACACGATCGACGGGGTCTTTGGCGATGCCGTCCTGGTACCGAACGAGACCTACTCCGGCCCCAACAAGCCCTACCTGGACGAGTTCCGGCTGGTGCCCACCGGATCGGACACCGAGCAGTACGAGATGCTCCGCCGCGGCCCCGAGGCGCTCGACGGCGTGCAGATCGGCTTCCTGCCCTTCGACGAGGTCACCGAGCCGGCCGAGGACCCGCTGCTCGGCGGACCCAACCCGCTCGGCGAGCACTACGACCTGGTCCCCCAGCTCACTTACAAAATCCATTACTTCCCGATCAACTTCAACAACCCCACGGTCGCCGGAAAGATCTTCAAGCAGCTCTACTTCCGCCAGGCACTGCAGTCCTGCCTCGACTCCCGGGGCGCCATCCGCGACGTCTACAAGGGCTACGGCTACCCGACCACCGGGCCGATCCCGGCCCTGCCGGACAGCCCGCTGCTCTCGCCCGCCGCGCACGAGGACCCGTACCCCTTCGACGTCGAGAGGGCCCGCGCCTTCCTGACCTCGAACGGCTGGGACATCAGCTCCACCCCGGGCGTCTGCGTCCGTGAGGGCACCGGTCCCGGAGAGGCGGGCGAGGGCATCCCGGCCGGCACCCCGCTGCGGTTCTCGATGCGGTACGCCAAGGGCCACGAGACGCTGACCGAGGTCATGCGCAAGTTCGCCGCCGACGCCGCCGAGGCCGGCATCGAGATCGTGCTGAGCGAGGTCGAGGCGAGCGTCCTGGTCCTGGAGGACACCACCTGCACCCCGGGCCCCGACAGCCCCTGCCTGTGGGAGTTCAGCGACTGGAACGGCGGCTGGGGTTACGGTCCCGGCTTCTACCCGACCGGCGAGGCGCTCTACTCGTCCGGCTCCTCGGTGAACTTCGGCAGCTACAGCGACCCGAAGGCGGACGAGCTGATCGCCCGCACCGTCGTCAGCGACGACCTGGAGGACCTGTACGCCTACCAGGACTACATGGCGCAGCAGGTCCCGGTCATCTGGATGCCCAACTTCCCCTTCCGTCTCCTGGAAGTGGCCAACAACCTGAAGGGCGTGGCTCCGATCAACCCCTTCGGACTGATCAATCCCGAGGACTGGCACTACGTCGGCGAGGAGCTCTGATGTACCAGCAGTTGATCGACCTCCTCGACGGCAACATGGCCCGCTACCGGCTGATCGACCACCCGGCCGAGGGCCGGACGGACCTGGCGAGCGTCCTGCGCGGCCACGCGCTGGACCAGGCCGCCAAGTGCATCGTCGTCCGCGTGAGCATCACCAAGCGGGTCGGCAAGTACGTGCTCGCCGTGGTGCCCGGTGACCGGCAGGTCGACCTAGAGGCGGTCGGCGCGCTGTTCGGCGGCGGGCGGACGGCGTTCGCCACACCCGAGATCGCCGAGCGCCTGGCCGGCAGCGTCTGCGGCACGGTGATGCCGCTCAGCTTCCACCCCGATCTGCACCTCGTCGTCGACGAGGGCCTGATCCTCACCGAAGAGATCTATTTCAACGCGGCCCGCCTGGACCGCTCCGTGGCCCTGTCCACCCCCGACTACCTGGCCATCGCCCAGCCGCAGCTCGCGGCGATCGCGACGGCCGGGGACCGGGTCCTGACCCACTCCGCGAGGTGACGAAGATGACTGACGACGCGAACACGACCGATGACGGCGTGGTGATCCTGGTCGGCAGCGGACAGCGCGCCTACCGCGAGTACCTGCTCGCCGGCGCCTCCCGGCGCCGCCCGATCTGGATCCTGGACGCTGCGGAGCCGACCTGGCAGCAGGAGTACGTACTCGGCTCCACCACGGTGGAACTGCTCGACCGCGAGCGCCTGGTGCCCGACACGGAGGGACTGATCGAGGCCGCCGAGGCGGTGGCCGCCGAGCACCGCGTGGTGGGCGTGTTCAGCTACGACGAGACGCTCGTGGTGACCACCGCGCTCATAGCCGAGCGGCTCGGACTGCCCGGACTGACCTCCCGGGGCGCCGACAACTGCCGCAACAAGCACAACACCCGGCAGCTGCTCACCGCCGCCGGGCTGCCCCAGCCGCACTTCGCCTACGTGACCGACGCCGGCGAAGCCCTCGCCACGGCAGACTCCTTCGGCTACCCGGTCGTTCTCAAGCCCCGCGGCATGGGCGCGAGCATCGGCGTCATCCGGGTCGACGACGCGGACGGGGTCCGCGCGGCCTTCGAGGTCGCGGACACCGCCAGCCGCGGCGGGAACAGCGACTACGAGGGCGGGGTGCTGGTCGAGGAGTGCGTCATGGGCCCCGAGATCAGCATCGACGGAGTGGTCTTCGACGGCGCCTGGACCCCGCTCTTCCTCGCGCACAAGGAAGTGGGCCTGGCGCCCTACTTCGAGGAGACCGGGCACGTGGTCAGCGCCACCGACCCGCTGCTCGCCGACGAGGAACTGCTGGGCATCCTCCGGGACGCGCACCGGGAACTGGGCATCGGCTACGGGATCACGCACACGGAGGTGAAGCTCACCCCCCGCGGCCCGGTGATCATCGAGGTGAACGCCCGTCTCGGCGGCGACCTCATCCCCTACCTCGGCAGCCTCGCCACCGGCGTGCAGCCCGGGGAGCTGGCCGCGGAAGTGGCCGCCGGCGTCCGTCCCGAATGGACCCCGACCGAGTCCCGCACCGTGGGGATCCGCTTCCTGTACCCGCCGGAGAACGGCACGGTCCGTTCCGTCGACGTACCGGCCCTTCGGGACGTACCCGGGTTGCTGGAGGCGAACGTGATGGTGGCGCCCGGGGCCTCGCTGCTGCTGCCGCCCGAGGGCTATCTCAGCCGGTACGCCAACCTGATCTGCGCCGGTGAGGACTTCCCGGGCTGCGAGGAGTCCCTCGCCAAGGCGGCCGCACTGACCACGATCGTCCTCGACAGCTGACCCGTCGGCCCAACGAAAACTGAAGGGAGGTGTGTGATGTCGACGACGGTGACGGTAGTGGGCGGCGGTGTGATCGCCCTGCTCACGGCAGTCGAGTGCGTGCTCGACGGACACAAGGTCACGATCGTGGACCAGGGCCCCATCCCGCACAGCAGAGCCACCTCTTTCGACCAGCACAGGATCCTGCGGGCCCTGCACCCTGCGGACCCGCGGACCACGGCGGCCGCCCTGCGCGCGCACCGCCGCTGGGTGGAGCTGGAAGAACTGTTCCTGACGCGGTTCTACGAGCAGGTCGGCTCTCTCACCGTGCTGCCGCCCGCGGCGGCGACGGACGCGGCGGCGATGCTCGAGGACGCCGGGGGCAGCGCCACGGAACTGACGGCGGCCGGCCTGGCCGACCGCTATCCGCACCTGCACGTGGGCGGCGGCCTCGGCGCGGTACTGGAGGACCAGGCGGGCGTGCTGCTCGCCGAACGGGTGCTCGCCGCATGCGTCGGCTGGCTGAAGTGGCAGCGGGGCATCGAGCTGATCGAGCACCGGGCCGTGACCGCCGTCGACGGCGAGAGCGGCAGCGTACGGCTGGTGGACGGACGGGTGCTGCGCAGTGACGCGGTGCTCGTGGCCGTGGGCCCCTGGTCCCGCGACCTGCTGCCGCAGAGCGTCTCCGAGCGGCTGACCCTCTACCGGCAGTCCCTCCTCTACTGCAGGGTGCCGCGGCACCAGGCGCAGGCCTGGGCGGCCACACCCGCCATACCCGCCCTGGGCACGTCGGGCGGAGCCTGGCTGATCCCGCCGGTGGCGGGCACGGCCCTCAAGCTCACCTCGGCCACCGCCTGCCGTGTGGTGGACGAGCTCACCGACCACGGCACCGACCCGTACTGGCAGCGCCGGCTGGAGAAGGAGTTCGGGGACCTGCTGCCCGGCTTCGGCCCGGCCTGGGTCACCGCGGCCAAGGACGCCTACTACACGTCCTTCACGGAGACCGGCGGCCCGCTGCTGGTCGCCCTCGGCGGCGCGGGATTCGCGTACGCCGCCTGCGGTGGCACATCCTTCAAGTTCGCGCCGCTCATCGCGCGGTCGCTGGCCGACCGGCTGATCGGCAGGAGTCCGTCGCTGATCGGCCTCGGTGCGCTCGACGGGCCACCGCTGGACGTCCACACCCCGCAGCTCGCGGGCCGGTGAGCCGGCGGCCGGACGTGGAGGAGCAGGCAGTGGCAACGGTGGACGACGTACGGCGGCTCGCGCTGAGCCTGCCGAGGACCGAGGAGCACCTGATCCGGGACCGGGTGAAGTTCCGGATCGGCCAGATCGTGTACCTCGCCCTGTCCCGGGACGAGAGCGAACTGGGCTTCGCCTTCCCGAAGGAGGAGCGGGCGGCGCTCGTCGCCGCCGAGCCGGAGAAGTTCTTCCTGCCCCGGGAGTCCGATCTGCGCTTCCACTGGGTGGAGGCCCGCCTCGCGGCCCTGGGCACCGACGAGCTGACGGAGCTGGTCATCGAGGCCTGGCGGATGGTGGTGCCCGCGAAGGTCGCCCGCGCCCACCTGGATCCGCCCGCCGCGCCGCCGGCTCCGCCCGCGCCGACCCTGGACGAACTGCGCTCCTCCACCGAGGTGTTCAACGGCTTCGCGGGCGTGGACCGGAGCTGGCTGGCGCTGCGGGTGGAGACCGGCCCGGCCCTGGACCTCTCGCTCGCCGCGCACCGTACGGCCCTGCACCGCTGGCTGAACTCCTGGGGCTGCCGCATCCGGTACCCGCGCGAGGGCGAGCCCGACACGTTCGGCGCGGGACTCGCCGCATGGGCGCAGCGGCACACCCTTGCGCACGCACCGCTCGCCCGGCTCACCCCGCGGGAGATCTCCCGGTTCGCCGCGGCCTACGAGGAGCTGGCGGCGCTGCCGATCGGCCGCCGCAGCCTCGGCCCGACCGCGGCGTCCAAGGCCCTGTACGCGCTGCGGCCCGACTCGGTCATGCCGTGGGACGCGGCCATCGCGCAGCGGCTGTACGGGGTCCGGGACAGGGCCGCCTTCGCCCGCCACCTGGAGCTCGGCCGGACCTGGGCACGTGCGGCGCTGGAGGAGGCCGGCGGGACGCGGGAGGCGGCCCTGTGCGCCGAGATCGGCCGGCCCGGGGTGTCCCTCGCCAAGATCCTCGACGAGTACCTCTACGTCACGATCACCTACGCGGCGGCGGCGGACGCACGGGAGGCCGCCGACCGGGCGCGGCGGGGAGTGACACCCCCCGCGCCCTGACCGGCGGCCTCCGGCGAACGGCCGCGCCTACCTCGACTGCCTCGCGTGCACCTCGCCCCGCGCCGCCGCGGGCGCCGGGTCCTCCTCCGTCGGGTCCGGCTGCGTCAGTGCGTACGCCCGGGCCATCGGCGTCAGTCCGTACTGCCCGGGCAGGTCCGAGTGGTCGAGCAGCCCCGCGTCGAGGAGCCGTTCGAGGAGGTCCTCCACCGGTTGCGCGGACCGCTCGACCAGCATGGCCAGCGCGTCCGCGGACTCGTACACCACGTTGTCCACGGAGGGCGCGCTGTCCGAGCCGGCGAACTGGCGCAGCATCAGGCGGGCCCACGGGGTCAGCAGCCGGTAGGCGCTGTCGAGGCGGCTGCTCAGGGCGTCGTCCCCGACCTGGAGCCGGGCCAGGAAGCGGCCGGGCGCCCGCTGCGCGCCGGGCCCGTCGAGGCCGTCGCCGAGGAGCTCGGACACGGAGTCCTGGAGCATCCACTCGGGGCGGGCCGCGATGCGCCGGCCGGCCAGGTTGAGTGCCAGCGGCAGGTCCCCGCAGGCGTCGGCGAGGCGCAGGCAGGCGCGCGGCTCGCCGCCGACCCGGTCGGAGCCCAGCAGTTGCGCGAGCAGCTCCATCGACTCGTCGCGGTCCAGTGCGGGGAGCCGGATCCGGCCAATTCCGTCGAGGCCCAGGAGCCTCGACCGACTGGTGACGATGATGCGGCTCTCGGGCGCCGCGATCAGAAGTTCCCGAATCTGACGCTCGTGCTGGACGCCGTCCAGCACCACGAGCAGCCGCCGCCGGTTGAGCAGCGACCGGTACAGGCCAATTCTCTGACCGGGATCGTTCGGGATCCGGTCGGCGGGGATACCGAGCGCCTCCAGGAAACCGCCCGCGATTCCGGCGGCGTCCTTGCGCCCGTCCGCGGCCGGGTCCAGGTTCGCGTAGAGCTGCCCGTCGGGCAGGTTCACGGCCAGCTCATGGGCGAGCCGCAGGGCGAAGGACGTCTTGCCGACGCCGACCTGACCGCTGATCACCAGGGGCACGGCGGCGCGCTGTTCGCCGTACGAGGGGGCGGTCAGCGCCCGGGCCCGCTGGAGCAGCTCACGCCGCCCGACCAGGGGGCGAGCCTCCATCGGCAGCTGTGCGGGCGGCGGCAGCACGGCGCGCACGTCGGCGGCGCGCAGCTCGTTCTCCTGGTGCTGCTGCACCGCTTTCACGGCCGGGCGGGCCGATCCGTCGTCGCCCTCGGCACGCGCCGCCTCGTGCCAGCGGCGCTCCCAGCTGGCACGGTCACCACCGCAGGCCTCGGCGAAGGCGAGGGTTACCTGAAGCGTCGGGAGGCGGTATCCGGCGGCCGCGTCGGAGAGCACCGACGCGGAGAACATGGCACGTGTGGCCATGTCACGGTATCCCGGACTGCCCGCCGCGGTCCGCAGCCGGCGCAACTCCCGGGCGAACGCGGTGACTGGTCCGGCATCGGGGGCCAGTGGTCTCTCCAGTCTTCCCACACTCTGCTCCTTTGGCACTCGCTCCGTGTGCGGCCTGCTCCGGGCCGCCCATGAACTGTCCGTGTCGCCCTTCCTGATCTGCTACCGGATGCTTACCGCCTGCTAGGGGTAGCCCCTATGATCCGGTTGACATGGCCTGGCCAGGGGTCGTGTTCATTGGGGGTGGATGTCCGATGCCGGGGGCGGATACGGAATCCGGGGAGAGACGAAGCGGGGTATCTGTGGGGGGCAGGCTGCGCTTCAACGTTCTCGGATCTCTTGAAGGCTGGACCGACGAGGTACGGCTGCGACTGGGGGGAGCGATTCAGGAACGGGTCCTGTGCATGTTGCTGCTCGAAGCCGGCCGGGTGGTGCCCGTGGCCCGGCTGGTCGAGGCGACCTGGGAGAAGGATCCGCCGGTGACGGCGGCGCACCAGGTCCGCAAGGCCGTCGCCGACCTGCGGCGGCGCATACCCACCGGCACCGAGGTGATCGCCACCGACGGGCCGGGATACCGCGTGGTGGTGGCGGACGACCAGGTCGACCTCCTGGAGTTCGACGCCCTAACCAAGGCGGCGGCGCAGGCCCTGCGCGAGGGCGGGAGGTCCGCGGCCGCCGATGCGCTGCGGGCCGCCCTCGCGCTGTGGCGGGGCTCGGTCCTGTCCGGGTCGGGCGGACCGGTGATCGAGGCCGCGGCGACCGCGCTGGAGGAACGCCGACTGGCTGCCGCGGAGCAGCTGTTCGACCTGTGCCTCGCCCTGGGCGAGAGCGGTGAACTCATCTCGGGACTGCGGGCCCTGATCACCCAGCACCCGCTGCGGGAGACGCTGCGCGGCCAGCTGATGCTCGCCCTGTACCGCTCCGGGCGGCAGGCCGAGGCGCTCAAGGAGTTCGGGGAGGTCCGCGAGCTGCTCGTCGAGGAGCTCGGGATCGACCCCGGCCCGCGCCTGGCCAAGCTGTACGAGGCGATCCTGCGGGACAGCCCCGAGCTGGCCGCGCCCGAACGGCCGGCGCCGGAGCCGGTGGCCCCCGTGGCGCCGGTGCCCGAGCCGGTCGTGCCCGTGGCGCCCTCCGTGGCGCCGGTGCCCGAGGGCGTGGACGCGGAGGCACCGGCACCCGTGGGACCGGTCCGGGAGGAGCCGGGGACGCGGGCCGCGCCGGCCGACGCCCCGTGCACCCTGCCGTACGACCTGCCCGACTTCACCGGCCGCGCCAAGGAGTTGGCCGAGCTCTTCGACTACGTGCAGGACGAGGGCCGGGGCAGCGACCGGTACGCCCGGATCGTGGCCATCGACGGCATGGGCGGCATGGGCAAGACCACCCTGGCCGTACGCGCCGCGCACCACCTGGCCGCCCGGTATCCCGACGGGCAGCTCCACATCGACCTGCACGGTTTCACCCCGGGCCGGCTGCCGGTGACGGCCGCCGCGGCGCTCGACAGCCTGCTGCGGACCCTCGGTACCCCGGGTGACCGGATCCCCGAGGACCTGGAGGGGCGCACGGCCCTGTGGCGGTCGAAGCTGGACGGGCAGCGGATGCTGCTGCTGTTCGACAACGCGGTGGACGCGGCCCAGATCAGGCACCTGCTGCCGGCCTCGCCCGGCTGTCTGGCCCTGATCACCAGCCGGGGGCGGCTGCTGGACCTCGACGGCGTCGAGTGGGTGTCCATCGGGATGATGGAGCCCGAGGACAGCACCAGCCTGATGGCGGAGACCCTCGGCGCGACCCGGGTGGCCGCCGAGCCGGCGGCCTCCGCCGAACTGGCCGAGCTGTGCGGCCACCTGCCGCTGGCGCTGCGGATCGCGACCGCGCGGCTGCGCAACAGACCGCGCTGGACGGTGCGTTACCTGGTCGAGCGGCTGCGCGACGAGAAACGCCGGATGGACGAGCTGAGTTCGGGCGAACGCAGTGTCGCGGCGACCCTTCGGCTGTCGTACCTGGCGATGGACGAGGAGTACCGCACGGCGTTCCGCATCCTCAGCCTGTACCCGTGCGCCGGTACCGACGTCCACTCGGCGGCCGCGCTGCTCGGTACGGCCGTCCGCGACGCCGAGGACGCCCTGGAGTTCCTGCTCGACGTCCACCTGGTCCAGCAGCCCGACATCGGCCTCTACACCTTCCACGACCTGGTGCGCAGTTTCGCCCAGAGCCTGCGGGGTCCGGCGACGGCGGACGACGACGCGGCGGCGGTCGAGCGGCTGCTCGGCTACTACCTGACGACCTCGGACGCGGCCTGCGAGGTGCTGTTCCCCAGCCGTGAGCGCCGCCCCACCGGAATTCCGCCCTACCAGGGCGAGCGGCCGTACTTCAGGGACACCGAGCAGGCCGTGAGCTGGTTCGACCGGGAGCAGGCCGGACTGCTCGCGGCCGTCTCCCTCGCCGAGCGGTCCGGCCACGACCGGTACGCGGCCTGCCTGAGCCGCAACGTCGGCTTCCACCTGCACGCGCACGGACAGCTCGACGAGTTCTGGAGCGTCGGGCACCTCGCGGTCGCCGCCGCCCGCCGGCTCGACGATCCCGCGCTCCTCGGCATCAGCCTGGCCAATCTGGGCGCGGCCTGCTGGAAGCTGGGCCGTTTCGAGGAAGGGCTGGAGGTGGCCACGGAGGCGCGCGACACGGCGATCCGCGCGGGGGACCGGCACACCGAGGCGAACAGCGAATCGACGCTCGGGCTGCTGATGTCGATGCTCGGGAGGTACGAGGAGGCCCTCCCCCTGGTGGAGCGGTCCGTCTCCATGGCCCAGGAGCTGGGCAACCCGCGCGCGGAGTCGGAGAGCCTGACCATCCTCAGCACGCTGTACGAGCGGTGGGGCTGCTTCCCGGAGGCGGCGGCGGCCGCCCGCCGGGCGATCGAGATCGACCGCGACCTCGGCTACCGCAGCAACGAGATCGTGGCCCTGACCGATCTGGCCTTCGCCCAGGTGGCCCTCGGTGAGTACACGGACGCGGACGCCAGCCTGGAGCGCGCCCGCGACCTGTGCGACGAGACCAGGTCTCCGGGCGACGTCGCGCTGGTGCTCGCGCTGTCCGCCCAGGTCGCGCACGAGCGGGGCGACGGCCCGCAGGCGCGCGCGTTCGCGGAGCGCTCCCTGGTCCTCGGCCGCACCAGCGGCGCCGCGATCCGGCTCGCCAAGGTCGAGAACGTCCTCGGGCGACTCCACATGCTGTGGGGAGAGCACGAGGAGGCGCACGCCCTGCACGCCCACGCCCACAAGGTCGCGGCGCCGATGAGCTTCCGCGCGGAGGAGGTGTCCGCGCTGGTGGGCCTCACCCATGCGGCCGAGGCGCTCGGCGATCTCGCCACGGCGGCCGGATACCGCACGGCCGCGGAGGAGTTATTCGAGTCGATGGGCCTGACGGAGCACCGCTCCACGGCCCTGGCGGAGCAGCGCCCGGTGCACTGACCCCGCACACGGATGTGCCCCGCACCGGAATCCGGTGCGGGGCACATCCGTGTCGTGCGCGGCGAGCCGCCGGTCTAGCGGGGGGACGTGACCGGGGACGGGGCCGGGGAGGGGGCGCCCGGTCCCTTGTCCTCCGCGAGCACCTGGTAGCCGGAGGGCTGACCGGCGTCCACCGGGCTGCTGACGGTCACACCGACCCCGATCGCCAGAGCCGCCGCGATGATCCCGATCAGTCCAGCCAGCTTGCTGCGCATGTGTGGAACCCCCTGGTGTGTACCCGGTGCGGCTCCCGTGTGGTGCGGTGGCCGCTCTCGACAAGACAGAGAGTGGCCGAGTCCCTTACCGGTCCGTTCCCCTCTCGATACCGCTCGCGGCCACGGTGCGGGAACGGCCGTGACCGCGCTGTTCCCGGTCGGGTTCGATGGCTGCCGCGATACGTGATCCCCGCGCGCTGACCAGCACGTCTGTCCGCGTGGTGCCCGATTCGTACCCGGCCAGGTCCAGCAGGGCCCGTACCGTCGCCCGGATCCCGGCCTGCTCCGCGTCGTGGAGGGGCGCCACCGTTCCCTCGGGAGCGATGTCGGCGACCAGGTGCATTCCGTCGACGGTCAGCGTCTCCACCCGGAACTTGGCTCCCGTCAGGAGCTCTTCGACGAGATAGGGGGCCGAGTGCCGGGCGGTCAACGCCTGTTCGGCCCACCGGGCGAGCCCGGGCCGGTCGTGCACCACAACGGTCCACCAGCACCCGGACTTGTCGGCCGACTTCATGACCACGGGCAGCGGGAAGTCCTCCGCCAGTGAGCACGCCTCGGTGACGGTCCGAGCCTCCTCGGCGCGTACGGCCGAGGTCCGGCTCTGGTTCAGGATGCGCCGGATCGCCACCGCGTCCGGCAGTCGGCCCGCCGGCTTCCCGCGGCTCGCGGAGAGTTCCCGCAGCACCTCCTCGGCTGCGGCCGCGACCCCGCTGCCGAGATCCCGTTCGAGATCGCTCGTGAGGTAGAGGATCTGCCCGATCCCGTGCGTGAGGACCGTGTCCGTCAACAGGGCGCGCAGCGCGGCCGGGTCATCGAAGTCCACGCGCAGGAGGCGCTGCGGGGGCACCTCCGCGAGCAGCTGGGCGTCCGCCGGCCGGGGGCCGGGATCCGACACCACCCAGACGTCGAGACCCGCAACGGTCGCGGCGCGTACGAGCCCGGGTCCGGGCCTGACCAGCACTACCCGTTCCGCGGCCTGGCTGATGATCACAGAATTCTCCTCCATCGTGTCTCACGAGGGTGGTGGCGGGCCTTCCCGGACCGTTCCCGTCGCCTTCCCCGCCCGGCGGGGGTGCAGCCTCGCGTCCCCCGGACGGTCCCGTCGCGGGGCCGTGGGGCGCCCGGTGCAGGACAGTGGAAGGAGGTACCGATACCAGGGGGCACCATCCCGCCGGAGGCGTACAGACATGGGACTCTTCGACTTCCTGAAATACGACAAGAAGAAGGCGCACGGCGCCGCCGAGAAGACGAAGGAGCAGGTCCAGCAGCAGACCGGGGAGACGAGGACGCCTTCCGCGAGTTCGGCGGCCGACGCCGCTTCGGCCACCCGGGCCGCCGCCGAGCGCATGGCGGCCGCCGCGCCGCCCAGGCCCGCCCCCGCGACCCCGACCCCCACCTCCGCCGCGCACAAGGCCGTGCCCGCCCTCCCCAAACTCACCCCGATGCCGAAGCCCGCGGCCTCCTCCTCCGCCGCGCCGGGCGCGATGCACACCCCCACGCCCCACTCGGCCGCGCACAAGGCCGTACCGGCGGCCCCGATGTCCAGGCCGGGGGCCGCCGCCGCGAAGCGCACGTACACCGTCCGGCCCGGCGACTCGCTCGCCGCGATCGCCCGTCGCGAGCTGGGCAACGAGGCCCGCTGGCGTGAGCTCTACGCCCTGAACGAGGGCGTCGTCGGCTCCAACCCCGACCTCGTCCGCCCGGGCACGGTCCTCACCCTCCCCGGCTGACATCCGGCCGACGGCGCGGAAGGGGCCCGGATCCTGGTGCAGGATCCGGGCCCCTTCCGCGTGCGTCCGATCAGAGCTGCTTGTCGTCCGAGCCCGGCTCGGCCTCGCGCTCCTTCTCCGCCAGCTCGTCGTCGAAAGTCGCCGGCGCCGCGTCGCGCCCCGACAACTCGGTGGCCGTCGGCGGTTCGACGAGCCAATCCGGATTCGACTGCTGGTCCCACCACTTCCACGCCGCGAAGGCGGCGCACGCCACCACGCCGACCAGGGCGACACCGCGCAGGATCCGGCCGTTGCGCTCGCGCCGCTGATGACGGCGCACCAGCTTCTGCACCTCCTTGGCCGTCACCTGGCCGCGCAGCGCCGCGAAGGCCGCCGTCGAACGGGACGCGGCCTCCTCGGCCACCGGGGTGGCGGCCGCGATCGCGCTCTCGATCCGTGGCTGTGTGTACTCGGCGGCCTGCCGGGCCGCCCTGCGCGCCTGCGTCGCCGCCCGGTCGACGGGGGGCGGGACATGGGCCCGCGCCGCCTTGAGACGGGGATGCAGATGGCAGTCGTAGGTCGTACGGGCGTGCTGCGCCGCGCTGGTTGCCGCGTAGGACACCTTGGGTGCCAGCCGCTCGTTGGCTTCCTGGGCGTAGTGCACCGCGGCATCCCTGGCGGATTCCGCGTACGGCGCCACCACTTCCGTCGCGTGCCGCACACTGTCCCTGGCACTCTCGGCTGCCAGGCGCATGCTCTCCTTGCCGGTCACGGGATCCTCCTCCTCGGTGGCGGACACAGTTCACCTTTCCACCCTTTGTCGGATCATGCCTGCCATACCGCGGACAGGCATGTGTGACAGGGCATACGGGTGGAGGATTTCAGTGCCGCGGAGCGCTCCGTGCGACCATCTGGACCGACAGTGATGACTATGGAAGGCAGATCCGTGGCCGAGAAGCTCTACGCCACCCTGAAGACGACCCACGGCGACATCGAGATCGAGCTGCTGGAGAACTTCGCTCCGAAGACCGTCCGGAACTTCGTCGAGCTCGCCACGGGCGCCCGCGAGTGGACCCGCCCGACCGACGGTCAGAAGACCACGGACCCGCTGTACGACGGCACCGTCTTCCACCGAGTCATCAGCGGCTTCATGATCCAGGGCGGCGACCCGCTCGGCAACGGCACCGGCGGCCCCGGCTACCGGTTCGCCGACGAGTTCCACCCCGACCTGGCCTTCACCAAGCCCTACCTGCTCGCCATGGCCAACGCGGGCCCGGGCACCAACGGCTCGCAGTTCTTCATCACCGTCGCGCCCACCGCCTGGCTGACGCGCAAGCACACCATCTTCGGCGAGGTCACCGGCCCGGCCAGCCGCAAGGTCGTGGACGCCATCGCCGGCAGCGCCACCAACCCGCGCACCGAGCGCCCGCTGGACGACGTGACCATCCAGTCCGTGGTCGTCGAGAAGCGCTGACGCGCCGGTCCGCGGACCTGCTCCCGGGAACCTTTCCGCCCCGCTCGTCCGTACTGGATACATACCGGACCGGCGGGGCTGCCCTCTGCCTCGCCGCTGATCGAGGGAACCGATGGACACCGACCGTCTGCCGGGCTGCTACCGCCACCCGGACCGCGACACGGGGATCAGCTGCACCCGGTGCGAGCGCCCCATCTGCCCCGAGTGCATGATCAGCGCCTCGGTCGGCTTCCAGTGCCCCGAATGCGTCCGTGAGGGCTCCGGCACCGGGCACCGGCCGACCGCCAGCGCGCCGCGCACCGTCGCCGGCGGACGGGTCGCCGCCGACCCCCACCTGATCACCAAGATCCTCATCGGGACCAACGTCCTGGTGTTCCTCGTGGCACTCTCCGACCCGGTGCTCGCCGTCCAGCTGGAGCTGATCGCCCGGTACCGGGAGTACCTCGGCGGCCCGGTCCACGGGGTTTCCACAGGCGAGTACTACCGGCTGTTCAGCTCGGTGTTCCTGCACACCGAGTGGTGGCACATCATCGGCAACATGATCGCCCTGTGGGTCATCGGCGGCCCGCTGGAGGCGGCGCTGGGCCGGGTCCGCTACCTCGCGGTCTTCCTGCTCTCGGGCCTGGGCGGCAGCGCGCTCGTCTATCTGCTGACCGAGCCGAACGTTCCGACCCTCGGCGCGTCGGGCGCCGTCTTCGGCCTGCTCGGCGCCACCGTCGTCCTGGCGAAGCGGCTGCGCTACGAGATGCGGCCCGTGATCGTCATGGTCGTGCTGATGCTGGTGCTGACCTTCGTACCGTTCGGCGGTGCGCTCACCGTGTCCTGGCAGGCCCATGTGGGCGGCCTGGTCACCGGGGCGCTGGTGGGCCTGGGCATGCTCATGCCCGCCGCCGGCAGGAATCGCGCACTCGTCCAGTGGGGCACCTGCGGTGTCGCGTTCCTGCTGGCCGCGGCGGTGATCCTGGCCCGCACCGCGGAACTCACCTGATCACACCGGCGTCAACTCTCCACAGAGTTATCCACAGATCTTCTGTCTTTTCCTCAGGTGTGGATGACGCTGTGGATAACTCATGGGGAGAGCTTCCATCAGGGGCTGTGGGGTGCTACTTCCACTGCGTGGATACGCCGAATCCAGCGGCAATGAAGCCGAAACCGACCACGATGTTCCAATTGCCCAGTGCCTCGATCGGCAGCTGGGTCTCGGTCACGTAGAAAACGACGATCCACGCGAGTCCGATCAGGAAGAACGCCAGCATGACCGGGGCGACCCAGCTGCGATTCGTGAGCCGGATGCTCTGCGGCTGCCGCGTCGGCGGCGGCGTGTAGTCGTCCTTCTTGCGGATACGTGACTTCGGCACGAGGGGCTCTCCTGTCGATGCGCTGGGGACCTTGCCTGCCCCGGGCGTCCGTTAGCGTAGTGGACCTGTGGCGTTGAAGGAGAAGGGTACGTTGAGCAATTCCGACGACTCCTCCGCGGGTCCCCGCCGCCGGGCCAGACCGGTCCGGCTGCTGACTGCCGCCGTCTTCGCCCTGGCCGGGCTGCTCTTCGTCACCAGTTTCAACACCTCCAAGGGTACGAACATCCGGACGGACGCCTCACTCCTGAAACTGTCGGACCTCATCAAGGAGCGCAGCCAGGACAACGCGGCGCTCGAACAGAGCACCGCGGCGGTACGCGGCCGGGTGGACGCCCTCGCCGAGCGTGACGACGGCAGCACCAAGGCGGAGGACGCCAAGCTGTCCGCCCTGCGCGCCGCCTCCGGCACCGAGGAGCTGACCGGCAAGGGCCTGAGCGTCACCCTCAACGACGCCCCGCCGAACGCCACCGCCCGCATCCCCAACGTGCCCGAGCCGCAGCCCAACGACCTGGTGATCCACCAGCAGGACCTGCAGGCCGTGGTCAACGCCCTCTGGCAGGGTGGCGCCCAGGGCATCCAGGTCATGGACCAGCGGCTCATCTCCACCAGCGCGGTGCGCTGCGTGGGCAACACCCTGATCCTCCAGGGCCGGGTCTACTCGCCGCCGTACAAGATCTCGGCGGTCGGCGACCCGGGCACGATGAAGAAGGCCCTCGCCGCCTCTCCGGCGCTGCAGAACTACCAGCTGTACGTGAACGCGTACGGGCTCGGCTGGAAAGTGGACGAGCACAAGGCGCTGACACTTCCCGGCTACTCCGGCACAGTGGACCTCCACTATGCGAAGCCGGTGGCGCCCACCCCGTGAGCGGGTCCGTCCTGACGTCGTACTGCGCCTGGTGGTACGGACGTTCAGCGAGGTGTGCCTGACGGCGGGCACGCTGATCGTGCTCTTCGTCGCGTACGTCCTGCTGTGGACCGGGGTCAAGGCCGACCGGGCCATGGACGGGGAGCGGGACCGGATGCGCGACCGCTGGGCGGCGGCCCCGGCGGCGGCCGCGCCGCAGCCGACCGGATCACCCGGGCCGGCGCAGCCCCCTGCGTCCCCCGCGTCCCCGGCGCCTCCGGCCGAGCCGGAGCGCTACCCCGCCGGCCGGTCCTTCGCCGAGATGTACGTCCCGCGCTTCGGCCCGGACTGGGTCAAGCCCGTCCTGGAGGGCACCGACCCCGAACTGCTGAAGCGGGGCCTCGGCCACTACGCCGCCACCGCCCGCCTCGGAGCCGTCGGGAACTTCTCGGTGGCCGGCCACCGGCGCACCTACGGCGATCCCTTCAAGGACTTCCCGGACCTGCGCCGCGGGGACGAGGTGATCCTCAAGGACGCGGGCACCTGGTACACGTACACGGTCCGGGGCGGACCCCTGCGCACGCTGCCCACCGACGTCGGGGTGGTCGACCCGGTCCCGGAGAAATCGCCGTTCCGGGCGCCCGGCCGCTATCTGACGCTGACGACCTGCGACCCGGAATGGGGCCACAGCCACCGGCTGGTCGTCTGGGCGGAGCTGACCGGGACGCGCACCGCGGCCCAGGGGCGGCCGGAGGGTTTGTCCGGGTGACCCACCCTTTCGGGCCGCTGCCTTTAGTCTGTTCGCGTACCGCCCCCGCGGTGCGTTGAACGAACGTGGACGAAAAGGAATCAGGCGGCATGTACGGCTGGATCTGGCGGCACCTGCCGGGAAACGCGTGGGTCCGCGCGCTGATCTCGCTCGTACTGGTCCTCGCGGTGGTCTTCGTGCTGTTCCAGTACGTCTTCCCGTGGGCCGAGCCGCTTCTTCCGTTCAACGATGTGACGGTGGACGAGGGATCGGGAGCCACTCCGTGAGCGCGCGCATTCTGGTTGTGGACAACTACGACAGCTTTGTCTTCAACCTGGTCCAGTACCTCTACCAGCTCGGCGCCGAATGCGAGGTGCTGCGCAACGACGAGGTCGAGCTCTCGCACGCGCAGGACGGCTTCGACGGCGTCCTGCTGTCCCCCGGCCCCGGTACGCCGGAGGAGGCGGGCGTCTGCATCGACATGGTCCGCCACTGCGCGCAGACGGGCGTTCCCGTCTTCGGTGTCTGCCTCGGCATGCAGTCGATGGCGGTCGCCTACGGCGGCGTCGTGGGCCGGGCGCCCGAGCTGCTGCACGGCAAGACCTCGCCCGTGGTGCACGAGGGGCTCGGGGTGTTCCGGGGACTGCCGTCGCCGTTCACCGCGACCCGCTACCACTCCCTCGCCGCCGAGCCCCCGACCCTGCCCAGCGTGCTGGAGGTCACGGCGCGGACCGAGGACGGGATCATCATGGGCCTGCGCCACCGGGAGCACGACGTCGAGGGCGTGCAGTTCCACCCCGAGTCGGTGCTGACCGAGTGGGGCCACCTGATGCTCGCCAACTGGCTGGTGCGGTGCGGTGACGCCGGTGCCGTGGAGCGGTCGGTGGGGCTGGCCCCGGTGGTGGGCAAGGCCGTCGCGTGACCGCGGTCGCGCCGTCCGCGCCCACGGAGGGCCGGGCCGCGCGACGCAGGGCAGCTCAGGAGGCCGCGAAGCAGGCCGCCAGACGCACCCGCAGGCGGGGCGGCCGGCGGCGCAGGCGCCCGGCCTCGGGCGGCCCGGTGGTCATCGCGAGCCGGCTGGGCGGGGAGCTGTTCATCACGCTGGGCCTGGTGATGCTGCTGTTCGTCGCCTACCAGCTCTGGTACACGAACCTGCTGGCGGAGCGGGTGGCGAACGGGGCCGCCGGCTCGCTGCGCCAGACCTGGGAGAAGGATCCCGGTGGCTCCGGATCCGCCGCGCCGACCGTGACGGCCTTCGAGCCCGGCCAGGGCTTCGCGATCCTCCACATCCCGAAGCTGGACGTGAAGGTCCCGGTGGCGGAGGGCATCAGCAAGCCGAAGGTGCTGGACCGGGGCATGGTCGGGCACTACGGCGAGGGCGCGCTGAAGACGGCGATGCCGGCCGACGAGCGGGGCAACTTCGCGGTGGCCGGACACCGCAACACCCACGGCGAGCCGTTCCGCTACATCAACCGGCTGGTGCCCGGGGACCCCGTCGTCGTGGAGACCCGGGACGCCTACTACACGTACGAGATGACCTCGTCGCTCGCGCAGACACCGCCGACGAACGTGGCGGTGATCCAACCCGTGCCGGAGGGCTCGGGATTCACATCCGAGGGCCGGTACATCACGCTGACCACCTGCACCCCGGAGTTCACCAGCACCTACCGGATGATCGTATGGGGCAGGATGACCGATGAACGCCCCCGCAGCCAGGGCCCGCCGCCCGCGCTGACCAGCTAAGGACGAATCAGCAGTGTCTCGTGCCCGCCGCCGCGCCGCGGCTCCGCCCGTCGGCAACCGCAGTGTGCTCGCCGGATTCCTGAGCCTGCTGGGCGAGGTGCTCATCACGGTGGGCCTGGTGCTGGGCCTGTTCGTGGCCTACTCGCTGTGGTGGACGAACGTGCTCGCGGACCGTCAGGCGTCGGCACGCGGGGACGAGATCCGCCAGCAGTGGCAGACCCCCTCACCGCAGTCCGCCGAACCGGGGGCGCTGGACACCCAGGACGGCGTCGGCTTCCTGCACGTACCCGCGATGAGGAACGGCGAGGTGCTCGTCAAGGCGGGTACCGACCCGGACACCCTCGACGACGGCGTGGCCGGGTACTACACGGAGCCGGTGAAGTCGGCCCTGCCGTGGGACGAGAAGGGCAACTTCTCGCTCGCCGCGCACCGGGACGGCCACGGGGCGAAGTTCCACAACATCGACAAGGTGAAGAGCGGCGACGCGATCGTCTTCGAGACCCGCGACACCTGGTACGTCTACAAAGTCTTCGCCGAGCTGCGCCAGACCTCGAAGTACAACACCGACGTGATCAACGCGGTCCCCAAGGACTCGGGCAGGACCGCTCCCGGCCGGTTCGTGACGCTCACGACCTGCACCCCGGTCTACACCTCGAAGTACCGGTACATCGTGTGGGGCGAGCTGGTCCGGACGGAGAAGGTGGACGCGAAGCGGACCCCGCCGGCCGAGCTGCGCTGAACACCCGGAGGGGCTGGAAGGCCCTTGTGGGCGGCGCTGATGCCTCCTGGGCCCCCGGAGACCCGTCCGCCCCGGGCGGGGCCGCAGGCGGCCGTACAGCGGCGGTCTCGCACGGGACGGCCAAAGGTCCGGCCCCCCACCCCGGGAACGGGGTGGGGGGCCGGACCTCTGCCGCTGTGCGGTCGCCGTGCCGACGGGCTGCGCTAGTTGCCGCCGCCCAGGCCGCCGATGATGCCGCGGCCGCCGTTGTCGTTGCCGCCCTGCTGCTGGCCGCCGCCCGTGAAGATGTTCACGGCCTGGCCGGAGTTGACCGGGGTGCCCGGCTGCAGGTCGGTGGCCAGCACGAACGCGTTGTCGTCCGTCGGGCCGCCGACGACGCCGACCTTCAGGTTGGCGCGCCGCAGATCGTCCTTGTACTGACCCAGCGTGCGGCCGGCGAAGTTCGGCACGGTGGTCTGCGTCGAGGCCTTGGCGATGGTGATGTTCACCGTCTTGCCGACCTCGAGCTGCTGGCCCGCCTGGAACTGCTGATCGATGACCGTGCCCGGTGCGGCGCCCGGCGATTCGGTCTCCGTCACGCTGCCGAGCCTGAGCTTGGCGGCCGTGAGGGCCGTGGCCGCCTCGTCCTTCTTCTTGCCCTTGAGGTCCGGCACCTCGGCCTTGGAGATCTCCTTGGCGACGGTCAGCGTGACGACGCTGCCCTTCTCCGCCTCGGTGCCGCCCTTCGGGTTCTGATCGAGGACGGTCCCGGCCGGGCGGTCGGACTCCTGCGGCTTGCGCTCGACCTGGAAGCCCTTCTCCTTCAGCTGCTTCTCCGCCTCGTCGAAGCTGAGGCTCAGCACGTTGAGGACCGGCAGCTTGGCCGCGCCCGCGGAGATCGTCACGGTGACCGAGGAGCCCTCGTCGACCTTGGTGTCGGCCGCGGGCTCCTGCTTGCAGACGTTGCCCTTGGGCTGGTCGTCGCAGGGCGCGTCGGCACCCTTGACGACCTTGAGGCCGACGTTGTCGCCGCTCTTCTGCGCCTGTTCGAGGGTCTGGCCGATGAGCTTGGGCACGGCGGGCCGGTTGTCGGCGCCATCGCCGAAGAGGGAGCGGCCGATGAGGATCGCGCCGACGAGGACGAGGATGCCCGCCGCGACGAGCAGGATCGTGGACGCCTTGCTCTTCTTCTGGCGGCGGTGCGGTCCCTGGTCGTAGCCGCCGTGGCCCTGGTCGCCGTAGCCGTACCCGTCGCCCGGGGGCATGGGCGGCATCATCGACGTCTGGCCACCGGGGTCGGTGGTGCGCAGGGCGGCGGTGGGCTGGTCGTAGCCCTGGTGCCCGTAGCCGTGACCCTGGTCGGGGTAGCCGTAGCCGGCCGCGCCCATGGCGGCGGTGGCGGCGACGGGCTGGCCGTCGAGGCAGGCCTCGATGTCGGCACGCATCTCGTCGGCCGACTGGTAGCGGTAGTCGGGGTCCTTGACCAGCGCCTTGAGGACGATGGCGTCCATCTCGGGCGTGATCTCGGGGTCGAAGTTCGACGGCGGCTGCGGCTCTTCCCGTACGTGCTGGTAGGCGACGGCCACGGGGGAGTCACCGACGAACGGGGGCCGGACGCTGAGGAGCTCGTAGAGCAGGCAGCCCGCGGAGTAGAGGTCGGAGCGCGCGTCGACCTGCTCGCCCTTGGCCTGCTCGGGAGAGAGGTACTGGGCGGTGCCGATGACGGCGGCCGTCTGCGTCATGGTCATGCCGGAGTCGCCCATGGCGCGGGCGATGCCGAAGTCCATGACCTTGACCTGGCCGGTGCGCGTCAGCATCACGTTGGCGGGCTTGATGTCGCGGTGCACGATGCCGGCACGGTGCGAGTACTCCAGCGCCTGGAGGATGCCGATGCACATCTCCAGGGTGCGCTCGGGCAGCAGCTTGCGGCCCGAGTGCAGCAGCTCGCGCAGCGTGGAGCCGTCGACGTACTCCATCACGATGTACGGGATGGAGATGTTGTCGACGTAGTCCTCGCCGGTGTCGTAGACCGCGACGATCGCCGGGTGGTTCAGCGACGCGGCCGACTGCGCCTCGCGCCGGAACCGGGCCTGAAAGGACGGGTCGCGGGCGAGGTCGGCACGCAGGGTCTTGACGGCGACGGTACGGCCGAGCCGGGTGTCGTGGGCGAGGTAGACCTCGGCCATGCCACCACGGCCGAGCACGTGGCTCAGCTCGTACCGGCCGCCGAGGCGACGCGGCTCTTCCATAACGTTGCAGCCCTCTCCGTCAGTCCCGACCGCACCTGTGTGTGGTCCGGCGGTGTGCTGTTCGCGCAAAGGCTACCGGCCGATCGTCCGTGATCGGTTCGTGGCCACAGGCTGATACTGGACCGGTACCGTACGCGCAGATCAGGGCGGGCTTCAGTGATCTGGGTCACCCGCTCCGGACCGTCATCCCTCGGTCACCCCTGGCTGTTGAGCACCGCTTCCATGACCGCCTTGGCGACGGGGGCGGCCAGACCGCCACCGCTGATGTCCTCGCGCTCGGCCTCGCTGTCCTCGATGACGACGGCGACGGCGACGGGCGAGGCCTTGTCCGAGGTCTCGGCGTAGGAGATGAACCAGGCGTACGGGCGCTTCTTGTTGCCCTCGCCGTGCTGCGCGGTACCGGTCTTGCCGCCGACCGTCACGCCCTTCATCTTGGCCTTGCCGCCGGTGCCGTTCTCGACGACGTTGACCATCATCTGCTGCACCTTCTCCGCGTTGGCGGCGGAGAGCGGCCGGCTCATCTCCTGCGGGTCGTGCTTCTCGATGATGTCCAGGTTGGGGGCCGTGAGGTGATCCACCATGTACGGCTTCATCAGCTTGCCGTCGTTGGCGATCGCGGCGGTGACCATGGCCATCTGGAGCGGGGTGGCGGCGGTGTTGAACTGCCCGATGGAGCTCTGGGCGTTGCCGTCCTTGCCCATCTTCTTGTCGTAGATGCTGGCGAACGCGCGGACCGGGATGTCGATCTTGTCGTTGTTGAAGCCGAACTTCTCCGCGGTCTCCACCATCTTGTCGCGGGTGACCTTGTCGCCCATGTTCGCGAAGACGGAGTTGCAGGACACCTCGAGGGCCTTGTTGAGGCTGGCCTTCTCGCAGCCCTGGGCGTGGTTGACCATCACGGTCTTGGTGCCGGGCAGGAAGTACGGCTCGGGGGTGTCCGTGGCGGCGTTGATGTCCGAGACGACGCCGTGCTCCAGCGCGGCGGCCGCGGTGACCACCTTGAAGGTGGAACCGGGCGGGTACGTCTCGCGCAGGGCGCGGTTGACGAGGTTCTTGTCCTCGCTGTCCTTCAGCTCGACCCAGGCCTTCTCGTCGTCCTTGGAGTTGCCCGCGAAGCGCGAGGGGTCGTACGAGGGGGTGGAGACCAGGGCCAGGATGGCGCCGGTGCGCGGGTCGATGGCCGCGACGGCGCCCTTCTTCTTGCCCAGCGTCTCGAACGCGGCCTTCTGGGCGGCGGGGTTCAGCGTGGTGACGACGTTGCCGCCCTGCTTCTTCTCCCCGGTGAACATGCCGATGGTGCGGTCGAAGAACAGCCGGTCGTCGTTGCCGGTGAGGATGCCGTCCTCGAGCGATTCCAGCTGGGTGGAGCCGAAGGCCTGCGAGGCGTACCCGGTGACGGGAGCCCAGAGCTCGCCCTCCGTATAGGTCCGCTTGTACTTGTAGTCGCTGCCGTCGGTGACCGAGGAGCCGGTGATCGGCTCGCCCTTGACGATGATGTTGCCGCGCTCGGTCGCGTACTGGGCGATCTGGACCCGGCGGTTCTCCTTGCGGGTGCTGAGCTCCTCGGCCTGCACGTACTGCAGCCAGTTGGTGCGGACCAGCAGGGCGAGGACGAGCAGCCCGCAGAACAGCGAGATGCGGCGCAGGGGCTTGTTCATGACGGACGGACCACCTGGGTCATCTCGGAGTCGGGGGACGGGACGGGGGCCGGTGCGGGGCGGCGGGCGGTGTCGCTGATCCGGATGAGGATGGCGATGAGGATCCAGTTCGCGAGGACGGAGGAACCGCCGGACGCGAGGAAGGGCATCGTCATGCCGGTGAGGGGAATGAGGCCCATGACGCCGCCGGCGACCACGAAGATCTGGAGCGCGAAGGCGCCGGAGAGGCCGATGGCGAAGAGCTTGCCGAAGGGGTCGCGGGCGGCGAGGGCGGTGCGGACGCCCCGTTCGATGATGAGCCCGTAGATCAGGAGGAAGGCCATCACCCCGGCGAGGCCGAGCTCCTCGCCGACCGTGGAGAAGATGAAGTCGGAGTTGGCCGCGAAGCCGATGAGGTCGGAGTTGCCCTGGCCCCAGCCGGCGCCGAGGACCCCACCGGAACCGAAGCTCATGATCGACTGGCCGACCTGCTCACAGGCACCCGAGGTGGTGTAGCAGGCGAAGGGGTCGAGCCAGGCGGTGACACGGACCTTGACGTGACTGGCGAAGGTGGCGACGACCACGGCGCCGCCGACCGACATGAGCAGACCGATGACGATCCAGCTGGTGCGCTCGGTGGCCACGTACAGCATGATCACGAACATGCCGAAGAAGAGCAGCGAGGTGCCGAGGTCGTTCTCGAAGACGAGGACGAGCAGGCTCATCGCCCAGATCATCAGGATCGGGCCCAGGTCGCGGCCGCGCGGCAGGTAGAGCCCCATGAAGCGGCGGCTGGCCAGCGCGAGCGCATCGCGCTTCACCATCAGGTAACCGGCGAAGAAGATCGCGATGACGATCTTCGCGAACTCGCCGGGCTGGATGGAGAAGCCGCCGACGCTGATCCAGATCTTGGCGCCGAAGACGTCGGCTCCCAGGCCCGGGATGACGGGCAGGATCAGCAGGACCAGGGCGCCGGCCATCGAGATGTACGTGAACCTCTGCAGGACGCGGTGGTCCTTGAGGATCAGCAGGACGGCGGCGAACAGGGCGATGGCGAGCGCCGTGTACATCATCTGGCGGGGCGCGGAGGGGGAGAACGCGCCGAAGGACCGCTTGGCGAGGTTCTGCAGGCGCTCGGACTGGTCCAGGCGCCAGATCAGGACGAGACCCAGCCCGTTGAGGAGCGTGGCCAGCGGGAGCAGCAGCGGGTCGGCGTACTTGGCGTACCGGCGCACGACGAGGTGCGCGATCCCGGCGAGGGCGCCGAGGCCGAGGCCGTAGACCACCATGCCGGGCGGCAGGGTGCCGTTGATCGCGAGGCCCACGTTGGCGTAGGCGAACATCGGGATGAGCACGGCGAAGCCGAGCAGCAGGAGCTCGGTGTTCCGCCTGCTCGGCGCCTCGATGGCCCCGATGGTGGTCGTATTGGTGACTACGCTCATGGTGTGGCAGGCCCCCTGCGCCCGCGTATGTCTACTACTTGCCGCACAGCCCGACCAGTTGCTGCTCCTCGGGAGTCAGACTGGGGGCGGGCGACTGGCTGTTCTGCGCCTCGGCCTTGCGGCGCTCCTCGTCCTTCTTGCAGGCGGAGACCTGGACGCCGAGATCGTCGAGCTTCTTCCGCGCGGCGTCGAGGCTGCCTTCGCTGATGGTGGCCTCGACCAGCTTCCGCTTGAAGGGCGGCAGGTACTTCAGTTCGATGTCGGGGCGGTCGGTCTCCACCTTGGAGAGCTCCAGCGGCCCCAGCTTCGGGCTGATGCCGCGGAAGAGCGCGACGTGCTCGCCCTTCACGCCGACGTAGAACTGGGTCTGGGTCCAGCGCCAGCCCGCGTAGAGGCCACCGCCGATGACACCGGCGACGATGAGCAGGGTCAGCGTACGGGTGGTCCACTTGCGCCCTTTGCTGCGGCGCCTGCGGGGGCGGTCGTACGTGTCCTCGTAGCCGGAGTCGGCTTCGTAGGAGTCGGCTTCGCCGAAGGTGCCGTAGCCGCCCGCGCCCTGGCCCTGGTCGGAGTACCCGTAGCCGGGTGCCTCGCCGCTGCCGGGGGGGCCGAAGGCGCCGGGGGGCGAGGCCTGACGGCCGAGGCCCGAGGCCCGGCCGGCCGGGGTCTGCATGGCGTTGCCGCCGTCGAAGAGCTGGTGCTGGTTCTCGGCGACCGCGCCGACGACCACCGGGGTGTCGTTGACCTGGGCGGCGAGGGTGTCGCCGCTGTCGGTGTCGAGGACGTCGGCGACGATGCAGGTGATGTTGTCGGGTCCGCCGCCGCGCAGCGCGAGCTGGATCAGCGACTGCACGGTCTCGCGGGGACCGTGGTAGTCGGCGAGGGTCTCTTCCAGGGTCTGGTGGGAGACGACGCCGGAGAGCCCGTCGGAGCAGATCAGGTAGCGGTCACCGGCGCGGACCTCGCGGATGGAGAGGTCGGGCTCGACGATGTCGCCACTGCCGAGCGCGCGCATCAGGAGGGAGCGCTGCGGGTGGGTGGTGGCTTCCTCTTCGGTGATGCGGCCCTCGTCGACGAGCCGCTGCACCCAGGTGTGGTCCTGGGTGATCTGCGTGAGGACGCCGTCGCGGAGCAGGTAGGCCCGGGAGTCGCCGACGTGGACGAGTCCGAGGCGCTGGCCGGTCCACAGCAGGGCGGTCAGGGTGGTGCCCATGCCCTCGAGCTGGGGGTCCTCCTCGACCATGACGCGCAGCTGGTCGTTGGCGCGCTGCACGGCCGTGGCGAGGGAGGTGAGGATGTCGGAGCCCGGGACGTCGTCGTCGAGCTGCACGAGGGTGGAGATCACCTCGGAGCTCGCGACCTCGCCGGCGGCCTGGCCTCCCATGCCGTCGGCGATCGCGAGGAGACGGGGCCCGGCGTAGCCGGAGTCCTCGTTCCCCTCACGGATCATGCCCTTGTGGGATCCGGCGGCGAACCGCAAGGACAGACTCATGCGCACCTGCCCTGTCGACGAAGCTGCCTCCGGGTACAACCGGTCTCGAGCCACACTGCCCACCCTCCGGTCGGGAGCGCGCACGGGTCCGTGTCCCCGGTGGGACGGATCGCCGCCGCGCGCTCGCTCCGCTCGCTCATTCTCGTACTACTTCCGCAGCTCGATGACGGTCTTGCCGATGCGGATCGGTGCGCCCGGCGGAATGGGCGTCGGGGTGGTCAGCCGGGTCCGGTCGAGATACGTGCCGTTGGTGGACCCGAGATCCTCGACGATCCACTGGCCGTCACGGTCGGGATAGATCCTGGCATGGCGGCTGGACGCGTAGTCGTCGTCCAGCACGATCGTGGAGTCGTGCGCGCGGCCCAGCGTGATCGTCTGGCCGGCGAGGGCCACCGTGGTTCCGGTGAGGATGCCCTCGGAGACGACGAGTTTGGTGGGTGCGCCGCGTCGCTGGCGCTGCTGCGGAGGCGCGGCCTGGCGGCCCGCCTGCTGCGGGGCGCCGCCGGCGGCGCCGCCGCCGCGACGGGAGCCGCGCTGGGTCACCCGCGTCCCGAAGAGATCGCTGCGGATGACCTGAACGGCCACGATGACGAACAGCCACAGAACGGCCAGGAAACCCAACCGCATGACCGTCAGGGTCAGCTCTGACATTGCCCCCGCTTCACCCTTCGGCTTGCCGATAAATGATGGTGGTACTGCCCACGACGATCCGCGAGCCGTCGCGGAGCGTAGCGCGGGTGGTGTGCTGCCCGTCCACCACGATGCCGTTGGTGGACCCGAGATCCTGGATCGTCGAGGGCGTTCCGGTCCGGATCTCACAGTGCCGGCGGGATACGCCGGGGTCGTCGATCCGCACGTCGGCTTCCGTGCTTCGGCCGAGTACGAGCGTGGGGCGCGAGATCTGGTGGCGGGTGCCGTTGATCTCGATCCAGTGGCGCCGGGGGCCGCCCGAGCCGGCCACGGGGGCGACTCCGACGGGTCCGCCCGGGGCGGGCCGTCGCGCGCCGGGTCCGCCCGGGGGCGGGGCGCTGGGCATGGGCGGGGCCGCGACCGGGGGATATCCGTAGCCGCCTGCCGCCTGACCGCCCTGCTGCCCGCCCTGGGGGGCCTGCGGCTGGGAGGTGCTGGAGGCGAGGGTGCGGCTGCGGACCCGGTAGAGCCCGGTGTCGAGGTCGTCGGCCTTCTCCAGGTGGACCTTGATGGGGCCCATGAAGCTGTAGCGCTGCTGCTTGGCGTAGTCGCGGACGAGGCCCGCGAGCTCGTCGCCGAGCTGCCCGGAGTAGGGGCTCAAGCGGTCGTAGTCACCGGCGCTGAGCTCGACGATGAAGTCGTTGGGTACGACGGTCCGCTCGCGGTTCCAGATGGTGGCGTTGTTGTCGCACTCCCGCTGGAGGGCTCCGGCGATCTCCACCGGCTGGACCTCGGACTTGAACACCTTGGCGAAGGTGCCGTTCACCAGACCTTCGAGTCGCTGCTCGAACCGCTTCAGAACTCCCATGGGGCACCTCCTCCGTCGTTGTCGCCCTGTACTGCTTACTGATCGTATCCACGCGTGGCGGATTCGGGTGGTTCCCCATCGCACCTGTGAGGACGAGTGTTGGTCCTCACAGGTGATCGTAGGGGCGCACCTAGGACAGTGTCCCGCACCGGGAGCGGAGTGCGGGAGGGGCCCGTCCGAGCCGGGGTGCGGGGGTGCCGGGAAAGCGATGTGAAACCACCCCGTCCACCGTGCTAATGTTTCGACGTCGCCAGGGGAACGGCCCGAAAGGGAAGATCCACTGGAGAGCTACTCGGGCGAGTGGCGGAACGGCAGACGCGCTGGCTTCAGGTGCCAGTGTCCTTCGGGACGTGGGGGTTCAAATCCCCCCTCGCCCACATCGACGAGACGGTCGTCACCGCGAAAGCGGTGGCGGCCGTTTCGCATTTCCCGGACCCGTAGCCCCGGACCCGTGGCCCCGGACCCGTAGCCCCGGTCCCCGGTCCTCGGGGGAGATCGGGACGGGCCCGCCGATTGTCCGACTTTCGTCGAAGGGAGTTGCGACGAAAGAGGGCGGCCGGGCCGGCGTGCGGGTACATAGGGTCGGGCGCGTGGATGTGAAGGCGAAGACGCGTGCCGGCCTGGACTGGCTGAAGGGCCCGGAGCCGTGGACCCGGCGGATGCTGGCGGGGGACCTGGCGCTCGGCGGCGTACTGGCCATCCTCGGGCTGGGCGTCGAGGAGCTCGACAACGCGTCCGGGCCGCGGATGCTGGCGGGCGCCGCGGTGGTGATGGCGCTGACGCTGCTGCGCCGCAGGCTGCCGGGAACCACGCTCGTGCTCGCCTCGGCGGTGATCACCCCCCTGCCCGGGGCGTTCTTCGTCCTGCCCCTGATGGGCTGGTCGGCCGGGCGGCGGATCGTCGGGGTGGGCCGCGCGCTGACCGCCTTCACGCTGGCCTTCGGGGCGGCGGTCGGCTTCAGCGTGGTGGACCAGTGGTCGCAGATGCGCCCGCTGCTGGTGATCGTGTTCTCCACGCTGATGTTCCTGGCGATGACGGTGATGCCGGGCCTGGCCAGCCGGTACTGGTCGCAGCGCCGCACCCTGCTGCGCGCCCTCCAGGAGCGCAACGGGCAGCTGCTGCGCGAGCGGGCCATGGTCGCCGGGCAGGCCAGGCTGCGCGAACGCCAGCGCATCGCCCAGGACATGCACGACAGCCTGGGGCACCAGCTGGCCCTGATCTCCGTGCACACGGGGGCGCTGGAGGTGGATCCGAAGATCACCGACCGGCAGCGCGAGGCGGTGGGGGTGCTGCGGCAGGCCTCGGTGGCCGCGATGCACGAACTGCGCGAGGTCGTCGGCATCCTGCGGGACGGGGTGGAGGCGCCCGCGCCCGTGGAGGAGGCCCAGCCCGCGGCGCGCGGGGTGGCCGGTATCGCGGGGGTCGTGGAGGCGGCGAGGGGCTCGGGGACCGACGTGCGGATGACCACGTCGGGGCAGCCGAGGCCGCTGGTCGCGGCGTGCGACCACGCCGCGTACCGGATCGTCCAGGAGGCCGTGACGAACGCGTACAAGCACGCTCCGGGGGCGCCGATCACGGTGGAGCTGCGGTTCGAGGACGACTCGCTGGTGGTGGAGATCGCCAACGGGCCGTCGGCCGGTCCGGCGTCCGAGGAGGTGGTCTCGGGCGGGCAGGGCCTGACCGGGCTGCGCGAGCGGGCCCGGCTGGTCGGCGGGATGGTCCACGCGGGCCCCGCCGAGGGCGGCGGCTTCCGGGTGGCCGGGGTCCTGCCGTACGGCGCGGAGCCGGCCGGGGTGGAGGACGTGGCCGACGACTTCGGGCAGCAGGCGCAGGCGCAGGCGCACGGCGGGGTACGGGGGCGCCGCGGCGAGCAGCCGATGGACTGGGAGGCGGTGGACCGGGAGCTGGCCGTGCGCGTGCGCAGCCGCTCCGGTGGCGTCGCGGTGGGCTGCGGGATCGCGTTCGCGGCGGTGGTGCTGCTGGTGATCGTGTTCGGTGCCGGAGCGGTGCTGCTGATGGACTCGGCGAGTGACGCGATGATCGACCGGGACGAGTTCGACGCCGTGCACGTGGGGGAGGCGGAGCAGGCCGTGCGCGACCGGCTGCCGAGCGGGGAGAACTTCATGACCGCCGGCGCCGCCCGCAAGGGGCCGCTCCGGCCGGCCGGCTCGGACTGCCTGGCCCTGCTGGCCGAGGACCAGCCGGGCGCCCTGGGAACGGACCTGATCTTCCGGTTCTGCTTCAAGGACGGCAAGCTCGTGGAAAAGCAGGAGTACGAGGTCAAGCAGTAGGAGCGCGGGTGACAGCCGAAGTGATCAGAGTGGTGATCGCCGACGACGAGCCACTGATCCGGGCCGGGATCAGGATGATCCTGACCTCGGCACCGGACATCGAGGTCGTCGCGGAGGCGGCCAACGGCAGGGAGGCGGTGGACCTGGCCCGCTCGCACGCGCCCGACGTGATGCTGCTGGACATCCAGATGCCGGTGATGGACGGGCTGACCGCGCTGGGCGAACTGCGGCGGACCGTGCCGCAGGTGCGGGCGCTGATCCTGACCACCTTCGGCGAGAAGGAGAACGTCCTGCGGGCACTGGGCGAGGGCGGCGCGGGATTCCTGCTGAAGGACTCGGCGCCGGGCGAGCTGATCGGGGCGGTCCGGGCGGCCGCGGCCGGGGACGCGTACCTCTCGCCGGGAGCGACCCGGCACGTGGTGGACCAGCTGGCGTCCGGGAAGGCCGCCGTGCGCGGCGAGCTGGCCCGGCGTCAGGTGGCGGAGCTGAGCGAGCGGGAGCGCGGTGTGCTGGCGCTGCTGGGTGAGGGTCTGTCCAACGCGGAGGCGGGCCGGCGGCTGCACATGAGCGAGGCGACCGTGAAGACGTACGTGAGCCGGATCCTGGCGAAGCTGGACTGCGAGAACCGGGTGCAGGCGGCGCTGCTGGCCAGGGACGCCGGGCTGTAGATACGGTCAGCCCGTGCGGGCAGCGATCAATGAGGTGAACGGGTGGGGGCGGCGTCGATGACGGCGATGGCGGGTCAGCGGATTCCGGACGTGGCGGGGTTCGCGCCGAGGGTGGCGGCCGGCTCTCCCAAGCAGGAGGGCAAGGCGCTGCGCGTTCGCGTGCCGCGGTCGGCGCACGCCGCGTTCGAGGCGCCGGCCGGGCGGCCGGACGCCGTGCGCGCGGTGGAGGAGTCCAACGCCGGGCGGGTCGCGGAGCTGACTCCGATACGGGTGGGCCGGATGGCCGCGAACCCGTTCGCGTTCCTGCGCGGGGCGGCCGGGCTGATGGCCCACGACCTGTCCGGCGGCCCGGTGACCGGGGTCGGCGCGCAGATCTGCGGCGACGCCCACGCGGCGAACTTCGGTCTGTACGGGGACGCGCGCGGGCGGCTCGTGATCGACCTCAACGACTTCGACGAGACCGTGTTCGGCCCGTGGGAATGGGACGTGAAGCGGCTGGCGGCCTCGCTGGTGCTGGCCGGCCGGGTGGCGGGTGCGGACGAGGACACCTGCAGGGCGGCCGCCCTGGACGCGGTGGGCGCCTACCGGCGCACCATGCGGCTCCTGTCGAAGCTGCCCGCCCTCGACGCGTGGAACGCCATTGCGGACGAGGAGCTCGTCTCGCACGCCGACGCCCGTGATCTGCTGGGAACGCTGGAGCGGGTCTCCGAGAAGGCCCGCAACAACACCTCAGCCCGGTTCGCCGCCAGGTCGACGGAGGTAGGGCCCGACGGCGGCCGCCGCTTCGTCGACGCGCTGCCGGTGCTGCGCCGGGTCGGGGACGGGGAGGCGGCGGCCGTGGCGGCTTCGCTCGGCCCCTACCTCCAGTCGCTCCAGGGCGACCGGCTGCCGCTGCTGGCCCGGTACGCGATCCAGGACGTGGCCTTCCGCGTGGTGGGCACCGGGAGCGTCGGCACCCGTTCGTACGTGGTCCTGCTGCTGGACCACCGGGGCGAACCGCTGGTGCTCCAGGTCAAGGAGGCGCGGCCCTCGGTGCTGCTGCCGCACCTGCCCGGGCTGGGCTTCGCGCCGGCCCCGGAGCAGCACGAGGGTCTTCGGGTGGTGGCCGGGCAGAAGCGGATGCAGGTGGTCTCCGACATCATGCTGGGCTGGACCACGGTCGAGGGCCGTCCCTTCCAGGTGCGGCAGTTCCGCAACCGCAAGGGCAGCGTGGATCCGGCGGCGCTGGCCGTCGACCAGATCGACGACTACGGGCGGATGACCGGCGCCCTGCTGGCCCGGGCGCACGCGCACAGCGTCGATCCGCGGCTGCTGGCCGGGTACTGCGGGAAGAACGACGAGCTGGACGAGGCGATGGCGGCCTTCGCCGTGGCCTACGCCGACCGTACCGAGGCCGATCACGCCGACTTGGTGGCGGCGGTGCGGACCGGCCGGATCGCGGCGGAGACCGGGGTCTGAGGGCGGTCCGGCGGCGATCCGGCAGAGGTCGGAAGGCGGTCCGACGGCGATCCGGCGGCCGTCCGGTGGCCGTCCGGCGCCGCTGCGGCCGGTCCGGCCGCAGCGGTGTCTGGCCGCGCCGAGGCGGGCGATGTTTCACGTGAAACATCGCCCGCGCGGGCGGGCCGTAGGCTGGCCGGGTGAGCGAGCAGACCGAGCAGCCCGAGCAGACAGTCCCCGGTGATTCCGGTGACTCCTCCCCGACCGGCGAGGAGCGCCCCGAGGCCCGCCTGGAGCGGGCCGTGCGGGCGGCCGAGCAGGCACTGATCGAGTTCGAGATCGCGGTGGAGACCTTCCGGGTGGAGGTGGAGAACTTCTCCCGCCTGCACCACCAGAAACTCGGCCCCATGTACACGAGGCTCGACGAACTGGACGCGCTGATCGCCGAGGCGAAGGCGTCCCGCAGCGGCGATCCCGAAGACCTGCGACGCGCGAAGGAAGCGCGCTCGCTGGTCATGCCGATGCCCGGGGTGGACGAGCTGTTCCACGACTGGCTGGGCTCGGACGGGATCTCCGACGATGCCTCCGCGATGCTGACCGAGCGGCCCGTGCGCCCGCCGGAGCGGGTGCGGCCCTCGGAGGAGGTACGCCGCCTCTACCGCGAGCTGGTGCGTCAGGCCCACCCGGACCTCGCCCAGGAGGAGGCCGAGCGGGAGCGGCGTGACGCCTTCATCGCGCGGGTCAACGCGGCCTACGGGCGGGGCGACGAGCACCTGCTGCGCGAGCTGGCCGAGGAGTGGGCGGCCGGACCGGCGCCCGAGACGGCGGCGCCGGGCGAGAGCGAGGAGCTGTACGCCCGGCTGGAGTGGCTGGCACGGCGCAAGGAGCTGCTGTCGCTCGTCGCCAAGGAGCTGGAGGACAGCGCGATCGGGTCGATGCTGAGGATGGCACCCGAGGACCCCGACCGGCTGCTGGAGGAGATCGCGGAACAGCTGCTCGCGCAGGTCTCCGAGCGCGAGGCGGAGCTGGCCGAGGCGCTCGCCGCCGAGTGAGCCCGTCTGCCCGTACCGGGTGGTCGGCTAGGTTGGAACCACTATCTGCGATGAGAGAAGGCGACGTATGAACTTCGGACCGCTTCCCTCGGTGGACGCCGCCGCGGTGCCCTCCGAAGGCTTTGTCCTCGACGTCCGTGAGGACGACGAATGGGCGGCCGGCCACGTCGAGGGTGCTCTGCACATCCCGATGAGCGACTTCGTGACCCGCTTCGGTGAGCTCACCGAAGCGGTGGAGGACGGCCGCCGCGTGTACGTCATGTGCCGCGTCGGCGGGCGTTCCGCTCAGGTCACCCAGTACCTGGTGCGCCAGGAGATCGACGCCGTGAACATCGACGGCGGGATGCAGGCCTGGGACGGCGCCGGGCGCCCGATGGTGACGGACAGCGGGAACCCGGCCTTCGTGCTCTAGACCCTGTCCGGGCGGTCCGCTCAGGAGAGGGGGTGGGCGGCCAGCAGGTCGCCCAGGGCCTCCTCGTGCGCGGCGGCCGGGCCGAGCTGCAGCTCCAGCTGCTTGGCCCAGGCGTGGTAGCGGTGCAGCGGGTAGTCGGTGTCGGCACCGAAGCCGCCGTGCAGGTGCTGGGCGGTCTGCACGACCCGCCGCACCCCCTCCGAGGCCCAGATCTTGGCGACGGCGACATCACCGGAGCTCGGCAGCGGACCGCCGGCCCCGCCGGTCGCCGCGTCGAGCCGCCAGGCGGCCTGCCACAGGGTGACCTCCATGGCGCGCAGGTCGATGTAGCGGTCGGCGGCCTGGACGGCGACCGCCTGGAAGGTGGCCACCGGGAAGCCGAACTGCTCGCGCTTACCGGTGTACTCACTGGTCATGGTGAGGACGTTCTCACCGAGTCCGAGCGCCAGCGCACAGGTCCCGGTGGCGAGGAGCTGGCGGAGCCGCTCCCAGGCGCCCGGGGTCTCGATGAGGTGCGTGCCGTCCACCCGTACGCCGTCGAGGGCGAGTTCGGCGAGACGTTCCCCGCTGGTGGAGACCTGCTCGGCGAGGGCGAGCCCCTCGGCGGCGCGCGGGACGAGCGCGAGAACGGCCTCGCCCTCGCCGGTGTGGGCGGGTACGGCGATCCAGTCCGCGCCGTGCGCCCAGGGGACGGCGGTCTGCGTGCCCTCCAGAATCCACCCCTCGCCCTCGCGGCGGGCGATGACGGCGAGCTCGGCCGGGTCGTGGCCGGAGCGCCCGTGGGCGGCGGCGGTGAGTACGAGCGTCCCGCGCCCCGCGCCGGGCAGCAGGGCGGCGGCCAGTTCGGGGCTGCCGTGGGCCTGCACGGCCATGGCAGTGGCGCAGTGCTCCAGCAGCGGGACCCGCGCCAGCACCCTGGCGGCCTCGCGGAGCACCAGGCACAGGGCGATCGCGTCCAGCCCGGCTCCTCCGTGCTCCTCGGCGAGGACCAGGCTCAGCAGGTCCGAGCCGGCGAGCTTGGCCCACAGCGGGCGGTCGAAGTCGTCGGCGACGGCCCCCGGGGTCAGCGCGGGGCTGGGCACGCCGTCGGCCGCGACGTCCGCGAAGACGGCCCGGGCCGCCTCGACGGCGGCCTGCTGCTCCTCGGTGAAGGTGAAGTCCACTGCCTGTCCTCCCGCGTTCGCGTCTGACGGTGCGTCAAGATAGAACAGGTTCTTGAAAATGGACAGGCCCCTGTCGTCGGACAGGGGCCTGTCCGACGGCAGGGGCCGGACCGGACGTCGTCCCGCTAGCGGTCGAAGTCGATCTCCACTTCCTCGGTCACCGGGTGCGACTGGCAGGCCAGCACGAACCCGGCCTCCGTCTCCTCGGCCTCCAGCGCGAAGTTCCGGTCCATCCGGACCTCGCCCGACACCACGAAGGCCCGGCAGGTGCCGCAGACCCCGCCCTTGCAGGCGTACGGGGCGTCCGCGCGGTTGCGGAGCACCGCGTCCAGCAGGGACTCGCCGTCCTGGACCGGCCAGGTGCCCGAGCGGCCGTCGAGCCGGGCGGTGACCCGCCCCTGCGCGGGGGCCGTCGAAGCCGCGGCGCGGACCGTCGGCGTGGTGTCCTCGACGTGGAAGATCTCCTCGTGCACCCGGGTCCGTACGACGCCGAGCGCGGCCAGGGCCCGCTCCGCACCCTGCACCAGGCCGTACGGGCCGCACAGGAACCAGCCCGTCACCTCCGCCACCGGCAGCAGCGCGGGCAGCAGGGCCGCCAGCCGCTCCTGGTCCAGGCGTCCCGAGGGCAGCCCGGACTCCTGCTCCTCCCGGGAGAGGACCGTGACCAGCTGGAAACGCGCCGGATACCGGTCCTTGAGGTCGGCCACCTCCTCCAGGAACATCGTCGAGGCCGCCGTACGGTCGCTGCGCACGAGGCAGAAACGGGCGTCGGGCCGGGCGGCCAGCAGGCTCGCGGCGATCGACAGCACGGGCGTGATGCCGCTGCCGCCCACGATCGCCGCATAGTGCCCCGAGGCCGGGGCCGCGGCGGGCTCCAGCACGAAGCGCCCGGCCGGGACCATGACCTCCAGCACGTCCCCGGCGGCGATCTCCTTGTGCGCGAAGGTGGAGAACTCGCCGCCCTCCACCAGCCGCACCCCGACCCGCAGGTCAGCCGGGCCCGGGCCGTCCTTCGCCGGAGCGGGCGAGCAGATCGAGTAGGTCCGGCGGACCTCCACACCGCCCTCGGGAGCGGCGCGGCGCAGCGTCAGGTGCTGGCCCGGGGCGTGCCGGTACTCCTCGCGCAGCTCCTCGGGAACCCGCAGGGTCAGTGCCACGGAGTCGTCGGTGAGCCGGTCGACTGCCGCCACCGTCAGCGGGTGGAACGCGCCGTGGCGGGGGGCGGCCATCTACAGCTCCTTGAAGTGGTCGAACGGTTCGCGGCAGGCGGTGCAGCGGCGCAGCGCCTTGCACGCGGTGGAGGAGAAGCGGCTGAGCAGTTCGGTGTCGGTCGATCCGCAGTGGGGGCAGCGGACCGACAGGGTCAGCGGGACCGGCCCGCCGGCCGCGTGCGGCCGGGGCGGGGCGATGCCGAACTCGGCGAGCTTGCGCCGGCCCTCGGCGCTGATGTCGTCGGTCGACCAGGCGGGGGCCAGCACGGTGGTCACCCGTACCTCGGGGATGCCGTGGCCGGTCAGGGCGCGCTCGATGTCGGCGGACATCGCCTCGATGGCCGGGCAGCCGGTGTAGGTGGGGGTGAGGGTGACCTCGGCGTGGCCGTCCTCGTGCATCCGCACCCCGCGCACCACGCCGAGCTCACCCAGGGTGAGCACGGGCAGCTCCGGGTCCGGGACGGAGCCGGCCAGCTCGGCCAGTTCCGCCTCCAGGCGGGTCGTACCGGCGTCGGCGGTCACCACGACGCCCCCGGGTGGCTGCGGTGCAGATGCTGCATCTCGGCGAGCATCCGGCCGAAGGACTCGGTGTGCAGGCCCTGCCGTCCGGCGCCGGCCGCCCAGGCGCCGGTGCGCGGCCCCTGGGGCAGGTCGAGGCCGGCCTGCTCCAGTACGCCGGTCAGCGCGGCCAGCCAGCGCTCCTCCAGGACGGCCGGGTCCAGGCCGTCGAGGCCGTCCACCGGCTGGAACATCTCGCCGGTGTACTTCCACAGCGCGTCGAGGGCGGCCCGCATGCGGCTGCGGCTCTCCTCGGTGCCGTCACCGAGCCGCAGCGTCCACTGCTCGGCGTGGTCGCGGTGGTACGCGGTCTCCTTGACGGCCTTGGCCGCCAGGGGCGCGAACGGGCCGTCCCCGCGGGCGAGTTCCCCGTAGACCTCGTGCTGGTAGAAGGAGAAGTAGAGCTGGCGGGCGATCGTGTGGGCGAAGTCGCCGTTCGGCTGCTCGACCAGCTGGAGGTTGCGGAAGGACCGCTCCTCACGCAGGTACGCCAGCTCGTCCTCGTCGCCGACCAGGGACAGCAGGATCCGGGCCTGGCCGAGCAGGTCGAGGGCGATGTTGGCGAGAGCGACCTCCTCCTCCAGGACGGGGGCGTGTCCGGCCCATTCGCCGAGGCGGTGGGACAGGAACAGCGCGTCGTCGCCGAGGGCGAGTGCCGCCGCGGCGGTGGCGCCGGTGAGGTGGCTGGTGCCGGTGCTGGTCACAGGTGGCTCACCCCCTCCGGGATGTCGTAGAAGGTGGGGTGCCGGTACGGCTTGTCGGCGGACGGCGCGAAGAAGGGGTCCCGCTCGTCCGGCGAGGAGGCGGTGATCTCGGTGGAGGGCACCACCCAGATCGAGATGCCCTCACCGCGCCGGGTGTAGAGGTCGCGGGCGTTGCGCAGGGCCATCTCCGCGTCCGGGGCGTGCAGGCTTCCCGCATGCGTGTGCGAGAGGCCGCGGCGCGAGCGCACGAACACCTCCCACAGGGGCCAGTTCTGCGTCATACCCGTGCCTCCTCGTTCTGTCCGGCGTGCTTCGCCGCTTGCCGTGCCGCCTGCTGTGCCGTCTGCTTGCGCGCGTACGCCGCAGCCGCGTCGCGCACCCAGGCGCCTTCCTCGTGGGCCCTGCGCCGCTGGCCGATCCGTTCCTCGTTGCAGGGGCCGTTGCCCTTGAGGACGTTCCAGAACTCGGCCCAGTCGATGGCGCCGAAGTCGTGGTGGCCGCGCTCCTCGTTCCACTTCAGGTCCGGGTCGGGCAGGGTCAGGCCGAGGGACTCGGCCTGCGGGACGGCGATGTCCACGAACCGCTGGCGCAGCTCGTCGTTCGAGTGCCGCTTGATGCGCCAGGCCATCGACTGCGCCGAGTGCGCCGACTCGTCGTCCGGCGGGCCGAACATCATCAGCGACGGCCACCACCAGCGGTCGACCGCGTCCTGGGCCATCGCGTGCTGGGCCTCGGTGCCCTGCGAGAGGGCGAGGAGCAGCTCGTACCCCTGGCGCTGGTGGAAGGACTCCTCCTTGCAGATCCGGACCATGGCGCGGGCGTAGGGCCCGTAGGAGCAGCGGCAGATCGGCACCTGGTTGGTGATCGCCGCGCCGTCCACGAGCCAGCCGATGGCGCCGACGTCCGCCCAGGTCAGGGTGGGGTAGTTGAAGATCGAGGAGTACTTCTGCTTGCCCGAGTGCAGCTTGTCGAGCAGCTCGTCGCGGCTGGTGCCGAGGGTCTCGGCCGCGCTGTAGAGGTACAGCCCGTGGCCGGCCTCGTCCTGGACCTTGGCCATCAGGATCGCCTTGCGGCGCAGCGAGGGCGCCCGGGTGATCCAGTTGGCCTCGGGCTGCATGCCGATGATCTCGGAATGGGCGTGCTGGGCCATCTGCCGCACCAGGGAGGCGCGGTACTCGTCCGGCATCCAGTCGCGCGGTTCCACGCGCTCGTCGGCCGCCACGGCCGCGTCGAATGCCGCCGCGAGCTGTGCGCCCAGGTCAGCAGTCATGCCTGTCCCGTCCGTCCCGTCTGTCCCGAGGGCCGTGTCCGGCCCCGTTTCCGGGGTCACTGCCACCATTCCGGCCCCCTGTGAGAGTCCGCTGTCCGCCCGACCGACCGATCGTTCGGTTCATTCGCTTCAATGGTGAGACGGCGGCCCGTAGGGTGTCAACCTCTGAGGTCAACCCTGTGGACGCCGGATGATCGGGTGGGGATGGAATCGAACGAGCACGAGCCCGCCGAAGGGGCCGCTCCGCCACCCCCGCGGGCGCCCGGAATGGCTGGTCTGTCCACCCCGTACCGGGTCGTGACCGCCCTGGCCCTGGGGGCGATCGCGGTGGCCGCCTGCACGCACCTCGCGCTCGTCTTCCTGCACGTGGCCCCCGCCAACACCCTGAGCAAGCAGCACGCGGAGACGGTCGACGGCTGGATCTACCCCGAGTTCGAACAGAACTGGAAGCTCTTCGCCCCGAACCCGCTGCAGCAGAACATCGCGGTGGAGGCGCGCGCGGAGGTCCGGACCGCCCGGGGCGACGTGGTCACCACCCCCTGGCGCGACCTGAGCGCCGAGGACGGTGCGGCCATCCGGCACAGCCTGCTGCCGAGCCACACGCGCCAGAACGAGCTCCGCCGTGCGTGGGACTTCTTCACCGGCTCCCACGACGAGGACAACAAGCCGAACGGCGAGCGCGGGCAGCTGTCCGAGCAGTACCTCCAGCGGATCGCGGTGAACCGGTTCTCCTCCCAGGCCGGGGACGGGAGCATCCTGCGGATCCAGCTGCGCTCGGCGACCACGGCGGTGCCCGCGCCGAAGTGGAGCACCGAGACCACCGACACCCAGACCTACTACCGGGAGCTGCCGTGGTGGACGGTGTGAAGCGCGCCCGCGAGGCGGCGGGGCGGCTGGCCGTGCAGGTCACCGGGCAGGCGCTGGGCCCGTACCAGAGCGCCGTCGTCCGCATCGGTTTCGCCGCGACCTGGCTCTTCTTCCTGCTGCGCGAGTTCCCGCACCGCGCCGAGCTGTACGGGCCGGACGGGCCGTGGAGCTGGCGCCTGGCGGAGCGGCTGATCGATTCCAACCACGCCTTCACGGTGCTGATGTGGTCGGACTCGACGCTGTGGTTCGAGATCGTCTACGCGGTGTCGGTGCTGGCGAGCGTGGGTCTGCTGCTGGGCTGGCGGACGCGGGCGACGTCCGTGGTCTTCATGGTCGGGGTGCTGTCGCTGCAGAACCGCAGCGTGTTCATGGGCGACGGCGGGGACAACGTCATCCACCTGATGGCGATCTACCTGGTGCTGACCCGGTGTGCGCAGGTGTGGTCGCTGGACGCCCGCAGGGCCCGTACGCACGGCTCGGCGACGGCCGGGGCGGCCGGGCCGGTGCTGTGGGGGGTGCTGGGGGCGGTGTTCGCCTTCGGCGCGGCGACGGGGCGGTTCGGCTACGGCTGGCTGGCGGCGTTCGCGGCGGTGTGGGTGGCGTGCGGACTGTGGTGGATGGTCGACCGCTACGAGCCGGAGGGCGAGGGGCGGGCGGCCTTGGACGTCCTGGCCAACCTGCTGCACAACGCGGGCATGCTGGTGATCATGGCGGAGGTCTGCCTGATCTACGCGACGGCGGGGTGG
Source organism: Streptomyces sp. NPDC048257 (assembly GCF_043201855.1). Classification (NCBI taxonomy): domain Bacteria; kingdom Bacillati; phylum Actinomycetota; class Actinomycetes; order Kitasatosporales; family Streptomycetaceae; genus Streptomyces; species Streptomyces sp. NPDC048257. Next base: position 195,317 of record NZ_JBICZI010000006.1, read on the forward strand.
TACAAGATCCAGGGGTCCCGGTGGCAGGACGGGACGGCCCTGTACTACCCGCTGGGGCTGGACTACTTCACCCCGTGGCCGGGGCTCTCGGCGCTGGTGGCGGGCAGCGGGACGCTGGTCATGCTGCTGTCGTACGGGACGGTGGCGGTGCAGGTGGCGTTTCCGTTCACCCTGTTCAACCGGCGGATCAAGAACGTGCTGCTGGCGGCGATGATGCTGGAGCACGCGGGGATCGCGGTGCTGCTGGGTCTGCCGTTCTTCTCTCTGGCGATGATCGCCGCGGACGCGGTGTTCCTGCCGACGGGCTTCCTGGTGTGGGCGGGCGCACGGGCCGCTGCGCGGCGGCGGCGTGCGGTGGAGCCCGTGCCGGATCCCGTGGAGCCGGCGCCGGTGCCGGCACCCCGCTGACGGCGCCGCCTCCCCGGGTCCCGCCGCGGGTCCGGGCAGGGCTGGGGGAACGGTGGACGGGCCGGGCGGGGACCGCGAAGCGGAGGACGCCCCTGTGGACCGTAGGGTCGGGGGCATGAGCGAGGAGCGGAGTTCCGGGGAGATCGCACAGCGGTGGCGGGAGGCCGAGCAGGCCGGGGGCCTCGTGCTGCTCGACGGGTTTCACGCGCTGAAGCACGCCCTGCGGTTCGGCGCCGAGGTGCGGATGGCCATCGCGGAGGATCCCGAAGCCGTACGCGCGCTGGCCCGGGAGCTGGCTCCGGACGTCGAGGACGCCGTGGCGCGGCTCGTGCGGCGGGCCGAGCTCACGGAGGTGCTGCCCCGCGTGCACCCCACCGGGGTCGCGGCCCTCGCGGTACGCCCCGACCGGGCGGCCGGCATCGCGGGCCTGGGCCGGATGCCGAGGCCCGCGCCCGTCGTCGTCCTCGACAACCCCCGCAACCTCGGCAACGTCGGAGCCGTCGTCCGGCTCGCCGCCGGCTTCGGCGCCACCGGCGTGGTGACCCGCGGCGATCTCGACCCCTGGCACCCGAACGTGGTCCGGGCCGGGGCCGGGCTGCACTACGCCACCACCGTCGAACGCCTCGCACTCGACGAGCTGCCGCCCGGCCCGCTCTACGCGCTCGACCCCGAGGGCGCGGACATCCGCGCCCTCACCCTGCCGGACGACGCCCTGCTCGCCTTCGGCTCGGAACGCCACGGGATCTCACCGGAGCTGCGCGCCCGGGCCGACCATCTCGTCTCCCTGCCGATGCGCCCCCAGGTCTCCAGCTACAACCTCGCCACCAGCGTGGCCATGACCCTCTTCCACTGGGGCGGCCCCCCGGCCCACGAACAGGGCGGCGAGAGCCCCTGAGGGGTGTCTTGGGGTGTCTTGCCGATCAGGCCGGGCTCGCATCAGCCGGCCCTCACGCTCGCTGCGTTCTCGTCGGTCGGCCACGCTCCGCGGCGGCTCCCTCCTCGGCCTTGCGCTCGCATGCGCCGGGCACCGCTCGCTGATCCGGCCTGATCGACAAGACACCCCCCAGGACTCCCCCGGCCAGGATCGCCGCGGCCGCCCCGAGCGTCGCCCCGTCCGGGTGGATCAGCGCCTGGCCGCGCAGCGCCTGCCAGGTCACCAGCGCGAAGACCGCCGCGTAGACCCCGGCCGCCACCAGGGTCAGCCGCAGCCGGACCCGCTCCCGGCGCAGCAGCGCGAAGCGACCGGCGAGGGCGGCCAGGACGAGGACGAACAGGGGCAGCAGCTGCAGCGCGTGCATGCCGAAGAAGTGCGGGATGCGCAGGTCGCCACCGGTGGTCGACCAGCCGGTGAGCGGCATGGCGGGCCCGCCGTCCGGCACCCCGACGCTGTGGGCGCCCGTCACCGGCGCGTCCTCGACCGCGAGCTGTGCCTCGGTGGGGACGGCCATCAGGAAGCCGAGCCCGGCGCCCGTGAGGGCGAGGACGGCGGCGATCCGGAGGGACCAGGTGGTGGCCCGGTCGGCGATGCGGGTGCGGAAGAGCAGCACGGCGATGACGAGCGTGGCCGTCCACAGCACGACGACGGTGTTGGCCATGGCGCTGTAGACCTGCTCGTCGAAGGGCGTCCGCTGGTTGAAGTGGCTCTGCCGGCCCCGGATCACCTGACCCGTCATGAGCAGCATCTCGACCAGGCTCGCCGCGGCGACGACCGTACCGGCCCACCAGGCGGCCCTGCGCAGCCGCGGGCGGGCCGCGACGGCCAGCGAGATCATCCACGCCAGGCTGAGCGAGTAGCCGACGAACGAGACGGCGAACTTGAAGGGCTTGGCCCAGATCGGGGCGCCGACCAGCACCCGGTCGTCGACGGCGAGACCCACGGCGGAGCCGAGGGCCCACAGGGCCATCAGGCCCGCGAACAGGGTCAGTGGCCGGTGCCAGGTACGTAACGCGGACAGCAACGCAGACATGAGCCCCCCAGGAGAATGGATAGCGACGCTTGCCGCTATCTGATAGCCCCACTATCTATGATGAGGGGGGAACGGGGCAAGAAGAGACGAGTGAACAGACCATGCGCATCGGAGAGTTGAGCCGCCGTACCGGGGTCCCGGTACCGACGATCAAGTACTACGTCCGGGAGGGCCTGCTGCCGCCGGGCGAGCTGAGCAGCCCCAACCAGGCCAGCTACGACGACGGGCACGAGCGCAGGCTGCGCCTGATCCGCGCGCTGCTGGAGGTCGGCGGGCTGTCGGTGGCGGCCATCGGCGACGTGCTCGCGTCCATCGACGACAAGGAGCAGCCGGTGCACAAACTGCTGGGCACCGCGGCCCAGCGGCTGGTCCCCGAGTACGGCGACGCCGGGTGCCAGGAGGACGCCGAGGCGGTACTGGCCCGGGAGCGGGTGGCGCGGCTGATCGAGGCGCGCGGCTGGCGCCTCCACCCGGGGAACAAGGCCGCCGGCGCGCTGGCGGCCGCGCTCGCCTCACTCGGGCGGGTGGGCTACGGCTCCTTCGCCGAGCTGCTCGACGAGTACGCCGAGGCGGCCGAGCGGGTGGCCCGGGCGGATCTGGGGTACGCGGCCCGCCGGACGGACCGCGAGGACCTGGTCGAGGCGGTCGTCGTCGGCACGGTCGTGGGCGACGCGATGTTCGCGGCGCTGCGCAGGATGGCCCAGGTGGACGTCTCCTCCCGCCTCTTCGCCCAGGGAGGGCAGGAGTAGCGGGAGGCGGCGGTCCACCCGGGCCGGGTGCCGGTTCCGCGGCGTGCGGTTACGCCTGGCGGCGAACCTCCACCACGCGGAAGCGGTTCGCGACGAAGGCGCCGTCGCACAGCGCGGCGTTGGCCGCCGGGTTTCCGCCGGAGCCGTGGAAGTCCGAGAACGCGGCGGTCTGGTTGACGAACACCCCGCCGGTCAGGTTCAGGGAGAGCTGCGCGGACTCCTCCAGGCAGACCTCCTCGACCGCCCGCTCGGTGTCCGCCGACGTCGTGTACGCGCCCACCGTCATGGCGCCCTTCTCCCGCACCGTGCGGCGCAGCAGGTCGAGGGCGTCGGCGGTGGTGTCCACGGCCACCGCGAAGGAGACGGGGCCGAAGCACTCGGAGAGGTAGGGCGCCTCCGGGTCGGGCTTGGCCGCGTCCAGCTTGACCATGACGGGGGTACGGACCACCGCGTCCGGGAACTCGGGGTTCACGACCTCCCGGGAGGCCAGCGCGACCTCGCCCAGCGCGGCCGCGGCCTCCAGCCGGCTCTTGACGTCCGGGTTGACCAGCGCGCCGAGCAGCGCGTTGGCCCGGGCGTCGTCGCCCAGCAGGCCGCCGACCGAGGCGGCGAGGTCGGCGACGACCTCGTCGTAGGTCTTGTGGCCGGCGTCCGTAGCGATGCCGTCGCGCGGGATCAGCAGGTTCTGCGGGGTGGTGCACATCTGGCCGCTGTACAGGGACAGCGAGAAGGCCAGGTTGGACAGCATCCCCTTGTAGTTGTCGGTGGAGTCCAGGACGACGGTGTTGACGCCGGCCTTCTCCGTGTAGACCTGCGCCTGGCGGGCGTTGGTCTCGAGCCACTCCCCGAACTCCGTGGAGCCGGTGTAGTCGATCAGCTTGATCTCGGGGCGGACCGCGAGAGTCTTGGCGATGCCCTCGCCCGGGCGCTCGACCGCGAGCGCCACCAGGTTCGGGTCGAAGCCCGCCTCCGCGAGGACCTCCCGGGCGACCTGGACGGTCAGCGCGAGCGGCAGCACGGCCCGCGGGTGCGGCTTGACCAGCACCGCGTTGCCGGTGGCGAGGGAGGCGAACAGGCCGGGGTAACCGTTCCAGGTCGGGAAGGTGTTGCAGCCGATCATGAGGGCGATACCGCGCGGGACGGCGGTGAAGCTCTTGCCGAGCTCCAGCGGGTCCTTCTTGCCCTGCGGCTTCGACCAGTCGGCCCGGACCGGGACCCGGGTCTGCTCCTCGTACGCGTAGGTCACCGCCTCCAGGCCGCGGTCCTGTGCGTGCGGGCCGCCCGCCTGGAACGCCATCATGAACGCCTGGCCGCTGGTGTGCATGACCGCGTGCGCGAACTCGTGGGTCCGTGCGGAGATGCGGGCCAGGATCTCGATACAGACCAGGGCGCGCGTCTCGGGTCCCGCGTCGCGCCAGGCGCCCATGCCCGCCTTCATCGCGGGGAGCAGCACGTCCGGGTCCACATGCGGGTACTCGACCTTCAGCTCCGGGCCGTACGGGGACACCTCGGCGCCCGTCCAGCCGTCGGTGCCGGGCTGGCCCAGGTCAAGCCGGGTGCCGCGCACGGCCTCGAAGGCGGCGAGCCCGTCGGCGGGCGCGGTCTCGCCGTACGCCTTGGGGTGCTCGGGATGCGGGGACCAGTAGGCACGGCTGCGGATCGCCGACAGGGCCTGGTCCAGGGTGGGCCGGTGCTTGGCGGACAGCTGGGGGACGGTGAGCTCGGCGGCCATCAGGGACCAACTCCTCGTTGAGCCGGGCGAAGAACAGGAGACTGGAGTTAGAGTAACCGAACGATCGGTCGGGACAAGAGGGCCCGGCGGGCCTGTGGATAAGTGTGTGCGGGAGGATCAGGACATGACAGCAATCGAGCGGTCCCGCACTGTGGCGGTCGTCGGCGCGGGCACCATGGGCCAGGGCATCGCCCAGGTCGCCCTACTCGCAGGTCACCGCGTGCTGATCTACGACATCAACGCCTCCCTCGCGGCCGACGGCGTCGGTTTCGTCCAGGACCGGGTCGAGCGGATGGCCGCCAAGGGGCGTCTCGACCGCGCCGAGGCCGAGGAGGCGATCGGCCGGATCGCCTCGGCCGGCGACCTCGCGGACCTCGCCGGTGCCGCCCTCGTCATCGAGGCGGTCGTCGAGAACGTCACCGTCAAGCAGGCGCTCTTCGCCGCGCTCGAGGAGGTGGTCGCGCCGGACGCGGTGCTGGCCACCAACACCTCCTCCCTCTCCGTGACCGAGCTCGCCGCCGGGCTCGCGCACCCCGGCCGCTTCCTCGGCCTGCACTTCTTCAACCCGGCCCCGCTGCTCCCGCTCGTCGAGGTGGTCAGCGGTTCCGCGACCGACCCGGCCACCGCCGAGCGCGCGTACCGCACCGTGCTCGGCTGGGGGAAGACACCGGTCCGCTGCGCCGACACCCCCGGTTTCATCGTCAACCGGATCGCCCGGCCCTTCTACGCCGAGGCCTTCGCGGTGTACGAGGAGCAGGGCGCCGACCCGGCCACCATCGACGCCGTGCTCCGCGAGAGCGGCGGCTTCAAGATGGGCCCCTTCCAGCTGACCGACCTGATCGGCCAGGACGTGAACGAGGCCGTGACCCGCTCGGTCTGGGAGTCCTTCTTCCGCAGCCCGAAGTTCACCCCCTCCCTCGCCCAGCGCCGTCTCGTCCAGTCGGGCCGCCTCGGCCGCAAGTCCGGGCACGGCTGGTACCCGTACGGTCCGGACGCCGAGCCCGCGCTCCCGCACACCGCCGAGCCCGAGGAGGCCCCGGCGAAGGTCACGGTCGTCGGTGACCTCGGTCCGGCCGCCGCGCTGGTGGACCTGCTGGAGGAGGCCGGGATCGCGGTCGCGGCCACCGAGCAGGGGGGCCCGTACATCCAGCTGCCCGGCGAGGGCCAGCTGGTCCTCGCGGACGGCAAGACCTCCGTCGAGTTCGCCGACGTCGTCTACTTCGACCTCGCGCTCGACTACCGCGGCGCCACCCGCATCGCGCTCTCCGCGAGCGAGGACACCAGTGAGCGGACCCTGGCCGAGGCGATCGGCCTCTTCCAGAAGCTGGGCAAGAAGGTCTCCGTGATCGGCGACGTCCCCGGCATGATCGTCGCGCGGACCGTCGCGATGCTGATCGACCTCACGGCCGACGCCGTCGCCCGCGGCGCCGCCTCGGCCGGGGACATCGACACGGCGATGCGGCTCGGCGTCAACTACCCGCTGGGTCCCGGCGAGTGGCACGAGCGGCTCGGCCGGGACTGGGCCTACGACCTGCTGCACCACCTCGACGAGCGCTGTCCCGGGGGCCGGTACGCGCCCTCCCTGGCCCTGTTCAAGCTGGGCTACGCCGCGGACGGCGAGGAGGGGGCCGCATGACGACGGCCAAGCGGGACACGTACACCCCCGAGACACTGCTGTCGGTCGCCGTCCAGGTCTTCAACGAGCGCGGCTACGACGGCACCTCGATGGAGCACCTCTCCAAGGCCGCGGGCATCTCGAAGTCCTCGATCTACCACCACGTCGCGGGCAAGGAGGAACTGCTGCGGCGGGCCGTCAGCCGCGCCCTCGACGGGCTCTTCGCGATCCTGGAGGAGCCGGGCGCCGTACGGGGCCGGGCGGTCGAGCGCGTCGAGTACGTCACGCGCCGCACGGTCGAGGTGCTGGCCGGCGAGCTGCCGTACGTGACGCTGCTGCTGCGCGTACGCGGCAACACCCGCACCGAGCGGTGGGCGCTGGAACGCCGCCGCGAGTTCGACCACCAGGTCGCCGACCTGCTCAAGGCGGCCGCGGCGGACGGCGACCTGCGGGCGGACGTGGACATCCGCCTCGCCACCCGCCTCCTCTTCGGCATGGTGAACTCCCTGGTCGAGTGGTACCGCCCGCACTCGGGGACCGGCCCCGACCAGCTCGCGGACGCGGTCGTCCACATGGCCCTCGACGGCCTGCGCGCCGTCCGCTGACCCCAGGAGACCCCAGCGCCCCCGGAACGGCCGTACGGCCCTCCCGGGGGCGTCGTCCTACCCGGACGGGCTACTCCTCGGCGATGGCCGGGGCGGCGCCGCCCGGGCCCGGGCCCGTGCCCAGGAGATCCGTTTCCTCGAAGACCAGCAGGGTCCGCGTCGAGAGGACCTCCGGGATGGCCTGGAGCCGGGTCAGGACCAGCTCGCGCAGGGTCCGGTTGTCCGGGGTGTGCACCAGCAGCAGGACGTCGAAATCCCCGCTGACCAGCGCGATGTGCGCGGCGCCCGGGAGCTCGCGCAGCTGCTCGCGCACGGTGCGCCAGGAGTTCTGGACGATCTTCAGGGTGATATAGGCGGAAGCGCCCTGCCCTGCGCGTTCGTGATTGACGCGGGCTGTGAACCCGCGGATCACCCCGTCGTCGATGAGCCGGTTGATCCGGGCGTAGGCGTTCGCCCGCGAGACGTGCACCTGCTCAGCCACCGACCGTATCGACGCGCGGCCGTCCGCCTGGAGCAGCCGCATGATCGACCGGTCGATCGGATCCAGGGGCCGGGGTGCGGCGGGAGGGGCTGCGGAGGCGCCCGGTGCGCCCCCCGGCACGGCCGGCGCGGAACCCGTTCCGGCCATTTGTTCATCCGGCATTGCCCGATGCCTCCCTCTCCTGGACGTCCTGCATCCATCCCAGGGCCCCGACGCCAGTTTGTCCACAGCCTGGAGGTGCCTGTAGCCAAATTGCGCAGACAACCGAACAATCGGTAGGTGAGGGGCCTCACACCCGGGGCACCCCCTGCCCGCTTCCCACGAGGAGGTGTACGCCGCCATGACGGTCCAAGAGCTGCCCGGTGCCGGTGCGTCCCACCGGTCCACCCCGCCGCCCGCCTGGAGTCCCCGTACGGATGCCGCGCCGCTGCTTCCGGACCCCGAGCCCTACCGGGTGCTGGGCACCGAGGCGGCGGACCGGCTCGACCCGGAGCTGATGCGCCGCTGCTACGCCGAGCTGGTGCGCGGCCGCCGCTACAACGCCCAGGCCACGGCGCTCACCAAGCAGGGCCGGCTCGCCGTCTACCCCTCCACCGTGGGCCAGGAGGCCTGCGAGATCGCGGCCGCGATGGTCCTGGAGGACCAGGACTGGCTGTTCCCGAGCTACCGCGACACCCTGGCGGCCGTGGCGCGCGGGCTGGACCCCGTACAGGCGCTGACCCTGCTGCGCGGCGACTGGCACACCGGGTACGACCCGCGCGAGCACCGCATCGCCCCGCTCTCGACCCCGCTCGCCACCCAGCTGCCGCACGCGGTGGGGCTGGCGCACGCGGCCCGGCTGCGCGGCGACGACGTCGTCGCCCTGGCCATGGTCGGCGACGGCGGCACCAGCGAGGGCGACTTCCACGAGGCGCTGAACTTCGCCGCCGTCTGGCAGGCCCCGGTGGTCTTCCTCGTGCAGAACAACGGCTTCGCGATATCCGTCCCGCTCGCCAAGCAGACCGCCGCCCCGACGCTGGCCCACAAGGCCGTGGGGTACGGGATGCCCGGCCGGCTGGTCGACGGCAACGACATCGCCGCGATGCACGAGGTGCTGACCGAGGCGGTCCGGCGGGCCCGGGCCGGTGGTGGCCCGACCCTGATCGAGGCCGTCACGTACCGGATGGAGGCCCACACGAACGCGGACGACGCGACCCGCTACCGCGGTGACGCCGAGGTCGAGGCCTGGAAGGCGCACGACCCGATCGTTCTGCTGGAGCGCGAGCTGACCGCGCGCGGGGTCATCGACGAGGCGGCGATCCAGGCGGCGCGCGACGAGGCCGAGGTGATGGCCGCGGCGCTCCGCGAGGGGATGAACGCGGATCCGGTGGTGGACCCGATGGACCTGTTCGCGCACGTGTACGCGGAGCAGACGGACCGGCTGCGCGAGCAGGCGGCCATGCTCCGTGCAGAGCTGGAAGCCGAGGACCAGGCGTGACGACGGTGGCGGCGAAGTCCGCGAAGTCGGGGGTCAAGCCCTCGACGATGGCGCAGGCCCTGACCCGGGCGATGCGCGACGCGATGGCCGAGGACCCGACGGTCCACGTCATGGGCGAGGACGTCGGGACGCTCGGCGGGGTCTTCCGGATCACGGACGGGCTCGCGAAGGAGTTCGGCGAGGAGCGCTGCACGGACACCCCCCTCGCGGAGGCGGGCATCCTGGGCGCGGCGGTCGGCATGGCCATGTACGGGCTGCGGCCGGTCGTGGAGATGCAGTTCGACGCCTTCGCGTACCCGGCGTTCGAGCAGCTGATCTCGCACGTGGCGAAGATGCGCAACCGCACCCGCGGCGCGATGCCGCTGCCGATCACCATCCGCGTGCCGTACGGCGGCGGGATCGGCGGCGTGGAGCACCACTGCGACTCCTCCGAGGCGTACTACGTGGCCACCCCCGGCCTGACGGTGGTGACCCCGGCGACGGTCGAGGACGCGTACGGACTGCTGCGCGCGTCGATCGCGAGCGACGACCCGGTCGTCTTCCTGGAGCCGAAGCGGCTCTACTGGTCGAAGGCCGACTGGCGGCCCGAGGCCCCGACGGCCGTGCCGGGCATCGGCAAGGCGCTGGTCCGGCGGACCGGCACGAGCGCGACCCTGATCACCTACGGGCCCTCCCTGCCGGTGTGTCTGGAGGCGGCCGAAGCGGCGCGCGAGGAGGGCTGGGACCTCGAGGTCGTGGACCTGCGCTCGCTGGTCCCCTTCGACGAGGACACGGTCGTGGAGTCCGTACGCCGCACCGGGCGCGCGGTGGTGGTCCACGAGGCGAACGGCTTCGGCGGACCGGGCGCGGAGATCGCCGCCCGCATCACGGAGCGGTGCTTCCACCACCTGGAGGCGCCGGTGCTGCGGGTGACGGGCTTCGACATCCCGTATCCGCCGCCGATGCTGGAGAAGCACCACCTGCCCGGCGTGGACCGGATCCTGGACACCGTGGCCCGCCTGCAGTGGGAGAACTGATGCCGCAGGTAATGGAATTCAAGCTTCCCGATCTCGGGGAGGGCCTGACCGAGGCCGAGATCGTCCGGTGGCTGGTGGCGGTGGGCGATGTCGTCGCCATCGACCAGCCGGTGGTCGAGGTCGAGACGGCCAAGGCGATGGTGGAGGTTCCGTGCCCCTACGGCGGTGTGGTCACCGCCCGGTTCGGGGAGGAGGGCACGGAACTGCCCGTCGGAGCACCGCTGATCACCGTGGCGGTGGGCGCGGCGTCGCTCCCGGAGGCCCCGGCCGCGCAGGCGGCCGAAGCCGAGGGATCCGGCAACGTGCCCCGGCCCCTGATCGGCTACGGCGAGGACCGGTCGCGCCCGGCGCGTCGGCGACGGGTGCGACCCGTCACCGCCGCGGTGTCGGCGCCGGTCGTCGCGGCCCCAGCGGTTCCGGCCGCTCCGGCCGTTCCGGCCGCTCCCGCCGCTCCCGCCGGGCCGGTGCCCGTGATCTCGCCGCTGGTGCGCAAGCTGGCCAAGGACGGCGGGGTCGACCTGCGCGCGCTGAGCGGGACCGGGCCCGACGGGCTGATCCTGCGGGCGGACGTCGAGGCGGCGCTGGCCGCGCTGCGCGCGCCCGAGCCGGCCCCCGTCGCCGCGGTGGCACCGAGGGTGTCGGCGCAAGGCGAGCGGATCCCGCTCAAGGGGGTGCGCGGGGCGGTCGCCGAGAAGCTGTCGCGCAGCCGCCGGGAGATCCCGGACGCCACCTGCTGGGTCGACGCGGACGCCACCGAGCTGATGGCCGCCCGCGCCGCGATGAACGCGGTGGGCGGGCCCAAGATCTCGGTGCTCGCGCTGCTGGCCCGGATCTGCACGGCGGCCCTTGCCCGGTACCCGGAGCTCAACTCGACCGTGGACCTCGCGGCGAAGGAGATCGTCCGGCTCCCGTCCGTGCACCTGGGCTTCGCCGCGCAGACCGAGCGGGGCCTGGTGGTCCCGGTGGTCCGGGACGCGCAGAACCGCAACCCGGAGTCCCTGTCGGCGGAGTTCGCCCGGCTGACCGAGCTGGCCCGGGCCGGGAAGCTGGCACCGGCGGATCTGACCGGCGGCACCTTCACCCTGAACAACTACGGGGTGTTCGGGGTCGACGGCTCCACGCCGATCATCAACCACCCGGAGGCGGCGATGCTGGGGGTGGGCCGGATCATCGACAAGCCGTGGGTGCACGAGGGGCAGTTGGCGGTCCGCAAGGTCGTCCAGCTGTCGCTGACCTTCGACCACCGGGTCTGCGACGGCGGCACGGCGGGCGGCTTCCTGCGCTACGTCGCCGACTGCGTCGAATCCCCGGCGGTCCTGCTGCGCAGCCTGTAGCTCAGCGCGGGCGGTGCGGTGCCGCTGCGCGGAGCCTGTCCCCGCCCCGCCCTTTCGCCGTTTCCCGGGCTCTGCCCGGACCCGGTCCTCAATCGCCGGACGGGCTGAAATACCGCCCGCCGGCGATTGAGGCGCGGGGTCCGGGACGGAGCCCGCGGCTCACACCGTGAGCAGGAGTTTGCCCACGTGGGCGCTGGACTCCAGGACGCGGTGGGCTTCGGCGGCATCCCGCATCGGGAAGGTCGCGTGGACCACCGGGCGGACCCGCCCCGCGGCCACCAGCGGCCACACGTGCTCGCGTACGGCGGCGACGATGGCCGCCTTCTCCTCCAGCGGGCGGGCCCGCAGCGAGGTGGCCGTGATCGCCGCCCGCTTGGCCAGCAGCGCGCCGAGGTTCAGTTCGGCCTTCACTCCGCCCTGGAGCCCGATCACCGCGAGCCGCCCGTTCACGGCCAGGGCGTCCACGTTCCGGGCCAGGTACTTGGCGCCCATGATGTCCAGGATCACGTCCGCCCCGGCCCCGCCCGTCGCCGTGCGCAGCTCGGCCACGAAGTCCTGCTCGCGGTAGTCGATCAGGATGTCCGCGCCCAGCTCCTTGCAGCGCGCCAGTTTCTCCGGGCCGCCCGCCGTCACGGCGACCGTCGCGCCCACGGCCTTCGCCAGCTGGATCGCCATCGTCCCGATCCCGCTGGACCCCCCGTGTACCAGCAGGGTCTCGCCGGGGCGCAGCCCGGCCACCATGAACACGTTGGACCACACGGTCGTGACGACCTCCGGCAGCGCGGCCGCCGTCACCAGGTCCACGCCCGCCGGGACCGGCAGCAACTGGCCCGCCGGCACGGCCACCCGCTCCGCGTACCCGCCACCGGCCAGCAGCGCGCACACCTCGTCGCCCACGGACCAGCCGGACACCCCCGGCCCGATCGCGGCGATCCGTCCGGAGCACTCCAGCCCCGGATGGCGCGAGGCGCCGGGCGGCGGATCGTAGAACCCCTGTCGCTGGAGTACGTCGGCGCGGTTCACGGCGCTCGCCGCTACCTCGACGAGGACCTCGCCCTCGCCCGGCACCGGATCGGGTACGTCGGCCCAGACGAGGGCCTCGGGGCCGCCGGGCTGCTCGATGGTGATCGCATGCATGGCCCGGAGGCTACGCCACGGCGCGGCTACTCGGCAGGACCCAGCTTCACCTGCGGCGAAGTCGGTGGCGCCGCCCGCACGATGGTGATGAGACGGTCCGTCAGCTGGATCGGGCTCGCGTGCGGATCGTCGTACGCGAGCAGCCGGTGCCCCCGCAGCACGCTCACCACCAGGTCCTCGGTGTCCCGTACCGACTTGCCGGCCTCGGACTTGCGGGCCGGGCGTTCGATGAGGTCGAGGCCGCTGCCCTGCTGGATCAGGTCCTCCATCACGGTGCCCGCGCTCGGGCTGAGGACCGAGAGGCCCAGCAGGCGGCCGGCCGCGCTCGCGCTCGTGATGACCGCGTCCGCACCCGACTGGCGCAGCAGCGGGGCGTTCTCCTCCTCGCGCACCGCCGCGACGATCTTCGCCCCGCGGTTGAGCTGCCGGGCCGTCAGGGTGACCAGGACCGCCGTGTCGTCCCGCTGGGTGGCGATGACGATCTGACGGGCCTTCTGCAGCTCGGCGCGGAGCAGGACGTCGGAGCGGGTGGCGTCGCCGACCACACCCGTGAACCCCTCCGCGTTGGCCATGTCGATCACCTTGGCGCTGGGGTCGACGATGACGACCTGCTCCTTGGAGAGGCCGGTGGCCAGCAGCGTCTGCAGGGCCGAGCGGCCCTTCGTACCGAAGCCGACGACGACCGTGTGCTCACGCAAGTTCTTCCTCCAGCGCTTGAGCCGCCACTCTTCCTTCGTCCGCTCCGTGAGGACTTCCAGGGTGGTACCGACCAGGATGATCAGGAACAGCACGCGCAGCGGCGTGATCAGCAGGATGTTGATCAGTCGTGCACTGTCGCTGTACGGGACGATGTCGCCGTAGCCGGTCGTCGACAGCGTCACCGTGGCGTAGTAGAAGCAGTCGAGGAGATCGACCTGCTGGTTGGCGTTGTCGTGGTAGCCGTCGCGGTCCAGCCACACGATGAAGACCGTCAGGAAGAGCACGAACAACGCCATCATCAGGCGCTTGGTGACCTGGCTCAGCGGGTTCTCGACGATGCGTTTGGGCAGCTTGATGCGCCGGGAGACGAGTTTCTCGTCGGCGCCGCGGGCCATGGAGTCGTGGCCGTGCAGTTTCACGTGAAACATCCTCCGGAAGCCCAGGGCAGATCGAGAATCTCCAGTTCCTGTCCGGACCGCGCTCCCTTGGGCGGTACGACGGCCAGCGCGTCGGCGGCCGCCACCCCCCGCAGCATCGCGGGGCCGTGGTAGCGCAGGGGCACCGCGTGCTCGTCGCTCAGCAGGACCGGAACCAGTCGGGTGTCGTACGGATGGCCGGGTACGTCGCCCTGCACCGCGGCCGTGTAGCGGGGGCGGCTCCGGCGCCCGGCGAGAGCGCGCAGCAGGGGTTCGGCGAGGGTCAGCAGCCCGGAGACCGCGGCCAGCGGGTTGCCGGGCAGCCCGACCACGTGGCGCACCGGGGGCCCGTCGGGCGCCCCGGTCCCGAGGCGGGCCAGCAGCATGGGGTGGCCGGGGCGTACCGCCACCCCGTCGACCAGCAGTTCGGCGCCGGCCTCCCGTAGCACCGGGTGGACGTGGTCGACGGGCCCGGAGGCGGTGCCTCCCGTGGTGACCAGGACGTCGGCGGTGCTCGTGGTGACGGCCTGCAGCAGGGCCGCGGCCCCGGCCGGGTCGTCGCCGAGCCGCCGGGTGCCGACGACCTCGGCGCCGAGGCGGTCGATCCAGGGCCCGAGCATCGGGCTGAGTGCGTCGCGGACCAGCCCCTCGTGCGGGCGGCCCTCGGCGAGCAGCTCGTCGCCGAGCACCAGGATCTCCACGCGGGGGCGGGGCCGGGTGGTCAGCTCGTCGTACCCGGCGGCCGCGGCGAGCCCCAGCACGGCCGGGGTGACCAGGGAACCGGCGGGCAGCAGCAGGTCCCCGGAGCGGCACTCCTGGCCCCGGGGGCGGATGTCCTGCCCGGTGAGGACGGGCCGGTCGGCGAAGAGCTGGGTGCCGGCCTCACGGCAGTGCTCGCTGCGGATGACGGCGGTGGTGTCGGCGGGGATCCGGGCGCCGGTGGCGATGCGTACGGCCTCGCCGTCCGTGAGCGGTTCGGGCCGTTCGGAGCCGGCCAGGACGCCGCCGCCGCTGCGCACGCTCCAGGGGCCGGGGCCCGCGACGGCCCAGCCGTCCATGGCGGAGCTGTCGAAGGACGGCAGGTCGGTCAGCGCGTCCAGGGCGGCGGCCAGGACCTCGCCGAGGGCGTCCGCGAGCGGCACCTGGTGGGTGCGCGGCCGCACCCGGCTCCCGGCGTGGGTGGCGGTGTCCCGGGCCCGCTGCCAGGTGGCCGCGCGGTGGCCGCCCGCGCCGCTGCCGCCCGGGCCGCCGCCCCCGGGGGCGCGGCTGACCAGGGCCAGGGCCTCGTCGAGGGCCTGCTCGGCGGAGTTCGTGGGGGTCATCCGGAGCCGTTCTGTTCGGCGGCGTCGGCCGCTGCCTCGTCGGCCCACCGCAGCGCCAGGTCGGCCGCCTTGCGGGAGGCCTCGGCGACGGCCTGGGCGGGGTCGGCGCCGGTGGCGGCGGCGTGGGCGGCCGCGTAGCCGACCAGGAAGGTGGTCAGCGGGGCGGCGGGCCGGGCGACGCCGTGGGCGGCGTCCCGGGCGAGGTCGAGCAGGGTTTTGGTGTCGACGGCGAGGTCGATGCCCAGCTCGCTCTTGACGGCGGTGATCCATTGCTCCAGCACGCCCCCATGCTCCCTGATCCGGGCGCGGGCGGCGGCGAGATCGTCCCAGGTGTCGCAGTCGAAGGAGGCGAGTGGCCGGGAGGTGACGCGGGCGAGATCCAGTTCGGCGGTGAGCGCGCGCAGCGGGAGCCCGGTGAGGTTGCCGTGTTCGGTGGCGAGCAGGGCGATCTCGCGGCGCAGGGGCTCGGCCCGGTACGCGGCGACCAGCGGCTGGTCCCGGCCGTCGGGGTCGCGCAGCATCGCCCCGTCCGCGCCGGGCGCGTCCAGCAGGGCCCGTACGGTCTCCCGGTCGAGGAACGGCAGGTCGGCGGAGAGTACGAGGACCAGCTCGGCGGTGGTCCGGCGCAGCCCGGCGTCCAGCGCTGCCACCGGGCCGCCGCCGGGCGGGTCCTCGCGGGTCCAGTCGACCGGGCGTGCGGTGGGGCGGCGGCCGCCGACCACGACCGTGGTCCGGGCGTCCGGGCAGGCGTCGAGGACGCGGTCGAGGAGCGCGCGGCCGCCGACGCTCAGCGCGGGCTTGTCGGCCCCGCCGAGTCGCCGCGCGGCGCCGCCGGCCAGCACGATCGCGTCGTAGCTCATGCCCTTGAGTATGAGGCGGACATGTCCCCTCCGGGGACCCCCACTTACGGCGAAGGGGGGGGGGGGGGGGCGGGGGGGGGGGGGCCCCCCGCGGGGGGGGGGGGGTGGGGCGACGCCGGGGGGTGTT
>NZ_JBICZI010000006.1:211271-257515 GCF_043201855.1 Streptomyces sp. NPDC048257
TTTGGGGGGGGGGCCCCCGCCCCCCCCCCCCCCCCCGGCGGGCGGGGGGGGGGGCCCCCCCCCCGCCCCCCCCCCCCCCCCACGCCTGTGTTGTGCCGGTCTTCGGGACCCGGGGGTGTATGGCCCATCAGGCCGGGAGACCGTACGGGCCCTGCTGGACGCGCCCTAGAGGTAGGGGCCCGAGCGGACCGCGCCGTGGCCGCCGTCCTCGTCGTCGTCGTGCTGCCCGCCCGGCGGCAGTGCGCGGCGCATCTGCTCCAACTGGGCCCGCGCCGCCATTTGCTGAGCGAACAGGGCCGTCTGGATGCCGTGGAACAGGCCTTCCAGCCAGCCCACCAACTGTGCCTGGGCAATGCGCAGTTCTGCTTCGGAGGGAATGGCCTCCTCGGTGAACGGGAGGGACAGGCGCTCCAGTTCCTCCACGAGCTCCGGGGCCAGTCCGTCCTCCAGCTCCTTGACCGAGGCGGCATGGATGTCCTTGAGCCGGACCCGGCTCGCCTCGTCGAGAGGCGCGGCACGTACCTCTTCCAGGAGTTGCTTGATCATGCTGCCGATCCGCATGACCTTGGCGGGCTGTTCGACCATTTCCGTCACCGGGACCTCGCGCGACTCGTCATCGGCGTCGCCGACCGCCGACCCGTCCTGTCCCACGATCAGGACGTGCGGGGGGCTGTCCTGCGACCGTTCACTCCTCGGCATCTCCATGCCGTCATTCTCTCGCACACCTCCGTACTCACACGGTGTGCCCCCGTACAGTCGTGATCCACCCTGTACGGGGGCACCAGCCTGGTACCTACGACGCCGTCATGCCGGGCCCGCGGGCCCGGCAGGCCTGATCGGCAAGGAACGGCCTACGCCGCGGCCCGGCGGGCCAGCGCGCCGCTGGAGCGGGTGACGAGGGCCGCCAGCAGGGCCGCGCCCAGCGGCACCACGATGATCAGCCCGCCGAGGGTCTCCCACGGTATGGAGATCGGCACGAACGGCATGGCCTCGCTCGCCGACGAGTAGCCCTGCTCGATCGCGTGCTCGTAGAGCCGCTCCCCCTCCCGCCGCTGTGTCAGCCGCAGGCCGACGGCGGGCAGGATCCCGGCCGCCGAGCCCAGGACGACGCCCATCAGGGAGACGACCCCGCACTGGAAGCCGCTCAGCGTCCGCCGCACCCGGGGCGCCGCGCCCACCGCGGCCAGGGTCTTCAGGTCGGCCTCGGCATCGGCCTGGGCCAGCCCGGTGGCGATGCCCGCCGCGCCGATGGTCACGAGCCCGGCGAAGACGGCGAGGGCGAGCATGACCAGGCTGTTGTCGCCCTGGTAGCCGGCCTCGACGCGCAGGGAGGCCTCCACGCCCATCCGGTCGATCTCCCCGTCGATCTTCTGGCGCTGTTCGGTGGTCGCGGTCCCGTCGAGGCGGAAGTACGAGCCCAGGGGCGCGGTGACCAGTCCGGCCGTCTTGACCGCCGAGGGCGGCAGGATCAGCTCGACGCCCCAGCTCACGGTCGATTCGGGTGCCAGGTGGACGGGGAGGACCTTGTCCTGGCCGGGCAGCTCCTGGCCGTTCCCGCGCATGTCGTCGGCGGCCTTCGGGTCGGTGACGATCCGCAGGGTGAGCTTGCCGTCCTTGACCTGGCGCTTGTCGAAGGCGACGGCCTGGCCGGCCTTGAGCGCGGACACGGAGCCCGGGTCGGTGACCGCGAGGATGCTCAGCACCTTCTCGTCCCCGACGAGGACGGGGTGCTGCGTGCCGTACCGGGAGTCCTGGCAGCGCCAGTCCTGGCGCAGTTCCCGGCGCTGCGCCTCGGTGAAGGCGTCCATGCCGTCGGGGTTCTCGTAGAGCGGACAGCGCTGGTCCTTGGGCGCGACGATCTCGGCCCGGCCGCAGCCGGGGTCGGTGGAGTACGACTCGCAGCTCGGCTTGCCGACGACCAGCCGGTCGACGTCCGCCCGCTGCGCCAGCGGCATGTCCCTGGAGAGGATCTCGCGCAGGGCGGGCACCTCCTTGTAGGCGCCGTTCTCGGTGGCCTCCAGCAGTCCGGTGCCGTGCGGCAGGTCCGCCCGGTACTCGTGGCGCATCTGGACGTCGTTGCTGTGCTGGTACGTGGCGACCGCGACCGTACCGGCGACGGCGGCCAGGACGGCGGCCACGGCGGGCGCCGTACGTCCGCGGTTGCGCACGGCGTCGCGCAGCGCGAGCCGCGGGGACAGCGGCAGCCACCGCCCGAGCCGGCCGAACAGGCCGACCAGGACCGGGGTGAGGGCGACGATGCCGAGCTCGGCGATGGCGCTGCCGCCCGCCACGACGGTGCTGCCCAGCCGCGAGGTGGTGCCGTAGAGGGCGATCGCGGCGCCGCCGGCGACGGCGATCAGGCCGAGGACGGGCAGCACCCGGTTGGCGCGCCGGACGCCGCGGCGGCCGGTCAGCGAGGCCAGCACGGTCTGCCGGGAGGCGGTGACGGCCGGGACGATCGCGGCCAGCAGGCCGGTGATCACGGCCAGCAGGGCGATGCCGGCCAGTTCCAGCGGGCGGAAGTCGAAGCCGCCGAAGCGGTTGCCGAGCGTCTCCTCCAGCAGCGGCCGCAGCACGACGGTGAGCGTGACGCCGAAGACGGTGCCGATGACGGCGGCGACGGCGCCGAGGACCAGGCCGCCGGAGAGCACGATGGAGCGGATGTGGCGCCGGTCGCCTCCGTTGGCGCCGACCAGGCCCAGCTGGCGGCGCGAGCGGCGGGCGCCGACCGCGAAGGCCGGTCCCGCGAGCAGGCAGATCTCCAGCATGGCCAGGCCCACGACGGTGGCGAGGATGGCCATCTCGACGGCCTTGTTGCCTTCTCGGCTGAACTGCTCCTTCGGCTCGTCCCGGTAGAGCGGGACCTCGGAGTCGGCGGGCGGGTCGAGGATGACGCTGCGGGAGATGACGACCATGCCCTTGGCGTTGGCCGCCTTGACCAGGTCCCAGGTGACGCCCGCGCCGCCGACCTTGACCAGGTAGTTCTCCTCGGGGGTCACTCCGCGCGCTCCGGCGTCCTGCAACACCTTGTCGAGCGGGGCGATCAGCGTCCCGGGCGGGGCGATGATCTCGTCCTTGGAGAGTTCGGACGGCAGCTCGTAGGCGCCGACGATCTTGTACGGGGAGGTGGCGCCGCGCGGGGTGACCGAGGAGCCGACGAAGAGGCCGGAGTTCTCCAGGAAGGCCTGCGTCGCGATGACCTCGCCCGGGCCCCCGGGCAGCCGGCCGCGGTCGAGCGTGATCATCCCCGCCACCAGGGGGCTGTGCGTGTCGAGCTCGCGCAGCTGGGTGTCGAGCAGCCCGTGCGTGGTGCGGACCTTGGCGTAGCCGCTGCTGTCCTTGAGGATCTGGGCCCCGGCCGGGAACGCGGACTGCGCCGGTTCCGGCTTCTCCCGCGACGACTTCGAGGGGTCGTAGGCCTTGTAGCCGCCGACGGGCGCGGAGCTCGTGCCGTCGGGGCTCTGGTTGACGGGCCCGCCCATGTGCGTGTAGCTCACCCGGGCGTCGGCGGCGCCGATCATCCGGGAGAGGGTCTGCTCGGGGGAGAGATCGGCGCTGCGCAGCGTGAGGTCGGCGGCGCTCACCCCGATGATCGGCAGGGCGAGCATCGCGAGGACGAGGGAGCTGCGGCCCTTGGCGCGCCAGGCGTCGCGGCGCGCGATGCGCAGGGCCGCGATCCAGGAGTGGTACCAGCCTCGGAGCGGAGAGGTCACTGGCCGGCCGCCTGCCCGGAGAGGAGGGAGTCGGCGTGGCTGCGCAGGGTCTCGTCGACCACGCTGCCGTCGCGCAGGAAGACCACGCGGTCGGCCCAGGCGGCGAACCGCGGCTCGTGCGTGACGAGGATCCCGGCCGCGCCCGCGTCGCAGCGGGCGCGCAGCAGGGCGAGGACGGACTCGCCGGTCTCGGAGTCGAGGGCGCCGGTGGGCTCGTCGGCGAGGACCAGGCGGCGGTCGCCCACGAGGGCGCGGGCGATGGCCACGCGCTGCTGCTGGCCGCCGGACATCTCGTCGGGGAAGCGGTCGGCGAGCTGGCCGAGGCCCATTTCCTCCAGCGCGGCGAGCGCGGAGACGCGGGCCTTGCGGGCGGAGGTCCCGTCGAGCTCCCGGGGCAGTGCCACGTTCTCGGCGGCGGTGAGGGCCGGGATCAGGTTGTAGTCCTGGAAGACGTACCCGATGCTGCGGCGGCGCAGGGCGGCCAGCTGCTTGCGGCTCGCCGCGGTGATGTCGGTGCCCTCGACTATGACCCGGCCGCTGCTCGGGGTGTCGAGGCCGCCCGCGAGGGTGAGCAGCGTGGACTTGCCGGAGCCGGAGGGGCCCATGACGGCGACGAGCTCCCCGGGGAAGACGGAGAGGTTGATCCCGCGCAGGGCGTGCACCTCGGTGGCACCGCTGCCGTGGGTGCGGACGAGTTGGTCCAACTGCAGGACGGGCTGTTGGGGCTGGCGCTGGTCAGGCATGGAGGGTCCCCCCTGGAACGGTGGTTCAGCCACGTCGCGTACGCGCGGTACGGGGCCGGGTGGTGGTGGTCGGGGCCGGGGTCTCGGCTGCGTCGGCCTGGGGTGGTTCGGGTTCTACGGCTCTCCGCTCGGCCGGCAGGGAGAGCCGGACGAGCCGGGCTTCGCAGTGGTCGAGCCAGCGGGCCTCGGCCTCGGTCTGGAAGATCAGCTGTTCCAGGACGAGCAGCCAGGCCACGTCGTCGCGTTCGCGGGACCGGCCGCTCTCGACCGCGGCGAGCGCCGTGGCCTTGAGCCGGGTGTAGTCCTGCATCGCCTTGATCGTGGCGTGCCGCTGGGACTGGATGACGGCGCGGATGTCCACGCCGGGGGCCCCGACGGCCATGGCGAGCTTGATGGACAGCTCGTCGCGGGGCGGGTTGGCCCGGTCGACGGGGCGCTCGTACCACCGGAACAGCTCGGTGCGGCCGGCGTCGGTGATGGCGTACAGGGTGTGACCGGCGGCGTCCTCGCCGTCGGGGGCGACGAGGCCGTCGCGTTCGAGACGGGAGAGGGTCGTGTACACCTGCCCGACGTTGAGCGGCCAGGTGGAGCCGGTGCGGGATTCGAACTCGGTGCGTAGCTGAGAGCCGTACCGAGGACCCCGTTCTAGCAGGGCGAGTAGCCCGTGACGGATCGACATACTCGGTATGTATACCGAGTATGTTCACTCACGGCAACCATCCTGGGGTGTACGCCGCAAGGGGGACGCCCGGCCGGACGGGCCGGTCCGGTCCGCTCAGATGCCCCGGCGCAGACGGATCCCGAGGTAGCCCAGGCCCAGGCCCATCAGGGCGAATCCGGTGCCGAGCGGCAGTATGTGCGCGGCCAGGTCGGCGGCCCGGTCGTTGCCTCCGGTGCCGAGGGCGGTGACCACCGCCGGCGGGGTCGGGACGGCGACGGCGGCGGACGGCGGCGCGGTCGCCGTCGGGGGCGAAACCGGATCCGGCTCGGTGCGCGGGCGGACCGGCAGCGGCCGGGAGGCCACCATCAGTTCCGGGTTGGCGGGCTCGCCGACCGGCCGCCCGGGGCGCTCGCGCCCGACTCCGGCGACGCTGCCGGCCAGCCGTTCCTCGTAGGGGTCGTCCGGTGCGGCGGGCGCTGCGGGCGCGGCCGCGTGCCGCACCGGGGAGAGGAGGGGGCCGGCGTACGCAGAGGCGGTGGGCACGAGCGCGGACGCGGCCAGCGCGGCGCAGGCCAGCCAGTGCGGCGGGCGGAAGCCTTGGACCACGGGGTGCCCCTCCCGTCCCGAGCCACCGAGCTGCTCGCTGCGCGTCAGAGATATGCGCCCAGATTTACATGGTGGGGCAAAAGCGGCATCCCGGACGCCCCATCGGGGTGCCCGGGATGCCGGTATGCCGTAATGCGCCGCCTGTCGCGCCCTCGCGCCGCGGTGCCCGCTGCGCTATTCGGGGTTGCCGGTCGACACGGTGAGCGTGTACTCCGTGCCTTCCTTGTCGATCTTTTCCCCGGCGGCCGGGTTCTGGAACAGCACCGTGTCCTTGCCGTACACGGCCTCGTCCTTCGGCACGATCTTGTACTTGCCGCCCGAGGCCTGGATGCACTCCTTCACGGAGAGCAGGTTCTTGTACTTGAGGTCCGGCGCCATGTACTTGCCGGCCTCGCTGTAGTGCTTCACCGGCTCCGTGCACTTCTTCGGGTCGATCGTGCGCGTGGTGTCCGGCCCCTTGAACCCGGCCTTGGCGGAGGAGGAGGCGGACGTGGAAGCCCCCGGGTCCGCGGTCGTGGGACTGTCCTTGTCGCCGTCGCCGTTCAGCGAGATCGCCGCGATCAGACCGCCGATCGCCAGCACCGCCACCGCGATCGCGCCCACCAGTACCGGCATGTTCCGCTTGCCGCCACCGGCCATCGCCGACGTGCCCGTGGTGGCCGGGGAGATCGTGTACGGCGGCGGGGTGTGCGGCGCGTACTGCTGCTGCGGCGGGGGCGTGTGCGGGTAGGCGTAGCCGCCCTGCGCGTGCTGCTGCGGCGCGGGCGTCGGCGCGTACGGGGCGGGCGTCGGGGTGTGCGGAGCCTGGTAAGGCTGCTGCACCGACTGCACAGGCGCCTGGTAGCCGGACTCCACCGGCGGGAACACGGCCGAGGCCACGCCCGCGCCACTGCTCAGCGGGCCCTGCCCCTGCACGATCACCGGCGCCCCGGTCTGCCCGGAGCCCAGCACCCGCGCGACCTCGTCGCCCATGGCCGCGGCCGTGGGGAAACGCTCGTTCGGGTTCTTCTTCAGGGCCCGCGCCACCAGCGCGTCCATCGCCGGGGTCAGCGACCGGTTCACGGAGGACGGCGCGACCGGCTCCTCCTGTACGTGGGCGTACGCGATGGCCAGCGGCGAGTCCGCGTCGAACGGGATCCGCCCGGTCAGCAGCTGGAACAGCATGATGCCGACCGAGTAGAGGTCGGAGCGGGCGTCGACCCCGCGCCCCAGCGCCTGCTCGGGCGACAGGTACTGGGGGGTGCCGACGACCATGCCGGTCTGCGTCATCGAGGTGACCCCCGACTGCATCGCGCGGGCGATGCCGAAGTCCATCACCTTGACCACGCCGCGCTTGTTGACCATGACGTTGCCGGGCTTGATGTCGCGGTGGACGAGCCCCATCTCGTGGCTGGTCTCCAGGGCGGCCAGCACGTCGGCCGTCACCTTCAGCGCCTTGTCCGCCGGCATGGCCCCGTACTGGCGGATGTCCGCCTCCAGTACCGAGCCGAGGGGCTGGCCCTCCACGTACTCCATGACGATGTACGGCATCACCGCGCCGTCGCCGGAGCCGCCGCCGAACGTCACTTCGCCCTCACCGGTATCGAATACCGAGACGATGTTCGTGTGCGACAGTTTGGCTACAGCCTGGGCCTCGCGGCGGAACCGCTCGCGGAAGGACTGCTCGCGGCCCAGATCGCTGTGCAGGGTCTTGATGGCGACCTGCCGGTCGAGGGCCGAGTCGTACGCCAGGTACACGGAGGCCATGCCGCCCGCCCCCAGCAAGTCCCTTAGCTGGTAACGGCCACCGGCCAGAGAGCCGCCCGCGTACTGGCCCTGAGTGCCGTCCTGGCTCATGACTGTTGCTTCCCCTCGGGATGTGTCCCCACGCCGCTGGCCGGGCGCATATGGCGCCCAGTCTGCCCGAGGGCAAGCACACGTCAAGCCAGGTGCCCGTTCCGTGACCACACGTGCACAGGGTGGCCTTGTCCGAACGGTGACCGGTTCCGAGGCTGTAGCGTTCACCGGAGCACCGACGAAGAGGACTACCGCTGAGCGGCAGCCGAGAGATACGACGGCGAGGACTGATGGCACCCGAACCCGAGGGAAACGGCGCCGGGATGACCGATGGTCCTGAGCACTGGGGCGCAGGCGGCCTGGTGGGAGACGGTCGTTACCGGATGACGCACCGGCTGGGCCGCGGCGGCATGGCCGAGGTGTTCGCCGCCGAGGACGTCCGCCTGGGCCGCACCGTCGCCGTGAAGCTGCTGCGCGCGGACCTCGCCGAGGACCCGGTGTCCAAGGCCCGCTTCACGCGCGAGGCGCAGTCCGTCGCCGGACTCAACCACCACGCCGTCGTCGCCGTGTACGACTCGGGCGAGGACCGGGTCGGCCCGAACACCGTCCCGTACATCGTCATGGAGCTGGTCGAGGGCCGCACCATCCGCGACCTGCTGATCAGCGCCGAGGCCCCGGGCCCCGAGCAGGCGCTCATCATCACCTCGGGCGTGCTCGAGGCCCTCGCGTACTCGCACCAGCACGGCATCGTGCACCGCGACATCAAGCCCGCGAACGTCATCATCACCGAGACCGGCGCGGTCAAGGTGATGGACTTCGGCATCGCCCGCGCCCTGCACGGCGCCCAGTCGACGATGACCCAGACCGGCATGGTCATGGGCACCCCGCAGTACCTGTCGCCCGAGCAGGCCCTCGGCAAGGCCGTCGACCACCGCTCCGACCTGTACGCGACCGGCTGTCTGCTGTACGAACTGCTCGCGCTGCGGCCCCCGTTCACCGGCGAGACCCCGCTGTCGGTGGTCTACCAGCACGTCCAGGACGCACCGGTGCCGCCCTCGCAGCTGCCGGAGGGCCGGCACATCCCGCAGGAGCTCGACGGCCTGGTCATGCGCTCCCTCGCCAAGGACCCGGACGACCGGTTCCAGAGCGCCGAGGAGATGCGCGGGCTGGTCCAGTACGCGCTCCAGATGCTGCACGACCAGGGACCGAACACCGGTACCTGGAGCACCGGCCCGGTCACCATGTCCCTGCCGCACGGCCGGGGCGGGGCTGCCCCGACCACCGCGATGCCCGTGAACGGGGGCGGCGGGCAGCAGCAGTACGGTGCGCACGCCTCGACCTCGCAGTTCCAGCAGCCGATGGTGCCGGCGCTGAACCCGGACGACGGCTCGGCCTTCCCCGGTGGCGGCCAGGGCGGCCACGGCGGCGGCTACGACGACCGAGGCGGCGGCGGAAGCCGCTGGAAGGTGTGGCTGTTCGCGGTGCTCGCCATCATCGCGGTCGCGGGCGGCGTGGCCTACGCGGTCAACACCGTGGGCCAGAAACAGAAGAAGCCGGAGACCACCCAGAGCACCCCGGGCGGCGAGGCGAGCAAGTCCAGCTCCCCGAACGCCACGCAGTCCACGCAGACCCAGGACAACACCCCGGCCACCAGCGACAACTCGCCCGCGGCGACCCGCACCCGGTCGCAGAGCTTCAGCCCGTCGCCCTCGGCCAGCGCGTCGCACTCGCCGACGGGCAGCGCCTCGCCGTCCGCTTCGGCGACGAAGCCCACGGCGAGCGCTTCGACGAAGCCCACGACGAGCACGTCGGCGAAGCCCACGGAGACGGGCGGCGCCGGCGGTGGCGGCGGCACCAACTCGGAGGAGTGACGGGAGCTCCACGGATACGGGGACGGGCCCGGCGGAATCAATTCCGCCGGGCCCGTCCCCGTATCCGCGCGAGCGCCGCTCAGAGTGCGTGCTGGTACTGCCGGTCCGGAATCCCGGCCAGTGAGTGCACGGTGATGAACTGGGGTTCGATCCGCATGTAGACGGGGTCGAAGACCTCACCGTCGACGAAATGCGGAACCGGACCAAAGAGCTCCAGTTCAGCCGTGGTCGGCTCGATGACCTGCGCCGTTCCGGTGAACTGGACCGACCAGAGCGCCGGATCCGCGGAATGGGAATTGTCGGCCCCGTACGCCACCACACTGCCGTTGCAGGCCCGGTGGTAGCCGAAACCGGAGTGCATTCTCAGCACCACCCTGCCGTCCACCACGATGTGGCGGGCGAGCGCGAGGAAGGGCAGCGCGCGCCTGCTGGTGGCCACGCGGCCGTACGGCACCCGGCGCAGCAGTTCGACGGCGTGGAGTTCCTCGGGGGACATGCGGTCCACTCTCACGTACCGGCGCGCTGCCGGGAAGAGCAGGCCGCCCCGATGACCCGGGACGTTGGTCCCGAATGGAACACCGGGCCCGGTGGAACGGTGGAACGGCCTCAGCGCCTCTCGGCCTGCAGGCGGGCGACGTAGGCGGCGGCCTGGGAGCGGCGCTCCATGCCCAGCTTGGAGAGCAGGCTGGAGACGTAGTTCTTGATCGTCTTCTCGGCCAGGTGCAGCCGCTCGCCGATCACCCGGTTGGTCAGGCCCTCGCCGATCAGGTCGAGGATCTTCCGCTCCTGCTCGGTGAGGTGGGAGAGGCGGTCGTCACCCTTGCCGTTCTTGCCGTCGCGCAGCCGCTCCAGCACGCGGGCGGTGGCGACCGGGTCGAGCAGCGACTTGCCGGCGGCGACGTCGCGGACGGCGCTCAGCAGCTCGTTGCCGCGGATCGCCTTGAGCACGTATCCGGAGGCGCCCGCCATGATCGCGTCGAACAGGGCCTCGTCGTCGGCGAACGAGGTCAGCATCAGGCACTTGACGTCCTCGTTATGGGAGCGCACCTCGCGGCACACCTCCACACCGCTGCCGTCCGGGAGGCGGACGTCGAGGACGGCCACGTCGGGGCGGGTGGCGGGGATCCGGACCAAGGCGTCCGCGGCCGTACCGGCCTCACCGACGATCTCGATGTCGTCTTCGACCGACAGGAGCTCGTGGACGCCGCGACGTACCACTTCGTGGTCGTCCAGGAGGAATACCTTGATTTTTCCGTCTTCGCGCACGAAGTCAGTTTCACACACTCACCTCTTCCCTGCCGGAGTTACCCGGGATAACGTGCCGTTGTTCCCGGCCCCTGCAAGGCTGTGACCAGTGGTTGTTCCCGCCCCTGTGGATTTACTTGGAAATCCAAGCAAAAACGCAGGTCAAACGGGGTTTCGCAGTTATGCGACACACTGGGTAACGTGCATTGCGCAGGGCACTCGCCGGGGCACCTGTCACGCCTGAATCCCCGTACGCGACGCGCACCCACCCCGTGCGCTCGTTACGGATACAGGTGAGCCGCACTGGACCCCGGAGAACCCGGGTGCCGGACCGACGGAGGAGCACACGTGACCGTGGAGAGCACTGCCGCGCGCAAGCCGCGACGCAGCAGCGGCACCAAGCGGGCGGCAGGCGCGGCGAACGCCGCCGCCAAGCCCGCCGCTGCCACCGCGCAGACGCAGGACGCCGTACCTCAGCTCGTACAGCTGCTGACGCCCGAAGGGGACCGGGTGGAAAACGCGGACAACGCGGAATTCGCCCCCTTCGTCGCAGACATCACCACCGAGGACCTGCGCGGGCTGTACCGCGACATGGTCATGACCCGCCGCTTCGACGGTGAGGCCACCGCCCTGCAGCGTCAGGGAGAGCTGGGCCTGTGGGCCTCGCTCCTCGGCCAGGAGGCCGCGCAGATCGGCTCCGGCCGGGCCCTGAACGACGAGGACTACGTCTTCCCGACCTACCGCGAGCACGGTGTGGCCTGGTGCCGCGGGGTCGACCCGACCAACCTGCTCGGCATGTTCCGCGGCGTGAACCACGGCGGCTGGGACCCGAACACCAACAACTTCCACCTCTACACGATCGTCATCGGCTCGCAGACGCTCCACGCGACCGGTTACGCGATGGGTGTGGCCAAGGACGGCGCGGACTCCGCGGTCATCGCCTACTTCGGCGACGGCGCGTCCAGCCAGGGAGACGTCGCCGAGGCGTTCACCTTCTCCGCCGTCTACAACTCCCCCGTGGTGTTCTTCTGCCAGAACAACCAGTGGGCGATCTCCGAGCCGACCGAGCGCCAGATGCGCGTGCCGCTCTACCAGCGCGCCCAGGGCTTCGGCTTCCCCGGCGTCCGCGTCGACGGCAACGACGTCCTGGCCTGCCTGGCCGTGACCCGCTGGGCCCTGGACCGGGCCCGCCGCGGTGAGGGCCCGACCCTGGTCGAGGCGTTCACGTACCGCATGGGTGCCCACACCACCTCCGACGACCCGACGAAGTACCGGCGGGACGAGGAGACGGCAGCCTGGGAGGCGAAGGACCCGATCCTGCGCCTGAAGGCCCACCTGCTGGCCACCGGGGGCGCCGACGAGGCGTTCTTCACGGAGCTGGAGGCGGAGAGCGAGGCGATGGGCAAGCGGGTGCGCGAGGCCGTGCGCGCCATGCCCGACCCGGACACCATGGCGATCTTCGAGAACGTCTACGCGGACGGGCACGCGCTCGTCGACGAGGAGCGCGCCCAGTTCGCCGCCTACCTCGCGTCCTTCGAGGAGGGTCACTGATGGCTGTCGAGAAGATGTCGATCGCTAAGGCGCTCAACGAGTCGCTGCGCAAGGCCCTGGAGCAGGACCCGAAGGTCCTGATCATGGGTGAGGACGTCGGCAAGCTGGGCGGTGTCTTCCGGATCACCGACGGCCTGCAGAAGGACTTCGGCGAGGAGCGGGTCATCGACACCCCGCTCGCCGAGTCGGGCATCGTCGGCACCGCCATCGGCCTGGCGCTGCGCGGGTACCGGCCGGTCGTGGAGATCCAGTTCGACGGCTTCGTCTTCCCCGCGTACGACCAGATCGTCACGCAGCTCGCGAAGATGCACGCGCGCGCCCTGGGCAAGGTCAAGATGCCCGTCGTCGTGCGCATCCCGTACGCGGGCGGCATCGGCGCGGTCGAGCACCACAGCGAGTCCCCCGAGGCGCTGTTCGCGCACGTCCCGGGCCTCAAGGTGGTCTCCCCGTCCAACGCGAGCGACGCCTACTGGATGCTCCAGCAGGCGATCCTCAGCGACGACCCGGTGATCTTCTTCGAGCCGAAGCGCCGCTACTGGGACAAGGGCGAGGTCGACTTCGAGGCCATCCCCGGTGAGCTGCACAAGGCCCGCGTGAGCCGCGAGGGCTCGGACGTCACCCTGGCCGCCTACGGCCCGATGGTGAAGGTCTGCCTGGAGGCGGCGGCCGCGGCCGCCGAGGAGGGCAAGTCGGTGGAGGTCCTCGACCTGCGCTCGATGTCCCCGGTCGACTTCGACGGGATCCAGGCCTCGGTCGAGAAGACCCGCCGGCTCGTGGTCGTCCACGAGGCGCCGGTGTTCCTCGGCGTGGGTGCGGAGGTCGCCGCTCGCATCACGGAGCGGTGCTTCTACCACCTGGAGGCCCCGGTGCTGCGCGTGGGCGGTTTCCACGCCCCGTACCCGCCGGCCCGCCTGGAGGACGAGTACCTGCCGGGCCTGGACAGGGTGCTCGACGCCGTCGACCGCTCGCTGGCGTACTGAGGAGCCACGTTCATGACCATCCGCGAATTCAAGATGCCCGACGTGGGCGAGGGCCTCACCGAGGCCGAGATCCTCAAGTGGTACGTCCAGCCGGGTGACACGGTCACCGACGGTCAGGTCGTGTGCGAGGTCGAGACGGCCAAGGCCGCCGTGGAACTGCCGATCCCGTTCGACGGTGTCGTGCATGCGCTCCTCTTCGAGGAGGGCACCACGGTCGACGTCGGCCAGGTGATCATCTCGGTGCAGACCGAGGGTGGCGCCGGCGCCGAGGCCCCGGTCGCCGTGGCGGAGACCGCTCCGGCGGCCGCCGCCGAGGCCGCGGCCGAGCCCGCCCCCGAGGCGCGCCAGCCCGTCCTGGTCGGCTACGGAGTCTCCACCGCCTCCACCAAGCGCCGCCCGCGCAAGGCCCCGGCGGGCACGGCCGCACAGAACGGCTCCGCCGCCCCGGCGGCCCCCGCGGCTCCGGCCGTACCGGCGCCGCTCCCCGCCGTCCCGGCGCAGCCGAGCGGCGAGCGGCCGCTGGCCAAGCCGCCGGTGCGCAAGCTCGCCAAGGACCTCGGCATCGACCTGGCCTCGGTCGTACCCACCGGTGACGGCGGGGTCGTGACCCGGGAGGACGTCCACGCGGCGGCCGCCGCGGCGCTCACCCCGCAGGCCGCCGAGCCCGCCGCGGCCCAGGCCGCCGCTCCGGCGTCCGCGCCCGTCGCGGTGGCCGCGGCGCCCGCGGCCGACGCCGCGGCGCGGGAGACCCGTATCCCGGTCAAGGGCGTCCGCAAGGTCACCGCGCAGGCCATGGTCGGCTCGGCCTTCACCGCGCCGCACGTCACCGAGTTCATCACCTTCGACGTGACGCGCACGATGAAGCTGGTCCAGGAGCTCAAGGCCGACCCGGACCTCGCGGGCCTGCGGATCAACCCGCTGCTGCTGATCGCCAAGGCGGTCCTGGTGGCCATCCGCCGCAACCCGGACGTCAACGCGTCCTGGGACGAGGCGGCCCAGGAGATCGTGCTCAAGCACTACGTCAACCTGGGCATCGCGGCGGCGACGCCCCGCGGGCTGATCGTCCCGAACATCAAGGACGCGCACGCCAAGTCCCTCGGCGAGCTGTCGGAGTCCCTGTCCTCGCTGGTCGCCACGGCCCGCGACGGCAAGACGTCCCCGGCGGACATGCAGAACGGCACGATCACCATCACCAACGTCGGCGTCTTCGGCGTCGACACCGGTACGCCCATCCTCAACCCGGGCGAGTCCGCGATCCTCGCGGTCGGTGCGATCAAGCTCCAGCCGTGGGTCCACAAGGGCAAGGTCAAGCCGCGCCAGGTCACCACCCTGGCGCTGTCGTTCGACCACCGTCTCATCGACGGCGAGCTCGGCTCCCGCTTCCTGGCCGACATCGCGGCGGTTCTGGAACACCCGCGCCGCCTGGTCACCTGGGCGTAGCGGACGGCAACGCGATCCGATGGCCGGTCTCCCCCGCGGAGACCGGCCATCGGCCGTACCGCAGGAGGGGGTTCGGCGGACGTCCGGACGTCCGGACCAACCCGGCGCCGGCCTGCCGGAAAACCCTGGCCGGTGCGGCGGACCGCGTGTGATCATCGCCGGATGATCTTCCGCGCTGCCACCGCAGACCCCGCAGACCTGGACCGCGCCGTCGCCTACCCGGCCGACGGCCCCGTCCCCGCCCTGCCCGCCGAACGGATCCGTGAGGAGCTCGCCGCCCACCGGATCCGCCCGGAGTGGATCTGGTTCGCCGAGGACGAGGACGGGCGGATCCTCGCCCGCGCCCTGTGGTGGGGCCGTGCCGACAGCGAGCGACCCGTCGCGCTCGACTGCCTCCAGGTGCGCGAGGGCGTGGCCGGCCCGGCCGCGGTCGCCGCCGGACTGCTGGCGGCCGGTCACGCCTCCTTCGGGGAGCGGCCGGGCTACGACATGTCCCTGCCGCGAGACTGGCGGGCCGACCCCGAGACGGCCGCCGCCATCGCGTGGCGCCGGGCGGCCGCGGCCGAAGCCGGCCTGACGCGCGAGATAGAGCGCCTGCGCTACGAGTGGACCCCGGCCGCCGGGACGGCGGAGCCCACCGGCCGGCTCGTCTTCCGCGAAGGCACCGACGAGGAGATGCTGGACGCCTTCGTCCGGCTCTCCCACGGCAGCCTCGACCTGGCCACGCAGAACGAACTGCAGCTGATGGACGCCGAACAGCTGGCCCGCGAGGACTTCGACTTCTACCTCGGCTGCCCCGGCGAGCGCTCCTGGTGGCGCCTGGCCCACCTCCCGGACGGCCGCCTCGCGGGCCTGGCCGTCCCCTCGGCGACCCCGTACCACCGCAACGTCGGCTACCTGGGCGTCGTACCGGAGCAGCGCGGCCAGGGCCTGATCGACGAGATCCTCGGCGAGATCACCCGCTTCCACGCCGCCGAGGGCGCCGAGCGCGTCACCGCGACCACGGACACCGTCAACGTGCCGATGGCCGCCGCCTTCGACCGCGCCGGTTACGAGGTCACCGAGATCCGCCTGGTCCTCGAAACCCCGTCCCGGTGAACCGGGCCGTCCCCGGGAGGTAACCTCCGCCCGGGGAAGGGGGCCGGGGTGTCCATCGCCGAATTGCAGGTGTACTCCGTCGAGGAGGCCGACGTCACGGGTGGCGTGTGCGTGGTCCGGTGCGTCGGCGGGGTGGCGCGGGCCGGACAGGTCTACGCCGTCGGGGAGTCGAGGATCGGCCTGCGCCGCATCGAGCGCCACGGGCGGTCCGTCGGCTCCTTCGACGCCGGGCACGTCGCAAAGGTCCGCCTCGAGGGCGCCATGGTCGCGCTGCTCACCCGGGGGCAGGTGCTGACCTCGGTGCCGCCCGACGGGCACTCGCTGGAGGACATCGAGGCCTGGCTGGCCGCCGACCCGCCGCTGCAGGACGAACCGCACCCGCGCACCCTGCGGGTCCTGGCCGGGGTGCGGATGCGGGACGAGCGGCTGCCGGACGGGATCCGGCTGCGCTGGGGCCGCATCGCGCTGACCGCCACCGACCGCTGCGCGCGGGCCGAGGGGCTGCCCGATCTGGTCCGGGCGCCCGAACTGGCTTGCGTACGCGGCTACTTGATCCAGCAGTTCGGTCCGGACCGGGGCGGTGACCCGGCCTCCCTGTGCCGGGAGCTGCTGGCACTGGTGGACCTGACCCCGGAGCAGGCCGCGGCGCAGGGCCGGGGCTGGCGCGACCTCCCGTACCACCGCATCCGGCACCTGCGCCGCATCAAGACCCTGATCCCGTGGCTGGTTCTCGTCCGTCCCCACCTCGCGGACGCCGATCCCGTGGCGGCCGCGGTCGACGCCTGGGCGGCGGTCAGGCCCCGGCTTCCGTAGCCGGGGAAAAGAGCACGTGACATCGACTTTCGGACAGCGGATACTGAGCGCAGTACGCGGGGGGTCGCGTGCGCCCGACTGTCGCTGGGGGAGAGGTCTACCAGTCGCGCGGCGCCGCAGCATCCTTCGTGACTCCACGCTGTCTCTCCACGAAGGAACCCCACTGGTGCGTCCCACTCGCACGACGGTCCTGCTGACCGCAGGTCTCGTCACCCTTCTCGGTGTTCCGGCCGCCGCGGCCGCCGAGACCCCGCCCAACCTCTACGTCAACAACCAGGACGGCTCCCACTGCTCCGACACCGGAGCCGGTACGCAGGCCGTCCCGTACTGCACCATCTCGGCGGCGGCCAAGGCCGTGCTCCCGGGCCAGACGGTCCGGATCAAGGCGGGCTGGACCTACGACGAGGCCGTCACCATCGATCGCTCGGGAGCACCGGGCAAGCCGATCAGCTTCGTCGCCGAAGGAGAGTGGGAGAGCCGGCAGGTCGATGTCGGCAAGCTGCTGACCGTCCAGGGTGCCTCCCACGTGGTGCTCGGTAGCCTGTTCCCCCGCGCCGGCGTGCAGATCAGCGGTTCCACCGATGTCGGGCTGGACCGGCTCCGGGTCATGCGGGGCGGGCTCGACTCCGTCGTGGTCGACGGGGCGAGCAAGGACGTCCGTATCGCCCGGAGCAATCTGCTCGGCGTCCGGATCGAGGGCGGCTCGCGGGGCACCGTGCTCAGCCGCAACGTCATCACCGGCTCGGCACGGCCGGCGGTTGCCGCGGTCGACGCACCCGGCACCGTCGTCACCAACAACACGGTCTACGGCTACTGCGCCACCGGCGTTTCGGTCAGTGGCGGCTCGACGGGCTCCGGGCTGTTCAACAACGTGTTCTTCACCGAGGCCCGCAGCAGTTACTGCAAGACCGACGAGCCGCGCAACGCCGTCCTGGTCGCGCAGAGCGCGACGGCCGGCACGCTCGTCGACTACAACCTGGCCACGGGCGTTCCCGTCGCCCCCGTGCAGATTCCGTACAGCTGGGCCGGCATCACGTACCCGGACCCGGCGGCCTTCCACGCGGCGACCGGTCAGGGCGGACACGACATCCTGACCCCGGGCCGGGACGGCGTCGGCCCGGTCGACGGCTCCCCGACCGTCGACTCCGCCGACCCGACGGCGCCGGGAGTCCTGCCCAGCGACTTCGACAGGACCCCGACCGGGGACGACCCGCAGGTTCCCAACACGGGCAAGAACGGCGGCTACCTGGACCGCGGCGCCCACGAGACCCACGACGGCCTGAGCCAGGCCTGGATGCACGTCGACCAGACCTGGGCGCCGGTCGGTACGAAGGTGGAAGTGCAGGCCGTCTCCGACAGCCGCTGGCCCACCGCGATGAGCTACCGCGTCGACTTCGGCGACGGGACGGCCCCGGTCGTCACCCGGCAGGGCAACGGCGCCCACGGCCTGGCCACGCACGCCTACGGCAAGCCGGGCGACTACGTGATCAAGGTGACGGCCGTCAACGGCGCCGGTCAGGAGGCCACCACCCAGCAGACGGCCAAGGTGACCCCGGCGGGCCCGCTGACGGCTTCCTTCACTGATACACCGGTCCTGCCGGGCCCGGACGACAAGGGGCACATGCCCCCGCTGACCGTCTCCTTCGACCCCTCGGCCTCGGCCACGCCGTGGCCGGTGGAGCGTACCGAGGTCGACTACGGAGAGGGCTCCTACGAGAGCTTCGGTGGTCTGGCCACCGTCAAGCACTCCTACGTCCGTCCGGGCGACTACCAGGTGACCGTCAGGGTCTTCGACGTCAAGGGCAACAAGGCCACGGCGACCCGGACCGTGCACGTGGACTACGCCCGCGCGGGCTACGTGGCCACAGAGCCCTTCCGTCTGCAGGACAGCCGCATCAACCACGGCGTCAGCCTGCAGGGCGGGGTCCCCACACCCGTCGGCATGCCGATCGGGCTCCACCCGGCGGGCAGCGCCTCGGGCGCCATGTCCGCGGCGGTCATCAACGTGACCCTCACCAACGTCACTCAGGACGCCTACCTCGCCGTCTCGCCGGCGCGCGATGACCGGCCGACGACATCGAGCCTCAACGCCCGGGCGGGCGGCACCGTGTCCAACACGGTGACCGTCCCCGTCGGCAAGGAAGGCCAGGTCTGGTTCTACCTCAACGCCGGCCGCGCGGACGTGATCGTGGACTTCGTCGGCTACTACCAGCCCAACAGCGGGCAGAAGTTCAGCCCGGTCGCCCCGGCCCGGCTCGCGGACACCCGTACCGCCGGCGGCCCGGTGGCCGGTGGGACGACCCGTACGGTCAAGGTCGCGGGGGTCGGCGGGATCCCGGCGGGCGCCAAGGCCGTCGCGGTGAACCTGACGAGCACCGAGGCGACGCAGAACTCGTTCGTGGTCGCCTACCCGGACGCGGCGAAGCGGCCCGAGCCGGCGTCGAACCTGAACCCGGAGCCCGGCAAGGCCAAGTCGAACCAGGCCATCGTGCCGGTCGGCCCGGACGGGACGATCACCCTGTACAACCACGCCGGTTCGGCGCACCTGATCGTGGACGCGGTGGGCTACTACGGCGCGGACGGCAAGGCGCTCTACACGCCGGTCGTGCCCAAGCGCCTCGCGGACACCCGTACGACGGGCAAGCTCGCCGCGGGCGCCACCACGACCGTGTCCGGCGTGCCGGCCGGCGCGGTGGGCGCGGTGCTGAACCTGACGGCGACCGAGAGCGCCGGTGCCGGTTTCCTGACGGCGTACGGTTTCGGGTCGGCCCGTCCGGAGGCGAGCAGCCTGCAGACGCTGCCGGGTCTGACCGTCCCCAACCACGTGACGACCCCGGTCGCGGACGGCAAGGTCAGCGTCCACAACGGCCAGTGGGGCGGTCCCAGCCACGTGATCGCCGATCTGCTTGGGTACTTCACCCAGGGCTAGCCCCACGGAAGCACCGAAGGACCGGCAGTACCGAGCCCCGGTTCCCGCACCTTGCGGGGGCCGGGGCTGCGTGCTGCCGGTCCTTCAGCGGGCGGCGTTGCCGAGGACCTTGGTCGGGGTGATGCGGACGACGACCCGGACCTGCTCGGCCGGGGCCTCCTCGTACTCCTTGCCGGCGCCCGGGCCCATGTACTCCTCGGCGATCCGGACGGCCACCGCCCGGCCGATGTCCTCGGTGACGGTGGCCGTGCCGCGGATCTCGGCGTAGAGGAAGGGATTCGCCAGGTCGAAGACGGTGAGGCCGACCCGCCCGTCCCGGACGATGTTGCGCTCCTTGCGGCGGCCCTGCTCCGTGGAGACCAGCAGGTCGGCGCCGTCGCGGGTCACCCAGATCACCGAACTCTGCGGGCTTCCGTCGGGGTTGATGGTCGACAGGACGGCCGGGTGCGGCGCGTCGAGCAGCCCGCGCACGGTTTCGTTCATCTCAACGGTCATGGCGGCGAGGCTAGTCGGGGGGCCCGGTGACCCGCCGCCGGTTTCCGGCCGGGGCCCGCCGACTACCCGAGGTTCCAGGGGATGTTGAGCCAGGGGCTGGCCGGGTCGGTCGTCAGCGCGAGGTGGGCGGCGAGGGCGGTCGTGTACCAGGTGCCGAACTCCTCCTCGTCGAAGTGCAGGCACCGGCCGAGGACGTACCCGGCGGAGAACTCCTCCCACGAGCGGTACGTGTCGCGCGCGGCCTCCCCGGCGCGCAGTACGGCCTGCTCGGCCTCGGCGACGGTCCCGTAGCGGCAGCCGACGCCCCAGCGGGCCATCTGCGAGGCCCGGCCGATGTCCCAGCCCTCCACCGAGCGCACCCAGCCGTCCGCGGGAAGCAGTCCGTCCGCCCGGAAGCGCTGCTCGTAGCGGGCGATCCGGCCGATGAGGCGCCTGACGCCGGCTATCTCACCCTCGACCTCCGCGCTGGGGCGCGGCTGGGCCACGGTGACCCCGTCGGGGGTGAGCTGGGGTTCGGCGGCGCGTTCGGCGCTGCGGCGCAGGCCGGCCTCGGCGGCGTGCCGCCAGTGCTCGACGTCCACGGGCCCGGCGAAGTCGGAGGCGAGCGCGCGGCGCACGCGCAGCGCGTACTCCCAGACGGGGCTGACCGCATCCGCTCCCAGGAGCGTCTCCAGCGTGGAGAGCCAGTCGGGCCGGTCGGTGATGCTCCAGCTCTTCGCGACGCGGCGGCGCTCGTACTGGTAACCGCTGCCGTGGTAGGCGAGGGAGTTCCAGAACTCGCCGTTCGTCACGGCGAGATGGCAGCCGACGGCGAGGCCGTGGGCGACGGGCCCGTGCAGCGGGCCGCCGGTGAAGAGGGCGTGGACCTTGCCCTCGGGCAGGCCGTAGTGCGGGGCGGCTTCCGCGTGGGCGCGCCAGCGGGCCAGGTCGGCGGGGGTGGTGGTGAGGTAGGCCTCGGAGGGGGACTGCGGGTTCACGGCGAGGAAGGCCGGGTCGTCGGCGGCCCAGACGGTGGAGAACCAGCGCAGGCTCCGGGACTCGTAGACCGTCTCGGGGGTGGGGGCGGGCAGCATGCCGGCGGTGTGGACCACGAGCATCCGGTCCGGGGTGGCGCGGAAGAACACCGAGTCGGGGTGCGCGTCGGACTGCCCGCGGGACTGCGCCACGTACAGCGGCGTACGGGCGAGTACGTCGAAGTACGCGCCCCAGTCACCGGCCGTCTTGGCCTCGTACAGCTCTCTCTCGATGGCGCTCGGCGCGATCCAGGTCCCCATACGGCCGAGCCTAGCCTTCGACGGCGGGGGCCAGGCCGTCGAGGAGGGCCCCCAGGCACAACTCGAAGAGCGACTGCGCGTCGGGCCGTTGCGCGGCCGGCGGTACTGCCGGCGGTACGGCAGGCGGTACTGCCGGTGGCACGCCCCCTCGTGCCACCGCGCGACCGTGCGGACCCCCTTGACGCCCCCCTGCGGCGGAGGGACGCTCCCGGGTCTTGAATCCGAACGGTTGCAGCTGGGGGGCCGCCATGCCGGAGGAGACTGTGCAGTCGGTGGGGGAGTTGCGGGCGCAGCTCGCCGCACGGGGGGCGCGCTGGTCGGTCCTGGAGCATCTGGCCGACGAGGAGCCCGTGCCGCGGCCCTCGCTCGGTCTGGAGCCCGGGGCGAATCTGACGCCCGCCGAGGACGCGGGGGTGATCGACCTGCCGGAGATCATCGGCCACGCGAGCGGCAATCCGCATCTCACCCGGCGCCGGGCCGCCCACGGGCTGCTGCCCGGGGACCGGCGGCCGGACGGTCGGGCCGCCCCGGCCCGGCCCCCCGCCCCGGCCCGGCCCGCCGCCCCGCTCCGGCCCGCCGCCGTGGACTGGCGCAGCCGCTGGGGCCGGCCGTGGATCACCAAGGTGAAGGACCAGAACCCGTGCGGTTCCTGCTGGGCCTTCGGCGCCGCGGGCCTGGTGGAGTCGATGGCCCGGATCGAGCACGACGTATGGGCGGAGCGCTCCGAGGGGGACGTGCACGACGGCCTGCGCTTCACCTGCGGGCAGGGCAGCAATCCGGAGACCGCCCTGGACTGGATCAAGGGGAACGGCGGGCTCGCCGACCCGGACTGCTGGCCGTACAGCACCCCGCCCGCGGGCCTGCCGGCCGCCCGCCGTGACGCCTGGGGGGCCGAGTACACGCCCAGCTGGGACCGGTCCGGCCGGACCGTCCGGATCACCGACTACGTCCGGCTCGGCGACGTGGAGCAGCAGAAGGTCTGGCTGGACACGGTCGGCCCGCTGACCGCCTGCTTCGACGTCTACGACGACTTCTTCGGGCTCGGCTCCGGCGTCTACCACCGCACCAGCGACCATCTCGCCGGCGGCCACTGCGTGTTGATCGTCGGGTACGACGACGCGGCCGGCTGCTGGCTGTTCAAGAACTCCTGGGGGACGGGCTACCACGTCGGCGGCTACGGCCGGATCGCCTACGGCGAGGTCAACATCGACCACTGGGCCAAGTGCGGGCTGCACGGCACCAACATCGACCCGTGGAGCAAGCGCCGCCTGCACACCGGCAACGTCTACGAGAGCGGCAACGGCCGCGCCCACCGCAACTTCGAGCTCCTCGCCACCACCCCCGACGGCCGCCTCCAGCACTGGTGGCGCGAGGGGGACCCCCCGTTCGCCTGGGCCCCCGCGGGCGCCTTCGCGGGCGACGCCTCCGGCCAGCCCGCCTTCACCGGGACCACCTACAACCGGAACATGGAGTCCCTGCACGTCACCACCGGCGGCCGGCTGCGCCACTGGTACTTCGAGCAGTCCGTGCGGGTCTGGCGCGACGGCGGCGCCTTCGGCCCGGGCGACGCGGCCGTCGGATCCACCCCGGCCTTCATCCAGAGCGACTACGGCAAGCCGGGCAACTTCGAGGTGGTCGTCCGGACCGCCGACGGGCGCCTCAACCACTGGTGGCGGATCAACGGAGCCCCCTGGACCTGGAACGACGGGGGCCGGTTCGGCTCCGGCATCGCCCACTACGGCCCCGCCCTCGTCCAGACCCGCAGCCGCCACCTGGACCTCGTCGCCGCCCTCACCGACGGCCGCATGCAGCTGTGGTGGCGCGACGATCCGAACGGCTTCGCCTGGCGCGCCGGTGAGATCTTCGGCAGCGGTACGCCGGCCGTCTCCGCGCCCTGCCTGATCGAGGGGCAGTTCGGAGCCGCCGACGAGGACACCGCCGGGAACTACGAGCTCTGCGTGGCGGTCGCCGGCGGGCGCGTGGAGCACTGGTGGCGCGGCAACGCGGGCGGCTCGGCCTGGCAGCGCGGCGCGGTCTTCGGCCACGACGTCGCCTCCGTCACCGGGATGCTCCAGGGCAGTTTCGGGTTCAACCTGGAAGTCATCGTCCTGCGCACCGACCGCCGCCTCCAGCACTACTGGCGCGACGGCGCGGGCTGGCACGAGGGGTCGGTGATCGGACCCGTCTGAGAGGACCGGCGGCCGTGGAGGTACGGAGCATCGCGCTGGCCCCGGGTGAACCGTACGAGCTGCGGCTCACCGGGCGCGGGGCGCGCGGGTACGTGTGGACCTGGCAGGTCACCGGGGACACGGACGCGGTGACGGTGACGGTGACCGAGGCCCCGGCCGCCGGGCGCGCGGAGGTGCCGGCGCCCCCGCTGCCCGGGGCCCCGGTGGAGCGGACGTACGTCGTCCGGGGCCGCCCCCCGGGCGGGGGCCGGGCCCGGATCCGCTTCGCGCAGGTCCGGCCGCCCTACCCGGACGAGGCCCCGTACGACGAG
Organism: Streptomyces sp. NPDC048257; assembly: GCF_043201855.1. Lineage (NCBI taxonomy): Bacteria > Bacillati > Actinomycetota > Actinomycetes > Kitasatosporales > Streptomycetaceae > Streptomyces > Streptomyces sp. NPDC048257. The sequence goes on from NZ_JBICZI010000006.1 coordinate 234,967, forward strand.
TTCGTGCTGGAGGTGGAGGTCGTGGCCGTCACCGGCGCGACCTGAGCACCGCGCGCTGTACGGCCTCCAGGGGGCCGTGGCCGAAGCGGCGCAGCCACAGCCACGATCCGGCCGCCAGGGTCAGGCTGACCCCGGCCCACAGGCCCATCACCCACCAGGGGCCGCTGCCGTCCAGCCGCTCGGCGAGGCCCAGCCCGATGCCGTAGCAGAGCAGCATGCAGAGCAGGTTCTGGGCGACGTAGCAGGACAGTGCGGTGCGGCCGACGGAGCGGAGGGCGCTCGTCACGGGGGCCGGGACCCACCGCCGGTCGAGGGCGACGCCGATCAGGCCGATGTATCCGAGGGCGAGCAGCGGCGCGGCGCCGTAGCGGCCCAGGAGGTAGAAGTCGCCGCCGCCGAGGGTGGTCGCGGCGTTCAGCGGCAGTCCGAGGCCCAGCCCCCAGGCGGCCAGCCGGGTCCGGATGCGGCGGCCTTCGGCGGTGGCGGTGAAGGCGCCCGCGCGGTGCAGCCGCACCCCCAGGAGGAAGAGGAAGACCAGCAGCCCGAAGGAGAACACCGGCTCGATGCGCAGGGCGGCGAAGTGCTCCAGCCGGAAGGCGATCTGGGCGGGGTAGCCGCCGTGGGCGTACAGCTCGACGGCGGCCGCGTCCGGGCTCGTCGGGGGGCCCGAGGGGCGGCTCAGCGCATCGAGGGTCAGCAGGGAGACCAACGCCAGGTGCAGGGCGCCGGCCGTCCACATGGCCCGCCGCCGCACCTTTTCGGAGCGGGCCAGCAGCCAGGCGACGAGGAGGGCGGTGACGGCGTACCCCATCAGCACGTCCCAGGCGAAGACGAGCACGAAGTGGACGGTTCCCTCGACGAAGAGGAAGGCGGCGCGGCGCGGGTAGCGGCCCGGCCAGGGGTCGCCGCGGCGCGCGGCGGAGTCGTACTGGATGGCCAGGCCCACGCCGAACAGGACCGTCAGCAGCGCCAGGAACTTGCCGTCCGCGAGGAAGCGGAAGACGCTCTCCGCGAGGTGGGCGGCGGAGGGGTCGGCGAGCGGGTCCGGCGCCTTCAGCGCGCCCTGGAACACCCCCCACTCCGAGCCGGGGGAGGTGAAGATCCAGACGTTGGTCATGAGCGTGCCGAGGATGGCGGCGCCGCGCAGGACGTCCAGGAGGGGGAGCCGGGTGGTCTTCTGTGCCGCCGGGGCGAGCAGGGTGTCGGCCATGACTTCAGCCTCCCGGCACGCGGGTCCCCGTACGTCCTGCGGACGGACGAAGCCGCGGTACATCCTTCGGAGCAGCGGGGACGCCCTGGCTCACACCCGGGGCCGTCGACCCGGGCCGAGGGGCGGCGGTCCACATCCTGGAACCGTCACCGCTTGCACCCCTGTTGTATCTATCCTGTGCACATGCCGGCCCCCGCCTCCACCACGACCGCCGCCGACCGCGTGTACCAGCACGTCAAGCAGGGTGTGCTCGACCGCCGCTACGAAGGCGGCACCCTCCTCACCGAGGGTGAGCTCGCCACGGCCGTCGGAGTGTCCCGTACGCCCGTCCGCGAGGCGCTGCTGCGGCTGGAGACCGAGGGGCTGCTGAAGCTGTACCCGAAGAAGGGTGCGCTGGTCCTCCAGGTCTCCGCGCAGGAGATCACCGACGTCCTGGAAACCCGGCTGCTGGTCGAGGAGTTCACCGTACGCAGAGCCGTGCCGGCCCCACCGGGCCTGCTGGACCGGCTCGCCGCCCTGCTCGAGGAACAGCGCCGGCACGCCGCCGGGGGCGACCTCGCCGCGATGACGGCCGCCGACCGGGGCTTCCACGCGGAGATCGTGCGCAGCGCCGGGAACCAGATCCTGTGCCGGCTCTACGACCAGCTCCGCGACCGGCAGCTGCGGATGGGCGTGGCCGTGCTGCACGCCCATCCGGAGCGGCTGGAGCGCACGCTGGCCGAGCACGCCGAGATCCTGGACGCGCTGCGGGCCGGGGACGCGGACACGGCGGCCGCGGCGGTCCGCGGGCACATCGGGCGGGTCGAGGTCCTGGTGCGGGGGCCGGGCCGGTGAACGCGCCGTCGAGGACCGACGTGCCCGCGGACCCGCCGGGCGGCGGGAAGGCCGTCGCCGTGTGGAGCATCGGCGTCGCCGTCTACTTCGTCGCGGTGATCTTCCGTACCAGCCTGGGCGTGGCCGGGCTCGACGCCGCCGACCGCTTCCACGTGGGCGCCTCGGCGCTGGCCACCTTCTCCCTCCTCCAGCTGCTCGTCTACGCGGGCATGCAGATACCGGTGGGCCTGATGGTCGACCGGCTCGGCACCAAGAAGGTGCTGACGCTGGGCGCGGTGCTCTTCACCGTCGGCCAGCTCGGCTTCGCCCTGTCGCCCTCCTACGGGATGGCGCTCGCCGCGCGGGCGCTGCTGGGCTGCGGGGACGCGATGACCTTCATCTCGGTCCTGCGGCTCGGCACCCGGTGGTTCCCGGCCCGGCGCGGGCCGCTGATGGCGCAGCTGGCCGGCCTGGTCGGCATGGCGGGCAACCTCGTCTCCACCCTCGTCCTCGCCCCGGTCCTGCACGGGGTCGGCTGGACCGCCGCCTTCGCGGGCAGCGCGGTGGCGGGGCTGGTGGTCCTGGTGCCGCTGGTGCTGTTCCTGCGGGACCACCCCGAGGGCTACGGGCCGGTGCCCGTGCCGCGCGCCGCCGGGGCTTCCGGCGGGTCCGGGGTCTCCGGTGCCTCGGGCGCCTCGGGCGGGTCCGGGCCTTCCGGGGGCTTCGTACGACGCCAGATCCGGGAGTCCTGGGCCGAACCCGGCACCCGGCTCGGCCTGTGGGTGCACTTCACCACGCAGTTCCCCGCGATGGTGTTCCTGCTGCTGTGGGGGATGCCGTTCCTCGTCGAGGCGCAGGGGCTGTCCCGGACCACCGCGGGCGGACTGCTGACGCTGGTCGTCGCCTCGAACATGGCGCTCGGGCTGGTCTACGGCCAGCTCGTCGGCCGCCGCCAGTCCGCGCGGATCCCCCTCGCCCTGGGCACGGTCGCCCTCACGGCCCTGCTGTGGGCGGCGGTCCTCGTGTACCCGGGCGCCCGGGCGCCGATGGGGCTGCTGGTCGCCCTGTGCCTGGCCCTGGGCACCTGCGGCCCGGCGTCGATGATCGGCTTCGACTTCGCCCGCCCGGCCAACCCGCCGGAGCGGCAGGGCACCGCCTCCGGAATCACGAACATGGGCGGCTTCATCGCGTCCATGACCACGCTGCTGACGGTGGGGGTCCTGCTGGACGCCACCGGCGACAACTACCGCATCGCCTTCTCCACCGTCTTCGTCCTCGAAGCGGTGGGTGTCGTCAGCATCCTGCGGCTGCGCCCGCGGGCCCTGGCCCGCGAGGCCGCCCGCCACCGCGTCACGATCCCCGTGCAGGAACCGGAGCCGGTGTCCCGAGCGTGGCCCCTCCCGGAAACAGCAGGGCGCGAGGCGCCGTAGGGCCGTCGACCCGCCCTGCACCTGCTGTTCCGCGAGGGCCGGGAGAGCGTCGCGGCCTTCGTCCGGCGCCGCCGGCCGGAACGCTGCCGCGCGGACCCGGGCGTGATCCCTAGGGGGTCACGGAGAACTGCGTGAGGATCGCGTCCGCCAGCTCGACGTCGCCCTCGACCTTCACCCGGTCGGCGACGGAGCGTGCCCGCACCCGGCCCGCCGCCAGGCGGACGTACGTCTCCCAGTCCAGGGTCAGGGTCACCGCCGGGCCCAGCGACGGCGACTTGTCCACCGAGCCGCGGCCGTCCGCGTCCACCCGTACCGTCCGCATGAACTCCAGCTGACCGTGCACGTCGATCACCACGGCCGAGTTCGCCGGCGCCCCCGCCTTCTTGGCCACCACCTTCGGCAGCCCGGCCAGCAGGAGGTCCCGCGCCACGTACGCGCCCGGCGAGTCCCAGTTCCCCGGTGCCCCCAGCGCCGCCCGCAGGTCCTGCTCGTGGATCCACACGTCGAAGGCCCGCAGCCGCAGCGCGTCCTCCAGCGTCACCTGGTCACCGAGCGGCCCGCGCACCATCGTGGCCGGGTCCCGCTTCTCGTTCCGCAGCTGCCGCGAGCGCCGGATCACCGTGTACTCCAGCTCCGAGGTCATCTCCGGCGCGGTGTGATGACGCCGTACGTCGACCTGCACCTCCATGTACCGGCTGAACTCGTCCACCACGTGCCGCAGGTCCCGCGCCACGGTGTGGATCGGCCGCGGGTCCCCGAGCTGCTCGCACTCGATGCCGATGATGTGTGACACGACGTCACGGACGGACCAGCCGGGACACGGCGTCGCCCGGTTCCACTCGCCCTCCGTCAGCGGGAGGACCAACTCGGATATCGCCTCGACGGAGTGCGTCCACGCGTCGGCATAGGGCTGGAGGGCGGGATGCGGATGGACGGTCAACGGGACCCCTCGCGGTGCTGTTCAATGGCGCGTTTCGGAAGCTGTGGACTCAGTTTCCAAAACTACGCTGCCGGTGAGCACCCCGGCAGTGCTTTCGTGTGACGATCGTAGGCCCGAGTTGACGGCTTGAACGCCAGAACGGTGGTAGTGTGCGCGCCTCGCTGATCCAAATCGCAGTGAACGAGGGCGAGTCGGTGTCCTCCCGACGTGCCCGCGTGGCCGAACTCGTACGGGAGCAGGCGGGCTCCGACCTCGTCGTCCTGCCGGAGCTGTGGCCGGTCGGCGCCTTCGCCTACGAGCAGTTCGAGACCGAGGCCGAACCGCTGGACGGCCCGACCTACGAGGCCATGTCCAAGGCGGCGCGCGACGCCGGCGTCTGGCTGCACGCGGGCTCGGTCGTGGAGCGCGCGGGCGACGGCTCCCTCTACAACACCGCCCTCGTGCTCTCCCCGGCGGGCGAGCTGGCCGCCACCTACCGGAAGATCCACCGCTTCGGCTTCGACCAGGGCGAGGCGGTGCTGATGTCGGCCGGCGACTCGCTGACCACGGTGACCCTGCCGGAGCAGACCCTCGGCATCGCCACCTGCTACGACCTGCGCTTCCCGGAGCTGTTCCGCGGTCTGGTCGACGCCGGGGCCACCACGATGGTCGTCGCGGCGGGCTGGCCCGCGCGCCGCCGCTCGCACTGGACCCTGCTCAGCCGGGCCCGCGCCGTGGAGGACCAGTCCTACGTCCTGGCGTGCGGGCTGGCCGGCACCCACGCGGGCGTGGAGCAGGCCGGGCACAGCCTGGTGGTGGACCCGTGGGGCGAGGTCCTGGCGGAGGCGGGCCCCGGCGAGGAGGTCCTCACCGTGGACCTGGACCCGGCCAAGGTCCCCGACACCCGCTCCCAGTTCCCGGCCCTGAAGGACCGAAGGCTGCGTTGACGGGACCCTCCGGGGGCCCGGGACCCCGGCATCCCCGGGCCCTCCGGGGCCCGGTTGGCGCCGGGATTCCCGGGCAGACGAGGCGGACGGGCGGCGCCGGCCGCCGGGTCCACGACGAGGAGGCGGTACGCCGTGACGGACGACGCAGAGGCCGTGCTGGAGGCCGCCCTGGAGCCGCACGAGCCCGCCGCCGCGGAGATCGCGGCCCGCGAGCGCGTCCGGGACCGGGCCACCGGCCTGGCCCACCACGAGGCGCAGGCCGCCCTGGAGGCGGTTCTGGCGGACGCCGGCGCCCTGGAGTCCGCCGACGCCTCCGTCCGCGCCGAGGCCGCGGAGTGGCAGCGCATCAGCGACCTCCTGTTCGACCACGGAGGCCCGTACGCTCCGGACACCGATGCCTACGTCCAGGGGCAGCTCACGGCCCGGAAGCACCATCGGGACTGACCGCGCCCTCCCGCTCCTTCTCCGCCATCCGGATCACGCACACCGCGACCGCGATCAGCAGCGACGCGTCCGCGTCCTCCCGGACCACGTCCACCGCGTACGTCTCCCGGAGCCGGTACCACTGGCGCGAGACCAGCGCGAGCAGGTCCCCGTCGTACTCGACCTTGAACTCGCGGTCCAGGATCCGCCCGCTGACGTCGAGCTCCGTGCCCTCGGCCAGGGTCACGCGGAAGTGGTTGCGCAGCAGCGAGAGCCGCTTCCTGCGGATCACCGCGAGCCGCCGCTCGTCCCGCTCCAGGGTCATCGCGTCCCGCAGGGTGAAGAGCTTCTCCCGCAGGGTGATCAGGATCAGCCCGTCCGGATCCTTCAGCTCCAGCGTGTCCCGGAAGCGCAGCGCCTTCCCGTCGACGAGGAAGGCGTGCCGGCCGTCCTCGTCCTCGATCCAGTAGTCGTCCCCGATGGCCAGCATTTTGTCCCGTACGAGGTATTTCATGCGCTGATCAGTGCCCGCGATAGGTTGCCCTCATGCCCCTGCTCTACGTGACCGACCTGGCGTACCCCGCACGCGGCCGCCGCTACTGCGACGAGGACATATTCCTCACGTCCCGGCTGCGCGCCGACTTCGACCTGGCCCTGTGCCACCCCGCGGACGCGGAGGCGCTCCTGCCGCTGGGCTTCGACGCGGTGATCGTCCGCAACAGCGGTCCCGTCCTGCACTACCAGCAGGCCTACGACTCCTTCCGCGCGGCCGCCCTCGCCACCGGGGCCCGCGTCTACAACCCGCTCACCGGCCGCGCCGACATGGCGGGCAAGCAGTACCTCCTCGACCTGACGGCCGCCGGCTACCCGGTCATCCCGACCGTCGACGACCCGGCCCGGCTGGCGGAGCTGCCGCAGGTGCCGCAGTACGCGGTCAAGCCGAAGCAGGGCGCCGACTCCATCGGCCTCACCTTCACCGCGACACCGGACGGCCCGGCCGGGGCCGTGCTGATCCAGCCGCGCATCGACTTCACGTACGAAGTGTCCTTCTACTTCGTCGACGACAGCTTCCAGTACGCGCTGTACGCCCCCGATCCGGCCCGCCGCTGGGAGCTGGAGCCCTACACCCCGACCGAAGCCGACCTGGCCTTCGCCCGCTCCTTCGTCGCCTGGAACACCCTCGACCACGGCATCCAGCGCGTGGACGCCTGCCGGGCGCCGTCCGGTGAGCTGCTCCTCGTCGAGCTGGAGGACCTGAACCCGTACCTGTCCCTGCACCTCGTCCCGGCGCCGGTCCAGGACGCCTTCGTCGGCGCGCTCACGAGATCCCTCCACACCTTCCTCAGCATCACCGCCTGATGTCAGACCCGGCTGCCAGGCTTTCCCCATGGACAAGCAGACGTTCTGGAAGCTGATCGAGTCGGCCCGCGCGGACGCGGCACCGCGGCAGGTGGCCTCGCGTGCGGCGGAGCTCCTGGCGGACCTTTCGGAGGCGGAGATAGCCGCGTCCCAGCAGGTGTTGTGGGACCTGCTGGCGGAGTCCTACCGGGCGCCGCTCTGGGCCGCGGCCCACGTGATCAACGGCGGCTGCTCGGACGACGGCTTCGACTACTTCCGCGGCTGGCTCCTCACCCAGGGACAGGAGACCTTCGAGACGGCCCTGACCGATCCCGACGCGCTGGCGGCGCACCCCGCGGTCCGCGAGGCCGCGGCGCAGGGGCTGGAGCTGGAGGACGAGGGCGCCCTCTCGATCGCCTGGAGGGCCTACGAGGCCGGCACCGGCCGCGAGCTGCCCGCGGACTCCTTCACGATCAGCTACCCGGCTCTGGACCCCTCCTGGGACTTCGACTTCGGCGACGCGGACGAGATGGTGCTCCGACTGCCCCGCCTGAGCGCCCTCTTCGCCTACTCGTAGCGGTACAGCAGGGACTCGCGCTCCTGCTGCCGGATCTCCTCGATCGTCAGACCGGGGAGATCCAGGTGGGAGAGGGTGATCTCGGCGGAGCTGGGGACGGCGTCCTCGGCGAGCCACTGCTCCGGCTTCCACGCGTTGCTGCGCAGGAAGGCCTTCGGGCAGTGCTGGTACGCCTCCTCGACCTCCACCACGATCGCGCTGCGCGGGGGCTTGCCGACGGCGGTCAGCTGCTCCAGCAGCCGCGGCTCGGCGGAGACGCAGGCCCGCCCGTTCACGCGCAGGGTGGTGGCCCGCCCGGGGATGATGAAGATCAGCCCGGCCCGGCCCGTCTCCACGATGTTGTGGGCGGTGTCGAGCCGCTTGTTCCCGGTGGCGTCGGGCAGCGCGAGGGTGAACTCGTCCAGCACGGCCACGAACCCGGGCGGTCCGCCCCGTGGCGTGACATCACAGGTCCCGTCGGCCCCGGCACTGGCCACGAACACCAACGACGACCGCCCGATGACGGCCCGCGCCGCCTCGTGGATCAGGCCCACGGCCTTGCGCCGCGCCATCTCGCCGGGACTCTCGTAGAGCTCGCGCAACCCGTCCGTGCTCTGTACGGCGGTGGCGCTCACGGCATCGAATATCCGCCCGCTGGGCGGCGTGCTGACTGTCACCCCCGGCACGCTACCGGGCCGGGCGACTACAGCCCGCCGGTATCGAGATCGATCCCGAACGGTTCCGGCAGCCGCACGCTCGTCCCGAAGGGGTGGGGGCCGTCGACCTTCGTGTAGCCGAGCGGCCCGGGCTCGGCGAAGAGAGTGACGGTCTTCTCCATCCGGTCGACCTGGAACCAGGCTCCCACGGGGTCGCGGCGCCCGTCGTCACCCCTGCGGGTGCACAGGTCCGGGGATGGCAAGCTTGAAGGATGAACGATGCTGCCTCGGCGCCCACCCCCGCGCCCGCGCCCCGCCGTGCCCGTGTCCGTGCCCCCGAGCTGATCGGCAAGGGCGGCTGGCTGAACACCGGTGGGAAGGAACTGAGCCTCGCCGACCTGCGAGGACGCATTGCGATTCTCGATTTCTGGACCTTCTGCTGCATCAACTGCCTGCACGTCCTGGACGAGCTGCGCGAGCTGGAGGAGAAGCACCGCGACACCGTCGTGATCATCGGCGTGCACTCGCCGAAGTTCGTGCACGAGGCCGAGCACGCCGCCGTGGTCGATGCCGTCGAGCGGTACCAGGTGCACCACCCCGTGCTGGACGATCCCGAGCTCGAGACCTGGAAGCAGTACGCCGTACGGGCCTGGCCCACGCTCGTCGTGATCGACCCCGAGGGGTACATCGTCGCCCAGCACGCCGGTGAGGGGCACGCGCACGCCATCGCCCGGCTGGTCGAGGAGCTGGAGGCCGAGCACGAGGCCAAGGGCACGCTGCGGCGCGGGGACGGGCCGTACGTGGCGCCCGAGCCCGTGGCCGGCGACCTGCGGTTCCCCGGGAAGGCGCTGCTGCTGCCGTCCGGGAACCTGCTGGTGTCCGACACCACCCGGCACCAGCTCGTGGAGCTGGCCGCCGACGGCGAGAGCGTCGTGCGCCGCATCGGCAGCGGAGAGCGCGGCTTCGCCGGGGACAGCTTCAGCGAGCCGCAGGGGCTGGCGCTGCTGCCCGACGGCAGGGTCGTCGTCGCCGACACCGTCAACCACGCCCTGCGCACCTTCGACCCGGCCACCGGGCACGTGGAGACCGTCGCCGGGACCGGACGGCAGTGGTGGCAGGGGTCGCCGACCTCCGGGCCGGCCCTGGAGGTGGACCTGTCCTCGCCGTGGGACGTGGCCTGGTGGCAGGGCCGGGTCTGGATCGCCATGGCCGGTGTGCACCAGCTGTGGGCCTGGGACCCGGAGGCCGGGACGGTCGGGGTCGCGGCCGGCACGACCAACGAGGGGCTGCTCGACGGGCCCGCCGCCGAGGCGTGGTTCGCCCAGCCCTCGGGCCTCGCGGCCGCCGCGGACCGGCTGTGGATCGCCGACTCCGAGACCAGCGCCCTGCGGTACGTGGAGGCGGCGGGTGACGGCCACGACGGGTACGTGATCAAGTCCGCCGTCGGCACCGGGCTGTTCGACTTCGGCCACCGGGACGGCGAGGCGGCCCAGGCCCTGCTCCAGCACCCGCTCGGCGTGACCGCCCTGCCCGACGGCTCGGTCGCGGTGTGCGACACGTACAACCACGCGCTGCGCCGCTACGACCCGGCCACCGGCCGGGTCTCGACCCTGGCGACCGATCTGCGCGAGCCCAGCGACGCCGTGCTGGTCGGCGAGGACATCGTGGTCGTCGAGTCGGCCCGGCACCGGCTGACCCGGCTGCGCCTCCCGGAGGAGGCGGTACGGGTCGACGCGGTCCCCCACCGTACGCAGCGGGCCGCCACCGAGGTGGCCCCGGGCACGCTCCGCCTCGACGTGGTCTTCCAGGCCCCGAGCGGGCAGAAGCTCGACACCCGCTACGGGCCCTCCACCCGGCTGCTCGTCTCCTCGACCCCGCCCGAGCTGCTGGCGGACGGCGAGGGCGCCGGGACCGACCTCTTCCGGGAGCTCGCGCTGAACCCGGACGTCACCGAGGGCGTGCTGCACGTCTCGGCGATGGCGGCGTCCTGCGACGACGACCCGGCCAACGAGTACCCGGCCTGCCACGTCCACCAGCAGGACTGGGGCGTGCCGGTCCGCGTCACCGCCGACGGCGTCTCCCGGCTGCCGCTCGTCCTCGCGGGGATGGACGGCTGACCGCGGGTTGCCGTACCGGCGGCGAGGTCGCGCCGCCGGTACGGGGACCGGAGGGGTCTCAGCCCTCCAGGAAGGCCACGAGGGCGTTCGCCAGCAGGAACGGGTCGTCCGCGCCGCACAGTTCGCGGGCGCTGTGCATCGAGAGGATCGCGACGCCGATGTCCACGGTCTGAATGCCGTGGCGGGCGGCGGTGATCGGGCCGATCGTCGTGCCGCACGGCATCGAGTTGTTGGAGACGAAGGTCTGCCACGGCACACCGGCCCGCTCGCACGCGGCGGCGAACACCGCGCGCCCGCTGCCGTCCGTCGCGTACCGCTGGTTGACGTTGACCTTCAGGATCGGTCCGCCGTTGGCGCGCGGGTGGTGCGTCGGGTCGTGCCGCTCACCGTAGTTGGGGTGCACGGCGTGGCCGGTGTCCGAGGACAGGCAGATGGTGCCCGCGAAGGCCCGCGCACGGTCCTCGTACGAGCCGCCGCGGGCGAAGACTGAACGTTCCAGCACGTTGCCCAGGAGCGGGCCGTCCGCGCCGGTGTCGGACTGCGAGCCGTTCTCCTCGTGGTCGAAGGCCGCCAGCACCGGGATGTGGTCGAGCTTGTCGGCGGCGGACACCGCCGCCAGCGCCGCGACGCCCGCGTGCACCGACAGCAGGTTGTCCATGCGCGGGCCGGCCACCAGCTCGCGGTCGCGGCCCAGGTACGAGGGCGGCTCGATGGAGTGGACCATCAGGTCCCAGCCGGCCACCGAGCCCTGGTCCAGGCCCTCTTCCTCCTCCAGGAAGGAGATCAGGTCGCCCTCCTGGACATCGCCCAGACCCCAGATCGGCTGCATGTGCCGCTGCTTGTCGAGCTTGAGGCCGTCGCTGTTCACCGACCGGTCCAGGTGCACGGCGAGTTGGGGGACGCGCAGCAGTGCACGGTCCACGTTCACCAGGCGCTCGCTGCCGTCGCGCAGCGTCAGCCGCCCGGCCAGGCCCAGGTCGCGGTCCAGCCAGGTGTTGAGCAGGGTGCCGCCGTAGATCTCCACGGCGATCTGCCGCCAGCCCTGCGAGCCCGTGTCCGGCAGCGGTTTGACCCGCAGGTTCGGGGAGTCGGTGTGGGCGCCGACGATCCGGAACGGAGTGTGCGAGGCCGCGCCCTCGGGGACGAACCAGGCGATGAGCGCACCGCCGCGGAGCACGAACTTGCCCCCGGTGCCCGCATCCCAGGCGTCCGTTTCCGACAACTGCCTGAAGCCCGCCTTCTCCAGCCGCTCCGCCGCGTTGGCCACGGCGTGGTACGGCGACGGACTGGCCGTCAGGAAGGTCATCAGGTCGTCGGTGTGGCCGCGGTCGAAGCGGGCGGGAGAGCTCATGTGGTTCACCTTAACGACGGTCGTGTTCGCCATGGCCGGACTGCGACGGATGGCCGGAGGTCAGGGGCCGCAGGGTGGGTGGTCTGCGGTCCCGTCGGGTTTCAGCCCGGCGGGCGCTCGAATCGGCGCTGCAGCTGCCTGCGCTCGCCCCGGCGGATGCGCGGGAGCATCTCCGGGGTCTGCGGGGAGCGCTGCGCGCGTCTCTTGCGTCCGGCGCAGAAGATACAGGCCTCACCGGGAGGCGCGTCGGGGTCGATCGGCGCGCCGGGATGTTCGGCGCATCCCGAGGCGTTGCGTGGCCGGGACAGTTCGCGGGCGACGATGAAGGCCCGGTGGAGGTCGTCGGCGATCCGGACGAAGTCCTGGTCGGGTGAGCCCAGGGTGAGGTGGAAGCGCTGCTCGTCGATCGTGCGCAGGAACCGGCGCAGTACGTCGAGGGTGAAGGGGCCCTCCGGTACGGGGTAGCCGAGGCGGCGCTGCTCCGCGGCGGGCCCGGCCGGGCCGCCGGTGCGGCCGCCCTGGGCGCGCTGTCCGAGCCGGCGCCGGTCGTTGCAGATGAGGCAGCGGCCCCAGCCGTCGGGGGCCTCGGGGTCGAGGGCGCCGTTGGGGTGCTCGGAGCAGCCGGTGTAGCTCTTGGCGGGTGCGAGGGCGGCGGCCGTCTGGAAGGCGACGTAGAGGGCGTCGGCGATGGGGTCGTACTCGGCGGGGTGGGCGCCGTCGTACAGGTCCGTGATGCGGTCGCCGAGCGCGCCCACATTGGCCTGCAGCTCCTTGAGGGCGTACGGACGTCCGGTGGGGACGGAATACCCCCTGCTGCGCTGCTGCTCCTGTGGACTCATACGTACGAGCGTCCCATGAACGACTGACAAGACGGAACGGACGGTCTGCGCAGGTCCCGCGCAGGTCCCGCGCCGGCCCCGCGCAGACCTCTCCGCGCAGGCCAGTGGCCGGGCCCCCCGAGGGGTCCCGGCCACTGTGCTGGCACCGCTGGGGTGCGTCGTGCGGGGCGGTGCGGTGCTGCCTAGAAGGCGGCCTCGTCGAGCTCCATGAGGGAGTTGTCGACGGACTCGGCGAGCGCGCGCGCGACCGAGACGTTCGGCAGGACCTGGGACGCGAAGAACTTCGCGGCGGCGATCTTGCCGGTGTAGAACGGGACGTCCTTCGGGGCGGCGGTCGCCAGCTTCTCGGCGGCCACGGCGGCGCCCTTGAGCAGCAGGTATCCGACGACCACGTCACCCGAGGCCATCAGCAGGCGGGTGGTGTTCTGGCCGACCTTGTAGATGTTCTTGACGTCCTCGCCGGTGGCGGTGAGGTCGACGATCATCTGGCCGACGATGGCCTCCAGGTCGACGGCGGCCTTGGCGAGCGCGTCGCGGGCGCCGGCCAGGTCCTCGCCGCCGACGGCCTCGGCCAGGAACTTCTTGATCGTCTCGGAGAGGACGTTCAGCGAGGCGCCCTGGTCGCGGACGATCTTCCGGAAGAAGAAGTCCTGGCCCTGGATGGCGGTGGTGCCCTCGTAGAGGGTGTCGATCTTGGCGTCGCGGATGTACTGCTCGATCGGGTACTCCTGGAGGTACCCGGAGCCGCCGAAGGTCTGCAGGGACTGCGCGAGCTGCTCGTACGACCTCTCGGAGCCGTAGCCCTTCACGATCGGCAGGAGCAGGTCGTTCAGGCCGATCTCGGCGGAGGCGTCCTCGCCCGCGGCCTGCTTGACCTGGATCTCGTCCTGCACGGAGGCCGTGTAGAGGACCAGGGCGCGCATGCCCTCGGCGTAGGCCTTCTGCGTCATGAGCGAGCGGCGCACGTCGGGGTGGTGCGTGATGGTGACCTTGGGCGCGGTCTTGTCCATGAAGTTCGCCAGGTCCGGGCCCTGCACGCGCTCCTTGGCGTACTCCAGCGCGTTCAGGTAGCCGGTGGAGAGCGTGGCGATGGCCTTCGTGCCGACCATCATGCGGGCGAACTCGATGATCATGAACATCTGGCGGATGCCGTCGTGCTTGTCGCCGATCAGCCAGCCCTTGGCGGGGTGCTGGTCGCCGAACGTCATCTCGCACGTGTTGGAGGCCTTGAGGCCCATCTTGTGCTCGACGTTCGTGGCGTAGACGCCGTTGCGCTCGCCCAGCTCGCCGGTCTCCCAGTCGAAGTGGAACTTCGGGACGAGGAAGAGGGACAGGCCCTTGGTGCCGGGGCCGTGGCCCTCGGGGCGCGCGAGGACGTAGTGGAGGATGTTCTCCTCCATGTCGTGCTCGCCGGACGTGATGAAGCGCTTCACGCCCTCGATGTGCCAGGAGCCGTCGGCCTGCTGGATCGCCTTGGTGCGGCCGGCGCCGACGTCCGAGCCGGCGTCCGGCTCGGTGAGGACCATGGTGGAGCCCCAGCGCTTCTCGACGGCGAGCCGGGCGACCTTCTTCTGGGCCTCGTTGCCCTCCTCGTGGAGGATGCCGGCGAACGCCGGGCCGGAGGAGTACATCCAGATGGCCGGGTTCGAGCCCAGCAGCAGCTCCGCGTAGGCCCAGATGAGGGAGCGGGGCGAGGTGGTGCCGCCGATCTCCTCGGGCAGGCCCAGACGCCAGTACTCGGAGTCCATGAAGGCTTCGTAGCTCTTCTTGAAGGACGCCGGGACCGGCGCGGTGTTGGTGGCCGGGTCGAAGACCGGCGGGTTGCGGTCGGCGTCCTCGAAGGAGGCGGCCAGCTCGTTCTCGGCGAGGCGGGCGAGTTCGGACAGGACGCTCTTGGCGGTCTCGGTGTCCATCTCCTCGAACGGACCGGTGCCGTACTGCTTGTCGCGGCCGAGCACCTCGAAGAGGTTGAACTCGATGTCGCGGAGATTCGACTTGTAGTGCCCCATGGCGACGGCTCCGTTAAGGCTCGGGGAGACAGGTTCCTCGTACATACCAATCGGTAATGTCATGATGCTACCCGCGGGTAATAAGATGCAACCCTTGACGACTGTGACCAGCGTCAAGCCTGGCGGGAAATGCGTGTCCGGCGGCGAGTGGCCGGTCGGTAGGCTTCGCCCCATGTACGGCTACGACCAGAACGTGAGCGCGGGGCACGCGGGGCAGCAGCAGTACGCCGCCCCGCAGCAGATGGCCGGCGGTTACGCCGAGCAGCCGCTCTACCCCGAGCCCTCGCCACCGTCGCTCGCCGACGCCGTGCGGGCCTTCACCACCGGGTCCCTCTCCGCCGAGGACTTCCAGCAGATCTTCGCCACCTCGAAGGTCTACTGCCCGCGCGGTGACACCCCCGGGTTCCTGGCGCTGCACAACACGCAGCACCCGGTCATCCCCATGTTCACCACGCTCAAGGAGCTGCGCCGGTACGCCGGCAAGGAGTCCAAGTACTTCGTGATCACCGGCGCCGAGGTGATCGACCTGCTGCCGACCGGGTACGGCTTCGTCCTCGACATGGAGGGCGACCACCGGATGGTCTTCGACGCGAAGGCGGTCGAGCAGATGGTCGACTTCGCGATGCGCCGGATGTACGGCTAGGCCGTCTCTCCGGAAGAGGCGGCCTGGACGCCATGGCCGGCGCAGGTGGCCGGCCGGTTCGGCTGAGCTCGACGGGGGCGACTGTGCTGCGGGTGCATATCGCGGCGGAGGACCTCCTCCACGTCACGTTCGCGAGCGAGCCGCTGCCGCTCGTGGAGCGGGGACTGGCGCCGGGCGCCCGGCAGCGCACCGACCGGCAGGCGGTTTTCGGCCGCCGGCGCAGTCGTTGTCGGCCGGGAGCCGTCCGGTCCCCCTGTGCCCGGACGGCGGCAACCCCCGGTTCGTCGCGCTCGCGCCGTATGCGCGCGCCCCGGAGGAGGGGCCGGCCGCCGTACGGGATGCGGCGGGCCGGCGCCGGGCCGAGCGGCACGTCCCTGCCGTCCGGGCTGATCACCACCGAGCGGGATGGCGTGGCGGTCCTGCACTCGGTGGCCGGCCCGGGCGCGGACCTGCTGCGCCGCGGCTCGTAGGCAGCCATCCCGTACGCCCGTCCTCTCGCGCGGATCGCGCACCCGGGGCGGGCGTGCGCGCGTGTCCGGACGGTCGGGAATGACGCGGTCCGGGGCGACGTTCTGTGCGGGTGTGGCAGAAAGTTCGAGTTTCAACTAAACTCGACGCAGAAGGAGGTCCTGACCATGCCCGCAGTGACTGTTGAGAACCCGTTGACCCTTCCGCGAGTGGCCGAGCCGCAGGCCGCCGTCCCGCGCAAGGTGCTGGCCGTCGTCTCCGCTCCCGGTGGGTTCGAGGGCGAGGGATTCCCGGTGCGCCGCGCGTTCGCCGGGATCAACTACCAGTACCTCGACCCGTTCATCATGATGGACCAGATGGGCGAGGTGGAGTACGCGCCCGGCGAGCCCAAGGGCACGCCCTGGCACCCGCACCGCGGCTTCGAGACCGTCACGTACCTGATCGACGGAACCTTCGTCCACCAGGACAGCAACGGCGGCGGCGGAGTCATCAACGGCGGCGACACCCAGTGGATGACCGCCGGTTCGGGCCTGCTCCACATAGAGGCCCCGCCGGAGTCCCTGGTCGTGTCCGGAGGGCTGTTCCACGGCCTCCAGCTGTGGGTCAACCTCCCGGCCTCCGACAAGATGATGCCCCCGCGCTACCAGGACATCGGCGGCGGTCAGGTCCAGCTGCTGACCACCCCGGACGGCGGCTCCCTGCTCCGCGTGATCGCCGGTGAGCTCGACGGCCACCAGGGCCCGGGGATCACCCACACCCCGATCACGATGATCCACGCGACCGTCTCGCCGGGCGCGCGGATCACCCTGCCGTGGCGCGAGGACTTCAACGCCCTGGCGTACGTCATGGCCGGGCGCGGGTCCGTCGGCGAGGACCGCCGTCCCGTGCGGACCGGGCAGACGGCCGTCTTCGGCGAGGGCGGTTCGCTCACGGTGCGGGCGGACGAGTCCCAGGACTCCAACGCCCCGGACCTGGAGATCGTGGTCCTCGGCGGACGTCCGATCCGGGAGCCGATGGCGCACTACGGGCCGTTCGTGATGAACAGCCAGCACGAGCTGCAGCAGGCGTTCGACGACTTCCAGGCGGGCCGCCTCGGCCGCATCCCCACCACCGCCCGCACCGGCCTCGGCCACCGCGGCGCCGGCGAGCCGGACGAGCAGGGCTGACCGGGAGACCCTCCAGGGGGTCTCCACGAGCCCAGCGCCCACGGGCCGACCACCCAGCCGGCGAGGCCCGCCCGGGGCTCAGAACTCCGGGTCGGCGTCCGTCTTCGACTGCTCGTGCAGCTCGAACCAGATCGACTTGCCCTCGCCCCGCGGGTCCACTCCCCACGTGTCGGCCAGCATCTCCATCAGCAGCACCCCCCGGCCGCTGGAGGACATCTCCCCCGGCTGCCGCCTGTGCGGGAGCTCGTCGCTGCCGTCGGCGACCTCGACGCGCAGCCGGCGCGCGCCCAGCTCGCCGACCGCCTCCGCGACCAGCAGCGCGTCCCCGTCGGTGTGCGTCAGTACGTTCGTCACCATCTCGGAGACCATCAGCACCGCCGAGTCCACCTGGTCCGGGTCGGCCCAGTCGTGCAGCAGCTCCCGGATCTGCTGCCGCGCGCCCGCGATCCGTTCGGGTTCCACCTGGGCCACGGTCAGCACGGTGCGGCGCGCGGGGCGGGCCGGGTGCGGCAGCGCGGTGCCACAGCCGCACACCTCGCTCTCGCGGCACAGCAGCACTACGGCTATGTCGTCCTCGCGGCGGTCGGCCAGCGGGCCGGTGGTGTGGTGCGAGGACGGCCCGTGCACGGCCTGGACCAGCAGGTCGGCCAGTCTTTCGAGGTGCGGGGGCCGCAGATGCGGGATGCCGGGGTGGCCGGCCGCGTCCGCCGCGGCCCCCGGCGCGGGGCTCTCCGATCCGTACGCGTCGGACTCCAGGACCGCGCGCAGCCGCGCCCAGCCGGTGTCCAGGTCGTGCCCGCCGGTCTCGATGAGCCCGTCGGTGCAGAGCATCATCGTCTCGCCGGGCTCCAGGGTGAACCGGGTCGTGGGGTAGTCGGTGTCGGGGACGATCCCGAGGGGGAGCCCGCCCGCGGTGGGGCGCATCAGGACCGTGCCGTCGGTCATCCGGATCGCGGGATCGGGGTGGCCGGCGCGGGCCACCTCCAGCATGCCGGTCTTCGGGTCGCACTCCACGTACAGGCAGGTCGCGAACCGGGGGCTGTGGAAGTCGGCGTCCTCGCCGCCTGCGTCCTCGTCCGGGCCGGACTCCTGCGAGGAGCACAGGCCGGCCAGGAAGCGGGAGGCGCGCGAGAGCACCGCGTCCGGCCGGTGGCCCTCGGACGCGTACGCCCGTACGGCGATCCGCAGCTGGCCCATCAGCCCGGCCGCCCGGACGTCGTGGCCCTGTACGTCGCCGATGACCAGCGCGAACCTGCCCGACGGCAGCGGGATCATGTCGTACCAGTCGCCGCCGACCTGGAGGCCGCCGCCGGTCGGGACGTACCGCGCCGCGATCCGCATACCGGGGATCTCCGGGCCCAGCTGCGGCATCATCGACCGCTGCAGGCCGGTGGTGAGTTCCCGCTCGGATTCGGCCACCCCGGCGCGCTGGAGCGCCTGGGCCAGCATCCGGGCCACGGTCGTCAGGACGGACCGCTCGTCGGGCGAGAAGGACGCCGGGTGCTTGAAGGCGGCCATCCAGGCGCCCATGGTCCGCCCGGCCACGATCAGCGGCAGGAAGGCCCAGGAGACCCGGTCGAAGCGCTGGGCGAGCGGCCAGGCGGCCGGGAAGCGCCGTTTGTAGTCCTCGGGGGTGGGCAGGTAGATCGCCCGGCCGGTACGGACGACCTCCGCGGCCGGATAGTTCGTCTCCAGCGGCATGTCCGTGAAGGGGCCCTCGTCCCCCGGATCGTGCCCGTGGTGCCCGATGATCGACAGCCGGTCCCCGGCCAGGCCGAAGACGGCCAGCCCGTCCGGGCTGAAGCCGGGCATGGACAGCGAGGCCGCGACCCGCAGCACCTCCGCCGTGGACCGGGCCTCCGCCAGCGCGCGCCCCGCGTCCAGCAGGAAGGCCTCCCGGGAACGCCGCCAGTCGCCGGTGATGGGGGTGTGGGCGGCCGTGGTGCCGGGCTGCGGCTCGGCGATCTCCTGGATGGTGCCGATCAGCTCGTAGTCCGTGGTCCCGTCGGCCGACCGGCGCTCCACCGGTTTGGAGCGGCTGCGTACGGTCCGCATGACCCGGCCGTCCACGTCCATGATCCGGAGCCGGGCCTCGGCGAGCGTGCCCTCGGCGACGGCCAGGTTCACGATCCCGTTGATCTCGTTCCAGTCCACCGGGTGGAAGCGCGACCGTACGGCGACCTCCGGCAGCACCGCGGGCTCGGCGGGCAGCCCGAGGAGCCGGGCGGCCTCGCTGTCGAGGGTGACCGTCCCGGAGGCGTTGTCCCATCGCCACAGGCCGGTCGCGATGGCGGCCAGGACGTCCTCGGTGCGCACGTGGCCATCTTTACAGGTCATATCCGTTACGTGCCTGTTCGCCCCTGCCCCGGGACGCAATCCGCCCGGGGCCTGCGGAGGCGTTCGCCCCGAGCCTGCGGGCGTATTTGCGCAGGCTGAAGGGAGTGCCCGACCCGTCACCTCCCCGGACGGTAACCTTGGGACGGTTGAATCCACCCTGGTATCGCGTAGAACTGGATGACTGATGCATCGGTACAGGTCCCACACCTGCGGCGAGCTCCGCGCTTCTGACGTCGCCGCCGACGTCCGGCTGAGCGGCTGGCTGCACAACCGTCGAGACCTGGGCGGCATCCTCTTCATCGATCTGCGGGACCACTACGGCATCACGCAGCTGGTCGCCCGTCCCGGCACCGCGGCGAACGAGGCGCTGAGCAGCGTCACCAAGGAGACCGTCGTCCGTATCGACGGCAAGGTCGTCTCCCGCGGGGCCGACAACGTCAACCCCGAGCTGCCGACCGGCGAGATCGAGATCGAGGTCTCCGCGGTCGAGGTGCTCGGCGCGGCCGCCCCGCTGCCCTTCACGATCAACACCGACGACGGTGTGAACGAGGAGCGGCGCCTGGAGTACCGCTTCCTCGACCTGCGCCGCGAGCGCATGCACCGCAACATCATGCTGCGCTCGGCCGTCATCGCGTCGATCCGCTCGAAGATGGTGGCCCTCGGCTTCAACGAGATGGCGACGCCGATCCTCACCGCGACCTCCCCCGAGGGCGCTCGTGACTTCGTGGTGCCGTCCCGTCTGAACCCGGGCAAGTTCTACGCCCTGCCGCAGGCGCCGCAGCAGTTCAAGCAGCTGCTGATGATCTCCGGCTTCGACCGGTACTTCCAGATCGCGCCCTGCTTCCGCGACGAGGACGCCCGCGCCGACCGTTCGCCGGGCGAGTTCTACCAGCTCGACGTGGAGATGTCCTTCGTCGAGCAGGAGGACGTCTTCCAGCCGATCGAGCGCCTGATGACCGAGCTCTTCACCGAGTTCGGCAACGGCCGTGAGGTCACCTCGCCGTTCCCGCGGATCCCGTTCCGCGAGTCGATGCTGAAGTACGGCAACGACAAGCCCGACCTGCGCGCCAAGCTGGAGCTCGTCGACATCACCGACGTGTTCGAGGGCTCGGAGTTCAAGGCGTTCGCCGGCAAGCACGTGCGCGCCCTGGCCGTCCCGGACACCGCCGCGCAGCCGCGCAAGTTCTTCGACGGCCTCGGCGAGTACGCGATCTCGCTCGGCGCCAAGGGCCTGGCCTGGGTGCGCGTGGGCGAGGACGGCTCGCTGACCGGCCCGATCGCCAAGTTCCTCACCGAGGAGAACCTCAAGGTCCTCACCGAGCGCCTGGGTCTGGTCCCCGGTCACGCCGTGTTCTTCGGCGCGGGCGAGTTCGACGAGGTCTCCAAGATCATGTCCGGCGTTCGCGTCGAGGCGGCCAAGCGTGCCGGCCACTTCGAGGAGAACGTCTTCCGGTTCTGCTGGATCGTCGACTTCCCGATGTACGAGAAGGACGAGGACACCGGCAAGATCGACTTCTCCCACAACCCCTTCTCCATGCCGCAGGGCGGGATGAAGGACCTGGAGGAGAAGGACCCGCTGGACATCCTGGCGTGGCAGTACGACATCGTCTGCAACGGCATCGAGCTGTCCTCCGGCGCCATCCGCAACCACGAGCCCGAGGTCATGCTGAAGGCCTTCGAGATCGCCGGTTACGAGGCGGAGACCGTCGAGCGCGAGTTCGCGGGCATGCTGCGCGCGTTCCGCCTCGGCGCCCCGCCGCACGGTGGCATCGCCCCGGGCGTGGACCGCATCGTGATGCTGCTGGCCGACGAGCCGAACATCCGCGAGACCATCGCCTTCCCCCTGAACGGCAACGCGCAGGACCTGATGATGGGCGCGCCGACGGTGCTGGAGGAGGCCCGTCTGCGCGAGCTGAACATCGCGCTGCGCAAGCCGGTGGAGACGAAGGCGGCGGAGCGGCCGGTCTCGGACGCGGTCATCCCGGACGCCGGGTCCCCGCGGGGCTGATCCGGATACACCGAAAGGCGGCGCCCCTCTCCCGGCCGGGAGAGGGGCGCCGCCTTTTCTGCGCTCGTGCCTCGTGCCTCGTGCTTCGTGCCTCGTCCTAGAACCGGTCGAGGATGCCCTTGACCAGGGCGGCGGAGGTCAGCTCGGTGGGAGCCGGCCCGGCATGGAAGAAGCCGGCGTTCTCGGCGTCCAGCTTGCGCAGGAAGTCGAAGGCCTTGGCGTCGTGGTCGCCGAAGGCGACGAACTGCCAGTGGATGCCGGGAGCCGTGGTGGCGGCGTCGGCCAGGGCCTGCCGGGCGGGCTGACGGTTGTCGGGGGCGCCGTCGGTCTGGAAGACGACCAGGGCCGGTCCCTCGCCGCCGTCCTTCCGGTAGTGCTCGACGACGGCCTCGACGGCCACGTGGTAGCTGGTGCGGCCCATCCGGCCGAGCTCGGCGTGGCGGGCCTCGACCCAGGCGGCGTCGTAGCCGTCGAGGGCCAGGTCGGCCGTGCCGTCCACGTCCGTGGAGAAGAACACCGTGTGCACGGTGGCCGCGTCGTCGAGGTGCGCGGCGAGGGCGAGGGCGTGGTCGGCGAGGTGCTGGGCGCTGCCGTCCTTGTAGAAGCCGCGCATCGACCCGGACCGGTCCAGGACGAGGTACACCTTGGCCCGCGCCCCGACCTTCCCCTTCCCGCGAAGTACCTGCCCGACGGCCTTGTACGCCCCGACGACCTCGGGAGCCCGCCGCTTCACGGCAGCCAGCCCGTACGCCGCCTCCGCCTCCGGCGCGGTTGCTTCGGCCGCGGGCTGCGCCGCGGCGTCCGCCTCCGGCGCGTCAGCCTCGGCCGCGGGCTCGTCCTGCGCCTGCGGCGCGTCCGCCTCGGCTGCCGCCGGTTCCGCCTCCGGCGTGGTGGCCTCGGCGTGCTCCGTAGCGGGGGCGGCCGCGGCGGGAGCGTCCTGTGCCTCGGGCGCGGCGGCTGCCGGTTCCGCCTCGGGGGCGGCCTCGGCCTCGGGCTGCTCCGCAGCGGGAGCGACGGGCTCGGTCGCGGGCTCGTCCTGCGCCTGCGGCGCGTCCGCTTCGGCCTGCTCCGCGGTGTCTGCTTCCGGGGCGGTTGCCTCGACTGCGGCCGGCTCCGCCGCGGGGGCGGCGTCCTGGCCTTCGGCCTCGGCCTCGGGCTGCTCCGTAGCAGCGGCGGCGACCGGCTCGGCCGCGGCCTGGTCCTGTGCCTCGGGCGCGGCGGTTGCCGGTTCCGCCTCGGGGGCGGCCTCGGCCTCGGGCTGCTCCGCAGCGGGAGCGACGGGCTCGGTCGCGGGCTCGTCCTGCGCCTGCGGCGCGTCC
>NZ_JBICZI010000006.1:257612-303223 GCF_043201855.1 Streptomyces sp. NPDC048257
CTGGTCCTGTGCCTCGGGCGCGGCGGTTGCCGGTTCCGCCTCGGGGGCGGCCTCGGCCTCGGGCTGCTCCGCAGCGGGAGCGACGGGCTCGGTCGCCGGCTCGTCCTGCGCCTGCGGCGCGCCCGCCTCGGCTGCCGCCGGTTCCGCCTCCGGCGCGGTGGCCCCGGCGTGCTCCGTAGCGGGGGCGGCCGCGGCGGGAGCGTCCTGCGCCTCGGCCTCGGCCGTCACGGGCTCCGTGGGCGAGGGGGTTTCACCGGCGGGCTTCGCCGCAGGCGCACGGCGGGCTTCCGGGACCGTCGGGTCCGCCGCCGGGGCGGGGGCGGTCAGGACCGTGCCCGGCTCCCGGTCGCGCGGAGTGGACTGCGGCGGAACCGTCGGGTTGTCGAAGGACGCCGCCACCAGTTCGGCGGCGACGTCCAGAGGGGTCCGTTCCGCCTGGTTCGGGACAGCGGCCGAAGGGGTGTCCGTAGTATCCGGAACGGATTCCGCGGACCGTCCGAATACCTTGCGCAACAAGCTCCGAATACCCATGGGCCAGGCCTTTCGCATGTGTGCGTGCGTCATTTGTCCGTGCTGCGCGGATGATCCCTGCCCAGAGTGGACACGTAAGGTTATCGGCCGCCCGGCTGGATCTTCGGCAGGGGCGCCTTTCGTGGCGTCCGGCTCCCCATCACCCGCACACGGAGCGTGAACTGCCTCTCCGACGTGCCGGGTTCACCGACCGTTCATCCCCGCGCCGCCGCTTCGGCGCAACCCGGGCCTACCGTCGCGGCTGGATCGTTCCGACACGTTGTCGGCGCCCACGCAGCTACTCGGAGGACACTCGTGCGCAAGCTTCTGCCGTTCATCGGCAACCCGCATGGGAGCGGCCGTTCCGCTCTCACCTGTCGTTACCGCTGTGGCGACGCATGCTTCCACGAGGTGCCGAACACAAGCGACAACGAGTACGTCGGCGACGTCATAGCCCGCGCCTACTCCCGCCGCGCGATGCTGCGTTCCGCCGCCGTCGTGACGGTCGCCACCGCCGCCGGCTCCGCCATCGCGCTCGGCGGCTCGGGGCAGACCGCCAACGCCACCCCCTCCGTCGATGCCGGAGCGGCCGGCGCCGGCAAGAGCGGCGAGGCCGCCCGCGGTCTGCGCTTCAAGGCCGTCGCGCCGAACACCGATGACAAGGTCACCATCCCCGAGGGCCACGACCAGAACGTCGTGATCCGCTGGGGCGACCCGATCGTCAAGGGTGCCCCGGGCTTCAACCCCGACAAGCAGACCGCCGCCGCGCAGGCCGGTCAGTTCGGCTACAACAACGACTTCCTGAGCCTCCTCCCGCTCGGCGGCGACTACGAGCGCCAGCAGCTGCTCGTGGCCAACCACGAGTACACGGACGAGAACCTCATGTTCAAGGCGTACGACGCGAACAACCCGACCCGCGAGCAGGTCGAGATCGCCTGGGCCGCGCACGGCCTGTCCGTGGTCGCGGTCCAGGAGGACCACCGCAGCGGCAAGCTGACCGCGGTCGGCCGCCACCGGCTCAACCGCCGGCTGACCGCCACCAGCGTGTTCCGGCTGACCGGCCCGGCCGCGGGCAGCAGCCTGCTGAAGACCTCCGTGGACCCCACCGGCACCAAGGTGCTCGGCACGCTCAACAACTGCGCCGGTGGCACCACCCCGTGGGGCACCACCCTCCACGGCGAGGAGAACTTCAACCAGTACTTCGCCAACGCCGGCCAGGTCATCGATCCCACCCAGGCCGCCCGCCTCAAGCGCTACGGCATGACCACCGGCGCCACCGAGCGCAAGTGGGAGCGGTTCGACAAGCGCTTCGACGTGGCGCAGGAGCCCAACGAGTCGCACCGCTTCGGCTGGGTCGTCGAGCTGGACCCGTACGACCCGAACTCGGTGCCGCGCAAGCGCACCGCGCTCGGCCGCTTCAAGCACGAGGCCGCGCAGCCCCGTCTGACCGAGGACGGCCGTCCGGTCGTCTACATGGGCGACGACGAGCGCTTCGACTACTTCTACAAGTTCGTCTCGTCGAAGCAGATGAAGAAGGGCGATTCGCGCGCCGCGAAGGAGCACAACCTCACGCTGCTCGACGAGGGCACCCTCTACGTCGCCAAGCTCACGGGTGACTCCCCGGCCGCCGACCTCGACGGCACCGGCAAGCTCCCCAACGACGGCGAGTTCGACGGCTCCGGCGTGTGGATCAAGCTGGCCACCGGCAATGTCTCGCACGTCGAGGGCATGACCGCCGAGGAGGTGTACGTCTTCACGCGCCTGGCCGCCGACAAGGTGGGCGCCACCAAGATGGACCGTCCCGAGGACGTCGAGCCCTCCCCGCGCACTGGTCGCGTCTACATCGCGCTGACCAACAACACCGACCGCGGCAAGCCCGGCAAGGAAGGCGCGACCGAGGCCAACCCGCGCAACCTGAACAAGCACGGCCAGATCCTGGAGCTCGCCGAGAACTTCGACGACCCGGCGGGCGACGGCTTCGCCTGGCGGCTCTTCCTGGTCGCCGGTGACCCGAACGACCCGGCGACCTACTTCGCGGGTTTCCCGAAGGACAAGGTCAGCCCGATCTCCTGCCCGGACAACGTGGCCTTCGACCCGCACGGCAACCTGTGGATCTCCACGGACGGCAACCAGCTCGGCTCCCACGACGGCCTGTTCGGCGTCGCGACGGCCGGGGAGCGCCGTGGTGAGCTGAAGCAGTTCCTGACCGTCCCGCGCGGCGCCGAGACCTGCGGCCCGCTCATCCAGGACAAGCGCGTCCTGGTGTCCGTCCAGCACCCGGGCGAGATCGACGGTGCGTCCGTCGAGAAGCCGCAGTCGGTGTGGCCCGACGGGCCGGGCAAGATCGTCCGTCCGGCGGTCGTCTCGGTCTGGCGCAAGGACGGCCGCAACATCGGCGTCTGAGTGCACGAGTTGACCCCAGGGCCGTGTTTCACGTGAAACACGGCCCTACCCGCTCAATCCCCCGTCGCCAGCCTGCCGACGGGGAGCCGGAGCGTCGTCACCGCGCCCCCGCCGGGCGCGTTGGCGAAGCCCACCTCGATGTCCAGCACCGCCGCCTGCCCCATCACGATCGTGAGCCCCAGGCCGTGTCCGCGCCCGCGGCCGGGGTCTCCGGTACGGAACCGCTGTGGGCCCTGCTCGATCAGCTCGGGCGGGTAGCCGGGCCCGTGGTCGCGGACCACCACCACAGGGCCCTCCACGGTCACCTCGACCGGCGGCCGGCCGTGTCGGCCGGCGTTGGCCAGCAGGTTGGTCAGGATCCGGTCCAGCCGGCGCCGGTCGGTGAGCACCACCGCGTCCCGGACCACCCGTACCGACGCGTCCGGCCCGGCTCCGGCTCCGACGACGGCCCGCTCCACCGCCCGGCCGAGCTCCACCCGGGCGAGGTCGGCCCGTTCGACGCCCGAGTCCAGCCGGGAGATCTCCAGCAGGTCCTCGGTCAGCAGGTGCAGGGCCTTCAGCCGGTTGTTGATCATTTCCTTGGGGCGGCCCTCGGGGAGCAGGGCCGCCGCGGCCAGCGAGCCGGTGAGCGGGGTGCGCAGTTCGTGCGCGACGTCCGCCGTGAAGCGCTTCTCCGCCTCCAGCCGGGCCTGGAGCGAGGCCGCCATCGAGTCCAGCGCGTGCGCCACGTCCCGTACCTCGTCCCGGGAGCCGCGCGGCCCCGGATCGTCCCCCTCGGCCGGGAAGTTCACCCGGGCGTCCAGGTCCCCGGCGCTGATCCGGCGGGCCACGGCGGCCGTGGTCGAGAGCCGCCGGCTGATCCGGTCGGCGAGGAACAGGCCTGCCAGTGCCACCACCCCGGCCGCGAGGGCCGCGGAGGCGAGGATCGCGGTGTCGATGTCCCGGAGCCGGTGGCGGGTGGTCTCGAACGGCATCCAGACCGCGAGGGCCTTGCCGTCGGCAGGTCCGGCCGCCCACATGACGGGTTCGCCCCGCTGCACGCCGACCATGCTGCCGGTCTGCCCGCGTACGACGAGCTCCCGCAGGGGCCGGGGGAGGTCGGGCGGGTCGAAGACGATGTTCACGTCGCCGTGCGCGGTGCCGTACTCATAGTGGCCCAGGGCGTGGTCCAGCTCGGCGCCCGCGGCCTTGCGGACCTCCCCGACCATCTGCCGGGCGACCACGTTGTGCACCAGGATCCCGAGTGCGGCGGCGACCATGCAGCACACCATCGTGGTGGTCAGGGCGATCTTCCAGCGCAGGCTGCTCAGGGCGCGCATCGTGGCCCGTCCCCGCTGGACGGGCTCTTGGTGAGGGCGGGGCAGTCGTCGAGGGTGAGCTGGGACAGGTTCATGATCCCGGCCTTCGGGTCCCACACGTAGTCGGAGACGGCGACGTAGGCCGGGTTCGTCGTGGGCTCGCGGACCGCCAGGTGCTCGGCGGCCACCTCCACGCCCTCCAGCACCGCGCGCCGCGACAGGATTCGGGCGATGCTCCCGTCGTCCTGGACGGTGTAGACGCGCAGCTCGCTCAGTCGGCCGTCAAGGTCCAGGGCGGTGATGAGCTCCTCCCGGCCGTTGCCCGTCAGGTCGTGCAGGACCGCGGGGCGCACCGGGCAGTCGGGGCCGCCGTCCACAGCCTGTGTGCAGAGCGCGAGCCGCTGGAGGGCGCGCGGGTCGACGAGGCTGCCGGTTCCGCCGTCCTGTTCGGTTGCGGAGGTGATGTCGGCGCGTACGACGGACAGCGCGTCCACCCCGCGCATGCTCAGGTCCGCCACCTTGGGGAGTCCGGGGACCACGGCGGCCGTGCCAGGCTTCTGGTCCGCGGCGGGAGGGTCGGGGCGGACGTCCTTCCACAGGCTCTTCGGGGCGTGGACCGTGCCGAGGTCACCCTCGCTCTGCAGTCCCTCCACATCGGCGCATCCCGCCAGGAGAAGGGCGAGGACCATCACGGCCGAGGCGCGGTGCATGCTCCGATGCTGCCCCGCCCGGACCCGCCCGGCCCCGGGGGCGACCCATTCGGGGGACGCGGCTCTGCCCGCGGGGGCGGTGTCGGGTCAGGACTCCGGCCGGGCGATGGCCAGGGCCGCCGAGATCTCCTGGTGGACGGGGGCCAGGACGCCCGTCCCGTCGCCCTGCGGCTCCGCGTCGACCCGTACCGGAGTGCTGCTGCTGCGCACGCGCTGGGCCAGCTCGTGGAGCTGCCGCGTGATCGCCGCCACCTCTTCGGCGGGGGGTGGGGCCGCGCCGTGGTTGACCCGGACCCGTGCGGCGGTGGTCGCGTCCACGATCCGCTCGACGGCGACCACCAGCGGCCACCAGGCGGCGGCCCGCGCCCCCGTCGGCGGTGGCTCGGTCAGCGCCCGCTGGAACTCGCTGCGTACGCCCGACAGGTCCCGGTAGATGCGTCGCCGGGCCTGGAGGCGGGCGGTCCGCGCCACCGCGAGCGCGGCCTCGTCCGGGACCGGGGCGAAGGCCCGTTCCAGGTAGCGGGCGGCGTCGTCCACGGTGTCGGCGAGCCGGTCGCCGATCCGGGTGTGCCAGCTCTCGGGCCACAGCAGGTATCCCGCGACGAGGGTGATGGCGCAGCCGATGAGGCTGTCCAGCAGCCGTGGGCGGATCAGGTCGAAGCCCTGGTGGTTGAGCAGGTCGGAGAGGAGCAGGATCACCGGGGTGATCGCGGCCGTCTGAAAGGCGTACCCCTTGACGGAGAAGGCGGGGATCAGCCCGGCGAGCACCACCATCACCGGGACGTCCCACCAGCCGCGCGGTACCTCGGCGAGCACGGCGGCGGCGATGACCAGCCCGCCCGCGGTGCCCAGCGCGCGCAGTACGGCCCGGGAGAACACCGAGCCGAAGTCGGGCTTGAGGACGAAGGTGACGGTCAGTGCGACCCAGTAGGACCGCTCGACCTCGATGACCGATACGAGGGTCTGCGCGAGCCCGATGCACAGGGCGAGCCGCAGCCCGTACCGCCAGGAGGCCCGGGACAGCACCATGTCGCGGACCGCCCGCCGGGCCCGTACGCGCAGGGCGGCGGGCCGGCCGAGGCGGTCGTCCACGTTGTGCAGGTCCGGTTCGGCGACGTGCACGATCTTCGCGGCATGGCGCAGGGCCGCGTCGACGGCCCGTTCGGCCGGGGTGTGCGCGGCGGGCAGCTCCAGTACGGGGGTTTGGGTGCGGCCCTCCTCGACGGCGTCGGCCAGGTCCCGTACGGCCGCCGGGATCCCCGGCGGCAGCGGACGGCCGCGCAGGTGCGCGGCGGGCGCGGCCTCCACCAGCGGGATGATCACGTTGAGCTGGGCCAGCAGCCGCACCAGCGAGGGGCTGCGCCCGTGCACCCGGGCCCGGCGGCCGAGCACCAGGTCGTAGGCGTGGTTGATGGCCTGGGTGACCTGCTGGCGGCGTTCCTCGTAGACGGCGCCGGGTCCGCCGGCGGCCTCCAGGGCGTCGGCCAGCGCCCGGTAGGTGTCGGCCACGGCGGTGCGTTCCGGCTGCCGGCGGCGCAGTGGCCAGCCGAGCAGGGTCAGCGCGAGGACGAACAGTCCGCCCGCGGTCAGCAGCAGCGGCGCCGTCCACCAGGGCTCCGGCAGCGGCAGTCCGGCGCCGATCACGGCGTTGAGCAGGAGCAGGAGTCCGGACACGGAGGCGACCGTGCCGATGGAGGAGATCATCCCGGAGACCAGGGCGATGAGGGTGAGCGCTCCGACGGCCAGCCAGCCGTGCCCGTAGACCAGGGTGCCCAGGGCCACTCCGACGGCGCCGGCCAGCTGCGGGACGGCGATGTTCAGGACCCGCATCCGGTAGGCGTCGGCGGTGTCGCCGATGACTCCGGCGAGGGCGCCCATGGAGACCAGCGCCCCGTATTCGGGCTCGTCGAGGGCGAAACCGACGGCGAGCGGGACGGCGAGGGCGACCGAGGCCCGGGCCACTGCGGACCAGGGGATCGGGGCGGTACTGGGCTTCAGCCCGTTGAGCAACCAGGCGGGCGGAGCCAGCGGACGGTGCCGGGCTCGCCGCGACGATATGTGTTCGGTGCGTTCGGTGCTCATTCCCGCTTCCGTGCCGCCGCTCGCGATTCGGTTCTTCTGGGATCTTCTGCGTCGTAATGCGCGTGTTGGTACCTTCCGAGCTTATGGGGTGTGGCGTAGTCGGCCCATCACCCAGGCCGCCAGTGCGGCGGCGAGCCCGATCGCCAGTACCACCCAGGCGGTGGTGCGCAGGTACGCGGTCAGGGCGTCGTAGACCGCCCCGGCGGCGGGCCGGTCGATGTCGGCGGGCAGGTCGTCCAGGGCGAGCCGGCGGCACACGTCCACCGCGAGCCACAGCAGTCCGGCCCCGGCCGCGAGTCCCACTCCGGTGGCCAGGACGGCGCGCCGCCGGTGGACGGCGACCGCGATGGCCGCCGCGGCCAGCACGACGGTCAGTACGGGGAGCCAGACGCCTGCGATCTCGAGCATGCGGAAACCCTTCCGGAGAGCGCCGA
Organism: Streptomyces sp. NPDC048257; assembly: GCF_043201855.1. Lineage (NCBI taxonomy): Bacteria > Bacillati > Actinomycetota > Actinomycetes > Kitasatosporales > Streptomycetaceae > Streptomyces > Streptomyces sp. NPDC048257. The sequence goes on from NZ_JBICZI010000006.1 coordinate 265,050, forward strand.
GGTTGTCGTACTCCATGACCTTCACGGTCAGGTGGGTCACCGGGATGCGGTCGGCGAAGGGCACGTCGTCGGCGACGAGGTCGCCCCTGACCTGGGCGATGACGGGGGCGAGGTCGATGGTGAGGGCGTCGCCGTGGCCGGTGCTGAGCGCGTCGAGGAAGGCGGCGTGGGCGGCACGGTTGGCCGCGTCCCACGCGGTCCGGTAGGCGGCGGTGCCGGCGAAGGAGCGCAGGGCCTCGCCGAGCAGGGTGTCCACGCCGATCTGGAAGGGGCCCGCGTCGATCTGGCCGGCGAGGGCGCGCCTGACCTGGGTGACGACGACCTCCTGCACCTTCGGGTTCTCGGCGAGGGGCGACATGGCGGCGGTGTACCGGTCGGCGTTGCCCAGCTCGCGGTCGGCCCAGTATGCGACGGCGCTCGCGGGTACCAGGAGGGCCACGAGCACGATGAGTACCGCCGACAGGATGCTGCGCACGTCACCAGGGAATGCGGACGCGGGGCCGGGCGCGAGCGGTGTTGCTGCGGGCGGGTGGTGGGCCGTCCGGCGGCGTGGCACCCTTGCGCCCATAATCCTGGACATCTAATATCCAGGATATGAAGATGAGCGAGGGCGTCGAGTGGGCGCTGCACAGCTGCGTCAACCTGGCCTGGAGCGGCGACCGGGCCGTGCCGGCTGCCCGCCTCGCCGCGTGGCACGACCTGCCCGCGGCCTACCTGAACAAGCAGCTCCAGGCGCTGGCCCGGGCGGGCATCGTCACCTCCACCCCCGGTCCCCGGGGCGGCTTCCGGCTGGCCCGCCCGCTCGAGGCCATCTCGCTCATGGACGTGGTGACCGCCGTCGAGGGAGCCGAGGAGGCCTTCCGGTGCGCGGAGATCCGCCGGCAGGGACCCGGCGCCGGTGCCCCGGCGGCCTACACGGCCGACTGCGCCATCGCGCACGCCATGACCCGGGCCGAGCTGGCCTGGCGCAGGGCGCTCGCGGCACAGAACCTCGACGAGATCCGGCAGCAGGCCGAACGGCAGGCCCCGCAGGCCCCCGAGCGGCTCCGCGCCTGGCTCGCCGCGCAGTAACCGCACGCGTACGGACACGGGCATACACGGATATACAAGCTCAGACACGGATACGGACACAGGGAGCTCGGCATGACGCGCAGCATCATCAACCCGGCAGGACTCCACACCCCGACCGACTACGGCTACAGCCACATCGTCTCCGCACCCGGCGAGCAGGTCTTCATAGCCGGCCAGTACGGCTCCGACGAGAACGGCCACGTCGTCTCCGAGGACTTCGCCGCCCAGGTCGAGCAGGCCTTCGCGAACCTCCGTACCGCCCTCGAAGCCGTCGGACTCGGCCCCGGCGACGTCGTCCGCATCGGCACCTACATCGTCGGCCACGACCAGCGGAAGCTGGAGATCCTGCTCAAGCAGCTGCACGCCACCTGGGGCACCGAACTGCCCGCCCAGACCCTGATCGGCGTCGCCGCCCTCGCCCTGCCCGACATGCTCTTCGAGATCGACGCCGTGGCCGTGCGCACGCCCTGACCACTGATCCACTTGCCGGTCGGGGGTGGCGGGTGTGCCCTGGATGATGGGAGAGAGGAGCCCGTCATGGCACATGCGGCACCCACCGCCCCCAGGCGGCAGCACCGGCGGACGACGGACATGACGCACCTGAGCAAGAGCGCATACGCGCGGCCCCTGCTCCTCGGACTGGTCTACGGCGTCTGGGCCGCGTTCATGAAGCGCCAGATGGGCCCGGTGGACGCGGGCAACGTCTTCTACGGGATCCTGTGCGGCGTGCTCTTCGCCGGGATCATGTTCGCCCTGGCCCGGATCGGACCCCGGATGAAGCGCGAGGTCCACGCGGCGGCGTACGGAGCCTTCGGCGGCATCGCCGTGGGCTACCTGCACAGCCTCACCGACCAGTCGATCCTCAAGTCGACCGTGGTCGGCCTGGCCGTCGGCGCGGGTGTCGGAGCGATCGCGTTCTACCGCTACTACACGCACGAGGGCTGACCCGGACAGTGGCGCCGGTTCCCGTGCCCGTGGCCGGGAACCGGCGCTTCCCGCGTGTCCGCGCGGTCCTACGCGGCCGAGTCGGCGGTGGCGGTCTGCTGCGGTTCGCTCTCGGGCTCGACGGCCGTGGCCGTGGGCTTCGGTGACGCCGCCGACTCGGTCTGCCGGACCGGCGGGGCGAACCGGGTGACCTCGGCGCGGAGCATGGCGTTCAGAGCGGCGTACGGGTCGATGGGCATGGCGGAACCTCACGGTGTTTCGAGGGGGGTGTGGGGGGCTGCGTCGGACCTCGGTCCGCTCAGCAGCGCAGGACCACACTCCGCACCGTCCGCCGGGACAGGGCCGGTTCGGCCGCCTCCGCGGCAGGCCCGCACGACGGGGCCTCCTCGTCGTGTTTCACGTGAAACACCGCAAGCGGTGTCGGCCGTACGACGGCCGGCCCGCGCGCGACCGTCCGTACGGTCGCCCGTGCCTCGGGCTCGGGCGCCGGATCGGACTGGCCCTCGCCGGGCTCGGGGGACTCGGCGGGGGCGCCCGGCGCCGCGGGCGCGCCGGAGGCGGGGCGGAACTCGGCAGCCGCGGCACCGGCCGGACCGGCGCCGAAGACGCACAGCAGCACGACACAGGCCACGGTCAGAACCCTGGTCAGTGCCGAACGCGCGTGGTGCCTCCCGCTCATGCGAGGGGTGTGCCCCGCCACGCCGAACGACTCCCGGGCGGACCTCAAGAAGCCCCCGACCGGGGGACCAAGACACCCCCCACGGCTGACAGCCGGCCGCGGGGCGCCGCCGGACCGGACGGGCTCAGCGGGTGCGGCGCTGCCCGGTCAGCCGGGCCAGCACGGCGGTCTCGCCGCCGACCAGCCGCAGTTGGGGGCGGCCGTCCGGGTCCTCGTGACCGAAAGCCCTGCCGGGTGACACCCGTACGACGGTGAACACGGCCGTACGGCTGTCCGCGCGGGGGATCTCGATGGTCCGGCCGCGCCGCAACTCGCCGAGACGCAGCCCCTCCAGCCCTTCTCCGGTCACCACGGCGGTCCCGGCGGCGCCCGGCGCGGGACCCCCGGTGTCCCAGGAGACCTCCTCGCGACGTCCGGTCAGCGGTACGTCCACGCCCAGGCTCGGGATGCGCAGCCGCAGGGGGCGTGCGGTCCGCAGCGGTCCCTTGACCACCCGCAGCGGCCCGGGGGCGGTTCTCGGCGACCGCGCCCCCCTGCCGGGGATGTGCTCGCCGGACTGCTCCAGCTCCCGCACGAGACGGCGATGGCCGGAGAGCCCCAACGCACGGGAGGGCAGCGCGTCGTCGGTGGTCACGGCGGCGGGCCTGGCACCCTCGGTCCGTTGCAACACCGCGATACCGGTGGACAACAGAACCACCGTCAGCGCGGCGACGGCCCACTTGGCGCGGGGCATGGGAATCCCTCCTGTCCGGCTCGTGCGGCCGGGTCATGTGAGCAGTGGACACCTCCTCTGCCCATCGGCACCCCGTGCAACACGGTGGACTGACATGGCGTCACGGGCGTGTCGTCGCACGATCGGAGAGTCTTCGCAGTTCGCGGCGGGTCCAGCCGCCGGCGGCCCGGGGAGGAGGTCATGCGCCCGAACGGGTGAGAGTCAGGTCGCCCGAAGGGTCACATGACGACGGCCGCCGTGCCCGCCCCCATCAGTGCGGCGGCCACGTGCATGGCCGGGTGGCCGTAGTCGCCGTACCAGAGGTGGCGGACCAGACCGCCCAGGGCGGCCAGCGCGGCGATGATGCCGATCTGGCCGAACAGCGTGACGGCGCAGCAGGGGGCCAGGAGCAGCAGGAACGAGTTCAGCCAGAACGGGGCAGCGCCCGTCCAGCCCCGCCATTCCCTGATCGGCGTCGCCATGTACTACCGGCCCCCTCGTACTCAACTGGTCGGCTGCACAGCCTCCTTGGGTGCGGAGGCGGGCACAAGGGCTCGTTCGGCTAGAAAACCGAAGGCCAGGCCGAAAGTCGTCCACAATGCGGTCTGGATCGCCAGGGACGCGAGGCGGAACTCCCAGATCAGCGCGGCGGGGAAGCCCGCCGGGACCTCATTGGTGCCGGGCAGTACGGCGTACGAGACGCCGATGACGAGGACGAAGGCCGCGCCGGCGACGACCGAGGCGTTCCAGTTCCCGAGCTTCGGCGCGAGCCGTCGTCCGAGGATCAGCGCCCCGGCCGCCAGCAGCGCGCTCAGGGCGATCATCAGGAGGTAGAGGGCGGTCCGCCGGGCGGCGGTCTCGGGATCGCCCACGGCGGGGGGGTTGGCGGGGTACTTGAAGAACGGCACCAGGGTCACGGTGACGTACAGACCCCCGGTGACCAGCGCGGCCGTGGTCCGCGGGCCGAAGCGGCCGATGCGGCCCAGGGCGAAGCAGAAGACGAGCGCGGCGATGCCGCCGAGCGCGACCGCGTAGAGCAGGACACCGGTGCCGAGCCCGGCCGTGGCCTGGAGGGCCCGGCTGACCGGAGCCGCCTCGCCGTGGTCGTGACCGGCCGCGGCGGCCTCTTCGATGGCGATCGCCGCGTCCACCTGGGACTCACCGAGGAGGTATGCGACGAGGAAGGCGGCGACCCCGGCCAGCAGGCCGGCGAGCATGCCGCGGACGAGCAGGGTCCGGGGGGAGACCCCGCCCGGAGAAGTGGAAGTCATGCTTCTGATCCCCTTGCTGAGACGTCGGTCGGTGCAGGGGAATCAGTGGCAGGGGAACCCGAGCAGGTGACGGCCGTCGTGCAGCCACTCGTGGATGGTCTCCCCTTCGAAGACCGCGGTGGCACCCTGCTCGGCGCCGACGAAGTACAGCAGGACGAGCATGAGGATGCCGACGAACACGGCCCAGGGGGCCAGTGCGGAGAGCGAGATGGGGGGAATGGCGGGTGAGTTCGTCGTGGGCACGGCGGAGTGGGCCATCGCAGAACCTCCAGGGGGAAAACACGCGTCCCGGTCAGTGGTGCTCGCTACGACGGTGGCGGGTCTGACTTTCCTCCCCCTCCGGGAGGTTTCACAGTGGCGCGACCGTGCCGGATTCTCACCGGGCTTCCGTCGGACCGTCGTCATTCAATTGTGTCATTTGTGACCGTACCGCGCTTACCCTCCCCTTATGAAGACCCCGTTGGTGCGAGTCCGTCTGGTCAGCTTCCCTCTGGACGCAGCCGCCCGTCAGGGCCGCTTCGGTCACGCGCGGCCGTGCCCCGGACACGAGGGGCTGCGCGGGCTGGCCACGGGCGAGTGGGCGGGACGCACCCTGGACGAGATGGCGGGCCGCGACCCCGCGGCCGTGCAGGCCTGGCTGTCGGATCCCGCGTACGCGCCACCGGGCGGGGAGTCCGTGGACGCGCTGATCGCCCGGGTCGGGGCGGAGCTGGCCGCTCTGCCCGAGGGCACCCACCGGGTGGTGGTCGAGCAGGCCGTCGTCCGGGCGGCCGTGGTGCACGCACTGGAGCTGCCCGCGGCGGTCTTCTGGCGGCTCGACGTACGGCCGGAGTCGGTGACGACCCTCACCGGGCGGGCCGGGCGCTGGAACCTGCTGGTGGGGCAGCCTCAGGACGAGCAGCCGCACGTCGGGCCGTAGGCCGGCCCGTCCCGGCCGGTGAAACGGTTCGGCCCGGACCCCGCGACGCGGTCCGGGCCGAAACGGCAGGCGCAGGCGCAGGCGCGCTACGCGACGATCCAGTCGGACGTCGCGATCACCGGCTGCACCCCGTCACGGTGGATGGTGCCCTCGATCAGGCCGTACATCCGGTCCGCGGCGAAGTAGACCTCGTTGTCGTTCTTGAGGCCGAAGGGCTCCAGGTCGACGAGGAAGTGGTGCTTGTTGGGGAGGTTGAGGCGCACCTCGTTGACCTTGGGGCAGTGGTCGAGCACGCGCTCGGCCATCTGGTTCAGGGTCTGCTGCAGCGAGTACGAGTACGTCTCCGCGAAGGCCTCCAGCATGTTCTTGCGGACCTTCTTGTACGCCTGGTCCCAGTCGTACCCGGAGTCGTCGGCGGCCAGCGCCGAGTGCGCCCAGCGCGCGGTGACCTTGGTCGCCAGGATGCGGTCGTACGCCTCCTGCAGGGTCGTGTACTTGTCCTTGATGTAGCCGTGGAACTCGGAGTTGGTCGAGTTCATCACGGTCAGGTCCTTCAGGCCCGAGATGACCTGCAGGCCGGTCGTCTCGCTGTAGGTGATCTGCGCGGTGCGCACCTCCTGGCCCTTGCGGACGAAGGAGTGCTGCTCCTTGCGCGTCGGGACCGGGATGCGGTCCCACACGTACTCCTCGATGCGGATCTGGGCCTCGCGGATCGGCTGCTGCGAGGAGACGAAGTGCTTGGCGAGCAGGATGCCGAAGGCTTCGGGGGAGTCGATGCCGTGCTCCTTGCCGAAGGCGTACACCGTGTTCTTGGTGGTGTCGGTCGGCAGGCAGTTGGCGTTGTCGCCGGTCAGGTGGACATCGCGGAATTCGCCGCGGAGCGCGACCGAGACGTTGAGGTCGCGGATCTCGTGCCAGGAACCGTCGCCGCCCTTGCGGGTGACCTTCACGATGCGGTTCTCGGCCTTGCCGTACTGGTTCTGGGCCAGGACGTGCTTGCTCATGCTGTCTTCCTTCGGGTACTCGGGAACACGGAGTCCGGTCGTCTGGATCCCGTACGCCCGGCGTCCAGCGCCCGCCCGAATCAAGGACGTCCCGCTCCCCGCCGTTCGGCCCCTTGCTGAAGGGCCGCCCCGGGCCTGACGTGCATCCCGGTTCGTAGGTGCTTGGCCTGTCGTGTGTCTCAGGGCCTGCACGGATTGCAGCATGTGTACGGGGGGTTGATCCCCGTACGAATCCTCCGAACACCAGCCCCCACGCCTTGGGCGACCCCACAGATCCGCAGGTCAGACGGTGTGCGCATCCGCCACCGCGAGGGCCTCGTCGAGGATCCGCAGTCCCTTGGCCGCGTCCTCGGGCGTGATGGTGCACGGCGGCGCGATGTGGATGCGGTTCCCGGCGACGAGCGGCCAGAGGCCGCCCTTCTTGCACGCGGCCGCGAACGCGGCCATCGGGGCGTTCTCAGCGCCGGAGGCGTTGTACGGGACCAGCGGCTCGCGCGTCTCCTTGCTCCGGACGAGTTCCAGGGCCCAGAAGGTGCCGAGCCCGCGGACCTCCCCGACCGAGGGGTGCCGCTCGGCGAGCGCGCGCAGGCCGGGGCCGAGCAGCTCCGCACCCGTGCGGGCCGACTGCTCGACGACGCCCTCGTCCTCCATGACGTTGATCGTCGCCACGGCGGCCGCGCAGGCCAGCACGTGCCCGGAGTACGTGAGCCCGCCCGGGTAGGGGCGGCGGGCGAAGGTCTCGGCGATGGCGGCCGAGATGGCGACCCCGCCGAGCGGGACGTAGCCGCTGGTCACGCCCTTGGCGAAGCAGATCAGGTCGGGGGTGACGTCCCAGTGCTCGGAGGCGAACCACTTTCCGGTGCGCCCGAATCCGACCATGATCTCGTCCAGGACGAAGACGATGCCGTAGCGGTCGCAGAGCGCGCGCACCCCGGCCAGGTAGCCGTCCGGGTGCACGAGCACGCCCGGGGCGCCGCCGACGGTCTCCAGGATGATCGCGGCGATGGACTGCGGGCCCTCGAAGACGATGGTGTCCTCGAGGTGGCGCAGGGCCCGCTCGCACTCCTCGGCCTCGGTGGTCGCGTAGAAGGGCGAGCGGTAGGCGAACGGCCCCCAGAAGTGCACGACACCGGCGGTCGCGGTGTCGTTGCCGAAGCGGCGGGCGTCGCCCGTCAGGTTGATCGCGGTGGAGGTGGCCCCGTGGTACGAGCGGTACGCGGACAGCACCTTGGGCCGGCCGGTGTGCAGCCGGGCCATGCGGACGGCGTTCTCCACGGCCTCGGCTCCGGCATTGGTGAAGAAGATCTTGTCGAGGTCGCCGGGGGTGCGCTCGGCGATCAGCCGGGCCGCCTCGGAGCGCACGTCGACGGCGAAGCCGGGGGCGACGGTGCACAGCCTGGCCGCCTGCTCCTGGATGGCTGCGGTGACCTTCGGGTGCTGGTAGCCGATGTTCGTGTAGACGAGGGCGCTGGAGAAGTCGAGGTAGCGGTTGCCCTGGTAGTCCCAGAAGTACGACCCCTCGGCGCCGGCCACGGCGAGCGGGTCGATGAGCTCCTGCGCCGACCAGGAGTGGAAGACGTGCTTCCGGTCAGCGTCTTTCACGGCGGCGAGGGCGTCGGCTTCTGCGTTCATGAAACGAGGGTAGTTGTCCAGGATGTGGACGCGGCGGGGGTCGTCCCGCCGCGTCCGCGGTACGGGGTCAGGCCAGGGCCTCGCCGTACAGACGGAACAGCCGGGGCCCCGGGTCCGGGGCGGCGGCCTCCAGCCGGGCCCAGGCGCCGGAGGCCGCAGCCCGGGCCGTCGTGCCCGGCCACGGCTGCGGCAGCAGTTCCGGCGGGAGCAGCGGGTCGGGGAGCATCGCGGCGGAGAAGGCCGCGGCCAGTGCGACGGCGTGGGCCAGCCCCGCCGCCGGGCCGTCGGCGGCCTCCGTCCCGCCGGGCTGCTCCGCGAGTGCGCGGACCTCGTCGTACCGCGCCGCGATCTCCGGCAGCGGCCACAGCCGCTCCGCCAGGGCCCGCGGGTCCGAGGTGCCGCCCACCGTCAGGTCCCGGGTGCTCAGGCAGCTCAGCGCCTCCGACAGGCCCAGCTCCGCCGCGTGGGCCCGTACGTACGGGCCGATGTCGTTCGGCGTCACGTACAGCCCGCCCTGGACCGGCGCCGCCCCCAGCCCGGTGAGCGCGTCCCGCAGGGCGTCCCGCGCGGCCCGCGCGGATTCCGGTACGGCAAAGGCGAAGGCGTGCCAGAGGCCGTCCCACGACTCCAGCCCCCGGTCCTGCCGGTACGCGTGCCGGACGAACGCCACCTCCGGTACGAGCGGCAGCCCCGACCCCGACCCCGACCCCGACCCCGACCCCGGTTCCGGCTCCCGCTCCGGCCCCGGCCCTGCGCCTGCCAGGCGCAGCACGGAGCGCCGGCCGCGCCCCTCCATCGTGAACCGGCCCTCGCCCACCAGCCGCTTCACACACAGCCGCACCTGCTGGTCGGTCATCCCGAGCAGCCCGGCGACCTCGTACAGCTCGCCGCCCTCGACCGTCCCGTCCTCCCGGACCAGCGCGTGCACGACCATCCGCGTCGGGATCTGGCTCATCGCGCCGCCACCTCCTTGTGCATCGTCGTCACGGCCCCGAACCCCAGCACGTCCCGCAGCCAGGGCGTCCGCTGCACCCGTACCGCCCGGAAGCCGTGCCGCTCGTACAGGGCCCGCGCCCGCGGGTTCTCCGCGACCACGTCCAGCCTGATCCGCCTGCACCGCTGCTCCACGGCGATCGCCTCGATCTCCCGCAGCAGCAGCCCGCCGACGCCCCGGCTCCGCTCGGCGGGGTCCACGGCGATGCCGTCCATGACCAGCTCGCCGCGGGCCGGGGTGCGCTCCAGCAGGGCCAGCAGGAACACCCGGTACAGGCCCCGGACCCGCCCGTACTGCGCCCGGACCGCGGCCGCGTCACCGCCGACCAGGCCGCGCCCGGCCAGCTGGTAGCCCGCCACGCCCACCACCCGGGCGCCGCCGCCTGCGCCCTTGCAGCCGTCTCCGCCCTCGTCGCCCTCGCCGCCGGACAGTGCGGTGACCGCCCGGTCCGCGTGCAGGTGCCCGGCGATGAACCGCCGCCCGGCCTCGGCGGGGCCGAGCGCGAGGCCCAGCTTTCCCGCGAAGGCCTCCCAGTACAGCTCGGCGACGCGCGCGGCGGCCCCTTCGGGCACCCCGCGCCGTACTTCCACGCTCTCCGTCGTCATACGCACAAGCATAATACGTTCATTGCCGCTACGATCGTTATTGATATGAGCGAACGAGAGTTCCAGGAAGCCGGAGCCTGCAGATGACCGAGACCCGTACGCCGCGGGCACCCCGCAGAGTCCGCCGGGCACTCCTGACCGGCTTCCTGTCGGCCCTCGCCGCCGCCCTTCTCCTCACCGGCGTCGTCCTGTGGCAGCACGACTACGGCCTCCACGAGGAGCGCGTCACCGTCCCCGCCGCCGGCCACGACCTCCCCGGCGTGCTCGCCACCCCCACCGGCCGGGGCCCCGGCCCCTTCCCGCTCGTCGTCCTCGTGCACGGCGACGGCGAGGTCGACGCCACGCACGACGGCTTCTACCGCCCTTACTGGGAGGCCTTCGCCCGGGCGGGCTTCGCCTCGCTCTCCCTCGACAAGCCCGCCGACTGGCTCGGCCAGACCATGGACGACCGGGCGCGCGAGACCGTGGACGCCCTCACCTGGGCGGCCCGCACCCGGCCCGAGATCGACCCCGCCCGCATCGGCCTGTGGGGCGCGAGCCAGGCCGGATGGGTCATGCCCAAGGTGGTGGCGCGGGCCCCGGCGCCCGGGGTGCGCTTCGTCATCGCGGTCGGCACCGCCGTGAACTGGGTGAGCCAGGGGGAGTACAACACCCGGGCCGAGCTCCGCGCGGCCGGGGCGGACGCCGATCGCACGGCGGCCGCACTGCGCACGCGGGAGGCCACCCTGGCGCTGCTGCGGCGCGGGGCGACGTACGAGGAGTACCGCGCGAGTCCGGGCGCGGACCGGGAACTCACCCCGGAGCGCTGGACGTTCATCAGCCGGAACCACACCGCGGACGCGACCGGGGACCTGCGGGCGATGCCGCCCGTCCCGGTGCTGCTGATCTCCGGCGCCGACGACCTGAACGTGGACGGAGCCGAGACCGAGGCCGTCTACCGGAGCGTCCTCGCGCCCGGTACCCTCACCGTCCGCCGCTATCCCGGAGCGACCCACGCCCTGCTGCGCACCGAGGTCGAGCGTTCCTCCTGGCGGCTGACCTTGACGGCGGTCTTCGCCCCGCGCTCCCTCTTCCCGCCCGGCCTCCTCGCCGACCAGCAGCGTTTTCTTGAGGAGCTCGGCCGCCCGGTGTGACCCGGGAGACTTCCCGATATCGCCATGTTGTTATCCGAGGGTGCCGGACAGGCCCGAAATGGCGGGAGCCGGCCAGGCAGGGCGAGCGCGGCCACTTCAGCGGCACTTCAGCCGGAGGTGCTCCGGCGGTGCAGTCGTGAGATCGCGTTTTTTTGCCGGTCCATCCGGGGGAGAAGATGTCCGTGGTTTCCAGGAGATCCGCCATGCGCGTGGCGGTGGACGCCGTACCGGCCGGCGGTGTGCGCGTCTCCGCCCGGGCGGGCGATGCCACGCGCGCCCTCGCCAAGGGCCGGCCGGTGGCGGCGGCCGCCACGGCCGACCTGTGCGGCGCCGGCTACGAGCTGACCTTCGCCGAGCAGTACGCCGGCCCGGCGCGCGTCAACGACGTGTGCGGGGAGGTCGCCGCGATCATGAAGAGCGGCAACGCCGCGATCATCGACCGCATCCGCCCGGTGCCACCCTGCACGTAGGCGTTTCATCGAGGCCGGCCCCCGCAGGTGCATTGCGGGGGTCGTCGTCCGTTGCCCCGGGATATCCCGGGATGTACGGGGACGGCGGGGGCTATTTGTCGGAGTAGCTGAAGTCTCCGACGGTCCAGGCACTGACGTCCTTCACCGCGATCCGGTACATGCCGCCGGTCTCGGGGATGCCCAGGGTGCCCTGGAGGATGCGTGCCACATGGAAATGCAGGTGGGAGGGCGCCCCGGACTGCTGTCTGTCGCCGCGGCCGGGAGATCTGAAGACCTCGGCGAACGGGGCGAGCTGGTCCGAGTCGCGCAGGACCTCGGCCACCCGCTGACGCCAGACGCTCTCGGGGGCGAGGCGGCCGGTGATGACGGCGCCGTGGACCACGACGGTCAGGGACATCTGATTGGTCTGCTCCGACTCGACCATGGTGGCGAGATCGAGGAGCAGGTCGTCAGGGATCGACATGGGCACGGACTCTAGCAAGCGTGCCCGCCTACCGGCCGGGCTTCCGGGGGAGTGGCCTGGCCGGAGTCCCCCGGGACACGCGGACGGCCGAGGCCCGCACCCCAGGGTGCGGGCCTCGGCCGCGTCTGTGCGCCGGCGCGGACGCCGGACTCTCAGACGGTCAGGCGTCAGGCGGGAACGATGTTCTCGGCCTGCGGGCCCTTCTGGCCCTGCGTGACGTCGAAAGTAACCTTCTGGCCTTCCTGAAGCTCACGGAAGCCGGAAGAGGCGATGTTCGAGTAGTGGGCGAAGACGTCCGCGCCGCCACCCTCCTGCTCGATGAAGCCGAAGCCCTTTTCCGCGTTGAACCACTTCACGGTGCCAGATGCCATATGAATTCTCCTTTGGGGCATTGCCCGGATCCGCACTGTGCGGGCCCGGTGTCGCCGTGATGATTGCCCCGACCGGAACGAGTTTTCACTGCATGCACCGGAAATAAAAAGAGCGCCCACCGAAAAATCCGGTGAGAGCACTTGTAAGTTTTTGGGAACCACAACTGCGAACGACGTCACCGTAGCACAGCGGGAACCGGTGGCACGGGAAATCTCCTCGCGTCCGAGCCTAAATTCCGCAGGTGTCGCAACGGATTTTCACACCCGAAATCATATGAACGCCAGGGTTTTCCACGGAACCGTTCCCGTCCGGGCCCCGGTGTGGCGCAGGTCACGCGGAATGTTCGGCCGGTCCGCGTCCTCCTCCTTCCCGAGAGCCCGTCAAGAAGGAGGACCCCGATGAGGACCCCACGCGCCGGTTCGACCGGTTCGGCAGGTTCGGCAGGTTCGGCCAGAAGGCTGTGCTGCGCGTTGACGGCCGCACTGGTCCTTGCCGTGACCCTGCCCGCCGCGGCGGCCGCCCGGAGTCCGGCGCCCCCGCGGCAGGTGCGCGAGGAGTACGTGTCGATGGCGGGCACCGACGCCCCCGGCCCCGCCGTCCACGACCGCGTCCGCGTGCTGAAGGTCGGCTCCGCACGGGCCCGTCAGGTCCTGGTGCTGGTGCCGGGTCAGTTCGCGCCCCCCTTGCTGGCGCGGGCCCTGGCCGGCCCCGCGCCCTCCGTCGGGCAGTGGTACTGGCCGAACCGGCTCACCCTGGACCTCCAGGTGGCCGACCCGTTCGCCGACACCCCGGTCGCCCGCTCGCTGGGCCTGCGGCTGCGGCACACGCGCGGGATCGACGTACCGCTGTACTCCTTCCAGACCGGGCTGACGCACGGCACCGCCAACACGGCCGCGCGGTGGGTGGTGGCGCAGTCGCGGATCCCCTCGGCGACCTACGCCGAGAATGAGGCCATGACGCACCTGGACCCGTTGTTCGCGGCGCCGGGGAAGAACACCTTCCTGGACTCCGTGACGCCGTTCCTCGCCCGACTCGGCGAGCGGCGAGCGGTGACCGGGTGAGCGCGACCACGGACGCGACCACGGGCACGGACGCGACCACGACCACGGGCACGGACGCGACCACGGGCACGGGCACGGGTGCGGGCACGGGTGCGGCCGGGCGGGCCGACCCGGTCCCGCTCGTCCGCGCCGCCCAGCGCGGCGACCGGATGGCCACGCAGGAGCTGCTCGACCTGCTGACCCCGTACGTCGGGCGGCTGTGCGGCCCGATCGCCCTGCAGGACGGTCCGGACGCCACCCAGGAGGCGCTGATCGTGATCTTCCGCAGCATCGGCCAACTCCGCGAACCGACCGCTCTGTTCGGCTGGGCGCGGGTGATCGCCGTACGGGAGGCCGTGCGGATCGCCCGCGCGGCGGCCCGGGCCGTACCGGACCCGCTCGACGACGTGCCCGCGCGCGACGATCCGCAGCTCGCCGCCGACGTGCGCGACGTACTGGAACGGCTCTCCCCGGCGCACCGCGCCGTCCTGGTCCTGCGCGACCTCGAAGGCCTCGACGAGCACTCCGTCAGCGCCCTGCTCGGCGTGCCCGAACCCACCGTGCGGACCCGGCTCTTCCGGGCCCGCCGCAACTTCCGGAAGGCGTGGGAACGTTGAACGATTCATGGCCGGTCGTCGCCGAACTCGACGCCGTCCGCAGGCTCCGGGTGATCGCCCGCAGCACCCCGGGCACCAGCTTCGCGGAGCACCTGGTCGACGCCCCCTTCGACCGGGTCTGGGGGCTGGTCTCCGACCTGGAGAACCAGATGCCCCTGATGATCACCGACATCAGTTCGTTCACCGTGACGTCCGTCGCCGGGGAGCGCCTGGAGGCCCGGGCCCGCAGCCCGCTCGGCATGCGGGCGGGCTTCGACATCGTGCTGCGGCCGGGCTGGTGCCTGATGCAGAGCCGGTTCGTGCTCGGCGGCATGGCAGCCGTCGCGGAGCGGGACGGGACCCGGCTGGCGTTCTTCGGCGGCCTGCGCCTGCCCGGCGTCCGGCTGGCCGATCCGGTGCTGCGCCGGCTGATGGCCCCGCTGGGAGCCAGGGCGCTGGGGCGGCTCACGGACCAGCTGGAGCGGACCGGAGGGTGATGCCACGGCCGGGTGGCCTCGGTCACCGTCGCTCGGGCCCCGCCAACCGGCGCGGGGCCGGGGCCCGTTGCCCCCAATCCGCAGAGCAGGGAGTGCCCCGTGCCCCACGCAGTCGTCGACTACTCGGACTCGCTGACCGACTCGTTCGACCGGCGGGCGTTCGCGCTCGAACTGCACGTGCTGGCGGTCGAGATGCTCGAGACCTCGATCGCCACCTGCACGACGCGCTTCCACCGCCTGGAGGAGTCCGTCGTCGGGAACGGCGCCGTCGGCCGGGCGGTCGTCCACGTCGAGCGCCACACGGCGAAGGCCGCCGACCCGGTGATCCACGCCTCCGTGGACGTACGCGACCTGGGCGAGGCCCACACCAAGAGCGGCAGGCCCTGATCCGGCCCGACCGGCAGGACACTCCGTAGGACGCCTACGCGCCGATGCGCAGCAGTGCCAGCGTGATGTTGTCGGGGCCGCCGGCGTCGATGGCGGCCTTCCACAGCTCGAAGGCGGCCCGCCCGTCGTCGTGCACCCGCAGCAGCCCCTCGATCTCCTCGTTCGGCACCGGGTCGGTCAGGCCGTCGCTGCACACCAGGTAGCGGTCGCCCTCGGTCACCCCGAAGGACGCGATGTGGGGCGTGATCTCGTTGTACCCGCGGCTGCCGCCGAGGACCTGGGTGACCGCGGAGGTGGTGCGGTGCCCGGGCGCCGGCGGCGGGCTGTCGTCCACACTGACCTGGCGCAGTCCGTCCGGCGTCGCGTGGAACACCTTGCTGTCGCCGACGTTGAACGCCAGCAGCGAATCCGCGAGGACGAGTGCGCCCGCGACCGTGGTCCCCATGGTCGCAAGCTCCGGCCGGCCCTCGGTGGCCGAGTGCACGGCCCGATTGCAGAGGTTCAGCGCGTTTGCGACGGCCTCCGGACCGTCCAGCGTGGATCCGATCGAGGAGAGCTGGCGCACCACCAGCTCGCTGGCCACCTCACCGGCCGGCTGACCGCCGAGTCCGTCGGCGACCGCGACGACGAGCGGTCTGCCGAAGGGGAAGACCAGGGTCTGGGGATTCTGGGTCACGGTCCCGCACAGGGTCCACGGTCCGATGACGAGGCTGTCCTCGTTGTGCTCGCGCACCAGACCGACATGACTCAGGGCGGTCACAGCTATGTACGGCACCTCGACGTCCCGCCTCTCGGCCATGGCACACGCGTCCGTCCCCACCATTGTCGCGCCGCTCCGGCATGCGCGGTGCGGCGTGCCGGAGGACCCTGGTCGTGGAGCCGCCTGTGCCCCGACCGGCGGCCCTGCGAGGAAGGACTGCCGCAGATGTTCGCGAGGCTGAGCACCTACCAGGGATCACCGGTCCCCGCGGAGGGAGACGTGAGCGCGAATTCGGAGGCGATCGTCAGGCAGGTCCAGGACGCTCCCGGCTTCCGGGGCGTCTACTACCTCGTCGACCGGGCCACGGGCGTGGCCAAGTCGCTGACCTTGTGGGACGACGAACGGACCATGAGCGAGAGCGAGGAGCAGGCCGCCCGGATCCGCGAGGAAACCGCACGGCGGGAGGGCCAGCGGATCGTCTCGGTCGAACGCTTCGAGGTGGGCTTCAGTCACCTGAAGCCGTAACGGGACACAGCGCTAGAACGACCTGATGCACGAGGAGCGATGGCCATGGGCAAGCTCTCGGTCGACCAGTTGCGAGAACGGGTACGCGGCCCGGTCGTCACCCCCAACGACGAGGCCTACGACGAGGCACGCAAGGTCCACAACGCCATGATCGACCGGAGGCCGGCCGCCGTCGTGCACTGTGCCAACGCCGGCGACGTCATGGCCGCGGTCGACTTCGCCCGCGAGAACGGGCTCGACCTGGCGGTGCGCGGCGGCGGGCACAGCGTGCCCGGCTTCGGCACCTGCGACGGCGGTGTCGTGGCCGACCTGTCCGGGATGCGTGGCGTCCGCGTCGACGCCGCCGGGCGCACGGCCCGCGCGGAGGGCGGAGCGACCTGGGGGGACTTCAACGCGGCCACGTACCCCTTCGGGCTGGCCACGACCGGCGGGATCATCTCCACCACGGGCGTCGGCGGACTCACCCTCGGTGGCGGCATCGGATACCTGGCCCGCGGGCTGGGTCTGAGCTGCGACAACCTGGTCTCGGCCGATGTGGTGACCGCGGACGGCCGGCTCGTCGTGGCGAGCGAGGAGGAGAACGCCGACCTCTTCTGGGCGCTGCGCGGCGGCGGCGGCAACTTCGGCGCGGTGACCTCGTTCGAGTTCCGGCTGAGCCCCGTCAAGGACATCTACGGCGGACCGATGCTCTTCGAGCTGGCGGACGCCCCCACCGTGCTGCGCGCCTTCGCCGACCACATCGCCGGGGCCCCGGAGGAACTCGGCGGGTTCCCGGCCTTCCAGATCGCCCCGCCGCTCCCGTTCATCCCGGCGGACCGGCACGGTGATCCGTTCGCGCTGATCGTGGCGTGCTGGTCCGGGCCGCTGGACGAGGGGGAGCGGGCCCTCCAGGCCTTCCACGACTTCGCGCCGGTGGTGGCCGAGCACGTGGGCCCGATGCCGTACCCGGCGCTCAACAGCGCCTTCGACGCGCTGGTACCGCCCGGCCTCCAGCACTACTGGAAGGCCAACTTCGTCTCCGAGCTCACCGACGACGTGATCGACGCGCACCTGCGGCACGCGCCGGGCCTGCCCGCCGTGAACTCGACGGTCCACATCTACCCGATCAACGGTGCCTGCCACCGCGTCGCACCGGACGCGACGGCCTTCGCCTACCGGGACGCCTCGTTCGCCACGGTGATCGCCGGGATGTGGCCCGACCCCACCGCCAACGAGGCGAACACGGCCTGGGTGCGGGACTACTACGAGGCGACCGCCCCGCACTCGGAGGAGGGCGGCTACATCAACTTCATGGCCGATGACGACCAGGACCGGATCCGGACCAACTACAGGGGCAACTACGACCGCCTGGTCGCGGTCAAGCGCGCCTACGACCCGGAGAACCTGTTCCACCTCAACCAGAACATCCGGCCGTAGACGCTGTCCGGGCGACAGGGGGCGGGAGCACCCGTCCGAGGGTAGCCGTGCGGATGCGGAGTGTTCCGGTATCTGCATATTTTGGCGGGTGTACCGGAAGATCCTGTACGGCCGGTTTGTCGGATTGAGGAAGGTCTCCATGAAGCGTTTCCCGGTGATCGCCGTGCTCTGCGTCGGCGCGATGCTCGGTCTGTCCGCGTGCTCCGACGACAGCTCGCCCGCGGAGGAGGCCACCGAGGCCGCGGCGGACCTCTGCACCGACCTGAACGCGCTGAAGGCCGACAACGCCAAGCTGAAGGCCCTGAACCCTGCCAACGCGACCAAGGACCAGGTCCAGGACGCCTACGACGCCGTCCAGAAGGACTGGGAGGACGTCAAGGAGAACGCGAGCAAGATGAAGGACGCGGAGCGCGCCGCGGTCAAGGATGCCGCCGAGAACCTCAAGAAGAGCTACGAGGACCTGCCCGGCGACACGACCGGCAAGGACGCGCTCACCCAGCTGCAGCCGCAGATCCAGCAGCTCGACCAGGCCTCCACGACCGCGGCCGCCGGACTGCAGTGCTGACCGGCTGACCGCCCTCCCGGCACCCCTACGGAGGAGGACCCCGCCCGGCTCCCCGGGCGGGGTCCTCCTCGGCCGGCGCCGGCCCGGCTATTTCACGGCGGGCGCGGCGGGCTCCCCGGGCGTCGCCGGTACGGCGGGCAGCTCGGGAACGGGCGGCCCCACGGGCAGCATCTCCGTGACCACGAACGCGACCACGGTCGACAGGAACACCACGGGGATCATCTCGGTGCCGCCCATGATCAGGACCACCATCACCACGCTGCTCACGGGCAGCCGCAGCGCGCTCACCGCGGTCGCCGCCATCCCCGCCGCCATCGCCGGCACGATGCCGAGACCGGGCAGCGGCCCGAGGAGGACGCCCGCCACGGCCCCGAGGCAGAGCGCCGGGAAGACGGGACCACCGCGCAGGCTGGCGAGGCAGATGGCGTAGCCGACGCCCTTGAAGACCAGGACGCCGATCAGCGCCCCCACGCCCCAGGCGTGCGGGTCGGCCCCCAGGGTGGCGATGAGTGCCTGGCCGGACCCGGTGACATCGCCGGGCGAGCGGCCCGTGAGGAGCGCGTAGAGGCCGGCGCAGACCGCGACGGCCAGGGCGCACTGCACGGTCCGTACGAGGGGCCGTGCGAGCACGTGGGCGGCGATCAGCCGGGCTCCGGTGAACACCGGGTACATGACGGCCGCGAGCGCCGCGGCGATGACCACGGCCCAGAGCACGTCGCCCACGTCCAGGTGGGGCACGGGGACGCCCAGCTTGAGCGACAGGTCCCCGGTCGGCAGCCCGGTCCAGCGTCCGAGGCCGGTGAACACCAGCGCCCCGACCCCGCTGGACAGCAGGCACGGCAGCATCACCGCGAACAGCTGCGGCCCGCCCACGCCCGCCACCTCGATCAGCAGCACCGCCGCGATCAGCGGGTTGCCGAAGATCGCGGCGATGGCCGCCGCGGCTCCCGCCGCGCCGACGAGTGCGGTGCTCTGCAGGGTCGCCGGTGCCTGCGCGAGGTCCCGGAACAGCAGGGCCAGCCCGCCGCCGAGGGCGATCAGGGGGGCCTCGGGACCCAGGACCGCACCGAGCGGCAGACTGGCCACCGCCGCGAGCACGACGCCGGGCAGGGCGGTCGTCGAGGCCCCGCCGGTGTGCAGGCCGGCCGCGGGGAGGTGCCCGCCGTTGCCGTGCATGTGCGTGACGACCAGGCCGACCACGATTCCGGCGATGAGCAGCAGGGGCAGCGGCCACCACCAGGGCGGGATGTCCCAGCCCAGGGCCTCGGGGACGTCCGTCCACAGGGCGTGTTCCGACTGGTGCAGGGCGACGAGGAACCAGAACGCCGCGAGGGACACCGGGATGCCGATGAGGGCGCTGAAGCACAGCAACTTGAGGTATCCGGCGCTGCGGAGGGCCTGCCGAAGGACATCCGCCTCCGGCGGCTGAGTCCCGCCGGGGGGCGGTTCGGATCGAGGGCGCGAGTGCGGCATGGCTCACTTCCTTCCGCTTCCTCGATGGTCCACCTCGGCGGCGTACCTCGCCGCTCAGAGCTCGTCGTCCAGGTCGGGGGGCGGCGAACTGCGCTTGTGCATGCCGATTCTGACGGCGCCGAAGAGGGCCTTGGCGAGGACGCCGACGACGATCAGGTCGGCGACCATCTGGAAGGTGGTCAGCACCCGGCTGCCCTGGGTGGTGGGGACGATGTCCCCGAATCCCACGGTGGCGAACACCGTGACGGTGAAGTAGAGGGCGTCCGTGCGGGTCAGCGGCTCCGAGAACGACGTGGGGGACTGACCGGAGAGCAGGTAGTAGGTGGAGGAGAACAACACCAGGAACAGCGGTACGGCGGTGGCCAGCGACTCCAGGGCCCGCATCCGCGGGAACGGCGCACTGGCGATGGCGTTGACCTGCCAGGCCGTCAGCAGGCCGAAGAACACCAGCCCGAGCAGGAGCGTCACGACGGTGATGACCCCGAACCCGCCGTCCAGGGGCGCCACGTAGAACAGCACCGTGAGCAGGGTGGCCGAGGCGACCGAGCGCAGCAGGTGGCCCAGCAGCGCGCGGCTGCGATGTTCGGCTGCGTTGCGTCCCATGGCTTCAGGAGAACGGTCCGGGGCCCATCGCGCGACCGGAGCGCGGCGTCCGTATGCGGACCGTGGGCGTCACCTGTATGAATGAATTACCACGTGCATGATCGGAGTCGAGCATGGACGACTACCCGCTTCTCAACGTCTTCTGGACGATGCTGTGGTTCTTCCTGTGGGTCATGTGGTTCTTCCTCCTCTTCAAGGTCATCACGGACGTCTTCCGTGACCACGGCCTCGGCGGCTGGGGGAAGGCGGGATGGCTCGTCCTCGTGCTGCTGCTGCCCTACGCCGGCGTTCTCGTGTACCTGATCGTCCGCGGCCGCAGCATGCACGAGCGCGACGGGAAACAGGTCAAGGACCAGGAGGAGGCCTTCCGCGCCTACGTGCAGAAGGCGGCGGGACCCGGTGGCGGTTCGGCGGACGAGCTGCACAAGCTCTCCGCCCTCAAGGACAAGGGCGACATCACCCAGGAGGAGTTCGACCGCGCCAAGGCCAAGATCCTGGCCTGAGGGCCGGCGGGCGGGTGTCGCGGCGTTCCTCAGCCTCCGGTGGGGGAGGTCCGGGCGGTCCAGGCGATCGGATACCGCTCGCGCCCCGTGTGCTCCACCCATGCGAGCCGTTCCCGTACGACCGCGCGCCGGTCCTCGGGGCTCTGTTCCAGCAGCCGGCCGAGCAGGTCGCGCATACGGCGCAGGGCCATCGGGGAGCCGGCGGCGGCGAGGGCGAGGTCGTCGACGACCGTACGGACGTAGCTCTCCCAGTCGGGGACGGGCACCGTCAGCCGCACCTCGCCCGCCCGGTCGGTGATCCGGCCGATGTCCAGCTCCCGGTCGGCGAGGCGGACCAGCAGGTCCTCCAGGCGGTCCATGCTCTCCACGGCCGTCGCCGGGTCGTTGACCGCCGAGGAGAGGGCGCGCAGGGCGATGTCGACGAGAAGCCGGAACGGCAGCCCGGGGTCCTGGTCGAAGGTGCGTTCGACTCCGGTGATCAGGGCCTCGCGCAGGACCCGTTCGGGCAGGTCACCGCCCGTCACGCCGGCCAGGGGCATCTCCCGCGAGACGGTCCGGCCGGGGGCGACGTGCAGGGCGATCGAGCAGTCGTGCCTGTGCGCCGCCGCGACGAGCGCGTCCACGTCGATCTGCTGGAGCACCGCCGCGGGCCCCGTCCAGCGCACGAGCCTGGCCCCCGTACCGGTGGGCGGCGGCGGTGCGGCGGCGGCCTGCCTGCCCGGCTCGTACGGTCGCTCGTAGAGGACGTCGAACACGCGGTGCGCGCGGACGGTGATCGCGGTCAGCGAGTGGGCGAGCTGGATCGAGACGAACGCCTTGGTCTGCAGCGTCCTCATCAGCGCGAGGGCGATCAGCGTGAGGAGCGTGGCCGCGCAGGGCAGGACGACCGAGACCTGCTTGTCGGTGCCGATGGACAGTCCCGCGCTGATGCAGAAGACGAAGACACCGATGGCGAAGGCGAAGGCGCGCCATACGATCGGTTCGTCGCGGAAGAGGCTCAGACGCGGGGTGAAGGTGCTCGCGGAGAACTGCACGACCAGGAACAGCACCGAGTAGATGATGCTCACCAGGCTGATGACGCCGAAACCGATGGTGAACAGCATGGTCGCCACGGGCCCGGTCGCCACCTGGGTTCCCACCGAGAGGCGGGGGAGCAGCACCCCCAGGACCAGCCCGGCGACCGCACACAGGAGCTGGGACAGGTCCCGGCGCATGGCGCGGGTCGGCCGGTGGAACATGCGGGCTCCCCTCCCGGGGCGACTGTGCGAAAGGCCGCTTCCGGCCATTGGACACGTGCCGGAGCCGCGGGTGCCCGTTCTGCTGAGCCCTCCGGGTGACGGCCGCGCGCCTCGCGGGGGCCCGGTAGTCCGGTTGCCGATAATCCGTGACGGATCGATTCTCGTTACCCTGGCGGACATGACAGCCCTGGCACCGCGGTGATGCTCCTCGCGGCCGGCTTCGGACTCGCCCTCCCCGCGCTGACCTCGCCGGGGATGTCCGGCGCGAAGGAGGCGGACGCCGCACTGGCCTCGGGCCTCTTCAACACCACCCAGCAGATCGGCGTGGCCCTCGGCGTCGCGGTCCTGTCCACCCTGGCGGCCTCGCGCACCAAGTCCCTCGGCGCGGCGGGCCGTCCCGTCCCCGAGGCGCTGACCGGCGGCTACCACCTGGCCTTCGCGGTCGGCGCCGCCCTGCTCCTGGCGGCCCTGGCCCTCGCCTTCACGATCCTGCGCGCCCCGAAGGGCTCCGCGCGGCCGGTCACGGCCGGAGCCTGAGCGTCCGGGCCTCAGGAAGGCATCGCGGCGCGATCGGATTCGCTGCGCAGGACACAGAACTCGTTGCCTTCAGGATCGGCGAGGACGGCCCAGCCCGCGCCGTCGGGCTCCCGGAGGTCGGTGACCAGGGTGGCTCCGAGATTCAGCAGCCGCTCGATCTCCTCCTCGCGTGAGGTCGTCGGACGCAGGCACAAGTGGATCCGGTTCTTGGCCGTCTTCGGTTCCGGTACCTGGTTGAAGTACAGCAGCGGGCCCTGCGGAAGCATCACCCGAGTCTCCCGGTCGCCCTGTCCGTCCTGCGGATGCAGCGGACAGCCGGTCGCCTGACTCCAGAACCGAGCCAGCCCATAGGCATCCGAACAGTCGATCGCCACGTTCTGCACTATCGAGACCATGTGGCTCAGCCTGCCCGGGCACGGCCCGGTCCGCCATCGGATTCGCCGCAGACGGGACGTCGGCGCATCCGGGTCATGACCTCGTGAGGTTGTGGGTCATGCGCTCCAGGACGGTGACGGCGATGACGTACTCCTCGCGCGTGACCCCCGCCGCCGAGAGCTCGCGGAACGCGTCCATGCGGCGCGCGACTTCGGCGAGGTGGACGAGGCCGTCGGTGGTCAGGGAGAGGTGGCCCGGCCGGGGGCGGGTCACCCAGCCGGCGGTGAGGACCGATGCGACGGCCTCGGTCAGGGTTTCGGCGCCGGCGCCGGCGCCGACGGCCAGGGCGGCCGGCAGGGCGGCGTCGGTGGCCCGCGGGTCGTCCTTGACCGCGTTGAGGACCTGCCAGCCGAGCCGGGTGAGGCCGAACTCGGCCAGTGCGGCGTTCATCGACGAGGTCAGGGCCTGGTCCGTGCGGTTGAGCCAGTAGCCGATGGGTTTCACGTCGTGCTCCTTCAGCGGCCGGTGAAGGCGGCCGCGTTCTCGCGGGCCCACTGGCGGTAGGTGCGGGCGGGTACGCCGAGGAGACTCCGGGTGGTCTCGCCGATGGCGGCGGGGCCGTGCCCGGCGGCCTCCCACAGGTCGAGCAGCGCGGAGACCATCGGCGCGGGCATGTGACGGCCCATCTGCTCCGCCGCCTCGGCGCGGGTGATCTGTTCGACCGGGACCGGCCGGTCGAGGGTCTCGGAGAGGACGGCCAGCTGCTCGCGGAAGGTGAGCGACTCGGAGCCGGTCAGGGTGAGCGAGCGGCCGGTGAGGGAGTCGCCGGTCAGGGCCGTGACGGCGATGTCGGCGATGTCCTCGGGGTGGATGGGCGCGATGTGTGCGTCCGGGTACGCGAGCTGGACCGGTAGCGAGCGGCCGATGAGCCGGGCCCAGCCCAGCGAGTTGCTGGCGAAGGCGTCGGGCCGCAGGAACGTGACGGTGAGGCCGGAGCCGGCGAGGGCGCGCTCGACCCGGAGGCTGTGGCTCGCGAGCGGATCGTTCTCGGCGTCGGGGGCGAGCACCGAGGACGAGGACAGCAGGACGACGTGCTCGACCCCGGCGGCCTCGGCGGCCTTGACCAGGTCGTGGATGCCGGCGGGCTGGGGGTAGAGGAAGACCTGGCGGACGCCGCGGAGCGCGGCGGCGAAGGTCTCGGGCCGGTCGAGGGCGAGCTCGGCGGTCTCGACGCCCGCCGGGACCGTCAGTTCGGTGGGGTGGGCGCTGGCGGCGCGGACGGCGAGACCGGCGGAGTGCAGGCGGTCGACGACCGCCCGGCCGATCTGGCCGCGGGCGCCGGTGACGAGGATGGTCACGAGGACTCCATTCATTCGTGATGACATATGCATGCTCACATGCACACGTTTTCATGTCAACACATGCCTGCTCGACGTCACGTATGTACGATGAGGTCATGACGAAGCACGAGCCGGCGACCGACGAGGAACTGCTGGACGCCGTGGGCCCGGCCTTCGGGAAGCTGCGGCGCTCCTCGCTCCTGGAGGTCGAGAATCCGATCTCCCAGAAGGACCTGAGCCGCACCCTGGTCCTCAACATCGTCCTGGAGGCCGAACAGGGCGACGGCCGCGAGATCACCGTCGGCGCCGTGGCCGAGTACCTGGCCGTCGACCCCTCGGTGGCCAGCCGCATGGTGTCCGACAGCATCGCCGCCGGCTACCTCATGCGCGCCGCCTCGCAGCAGGACGGCCGCCGCACGATCCTGCACCTCAGCCCCGAGGGCCGGGACATGATGGACCGCTTCCGGCGGCACCAGCGCGCGGCCTACGAGTACGTGACGGCCGACTGGACCGAGCGCGAACGCCTCGACTTCGCCCGCCTGATGCTGAAGTACGTCGACTGCCAGAACGCGCTGCGCCACCGCTGACGACGGCGTACGCCGCGTACGCCGCGTGCGGCGCGGCCTCCCGGCACACCGGGACGCCGCACTCCGGGTGAGGGCGCGGGCAGGGGCCCGAAATCGGTCAGGAACCGAGAAGCGCCCTTCGTCCGGGCGCAGTTACCGTGACGGCCATGGACATCAGCATTCACACGAGCACCCTCCCGCACGACGACCCTGACGCAGCCGTGGCCTTCTACCGCGACGTCCTCGGCTTCGAGGTCCGCAGCGACGTCGGCCAGGGCAGGATGCGCTGGATCACCGTCGGCCCCACCGACCAGCCCGGCACGTCCATCCTCCTCGCGCCTGCGGCCGCCGACCCCGGCGTCACCGACGCCGAGCGCCGCACCATCGCCGAGATGATGGCCAAGGGCACCTACGGCTGGATCCTGCTCGCCACCAGGAACCTCGACAGCACCTTCGAGAAGATCCAGGCCGGCGACGCCGAGGTGGTCCAGGAGCCGACCGAGCAGCCGTACGGCATCCGCGACTGCGCCTTCCGCGACCCCGCGGGCAACCTGATCCGCATCCAAGAGCTCCGCTGAGCCCGGCGAAGGAGGCTCTCCCATGTGTCATCCCGCGTGGAGACAGGCGCTGATCGAGGCGGCGCACCTGAAGGACCTCGCGCGGCTGCGCCGCGTCCGGGACCGGATCGACCGGGAGTACGCGCGTCCGCTGGACGTCGAGGAGCTCGCCCGCGCCGCGCACATGGCGGCCGGGCACCTCGGCCGCCAGTTCCGGCTCGCCTACGGGGCATCCCCGTACGCCTACCTGACCGCGCGCCGCATCGAGCGCGCGGCCGCCCTGCTGCGGGACGGCGACCTCGGCGTGAGCGAGGTCGCCCGAGCCGTCGGCTGCGCGTCGCCGGGCATCTTCCGCACCCGTTTCACCGAGCTGGTCGGCACGGCGCCCGGCGCCTGTCCGCGCGCCGCGCAGCGGCCCGCCGAACCGGTCAGGATTCGAGAAGCATCCGCCAGGGAGGCGCAACTAGCGTGATGTTCATGGCCTCCATTGAAACCCTCACCCTTGAGGTGGCCGACACCACGGCCGCCCACCGCTTCTACTCCGCCTTCGGTCTGGACACCCAGGTGCGCCTGCGGGCCTCCGAGGCGCCGACCACCGGCTTCCGCGGGTTCTCGCTCTCGCTCACCGTCCCCCGCCCGGCCGACGTCGACGTCCTCGTCGGCGCCGCCCTCGACGCCGGCGCCACCGCCTTGAAGCCCGTCTCGAAGTCCTTCTGGGGCTACGGCGGGGTCGTACAGGCCCCGGACGGCACCATCTGGAAGGTCGCGACCTCCGAGAAGAAGGACACCGGCCCGGCGACCGGGCGGATCGACGACATCGTGCTCCTGCTCGGGACCGCCGACATGGCCGCGAGCAAGCGGTTCTACGTCGACCGCGGCTTCGCCGTGGGCAAGAGCTTCGGCAGCAAGTACGTCGAGTTCGCCACCCCGTCGAGCCCCTTCAAGCTGGCGCTGTACGGGCGCCGCGCCCTGGCCAAGGACGTCGGCGTCCCGATCGACGGCACCGGCTCGCACCGGCTCGTGATCGGCGGCGCCGGCGGGGCCTTCACCGACCCGGACGGGTTCGCGTGGGAGGCCGTGGTACCGGCACCCACCGTCTGACAGCCCCCGGTCAGCAGCCGATGCCGGTCGTCAGCAACTCCTGCACCTGCGCCGCCGTCCAGTGGCCGGCGGCGCCGGGGCAGGCCGACAGGTACTCGGCGATGTCCTGCTCCGCCCACGGGCCGGACTCCAGGAGGCCCCCGGCCAGGTAGCGCAGGTACGCGGCGGAGGGGTTGCGCACCTCGACGTCGTGGAGGGTCCACGGCGCGGTGAACGCCAGGACGGGGATGTCCTCGATCACGCCCGGGCAGATCATGGTCTCGTAACGGCCCGGGCCCAGCTCGTCGCGCCCGTCGCGCAGGGCGACCGTCAGATCGAGGTCCTCCCCGGGGCCCCGGTACATCTCCTGCGCGGCGATGTCGGACATCTGTTCCGCCGTCACCAGGTGCGCCCGTCCGCGCATCCGCCCCGGGGCGGTGGGGTCGTAGAACCCGCGGCCCCCGGTCCACACCGGGGACTCGGTGGCGAAGTACAGGCGGCCGTCCAGCTCGACGGCGATCGAGCGCTCGGGCGCGCGGCGGTCCCGGCATCCGGGGTAGGTGCGCGCTGCTCCGGGCGGGGTCCCGCCGGCGATGTACGTGGCCAGCCGGTCCAGGTGCATGTTGGAGCCGTAGGAGGCGTACCAGACCCGCTCGGGGGCGGGGATCGGCAGAGCGGGCGCGGTGATGGTGTGGACGACGGTGCTCATGCTCGGTGGTTCCTCCTCGGTGGTTCCTCAGGGTCCGCGAGTGCGGACGTGACGACGGTGGCGGCGGCAGCGGCAGCGGTGCGGATGCCGTTGAACGTCCCCCAGCGTCGCAGGCTCTCCGCCCGCAGGGGCGGTGGCGGCGCTACTCCCGGGGGAGTACGGCAGGGTCCGGGACGCCCGGGGGAGTAGCGGCGATCTCCTGCGTCGGCGTGAGGGAACGGCCCTTCGGGGGCGGGACGCTGGAGGCAACCGGGCGGGCCATCGGGGCCACCGGCTGAGTCCATGCGGAGGGGCCCGAGATGGGGCAGACGGCGCGAACGGGTAGACACCGCAGGGTGATTCCGTGGGGGGTGCTGGCGCTGTGGGTGATCGCGATCGCCGTCGCCGGGTCGTTCGCGGGCAGGCTCGCGGACGTACAGCGTGACCGGACAGCGGACTACCTGCCGTCGGGAGCCGACTCGACGCAGGTGGCCAGGCTCCAGGAGACGCTGCCCGGCGGAGAGGTGACCGGCGTGCTGCTCGTCTACCACCGCGACGGCGGGCTGACCGCCGCCGACCGGGGCACCGCCGAACGGCAGGTCGCGGCGGTCACCGTCCCGGCGGGTGCGGCGGGCGCGGCGGGTACAGGGTCCGCCGAGTCCCCCGCGTCGCTCGCCGGGTCGAAGGATCCCCGGGACTTCGGCGCGATCCTCCACGGACCCGGTGTTCCCTCCGGGGACGGCACCACGCTCCTGTACGCGGTGTCCACGGCCGCGCCCGGCACGGACGACGCCGCGAAGAAGGCCTTCGTCGAGGCCGTACGGGCCCAGGCGCGCGGTACCGACGGGCTGACCGTGTGGGTCGGCGGCGACGGCGCCGTCGAAGTCGACGCCAAGGAGGTGTTCGGCTCCATCGACGGGACGCTGATGCTGGCAACCGGCCTGGTGGTGGCCCTGCTCCTGATCCTCACCTACCGGAGCCCGGTGCTCTGGCTGGTACCGCTGGTGGTGGTCGGGGCGGGCGCGGTCTGCGCGCGGGCCGCCGTGTACGGGCTCGCCTCGGGCTTCGGGCTCACCGTGACCAGCCAGAGCGCCGGGATCATGACGGCCCTGGTCTTCGGTGCCGGCACCGACTACGCACTGCTGCTCGTCGCCCGCTACCGCGACGAACTGCGCCGTACTCCCCTTCCGTACGATGCGATGCGCACCGCGCTGCGCGGTTGCGGGCCGGCGCTGCTGGCCTCCTGCGGGACGGTCGTGGCGGGGCTGGCCTGTCTGCTCGCCGCCGATCTCAACAACATCCGCGGCCTGGGACCGGTCGGCGCCGTGGGCGTACTGTGCGCGCTCGTCGCGATGACGACGCTGTTGCCGGCGATCCTGGTGCTGCTCGGACGGCGGGTGTTCTGGCCACTGATCCCCGCGTACGGCAGCGAACCCAAGCAGCGCAAGGTCAACGTCTTCGCCGCGATGGGGAGTTCGGCCGGCAGGCGGCCGGTCGCCGTGCTCGTGACGGGAGTCGTGCTGCTCGGCGCGCTGGCGCTCGGTGTGTTCAGCCTGCCCGGGGCGCTCAAGAGGGAGGACAGCTTCACCAGCAAGCCCGAGTCGGTCGCCGCCATGGGGATGCTGGCCCAGGCCTTCCCGGATCGCAGCAGCCGGCCCATCGAGGTCATGGCGCCCACCGGAGCCGCCGACCGGATGCTTGCGGAAGCCCGGTCCGTCGAAGGCGTCGCGAGCGCCGAGAGGGGCCGCAGCGGCGGCGGCTGGACCGAAATCGCCGTCACCGCCGAGGCCGCGCCGGAGTCGGCCGGGGAGAGCGCCGCCATCGAACGGTTGCGGGCCGGACTCGACGGCGCGCACGTGGGCGGTGCGAGCGCACAGCAACTCGACCTGGCCACCGCCAACGCCGACGACCGCCTGATCGTCATCCCCCTCGTCCTCGCCTCGGTGCTGCTCGTCCTCATCCTGTTGCTGCGCAGCCTGGTCGCCCCGCTGCTCCTGGTGGCCGCCGTCGTGCTGGTGTGGGGCGCGGCGCTGGGCGTCGGCGGACTGGTCTTCGGCCCGGTGTTCGGCTTCACCGGCGTCGACCCGGGGCTGCCCCTGCTGACCTTCGTCTTCCTGGTCGCCCTCGGCGTCGACTACGGGATCTTCCTGATGCACCGCACCCGCGAGGAGACCCGGGGCGGCGCCGAGCCGAGGCAAGCCGCGCTGACCGCGCTCCGCACCACCGGCGCAGTGATCGCCTCGGCCGGGATCGTCCTGGCGGCGACCTTCGCGGTGCTCGCCTCGCTGCCGTTGGTGATGTTCGTGGAGATGGGCACGGTCGTCGCGGTCGGGGTGGTCCTGGACACTTTCCTCGTCCGCACGTACTTGGTGACCAGCGCCAGTGTGCTGCTCGGCCGCAGGGTGTGGTGGCCGGGCCGGCCCTCCGGTACCCCGGTCCCCGGTTCCGGGCGCGCACTGGAACTGGTCGGCGACCGGCGATGAGAGCGACGATGTCCGGGTGGCAGAAGTGACCGACCCCCCGAGCGCGGCCGAGCGCGTCCTGCGCGTACTGCACCAGGACCCCCTGGCGGCCGCGCACCCGACGCGGAACGACGCGGTGATCGCGGCCGGTGTCGCCCTGCTCTGCGGGGCGGTGGCGTACGCGGACACCGCGCTGCGACCGGACGCCCTCGGGTGGGCCCTGCTCGCCTGCTCGGCCCTGCTCCTGGTGTGGCGGCGGCGCCACCCGCTCGGGGTGATGATCGCGGCCGTCGTCTGCATCGCCGCGTACCAACTGCTCGACAACGCCCACGCCGCCCCGGTGCCGGCCGCAGTACTCGCCCTGTACACCGTGGCCGCCACCGGCACCGTCCGCCGGACGGTGGCGGTCGGCGTGTGCGTCGTGGGCTTCGCGGTGAGCGCCATGTCGTCCAACGGTGCCCACCGCGCCCTGGACGTACTGCGCACCTCCGGCTGGCTGGTGGCGGCCCTCGTGCTCGGCATCGCCGTCCGCAACTACCGCAAGTACCTCGCCGAGGAGAGCGCCCGGGTGGGACAGGCCACCGACCGCAAGATCGCGGAGGAGCGTCTGCGCATCGCCCGCGACCTGCACGACCTGCTGGCCCACAGCATCACGCTGATCGGTGTCCGTACGTCGGTCGCCGCCCATGTCCTCGCCGTGGACCCGGACCGGCTCGACCGGGCGGCGGTCGCCGAGGCGCTGGAATCCATCGCCGACACCTGCCGCGAGGCCCGCGCGGAGCTCCGTACCACCCTGACCGTGCTCCGCGCCGACGAGCACGGGCCGCTGCCGGACCTCGCGGGGCTGCCCGATCTGGTCCGTACGGCCGAGGCGGCACTGACCATGGACACCGGCGGAGTCCGTGTCCCGCCGGCCGTGGGAGCCGCCGCCTACCGCATCGTCCAGGAGTCGCTCACCAACGCGGTCCGCCACGCGGGTCCCGGCGCCACCGTCCGGGTCCGGGTGGCGGCGGCGGACGGGGCTCTGCGGCTCACCGTCAGCGACGACGGCCGGGGCCCGGGAGCGGGTTCCACCGCCCCGGGTTTCGGGATCGTGGGCATGGGCGAGCGGGCCCGCAGCGTCGGCGGCACGGTGCGGACGGGCCCCCGCCCCGGCGGCGGCTTCGAAGTCGCGGCGACCCTGCCGCTCCCACCCCGTCCCCTGGAGGCATCCGCGTGACCACGCCACCGGACGGTCAGGACCGCGTCATCCGGGTGCTGCTCGCCGACGATCAGACGCTCGTACGGGCGGCCTTCGCGATGCTCATCGAATCGGCTCCCGACATGGCGGTCGTCGGACAGGCCGGCAACGGGCGGGAAGCCGTGGAACTGGCGCACGCCGAGCGGGCTGACGTGGTCGTCATGGACATCAGGATGCCGGGCACCGACGGCATCGAGGCGACCCGGCTGATCGCCTCCACCGAGGACCTGGCCGGGGTGAAGGTCCTGGTCCTCACGACGTACGACACCGACGAGAACGTCGTCGAAGCGCTGCGGTCCGGGGCCTCCGGCTTCCTCGTGAAGGACACCCGGCCGGCCGAACTCCTGGCCGCCATCCGCACGGTGGCCGGTGGTGAGTCGCTCCTGTCGCCGGGCCCGACGGCCCGGCTGATCGCCCGGGTCCTGCGCACCCCGCGCTCCGCCCCGGCCCCCGCCGCCCTCGACCCGCTCTCCGCCCGGGAGCGGGAAGTACTCACCCTCGTGGCCCGGGGCCTCAACAACACGGAGATCGCCGATGCGCTGGCCCTGAGTCCCCTCACCGCGAAGACCCATGTGAGCCGGATCATGGGGAAGTTGGGGGTGCGCGACCGGGCGCAGCTCGTGATCGTGGCGTACGAGTCAGGACTCGTGGTGCCGGGAGACTGAGAGCCATGGGCCTGCCTCCCCTGGCCGACCGGGCAGGGGAGGTGGTGCACAGGTGGTGGACGGGCGGTGCCGGTGTGCGGCTCCCGGATCAGCCGCGCTCTTCCTCCTCGGATTCCATGCGCCGGATTCCCTCGTGGGTGAGGGTGACCATCGCCGGAGTGTTGCCCGGTTCCCAGTCGACGGTGATCAGGCCTTCGCCCGCCAGGTAGGTGCAGGCGGCGGCGAGGTCCTGTTCCGGTACGTGGAGGTCGCGCCGCAGCTGTGCTCCCGTGAGGCCGAGGAGCCGGTTGCCTTCGACCGCTTCGTACAGGACCCGGAGCACCTGGTCGCGGTAGGTCTTGCGTTCGCGCAGTGTGGCCATGACCGCGTCCTTTCGTGTGCGGGGTGGGCTCCGGGGAGCCGGGCGGGGCTTCTCAGGTCTCGTCGGAGTGGGCGCCGGCGCCGACGGGGGCCAGGATGGCGGCCGGCCAGGGGCGGGCGGGGCCGGCGGGTGTTGCCGTGTCCACGGTGAGGTGGAGGCGGGTGTCGCCTTCGAGGCCGGGGTAGCTGCGTTGTTCCGCTCCTGCGAAGCAGCCGCGGAGGGCTTCCGCGACCGCGCGGGCGGCTTCGGGCGTGTGCGCGATGATCCGTACCTCGGCGTGCCCGAGCGAGGGCAGTGTCTGGGTCTCGATGTACTTCACGTGGGCGTGGTGTCCCTTCAGGGGCGGGCGAGAGGCCGGCGGGCCGGGGCGTTGTGGCGCCCCGCCCGCTGCCCCCGGTCGGAGGAAGGTCTGTTCCTCACCGGTCGGCACCCGTGTGGTGGGCTCGACGACCGGTGTCGTCCGGCAGGCCGGGAGGCCTCGGCAGGGGGTCACTGAACCGGTAGGCCTCGATCCGCGCGTCGTGCTGGGCGTTCAGCAGGTGGATCCAGCGCATTCCGATGCCGATCATGAGGGTGATCACCGCGATGAGGACGAGGGTCTCCACCGAGCTCACCTCCAGCCGTTCGCAGGCATCGGGAGGGCGCTTCGTCCCATCGGGTTCCCGAAGGGGGACATGCAGGCCCCGCCCTCGCTCTCCCAGGCGGCTTCGGGGCGCACGGCTTCGCGGATGCCGCGCCCGACGGCGGCTTCGTTGGCCATCAGGACTCCGGCGGTGAGGACGCTCCCCGGGATCGCTGCGGCGGCCATCAGGCGGGCCGCGGCGGCGGGCTCGGTCTCGGGCGGGATGACGAGCAGGTCCCAGCGCCCCACGGTGTAGGAGAGCAGGATCAGTTTGTCGGGGTCCTGTTCGGTGAACCAGCCCACGTGCAGCGTGCGCCCGTCCACGGCAACCGTGTGCGGTACGACGGGCCAGCGGGTGGGGTTCACGGTGACGCGGGTGACGCGGCCCCAGGATTCCTCGAGGGCGGCGGCGAGCGGTGGGAGCTCGGTTTCGAGGTCGCGCGAATAGGGCCACCAGGCCCCGTCCAGCCGACCGGCGAGCGTGGTCTTCGGGGTGAGGGACAGGCGTGCCGAGAGCGCTGCGGTGCGGTCGCGGGGCGCGGTCCGGTCGAGGGTGGTGGTCATGGTGCGGACCTGCCCCCGGGCTGCCCGTGGGCAGTCCGGTTTTTAGGCGATCGCCGGAAATGACACCCGCGTGAAAGCCGGTGTGCGAAATACTCCCGGTGCTTTGACTGTACGCCTGTTCGGGCGACTCTGACCGGCGTGACCAGGTATTTTCCGGCGCGCGGCGGAGCGGGCGGCGGGAGTATCGTGAAACGACGGCGGGCTCGCGCACGTCGCCGACCGGGCACGGGCGTCCGCACCGGTGCCGATCTGCGGCGACGGCCGCACCCCGTAGACGGGCGGACCCCCATGGCTGACTCCGACACCCCCCGCACGCCCCCGCTCCTGCCGGATGCGATCCACCACGCGATCAAACCGGGTACGGCCCTGCTGCGGCTGGAGACCACGAGCTCCCGGGAGGGCCTCCTGGACGGCGCCTGGTGGCCGCGTACGCGCGACATCGAGACCGAGCTGCCTGCGCTGATCAGCGTGCTGACCGGGCACCTCGGGGCGATCACGCGGGTGGGCGTGGACGCGTCCGCCTGGAACGGGCTCCCGCCCCGCCTGGTGATCGACGGCCAGGTCGTGCACCTGGACTCCGACCCGGTCGGCGACGACACCGTCCTCATCACCCGTGGCCACAACGACCTCTTCGCCCTGCTGGTGGTTCCCCCGGACACCACGGCCGACGCCGCACGCGAAGCGATGGCCCGCGCCGTCCGCGCCGACAACACCACCGAGGCCGCTCAGCTCCTCGTCGCCACCACGCCCGACCCGGCCGACGCGAGCTGACCCCGGCGGCAGCTTCAGCGGCCCGGGAAACCGGTCGACAGCCGGAGCGAGGGGCTCGGGAACTCCTCCGGCGCGTAGCGTCCCGCGTCATGTAGTTCCGGGTCGATGTGCGCCGGCGCGAATCACCGTGCATGACGCGCGGTCAAGGCGCGTCCGGCTGCCCTGGCCGTGGCAATCTTCTCGCCAGCGCAAGGTTCTTGGAGCGGAGGTACGCGCCCCGTGGGTGTCACAGTCAATCCCACCGTCAGCAGGCGCCGGCTGGGGGCGGAGCTACGCCGGCTCCGCGAGATCAGCGGTATGACGACGCAGCAGGTGGCGACGCGCCTGCTGATCTCCCAGCCCAAGATCAGTCTGCTGGAGAACGGCCGCCGCCTCATCAAGCCGCGCGATGTGCGAGATCTCTGCGAGCTGTACGGAGTCCGGGATCAGCTGCGTGTCGGCCGGCTGATGCAGATGGCCGGGGAATCGGACCGGCAGGGCTGGTGGAACGCCTACGACGACATCCCGTACGGCCCCTACATCGGCCTGGAGACCGAGGCGGCCGCGATCCGGTGCTACGAGTCCCAGGTGATCCCCGGCCTGCTGCAGACCCCCGCCTATGCGCGGGCGGTCATCGCAGGAACGATCCCTCACGCCACCGCCGAACAGGCCTCCACACGCCTCGAGGTGCGGACGCGCCGCCAGGACCGGCTGCGCGCCCCGGGCAACCCGCTGCGCTTATGGGTCGTGCTGGACGCATCGGCGCTGTGCCGCGTCGTGGGCAGCCGCGAGGTCATGCGCGAACAACTGGAACATCTGACCCACGTCAGCGCCCGGCCCCACATCACCGTGCAGGTCCTCCCGCACGAGGTGGGTGCGCACCCGGGGGTCTCGGGGCAGTTCACGCTGCTCGAGTTCGCCGAGGCCACCGATGGGAGCGTGGTGTATCTGGAGAGGTTCACCAGCGACCTCTATCTGGAGAAACGATCCGACGTGCGGCGCTACAGCGACATGTACGCGCACTTGCAGGCCCAGGCGCTGAGCCCGGACCGTACCCGGAGTTTCATCGAGGATGCCATCAAGGCGTACGCCGGCCCGGAAGCGTGGCCGGCTGCCCGCGCGCTGTGACAGGGCCCGGCCCGGGGTGACTGCGGACCGGCGGCCGGGCCCTGGGAGTGCGCGAGTGGTGTTCTCGTCACAGGTTCTCGTCGTGCAGGTCCTCTTCGCGCAGCAGGTCGTCCTCGCGGCGGCGCGAGGGCTCCTTCTGGTCCTGCTTCTGTCCCTGCTTCTGTCCCTGCTCGCGGGACGACTTGCCCGGCCGGGGGTGAGCGGGGTCTCCGGAACGATGGTGCTCCTGCGCCTCGCTGCCTTTGCCCGGCTCCTTGGGCTTGTCCTGCGTACCGTCCATGACGGCGACTCCTCTTGATGGGTGGGGTACGGATTCCTCTCGGATGACGCTGGCATGCACCGTTGCGGTCTGCATCATTTCGGCTGTGTGGCGAGGCACGCGGGTGACGCCCGTCCCCGGTGTGGCGGCGCCGGAAGGCGGGGTTTCCTTCTGGGCAGGAGCGGCCTGCTGCTTGGAGCCGGGTACGCCGGGCCTGCCCTGCGAAGGTACGGATCCGAATTCCGCCGCTCGGCCGGGTGCAGGTCGCCGCGTCCCCGTGCGGTGCGCTGCGCGTCGGTACAGGTGGGGCAGGAAGGCGTAGAAGCGGTCGGGAAGGAACACGGCGTCCGCAATGATCATCGCGCCGGAGAAGAGGGGCAGCCCCAAGAGCACTGCGATACCGATGTGCATGCCCAGCAGCACGGCCAGCACGGGGTACTTGAGCCTGCCGAAGAGCACGAACGGGAAGGCGACCTGCAAGAGCACCGTCAGGTAGCTGGCGATCGCGATCACCATCGGGTATGCGTCCACGAGGTGGGAGACCGCGGGCCAGGGCTGGAAGAGTTCGAGGTTCAACGCGTAGTGGAGAGCGGTGCCGCCGCCCCAGGTAGCGCCCTGGATCTTGTACAGGCCGGCCGATCCGTAGAGGAAGCAGACCTGTGCCGCGATGACGAGGATGCCGCAGTTGTGCACCACCGTGGTCAAGGTGGTGCGAGCGTCCCGGAGCTGCTGTGCGGAGAAGCTCCTCACCGGCTCCGGGGCGTTGCCCGCACGAGCCGTCCTGAGCCGCTCCCGGCGTGCGTCCAGGGACCAGCGCCGACCGCACGCGGTGAGGACGAGGTAGAGGGCCATCAGCAGGATCAGGTTGTCGCCCCCGTCCGTCATGAAGATCGACCTGGCATGGAACGAGGCCACCACGACGGCGAAGAGGATGGACATGGCGCGGGTCCGCCAGCCCAGCATGAACAGCGCGGACGTGATGAGGGCCGTCGCGTAGCAGAGTTCGAAGTAGGCGCGGCTGTCCGACAGGACCAGGATGCTGTTCCAGCCCGTCTGATCGAAGAGCTGTTGTGCAAGCGCCGGTGTCCAGGGGGAGCCGGGGCCCCAGATCTCGTCACGGTGCGGGAACTCCCGCAGCAGGAAGACCAGGTAGAGCAGCCCGTAGCCGATCCGCAGGACCGACGCGGCGTACAGGGAGATCGGCCGGTCGGTGAGAAGCGCCCACAGAGCGCCGATCCGGTCGAGGAGCCACCGGTGGGCCGTGCCGGCGATCGAAGTCTCCCGGGCCGCGGGTCGGTGCGGCGCGGCTGCCGTGGAGGGGAGCTGGGGGATCTGCTCATTTCCCATGGGAGGTCACCTTCCACCAGGGCAGGAGCCGGTCCTCGGTGGGTGCCGGCGGGCGGTTTGCGGCCGGTGCGCCGGGCGCGGCGACGGGCAGTGTGACGACCCGAAGCTGAATGAACTCGAAGGCGTCGCCGTTGTGGGCGGCGACGCGGTCCGCGGCGATGTTGCGCAGGTACTTCTGCAACATGACGGCCCGCTCCGAGCGTGCCGTGTCGCTTCCGCCGTGTGTCTCGACGTAGGACGTCCAGGCGCGGCGCAGAAGGTTCTGAGACGTATGGCTCGGAAATACGTTGTGGTCGACTGCGGAATGGTCCACGGCGGCCAGGTCGAACCAGGGGGTCACCCGCACCGATCCGCTGGAGTCGGTGTGTGCGGTTCTCACCAGGATTTTCCGGTTGAAGGAATCGGGGTCCGGGGCGAAGAGTCGCCAATTCTGTTCGAAGAGCGGGTACACCCATCCGTTGACCTGTGGGCTGTACCGCTTCGATACAGGGTTGGAAGGGGCCACATGAAGGAACACCAGGACGACATGGACCAGAGCCGTCACCAGGCAGATGGCCACGGCGGTGTGCAGCGCTGCTTTCAGCGTACGAACGCCCAGGGGCCGCTTATCCGGACCGGACGCTTCGTCAGGGCGCTCCTGGGGGACCGGACCGGAATCGGACTGATGGAGTTCCTTCACGGCCGCAGATTCAATTCCGCTCGACACCGCCCACCCGGTCTTTCTCATGTCTGCTGTTCGCCTGAGGTCTCTGCGACTCGCACCGGCGGCGCGCGGCGGATTCGATGAGGATTCCGCCGCGCGCCGTCATCCGGTCAACGGGCTCCGTGCAGCCTGCTGCCTAGCCCTCGTGGCCCTGGTGGCCTTCGTGACCCTCGTGGCCCCCGGGCTTGTTGCCGTAGCCGTAGTGGTCGCCCGGCTTGCCGTCGTGGCCGTGTTCGTGCTCGTGGTCCGGCTTGCCGGGTCCCTCGTCGTGCCCGTGGCCCGGGCCGCCGTGCTCGGGCCCGCCGTGCTCCAGGCCGCCGTGCTCCGGGCCGCCGTGGTCCGGGCCGCCGGGCTGACCGCCGGTGACGTTCCCGCCGGTGGTGTTCCCGGCCGTGTTGCCCGCGGTGTTTCCGGCGGTGTTTCCGGCGACGTTCCCCGAGGTGCCGCCGGATACGAGATCGACGATCGGTCCGCCCAGGAGGCCACCGCCGATCAGACCCACGGTCGTACCGGTCGTCGATCCGGCGGTCGGCGTTCCGCCGGTCGGCGTTCCGGCGGTCGCTCCGGTGGTCGCGCCGGTCGTGGCGCCGGTCGTCGTTCCGCCGGTGGCGCACCCGCCGAGGAAGATCCTGTTGTTGTTGAGCGTCACCGCGCCGTTACGGGCCAGCGCCCGGCCCTCGATGTTCGCCCCCTGCTGTACGAAGATGGAGGTCAGGGCCATGATGGTGCCCACGAAGGTGGAGGTGGTGCCGAGGGTCGCCGAACTCCCGATCTGCCAGTACACGTTGCACGGCGAAGCGCCGTTCGTGAGGAGGATCCGGCTGCTGGATGCCGTGGTCAGGGCTTCGGGAATCTGGAACACCCAGACCGAGTTGGGGTTTCCTCCGGCGTTCAGGACCAGGTCGCCGGTGAGTCCGACACCGGAGGTGGCCCGGTGGACGCCGGGAAGCAGCTCCTGGCCGCCGCCGATTCCTGCCGCGAGCGGGAAGTCCGGTGCCTGGCCGGTCAACTGGCCGGCGGCATTGTTGTAGGCCACGATCAGATCGCTCTTGGCCTGGGCGGCCGCAGCGTCCGCGGGGTGCACGGCGCCGAGGACCAGCCCGGGCGGGAAGCCGGT
>NZ_JBICZI010000007.1:0-272154 GCF_043201855.1 Streptomyces sp. NPDC048257
GGGCGAACTCACCCTGGACCGCGGCGGGCCGGCGACCGTAACCGCCCGAGCGGCTCGGACCACTGGAACGGCTGGGGGCGGGCGAGCCGAAGCGGCCGCCCCGCTCCGAGCCGGCGCGGGAGCCGAAAGCGGGGCCGCCGGTGCGGCTGCGGGTGCGGGCGGAGCGGTCGTTCGTACGGGTGGGGTTCATTCAGGACCTTCCTTGATACGGCACGTACCAAGGAATTCCCGCAGCAGAAGAGCAGCGCAGGGAACCGCAAGAACGGGCCGAATGGAATACGAAAGCGGAGCTGGCCTGCAGGGAAAATGCAGGTGCGCAGGCGCTGGAATGGGGAGCGTCGTACCGACGCAAAATCCGGAAAATGTATTCGGGTGCAGCGCTTGAGGAGGCTGCGTCCCTCCGTGCTTCGTCCCCCAGGTGAACGCACCGGGGGAAATGCGTGCAGCTGGGGCCCGCACCCCGAGGGATGCGGGCCCCAGCTGCAAGACGCGCGTCGGCGTCAGGCGGGAACGATGTTCTCGGCCGTCGGGCCCTTCTGGCCCTGCGCGATGTCGAAGGTGACCTTCTGGCCCTCGATCAGCTCACGGAAGCCCTGGGCGGCGATGTTCGAGAAGTGGGCGAAGACGTCGTCGCCGCCACCGTCCTGCTCGATGAAGCCGAAACCCTTTGCCGCGTTGAACCACTTGACGGTGCCGACAGTCATGTCATATCTCCTTCGGGGCAGTACACCAGCGTCCGCACTGTGCAGATGCCGTGTCGCCGCGATGATGCCCCGCCCGGAAAATTGCCCGGGAAATATGAAGCGCTTCCCTATGGCCCGGAGACGCTTGAAGTTTTTGGGTACCACAACTGCAACCGAGATCGACAGTAGCATGCTGATGTGGCCTGCGTACGTTGAATATTTCCACCCCGTGCGGTGCGGTCAAAACTCTTCCTGCCAGGTTCATTAAAGCCTCAGACCGCCGGGACAGATATTGATTCACCCCGAGTGCAGCGTTTCGTCAGTATCTCGGCTCCCCGGGAATCGAACCCGCGCTAGAAGCTTGGGAATCTATGGCGCGCAAGGCGCTCGTATGGGGTCTGACCTGTGCAAATGGCCCGCCAAACGGCCTTCTGTGAGGAGCTGCCCGCACCCGTGATGACCGCTGTTCACCACTCGGAAGGGCGCGGATGGGGCACGGGCCGGCTTGCACGGTGGACCGCAGTGTTCTGGTCCTGCCCGCCCGGTGATGTTCAAGGGCAGCATCCCGGTACCTGTCCTGGGGCAGGGCCGTTTCTCAGCGCGCTCCCAGGCCGCCGTCGGAGGCCGACACGACTCCGGACTCGTACGCCGCGATCACCAGCTGGGCGCGGTCGCGGGCGGCCAGTTTGGCCAGGAGACGGCCGATGTGGGTCTTCACCGTGCCCATGCTCAGGTGCAGACGCGCCGTGATCTCGTTGTTCGACAGGCCCCGCGCGATCAGCTCGAGGACCTCGCGCTCCCGCTCCGTCACCCCCGTCAGCGGGACCGGGCCCCGGCCGGGGGCCGGGTCGGGGCGGCGGGTGAAGTCCTCGATCAGGCGGCGGGTCACCGACGGAGCCAGCAGGGAGTCGCCCGTGGCGACGACCCGGATCGCGGCCAGCACCTCCGCCGGCGGGGCGTCCTTGAGGAGGAAGCCCGCCGCACCGGCCCGTAGGGCCGCGTAGACGTACTCATCGAGGTCGAACGTGGTCAGGATCAGTACCCGTACTCCCGCGGTCTCCGGGGAGCCGCAGATCTGTCGGGTCGCCTCGATGCCGTCCATGATGGGCATCCTGACGTCCATCAGGACCACGTCCGGTCGGTGCAGGCGGGCCAGTTCCACGGCTTCGGCCCCGTCGCCCGCCTCTCCGACGGCGGTGAGACCGGGCTCGTTGTCGACGAGGATCCGGAACGAGCCCCGGAGCAACACCCGGTCGTCGACGATGAGTACGCGGGTCGTGACGGTCACTCCTTCCTCCTCGTGCCGTCCTGCGGCAGGCGGGCGGAGACCGCGAAGCCCCCCTCGGGGCGAGGGCCCGCGCTGAACGTCCCGCCGTGCACCATCGCCCGCTCCCGCATGCCGACCAGGCCGTGCCCGCGGGGCAGTCCGCGGTCGCCGCTGGGTCGGTCAGGTCGGCATTCACGGCGATGCCGGGGCTGCCGTCGCGTTCGAAGGAGGCGAGGAGAGATCGGCCCCGTCGACATCCTCGTCAACAACGTCGGCTCCTACCCCCGGGTCCCCTGGCAGCACACCGACGAAGCCGCCTGGAACTACTCCCTCGACGTGAACCTCACCGCCCATTACCGCACTTGCCACGCCCTGACCCCCGGCATGATCGAACGCCGCTGGGGCCGGATCGTGAACATCGGCAGCGTCAACGCCCGCGCCGGCCGCACCAACCTCGTCGCCTACAGCACCGCCAAGGCCGGCCTCCTGGGCCTGACCCGTTCCCTGGCCCGCGAACTCGGCCCGTACGGCATCTGCGTCAACACCGTCCTGCCCGGCGCCATCGAGGTGCAAGCCGAAACCGCCATCCCGGCCCACCACCGGGCCCGCCCGGAAGACCAGATCAACCGTCAGTGCGTCCCGCGACGCGGACGACCCGAAGGCGTGGCAGCCCTGGTGGCGTTCCCCGTCGGCCCGTCCGCATCGTTCATCACTGGGCAATCCGTCCACGTCGACGGCGGCTGGCTGCTGCACTGAGACAGTCAACAAGCAAGGAGACAGAGCGAAATGATCGAACGAGTCCGAGCCGTCCTCGTCACCGCGGACGACACGATGCTGGTCATCCGCCGCACCAAGCCCGGAATCCCCCTGTACTGGGTGCTGCCCGGCGGCGGGGTCGAGGAGAGCGACGAGTCCTGGGAGGCAGCCCTTCACCGGGAGATCCACGAGGAGATCGCGGGGAAGGCCGACATCGTCCGACTCCTGCACACGATGGAGTCCGACACCGAGCGTCAGCTCTTCTACCTCGCCCGCATCACGACGTGGTCCTTCGAGGACCGCACCGGCCCCGAGTTCAGTGCCGACGGACGCGGCGAATACGCCTTGGAGGAGATCCCGCTGACTGTGGAGGGGGTCGACAGCATCGACCTCAAGCCCGAGGAGATCGCTCATGTCCTGCGGGGCGCCATCAGCTCCGGAAGCCTCGGAGACGAGGCAACGCGCTGATCCCTCGACACGTCAACACATCGCTGGGGCCGGCACTGAGATGAGCCGGCCCTGGCGGCATGCCCGTGCGTTGCGCGGCCTGTTCTGTCCCGGGAGGTTGTGGACGGGTGAGCCAGGTCTCGGCTGAGGGATCTTGAAGGGGTGTGACCCAGATGCGCCAGAAACCCGCCTGAACTTGATCTTGGCCTGCTGAGTGCCTGACGCTGTCGGGGATCTTGGCGATGACGGTCGGCCATGCCCTCGACATCTCAGTCTCCAAGATCCCCGACCTCGTCACCCGCGATCAGCTCTGCGTCTCCTCGCGGCGTCCAATAGCGGCCGCATCGGGTACGACGAGCAGCTTGCCGGTGGTACGCCGAGCCTCCAGATCGCTGTGGGCCTGGGCGGCCTCGGACAATGCGTAGCGGCCCGTTACGGTGACCTCAAGCGCCTTGGAGCGCACCCACTCGAACACATCGGCGGCCCGTCGGAGCAGTTCGGACCGATCGGCGATGAAGTCCCCGAGGCTGGGCCGGATCAGGGTCAGCGAACCGCCGTGGGCGAGCCGAATCGGATCAAACGGCGGCACGGCACCACTTGCCGCGCCGAAGAGCACGAGATGGCCGCGGGTTCGCAGGCTGGCGAGGCTCGCATCGAAGGTGTGCGCGCCGACGCCGTCGAAGACAACCGGCAGTCCCTGACCGCCGTTGAGCCGCCTCACCTCGGCTGCGAGATCGTCGACTGCGGAGGAAAGGATGACCTCAGCGGCCCCGGCACGCTTCGCCAGCTCGGCCTTCGCCGTGGTCGACGTCGTGCCGATCACCCTGCCGCCGAGATGGGTGATGAGCTGGGTCAAAAGCAGCCCCATGCCACCAGCAGCCGCATGCACGAGCACCGTGTCGCCCCCCTGAACCGGGTAGGCGTCCTTGACGAGATAGTGCGCGGTCATACCTTGCAGGAGCACGGCGGCGGCGGCCTCGAAGTCGATATCGTCGGGCAGCGGCACCAGCCGGGAGGAGTCCACGACGGCCCGCTCGGCGTACGTGCCGGGAATCTCCACCCAACCGACCCGGTCCCCGACTGCGACGTCAGCGACGCCGGGTCCAACTTCGACGACCGTGCCGGCGCCCTCAGCGCCCGGGGTGAAGGGCAGCGGGAGGCTGTACCGGCCCTCGCGGTGGTAGACGTCGAGGAAGTTGACCCCGGATGCGGCGACCTCCACGATCGCCTCGCCCGGACCCGGCCGCGGCTGGTCCACCTCGGCCTCCTGCAGCACCTCGGGACCGCCCACTTCGTACACCTGAATCGCTCGCATGGCCCTCCAATAACGGCTCATCCCCCACCAACCCCGTTGATGGCGATCCGATTC
Organism: Streptomyces sp. NPDC048257; assembly: GCF_043201855.1. Taxonomy (NCBI): domain Bacteria; kingdom Bacillati; phylum Actinomycetota; class Actinomycetes; order Kitasatosporales; family Streptomycetaceae; genus Streptomyces; species Streptomyces sp. NPDC048257. Next base: position 4,523 of record NZ_JBICZI010000007.1, read on the forward strand.
CCGGCAGGCAAACCACCCGCAAGCCGCGTCCCCAACCTAACGAGGCAATACACCTAGCCCGCGGCTTCCGAGGTCGAGCGGCGACCGCTACTGGACCAGCCGGAGCACCGGCCTCTGTTCCTGGACGCCCAGCAGGTCCCGCACCCTCTTGCTCGTCCAGGCCAGTTCATGAGCCAGCTGGGCGACGGAAAGTCCGGACCTCATGGTCCGCGCGGGACAGTCGTCCGAGCGCGCCCAGCTGATCTATCAGCACTCCACCAAGGCGCACCAGCGCACGCTCGCCGACAACATCGACGCCGACGTCCGCCGCCAGCGCACGCAACCGGACCGGCAGGCGGGCGGAAGCATGGCAGCCACCGTCCACACGCTGGTGCCACGATTTCCGGGTCCCGGTGGGGCCGCTCGGAGGAGGTGACGCCCCAGCGTGCGACGTAGGCGTCCTGTCGCGAGCCGTGGTGGGTCAGCGATCAATCTGACGCCCCGTGAGGGGACTTATGGCACGCGAACGGCACGCGGGCTCTGAGAGGTCTAGACAACGACAAAGCCCCAGGTCGCTGACCTGGGGCTTTGCTATGGAGCGGATGACGGGAATCGAACCCGCGCTATAAGCTTGGGAATCTACTGCCCAGGGCGCGCTCACATGCGCTATGACCTGCACAGATAGGCTCTGCGGGGTGACTTTCTGGACCCCATCTTGAACCGGTTGTGACCGCTCCTGACCGTCCTTAAGGGCACGCTTGGGGCACGTCCCTTGCGTTGAGCCCCCCGTAGGGGTGGGAGTCGCCCGGATCGTCAGTGTGGTGCCGTTGCCGGTAGGTCACCAGCCTAGGGGGGGTTGCACTCGCAAGCGGTCAGGTGGGCGCAAGGGGCGACTTTCATGGTCAGGCCCGGGTTGATCTGCCTGCTGTCGTCGCGAATCGGAAGGACGGGTTCGACGTCAGCGTCTCCCCGGGGGAGACGAAAACCCGTATCCCAGTAGTCGGGTGCGTGGTGTCCGCACCCGAGGCCGCTTTCTCGTCGATGACCATGGCCTGCGGATCGGGCACTCCTGTATCTGACGGACAGACAATTATGGCTAGTGCGAGCTATATTGGGCACTGGAGCGCATCGATGTCGGTGATCTGCGCCAGCCCTTAATGGACCAACCCGGTCCGGGGTGGCCAATGCGGCGGTTCCCCTGAGGAGCCAGCGGTGGTCGGGCGATGGTGATCTGTCAAGGTGGTCGCAACGGCCCAGTGCCCCGCAGTAGCGGGGAGGCGGTACGGCGGCGGCACCGTCCTCTGCACACACGGAGGCGGACCCACTTCGCGTCCCCATCCGTTCAGGGGCTGCGGCGAGAGCCCGCCGTCCCCGGTGCACGAAAGCAGAGGTGCGGTATGTCGCCGCGTCGTCCCAACCGCCCGTCCGGGCCCTTCCCCTACCTCGACGATCCTGAGTACCGGCTCCAGTTCGTCGAGGCTGGCCTGGCCGACCCCCGGTGCAACCTCGACCGCAGCGCCCTGGAGCGCATGGCCATCGATGCCATCAACCTCAAGCCCCTGATCGCGACGAGCGGCAGCAAGAGCACCGGCGTTGTCGTCACCGGCTTCAAGGACTCGGCCGTGCGCACGGTGGACACTGAGCACGGCACCCTCTACGAGCTGAGGGTCAAGCAGCCCGGCCTGGCCAGTGCGATCAACCAGTTCAACATCCGCTTCGCCTTCGACGTGGCCCAGAGCGCCACGGTGCCTACCCCGAGGGTAGTCCCGGTCAAGGCGCCAGGCGGCGGTCAGCAGGCGGCGCTGGAGGTTGAGTTCGAGTCCGAGAAGCCGCTGCTAGAGCACCTGACCTTCATTGAAGGCAGGTTGAGTGCAGCGGAGAAGGCCAGGAAGTACGACCTGAAGGCCGACCTGTCGGTCTCGGGTCAGTCCGAGCGGGCCACCTACCACATCGTGAGCTACCGCGTCGGTGGCGAGGCGTGGTGCACCACCGGGGCCACGGCCGGGTCAAACCGCACCCGGCACCGCCACGACCTGTTCGGACTCCAGCCCGCAGTTGGCCTGCTCGGCCTGCCCCAGCAGGCTCTCGGTGGACCCGCCGGCCAGCGCTGGCGTAACCCGGCCGACTGGCGGGACCGTTACACCGCCCAGCTCAACAAGTTCGCCGACATCGACCCTGAGGACATCGAGATCCCGGAGGACGACCCAGAGAAGGCCAAGGAGGCCCTGGAGGACCGCCGCTGGGCGGAACTGGCGGCCGCCGCGCTGCAGGTCGCGGTCACCGACGCGGCCTTCGTCATCGGCTACGTGCCGGCCGAGGGCACCCGCCCGGACTTCGATGCGGCACTGGCATCGACCAACCTGCGCACCCACCTGCACGGCCCGCTCGATTTCTCCGGCAGTAACCAGGCCATGGCCTCAGGACGGAAGCTGGTCGACCGCGCTTTCGCCGACAATGCGATCACGGAGGTGGAGCACGCGGTCCTCACCGGCGCGACTCCGGCCGCAGAGCTGCACGACGACCCGTGCGAGGCAGCCATCGAGCTCGTCCGACTGGTCGACCGGGTGGTCTTCCCGAGCGACATCCCCAGCCTGCGCAGGACCACGAAGGTCCTGGTCGAGCCGTCACCGTCGCAGCTGACGGCCAAGCACGCGGCGAATAGGGGCGAGATCCGCAGCGCGATGCTCACCGCCGCCGTCGGCGGTGTCGACCTTCCCGCAGCCGCCATGGACACGCCCCACCAGAAGGTGGTGCGCAACGGCATTGTCACCACTGGGCTCTCCGCCGCCGAGCTCTTCGCCGCGGCGAGGGACGCTGTGGCGAGCGACGGCCGAGACGCCGCCCGCACCGAGCTGGCGCACCTGGCGGTTCCCGGTCTGGTCAACGGCAAGGTGCTGCTCGGCTCGTACGGCTCGACCGTTGACCGCCGGGCGGTGTCCACCAAGCTTGCGGCAGCCCGGATTACCGACGACGGGGTCCGGCTGTTCATCGAGGCGATCGCCGCCTTCGCCGAGGTGATGCAGCTCCGCGCCGGCCGTGAGGCTCCGCCCCGGCCGGGGGCGTCGCCTGGCCGTCTCCGCCGAGTGTCCGACGGGGCCGTCGTCACCACCAACGCGGCCAAGCCGGCCGACTCGGAGTGGTTCACCAGCCACTGGCCGGTGGAGAGCGACGACTCGGGCGGCGGGGCGGGCACGTCGTCCGACCTCTCCCTCAGCGAGCAGTGGACGGAGAAGCTCAAGGACACCACCGGTCTGGTAGGTGCCGGGAAGAAGGCCCTGACCCTCCTCGCCAAGCACTTCGAGGCGATGCACTCCCTGGTGGGACCTGGCAGGGAGATGACCGCCGACGAGCGGGAGGGCTGGCAGGACGAACTCGACAAGCTGGATTCCATCGTGGAGAAGGCCGGCAAGCACCTGGGGAAGCTGCGCTACCGGCCGGCCGATGCCGACGCGACGACCGGCGGCATCGACAACTTCGCCTTTGGGACGGGGGAGGGTGAGTGAGCGGCATCCTGCCGGAGGCGCGTACACCGCAGGACCCCACACCGCCGCCGCCAGGCCCGGTCCTCCTGCCGGCGTACGTCCCGCTTCTCGCCCGCGCCCTGGGTGGCTATAGCAGCAGCGACCCGTACTGGTCGCAGGTTGACACCGTCGAGGCGTTCTCCCCGGGCCTCTACATCGTGGTCGACCTGAAGGGTCGCATCGTCTGGCTCGGCATGGCGGCCGGCGACCAGGGCGTGACCGGGCGGATTAGGACGCACCTGGTCGAACCGTGGAAGCGCGCCGTCTTCCACCGGGTCTGGGTCGCTCCCGCCTACGACCAGATCTCCCGTCCCGCCTTGGAGGCGGCCGAAGGCTGGGCCGCCGATGCGTTGGACCTGCGTACCCGGATGCCGCAGCGCACCTGGCCGCCGTCCACCAACTGGCTCACTCTCGTCGGCCGGCAGCAAGTGAGTTGACTTCGTCGGGTGTGGGCCCGGGGCTGCCTCAAGCCCCGGGCCCATGCTCGGTCGACCCGCCGGGTACCAAGGTCGGGCGAAGATCACTGGGCCCGGAAGCCGGCGTCACTCATTACTAGGTGGGCCCAAGGAGTCCCTCATCATGGGTCACGCCGCGGAGATGCTGGCGTTGAACGTCGGCGCTGTCCAGCGGTGGGCCGACGCAGAGCGCTTCAGATTCGTCCTCGGCGTCCTGCATTGCACTGTCGGGTCCCTGCACACGGCCGAGACTGTCAGCTGACCAGTCCACACGTCGAGGTGCCGCGACCGGATCAGTGGGATCGGGCACGGCACTGTGACGTGCTGCGGTTGATGACACTGTCGGATCAGACCGCGTGGAGCGTCAAGGTGCTCCCGTACTCGGACCGGAACTCTCGGAGCTGGAGTCCGACCACGGTGGCTAGTTCCTTGTCCGAGTACCCATGATCCGATCGATGTGTTTCCAGGATGCTGGTCAGGATGCTCGGTTCCTCGCGGTCGGGCTCAGCGGGCTCGTTCCTGCGGTAGCCGTGCTGTGACAGCTGGACCTGCAGACTTTTGTACCGGCTCTCGTCGATGCGGTCCAGGCGCTTTGCGGCCTGGATCACTGCAGCCATGGATGCCTTCCAGTGCTGCTTCAGCTGGATTGCCCGCTGGAGCGTTAGGCCGGAAAGGTGGGGGCCGATGAGAGGGCCTGGCATCAGCAGCTCAGAGGCGAATACGTCCGCTTCCCGCTCGCCGTTGTCGCTCGGTAGTTGGTGCATCACAAGGTGCCCCAGCTCGTGGAAGACGGTGAACCGCTCCCGCGCCGGCGGCATGCCTTCGTTCAGGATGATCAAGGGCAGGCTGTTCGGCGGTCGGACGCTGAGGCCGGAGATCTTGGGGGACTCCAGGTTGCGTCGGACTACGACGATGCCGGCCCTCTCGACTGTCCGGATCACATCGTGCACGGGGCCGTCGGGCAGGTGCCAGCTCGCTCGGATCTTTGCTGCGGCCCGTTCCGGGGTGTGCTCGTCGGCGTCGAGGACGGGGAGCCGGTAGATCGGCTCGATATCCACGCTCGCCTCGAGTCGGCGGAGCTGCATGAGGAGCAGGTTGACCTCGGCTTCGATGCGCTGGAGCGCCGTCTTGCCGAGGCCGGACTGCTTGCGGTGGTAGAAGCCAGACGGACCCAGCCCGACCGGCTCATCCGGCCAGTCGAGCAGCTCTCTGGGATAGCCGAGGGCTTCCGCCACCGCTTGCACACGTTCGGGAGTCAGCGTTCCGACGCCGTTCTCCGCCTTGGACAGGGCTGCCTGCGAGATGCCTGCGAGTCCAGCCAGCTTGGACTGGGACAAGCCACGAGACTCCCGCGCGAGTTGCAGTAGGCGCGGGTTCATGGGGTGGCTACCTCTCTTCTGTACCGGTCTGATCTGCGATTTCGCGCCGCTTGGGCCGCACGATCGTATCCCGCGTGGGGACCGTCGGCATCGGGGTGACAGGCGCCGCAATACCAGTCTCGCCGAGGCCGAGATCCAACTCCAGAACCCAGAGCCGGTCATCGTCGAGACTGCACGCTATGGCCATCCGTTCCAGGCCGAGCCCCTCCTTGTCGGGGAGGTAGCCGGCGACCAGGTGGGTAAGGGCTTCCATGCCGGGCAGCACCTGGTTGGCGTACTCACGCCGCTGCTGCGTGGGTATGCCGCTGGTCCGGTACTTGCGATCCCTGAACTTCTTGAACCGCAGGACGATCTTCTCTTCGAACGTCAGGAGGAGGAATCCTCGGCTGTCCCCGACCTTGACGCCCTCGCAGCCGTCGAATGCGTTGACGGCTTCGTATCGGATGAAGTCGTACACGAGATTGGCTCGTGAACGAGTGCTGATGATGATGCCGAGTTCGCTGTCCTGCTTCAGTAGTCCGAGCCAACGCCGCCATCCGAGTTCGATGCAGCCGCCGATCTTCTGGAGATGCGGCGACAGGACCAACTCGGCCTCTACTGCACTGAGAGGTTCGGTCACAGGGAGATCCTGACGGACTTAACTATCTGCTGTCAATTATTCCGCGAACTATTCACCGAAGGGGTCTGTCTGCTCGTAGGGGGAGGTGAGGCGAGGGATAGGCGGCCAGGCAGGACCAGGGCATGCAGGGCGGAGTCAGGCGGCGCGGCGAGCTGCCCGCTCGCGAAGCTTTTGGGCCTCCGGGACTCCGCTGTACCGGCGCAGGCGAACGCGCATGTCCGGCAGTCGAGGCCGTGGATGTCCAGGGCGAGGTGAAGGTGCTCTTCGGCGGCGTCTAGGTCGTCGAGGCGGGAGAGGACCATGCCCGAGTCGCCGAGGAACTTCACCACACGGCGTACTGCGGCGACCTCGCCATGGCCGACGCGGACGGCGCTGGTAAGGGCGGTCATGGCCGGCTGGTGATGCTGTCCCTGTAGGGCAGGCCGAGTGCGGATGGCGCGTCTCCGCCGGACGCGACGATGAAGTTCCGGCGGACCACATCGTTCCCTCCCAGGTGCATGGCGGTGGCAGGTACGTTGCCCACATGGCTGACTTCTTGATCGTGATCACGACCGTGGACAATCAGGACGCCGCGCGGAAGCTGTCGCGCTCGGCAGTGGAGGCGAATCTGGCCGCTTCCGGGCAGGTGACCGGACCCATCGAGACGACGTACCGGCACCTCGGAGAGGTCTCCGAAGGCACCGAGTTCCAGGTGACCTTCCGTACTGCCGGTGACCGGCGCGAAGCGCTGGAGAAGCACCTGGTGGACAACCATCCTTACGACTCGCCCGAGGTCATCGCCTTCACCATCGACGCCGGCCGAGCTGAGTACCTGGACTGGATCACGCGGGCCACCCGCTAACCCTTGGCCCGTTCCAGCAGCGCTCCGACCGGGGCGAGGGACCGGTGGGGCTCCAGTCGCTTGACCATCAGGCGGGCCCGCACCATCGGCCGGACCGACGCGAGGCCCTCGGAGAGGTCGAACACCCGGGTCGTGATCGCGGTCGCGTGCTCGATCTCGCCGGCGTCCAGGTAGGCCGCCGCGAGCCACGACAGGTAGAGCGCCTTGTCTCGGGACCGGGAGTCGTCGTACCGGCCCAGGGCGTCCTCCAGAGCCGGGATCGCCCGCAGGGGCCGGTGCAGCTCCGACCAGCACCTGCCCGTCATGATTGCGATCTCGTCGCGGTCCACCCAGTACGCCCAGTCGGGGCCCGGCTCGTCGCCGGGCTCGTGGATCGCCTCCTCGGCGAGGCCCAGGGCGTAGTCCGCTTCCCGGGCGTTCCCGGAGGTCGCGTGCTGCCAGGCCAGTCGGTCGGCCAGCAGCGCACGCACGACGGGCGCCGTCCCCGAACCCAGCGCCTCGTACGCTGCCGTGGCGAAGCGGATCCCGGAGTCGCCGCCCACGGTCCATTCCAGGTACGCGAGGAAGGCCAGCGAGTTGCCTTCCAGAGAACTGTCCTCGGCCGTGCGTGATGCGGCCAAGGCGGTCATGTAGTGCCCGCGGGCCTCCTCGTACTGGCCCGCGTCGTATGCCGCCCAGCCGGCGAGTTGGGCCTGTTCGGCGATGATCCCGCGAAGGGCCCTGCCGGTCGCCTCGCTGTAGACCCCCTCGTCGGCCAGCCGGGTCGTGGCCGCCAGCTCGCGGACGTACATCTGGTACGTGTCGCCACCGCCCACGAAGTCGTCGAGGCGCCGGAGCCGGGCGGTGCGCTGGCTCAACTGCCGTGGAACGTCTACTCCGATCCTCCGTCCTGATGAGAGCAGGGAAGAGGGTTGTATGACGGCGATCCCGGCGCCGGCCGAAGCCGTCATGAATCCGCGGCGGTCGAACACTTCGTTCTCCTGGTCGGTCTGGTCCTTCTGCTCCTGTCGGCGCAGGCGCCGGGCGAGAGCGACGGCCCGGCGGAGCTCCTCCTCCGGTACGCCGAACTCCGCGGCCAAAAGCGCCCGTGAAGCCGGGTCCGGGAGCCGCTCGTGGGTCTCCCACCTGGAGACCGCGCCCTGCTCCAGCGGGTACCCCCGCCGTGCGGAGAGATCGGCCGCCAGGCCCTCCTGTGTGCGTCCGCCAGCCATGCGTAGGCGCCGCAGCAGCGGCCCGATCGGCTCCACGCCGTCGCCCTCGTTCGTGGTCATCATCGCCATCCCCCGACCGTCGGCAGAGCCCTGATCCCAGCCTGGCCATAAAACCTGGCCATGTCCCCGGAATGGCCATGCCTTCTGGCCCATCCATCCAAACGCGTACGGCAGTTGACTGGTCACAGCCGCCCGGGAAAGGCGGCCTCCCCCTCGCAGCGGGCCGCAAGTCCGTACCCCATGTCGCACCTGCGGCCCGCTGCGTCCCCCGGAGCGAAGAGCCAGCCCGAGCCCAAGGAGAGAGCCGTGGCCCCTCAGATCCGTCCGCGCCAGCTTCAGACCGTGCCCGGCTGGGTCAGCGAAGGAACGCCGGTCTTCGACCCGCTGGAGAACCGGCGGGGAATCGTCCAGTTCATCGGCGAGTACGAAGACCCGGCCACCCGTGTCTCCTACGCGAACGCAGTCTTCGCCAGGCCCGAGGGCGGAGGTTCGGAGTGGATCGTCAAGGACCCCTCCAGCCTGGAGCGGGGCTGAACCGCAGGGCCCTGCGGGGATGGCGCCAGCAGCTCGCGGTCCTGATCTACATCGCAACCACCTGCGTCCTGGTGGTCACTCTCGCCCTGGCCGGCGATACGGGGCGCTGACCCCGCAGGTACACGCGCAGCACCATCCCCGCCCCCAGATTTCCCGCAGGAACCCCTGCGGGCCACATCAAGGATCAGGAAGGAGTACGGGATGAACGAGAACGCTCCCACCGAGCAGGCCAGCGGCCTGCTGATCGGTGTCCGCCGGATCAACGCGGCGCGGTCGCGCGCCGAAGAGGCTTCGGACAACACCGGTGGCAAGTCGGACATGAACGACACCTGATCGACCGAGGAGACCCACGGTGATTGATTCCGCATCGTGGGCGCAGCGTCTGGGCGGGGACACGTTCCTCGCCCAGACGTGTTTCCGCGCCCACGCAGTGATCCGTTCAGCCGGCGCCGCCGTTCCCACCCTGTTGACCTGGGACGACATCAACGAGATCGTCGCCGCGCACCGGCTGGAGCCGCCCCGCATGCGACTCTCCCGCGCGGGGGAGGCCGTCCCCGCAACGGCGTACTCCGTCCTGCGCACGAACCGGCGCGGGGTGTCCTGGTACCAGCCCCAGCCCGCCGAGTTCCACGCGCGCCTCGCCGAGGGCGCGTCCCTTGTCATCGACGCGATCGACCAGATCCACCCGCCCGTCCGCGAGGCTGCCGCCGGCCTCGAACGGTTCTTCCGGACCCCCGTCCAGGCCAACGCGTACGCCTCCTGGACGTCCGAAGAGGGCTTCGGTACCCACTGGGACGACCACGACGTCGTGGTCCTCCAACTCGAAGGCTCCAAGAGGTGGAAGATCTACGGACCCACCCGGCAGGCCCCCGCCTGGCGCGACGTCGAAGCTCCCGAGGCCCCGACGGGCGAGCCGATCGCGGACATCGTCCTGACGCCCGGCGATCTCCTCTACCTGCCGCGCGGCTGGTGGCACGCGGTGAGCGCCGACCAGGGCACCGCCTCGCTCCACCTCACCTTCGGCCTGGCCACGCAGACCGGTGCCGAGTTCCTCGGATGGCTGTGCGACGACCTCCGGACCAGCGCAACCGTCCGCTCCGACGTCCCTCGCTTCAGCACCTCCGAAGAGCGGGCCGACTACCTGGGCGCCGTACGCAAGAAAGTGCTGGCCGCTCTGGATGACCCGGCGATTCTGGACCGGTGGGAGAGGTCGCTGGACACCACGCACCCAGGTCAGCCACGCCTTTCCCTGCCGCACCTGGCGACGGTTCCGCCCGAGCCCGGGATCACCGTCCAGGTCACCGTGCCCCGCGCCCGGGTGGACCAGGACGCCGAGGCGGTGACCTTCTCCGGCGCCGGGCGCGAATGGACCTTCGCACTGCCCGCCGCACCGCTGCTGCACCGCCTGGCCGACGGGCCCCCGGTCACACTCGGGGAGCTCGCCACCGCATCCGGCCTCACCGTCGCCCAGAGCGCCGAGATCGTTTCGGCCTTGGTCGGTGGACAGGCCGCCGCCGTGATCGAGGCACCCAGGTGACCGCCGCCCTCGGCCTCGGGACGTACCGGGTGCGCGCTGTCGAGGAGCCGGCGCGCACCGCTTGCTCCGACGGTCTGGTGTGGCTGGACACCGCACCCAACTACGCCACTGCCCACCAGACACTCGGCCCGGTCATCGCCGACCACCCCCGCGCCATGATCGCGACGAAGACTGGCTTCTTCACCCAGCAGGAAGGCGAGGCTGCAGTGGCGGCCGGAGTCCTCCCATCCGAGGAAGCCGCCGTCGGCCACAGCCTCCACCCCGGCTTCGCCCGCTGGCAGACCGATCGCTCCCTTGCGACCCTGGGCCGTGCCGACATCGTGTTCGTCCACAACCCCGAGCACGCCCACCAGGACCGTGGGGTGCTGCACGCGCGGCTGCGCGACGTGTTCTGCGAGCTGGAGCAGTACGCCGCCGAAGGCCGCATCGCCGGGTACGGAGTGGCCACCTGGTCCGGCTTTCAGCACGAGGCATTCACCGTCCCCGAACTCCTCGGCCTGGCCAAAGAGGCCGCCGGATCGGGTGAACACCACCTCGGCGCGATCCAGCAGCCGGTCAGCCTCGTCATGGTCCGCCCGATCGCGCTCGCCCTCGGTGGGCGGGGTCCGCTCGTCCAGGCTCGCGCCGCAGGCCTGCTCACCTTCGGCTCCTCACCCCTGCACGGCGGCGAACTCCTCGACTTGGCCACACCCGAACTCGCCGAGTTCATCCGACGAGGCACCGGCACGGCCGCCGCCTGCCTCCTGGCTGCGGCGTCCTGCCCGAGCCTGGACGTGGTACTGCTGTCCGCCAGTACGCCGCAGCACTGGAAGGCCGCCAAAGAGGCCATCGCCTCCCCGCTCGAACCGGACCAGCTCAGGAGGATCACGGATGTACTCGCCCAAGGATGAGACCACCAGGGCCCGCATGGAGGACGCCCTCGCCACCGCGTCCTCACACCTGGCCACCGCTCCGACGGGCCCGCTGTCGTGGGGATGGCTCGGCCGGACGATCGGCTCCCGTACCGAAGGCGGCCACTGGCTCCGCGTCCACTGCGGTGAAGCTGCCAAGACCCCCACCACCCGGAACGAGGGCATCGCGCTCGCCGAGGAACGGGTCTCGGACAAGGTGTCCCGCCCCCACCTCCACGACCTGTACCGATGGGAGGGCGGGGAGCACGTCTTCGAGGCCGAGCTGATCGACTACGTCGCCCAGCCAGTCATCTCCCCGGACACCCCCGACCTCACGGAGGACCCAGGTCTCCCGGACTCCTGGTGGGCGACGCTGCGGGAGAGCCTGGACGCCCTCAGCGCCGCCGAGCCGCCCCGCGAGACCATCCGTCAGTCCTGGGCGGACCGCGTGTTCCCCGAGTTCCTCGGCATCCCCGCGCCGACCATCACCGAACGCATCACCGGCCACGCCGACCTCCAGTGGGCCAACCTCACCCACCACCCCCTCGTCATCCTCGACTGGGAACGCTGGGGCGCCGTCCCCGTCGGCTACGACCCGGCCATGCTCTACGTCAACAGCCTCCGCGTCCCCGCCGTGGCCACACGCATCCGCACCGAGTTCGCCGACGTCCTCGACACCCCCGCCGGCCGGATTGGCGAACAGGTCGCTCTCGCCGAAATGCTCCAGGCCGTCGGCCGGGGTTGGTACAGGGAGCTGGCTCCACTGTTGCGCCGGCGCGCGGAGGAAGTGACGGGCATCCTTCCTCGCTGAGCGTCAACAACCAAGGAGACAGACCAACATGATCGAACGAGTCCGAGCCGTCCTCGTCACCGCGGACGACACGATGCTGGTCATCCGCCGCACCAAGCCCGGAATCCCCGTGTACTGGGTGCTGCCCGGCGGCGGCGTCGAGGAGAGCGACGAGTCCCGGGAGGCCGCCCTTCACCGGGAGATCCACGAAGAGATCGCGGGGAAGGCCGACATCGTCCGCCTCCTGCACACGATGGAGTCCGATGAAGAGCGTCAGCTCTTCTACCTCGCCCACATCGCGACGTGGTCCTTCGAGGACCGCACCGGCCCCGAGTTCAGCGCAGAGGGCCGTGGCGAGTACGCGCTGGAGGAGATCCCGCTGACCGTGGAGGGGCTCGACGGCATCGACCTCAAGCCCGAGGAGATCGCCCGCGTCCTACGGGGCGCCATCGGCGCCGGCACGCTCGGAGCCGGGGTCGCGGCCTAGCCGTACGCCATGCGGACATGCCACCGGGGCCAACGCGGAATCGCGTTGGCCCCGGTGGGTGGTGTTGGTCAGAAGGTGTACGCGGTGAAGCGGCGAGGGGGCTCGGTCATGCGGCCAAGCAGCTGGTCCAGCTGGGCCCTTTCGGCCTCATCCATGAGCTCGACGGCGTTGCCGAGGGTCTTCTTCGTGAGTTGATCCATGAACGGGGCGAGGAACCGCTGGAGGGCTTCCGGGGCTTCCTCCGTCGTCCGCAGGTACTCCATGTAGCGAGTGTGCTGCGCGGCGAACTCTTCGAACTCGTCGCGGGTGGCGTTCAAGGCGGTGGTCTGCTCCTCCTTGGTGAAGGGGCGGCCGTCTATGTGGGACCAGGTTTTGGTGTCGCGCCGGTATTTGAAGTCCGAGTCGCAGAGGAGGGCGACGACGGCGGGTCGGGTTTCGGTTTCAGGCATGCGAGTGTTCCTCGAAAGTGTGCGGGAAGGGCGTTGTTTTAAGTGTCTGGAGATTCCCCGGTTTGGCTGACCGGGGATCGTCGGCTATGTTGCGCCGCGCGCTCCGGTCAGCGGTGACGGCAGCGGCGTGCAGCCTGGGCGGTCGGGCGCCCTGTGCCGAGAGGCCAGGTGGGAGGAGCGGGGTGAGCCTGGGTCCTCGTGCCGCGCTTCGGGCACGATGATTCCGGGTCGGAATTTGGTTTGGGCATACGGGGATTCCTTGCGGGGCGATTGCTGGTGGTGCCTTCAATGCTCCGCAGGATCCGGGAATTCGATAATCCTGGATCGTCGGATATAGGCGGCGCCGCGATGAGTCGGCTCAGCGACGGCGGGCGTTGTCGCTGGCGGCCTTGACGGTCGTCCGTGTGGTGGACGGCGGGGCCTGGACGCTGCCAGTGCGCGCGATGCCGGAGGGCGCGGTGACGGGGTCGGCGGGTAGCTGCGCAAGGTGCCGAAGCCGCCAGACGAGGACTTCGCTGATAGAGGTGGCGCTGCCCAACTCCCTCCGCTGGGCTGCTTCGGCGAGCAGGTCGGCGGGGCTGTGGCCGGCGGCCTGGGCGTTGGCGAGGGTGGCCGCCAGGCCGGGCCAGCCGGGTTCGGCCAGGATCTGTTCCGCCAGGTCGGGGATGGCGTGGCGCAGGGCCGCTGCTTGCCGGTCTTGCAGGGGCCGGGACATGCGTCGACCCCGCTGCTGGAGGAGGGCCATGGGCTGGGCCGCGGCGGCCCCGTAGGCGGCCCGGAGATGGTCGGCTGCCTGGAGGGCGGCGACGGCCTGCTGTGCGTGGTTCTTCTTGGCGTGCCAGGCGGACGCCGCTACGGCGAGGAAGAACGCCATGTCGATCAGCATCGCGGCCGTGGCACCGTCTTCGCCCCGCCCCAGGGCCGGACCGCTGTGCACGAGATCGCGGGCAGCTTGGCGCAGGGCCTGGTCCTGGCCGCGTTCGGCGCGCACGTGGGAGCGGGCCGCCCGCTCGAAGGCCGTGGCCGCTTGCCGCAGCTGGGTGCGGGTATGGGAGGCGGAGGTCTTGGCGAGGGCGTCGAGGACTTCGCCGGCGGCGGCGAGCTGGGCGGCCACGGTCCCGTCGGCACCGTGATCGATGAGGAGCACCGCCTGCCAGACGGCTCCCGTGGCGCGGCGACGAGCGGATGCGGGACGGCTGGCGAGGGCGGGCGTCGGCCGGGTCGGTGCACCGGTCCAGCGTTCGCGGAGGCGGGTCAGGGAGAGGTCGGGCGCGAGCTTGGACCCCGAGTAGTGGACGGGCGCCCCGCCCTTGTTGTGGTCCTCGGGCAGGGCGACGGTGTAGCCGAGGGTGTCACCGGAGGGGGCGATCCGGCGCTTGACGAGGAGGCCGGCGGAGGCGAGGCGGTCGAAGAACTCCGCCTCCGAGCCGGTACCCGCGGCGGCGCGTCGGACGGTCTCGCGCAGTTCCTCGCGGGCGGTACGGTCCCGGCCCTGTCGCTGGGCTTTGTGGCGTTCGGCGCTGGTGGGGCGCTTGGCCGCGGTCCCGTCCCCGGGCGCCACACGATAGAGGTCGTAGTCGGCCTCGATGCGACGGCATTCTGCCTGGGCACGTTTGCCGGAGCGGTGGTGGTCGGGCTTGCGGCCGTCTTCGCGTACGAGGGTGGCGATGAGGTGGATGTGGTCGTCGGCATGGCGGACGGCCGCCCAGCGGCAGCCCGCACCGTCGCCGGGGTCGATGCCGGTGGCGGCGATGACGCGGCGGGCGATGTCCGCCCACTCGTCGTCGCTGAGCGTGCGGTCGCCGGGGGCGGCACGGACCGAGGCGTGCCAGACGTGCTTGTCCGGTCGGGTGTCCTCGGAGAGGAGGTGGAGGGGTTCGTCGAGGAGCTGCTGGAGATCCTCTTCGGTGGCGCCGAGGTCACGGCCGGGGTCGGGGGCGAGGCCGTCGAAGGAGGCGACCAGGTGGGGGTCGACGTGCTCTTCGCTCCGGCCGGCGCCGAAGAGGTAGGCGATCAGACCGGCGGTGCGGGCGCCCTGTTTGTGGATGGAGGGGATCAAGCGGTCTGGGTTCCTTCGGGGTCGGTCATGCGGGCGGTGACGCGGTGGATGTTCTCGGCGGCGCGGCGGACGGCGGCGATGGTGTCGTCGAGTCCTTCGGGGGCGATGCCCAGGTGCAGGGCCTTGGCCGCCTGGTTGAGGTTGTTGTTGGCGAAGCCGAGTTGGCGGCGCAGGGTGAACAGGGTGATGAGGACGTCCTGCTCGGTGGCGATGACGGCAGCGGTGCGGTTCAGGTCGCGGGCCGCAGCGAGTGCGCTGTGCGCGACGAAGCCGGCCTCGCTCATGTCGACGGCATCGGCGCCGGTGGAGACGAGTGCGCGCTCGGCTTCGCTGAGACGGACGCTGAGTGCGGGGCGCCGCTGCTTGGCGCGGGCACGGGGCTTGCCCCGGCGCTTCGCAGGCTGCGGTCCGCCCTCGGCCGCAGCCTTTCCGTCCCGTGCCCCCTGGCGCGGGACGGAGCCCGCCACCCCCGGGGCGGGATCCGGTTCGGACGCGCCCCCGACGGGGGAGTGTCCGAACCTCCAACTTGCTGCGCCTGAAGCTGCGATGGTCTCCTCCGGATTGTGGGGCGAAGGGTCCTGCTGGTCATGCATGTGGTGCTCCTGTGTGGGGTGAGTCGGTGCGGGGTGGGGTATCGCGAATACGGCTGATCAGGACGTGGTCTCGCTGGTCCCGTCGAGTTCGGCCTGCAGAATGCGCTGGGCGTCCTGCGCTCGGACCCGGCTGATGGAGAAGCCCTTGGTCCGGACGGCCGCCTCGATGTGGCGGCGGGAGGCTCGGCCCTTCGGCCCCAGCTTGGCCGTGCGGCCGATGTCGAGAACCTCCTCCATCGCCGCTTTGGGTAGCGGACCGCCGGCCTGCTTGGCCGACTTCGTGGGTGAGGTCACCTCCTTGCTGCCGCCCACCACTTCGTCCGTGGGCGCCGTGCTCATTGCTGGGCGGTGGGCGGGGCGGTTCCGAGTGGGTGCGGTGACGAGCGCCTCGGGCGCTGGTGTGGCGCTTCGATCAGGCTGGGCGTGGTTGTGGCTGGCCACAGTCTTCGGATCTACCGAATGAGGCTCCTCGGCCTTTGCCACCGTGGCGTTCGGCTCAGGGGCGGGCGTGGCGACGAGGCGGTGGATCTGCCGCATGAGCACGCCGAAGGCGAGTAGGGCAGCCGTCGGCGGGACGGCGGCGACCACGTAGTCGAGGACGGGGACCGGGGCGTCCCCGGTGCCGCTGACCCCGGCCACGTTGAGCACGATGGAGCCGACCGAGCCGGTGGCGGTCAGCGTGATGGCCCACCCGTCGGGCTCCCGGCGAAGACCGGCGTGCAGCATCAGGAGTTCGCCGATGACGACGAAGGCGTCCAGGGTCGCCGGCCATGCCCACTGCCGGATGGGGGAGGCGGCCAGGCCGTGGGCTCCGGCGACCTCGGCCAGGTGCGCGTACGAGAGCCAGAACCCGGCGGCGGTCAGGGCGATGATCACGGCGCCGGCCGCGGCGAGGACGTAGCGCCCGACCGCCTCCGTAGGGGCGGTCCGGGGTGTGGGGCTGGTGCTCAGAAGGGTGCTCCAAGTGGGTTTTGTGGAGGCGATCACGGCGTTCACGGAGGGGGCGTACACGCGAGCCCCCTTCTAAAGGGGGGCTCGCGCGTGAACGCTCTGGCACGTGTACGGCGTGTACGGGTGCGTGATCGTCTGAACTGCGGTTTTGTGTGAAGCGTGTACGTCGGCGAGACCGTGTGGACGGGGGCGTGCCCCAAGGGCGCGTGTACGCCCCCGTGCACGGTTCGCGGACCCCGGAGGTAGCGCTACGAGACGGCGCTGATGTGCCTGGCCGAGGCGCGGTAGCGGGCCTGCTGGCCGCCTCCGCTGCCGCCTGCGGCGCCCTCGGCCTTGACCGCGAGTCCGGTCTTCACCATGCGGTCCAGCGTGCGTCGGGCCTTCTCGGTGGCGGCGCGGTCGGGGATGTTCTCGCCGCTCTCGATGCGGGCGAGTTCGCGGACGGTCAGTCCGTCGGGGCGCCCCCGGAGGATCTCGACGGGATCCAGCGCGGGATCGACCATGCTGATGCCGCGCTCGTGGTCGTGGATGACCTGGAGCGGGCCGATCTCTCCCGTGGGCGTCTTGAGGTGGTGGAGCGTGACGGCGAGGTCGCCGGCCTCTCCGCCCACGTACAGGACGCTGCCCGCGCCGGAGACGATGTGCGTGGAGCCGTAGACCCGGTCCAGCGTGGGCTTCTGGGCGCGCGGTGTGCCCTCGCCGGCCTTGCGCTGGTGGTGCAGCTCGATGACCTCGACTCCGTCGCGCATGGCTCGCTGGCGGGCGTTGTTGTAGGCGACGCCGAGGGCGTCGTCGACCAGGGTGCTCACCGCGTCCTTCAGGCTGTCGATCACGATCGTGTCGGCCCCGTGGGCCTTGGCGAGGTCGAGCAGGAGGTCGGGCTCCTTGTCGAGCGTCGCGGGCAGCGGGCCCTGCCAGACGGCCAGTCCGTCGCGCAGCCTCGCCTGGTGCTCGGGCTGGATCCGGCGGGCCAGGGCGCGGGCGATCTGCTTGTACCTGTCCAGGGCCAGGTACAGCACCCGCTTGCCCGGTGCGACGGGCATGCCCAGGACGCTGTTGGCCAGGCCCAGACGGGCGAAGACCACCTGGTGCGCGAGGGTCGTCTTGCCGACGCCGGGAGCGCCGACGAGCATCAGACTCACCCCGGAGGCCCAGGCGGTCTGCTCGCGGGTGCCCCACAACGGGTCGGTGTCGGCACCGGATTCGGTGACGAAGCTCCACCCGTCGGTGATGAACCGGGACAGCCGCCCCTGCCCCGACGCCAGGGCGCGCTCGCCCTCGGCGCGTACCTCGGCCGCGACCTCGCTGCGGATCGCATCGGGGTCGGCACCCGGCTCCATGGCCCGCTGCACGGTGCGCATGCCGGAAGCGCGCAGGCGCCGCAGGTCAGCCTTCCTCCGCACGATCCCGGCATAGTGGACCGCCCCGCTGACTGAGGGAGTGGCGTCGGCGAGCCGGTGGATGTAGGCCACGCCGCCGACGCGGTCCAGGTCGCCCTGCTCGCCCAGCCGGTCGCTGAGCACGATCGGGTCGGTCGGCTTGTCCTCGCTGCGCAGGGCCAGGATCGCCCGCCACACGGTCTCGTGCGCGGGGCGGTAGAAGTCCGGCCCCTCAAGGAGGTTGCGGACCGCGTCGACGATGTCGGCGCTGAACATGCAGGAGCCCAGGACGGCGGCCTCCGCGTCCGCGTCGTACGGCGGCACGGCGGTCATGTCGGTCACGGCGAGGTGTGGCGGGTTCGGCAGGGGGTCGTCCATACTGGACAAGAAGCTCCTCTACGTGCGGGCCACATGGGACGGCAATCCCGGCCTCGCAGGTCAGTCGTTCAGGGATGGGCGGCGTGAGGTTTGCGCTTTGGGCCCCTCGGTGTTGGACCACCGGGGGGCTTTTTGCATGTCTGGGTAAGGGTCGCGGACTCCAGGGGATCGCTGCGGTCTTCTGGGGGGTGATCGAACCGTACCACACATTATGCGGTTGGCAGAGATCTATGCGAACCGCAGAAGATGATGTATGGTTTTGGCATGCCGCAAAACCGTGGCCGACGCAGCGACAGAAGGGAGGGGTGATGCCGGAGGACGAGAGCGACGCCCCCGAGGGGGTGCTGCTCAGCGGCGAGGAGAACGCCGCCGTGCGGATCAAGCTGGAGCGGGAGAAGCGCGGTTGGAGCACCACCGCGCTGTCCGACTTGCTCAACGAGGCGGGCTTCGACATGAACCCGTCCGCGGTCTGGCGCATCGAGAACCGCAAGCGCCGGATCAACCTCGACGAGGCCATCGGTTTCGCCGAGATCTTCGGCGTCCCCCTCAGCAACTTCGTCGGGCCGCCGAGCCTGGCGGCTATGGGTCGCGCCATGGAGCTCATCGACAACGTGGTCGCCACCTATCGGGCCTCCTTCCGCGCCGGCGCCGAAGCCACCCAGGCGCGGGACGACCTCGCGGCCTACCTGGCCGACCACCCTGAGATCGCCACCGAGGCCGACGCGATGGTCTCCAACGCCATCGCCGCCGAGGCGATGAAGATCAACACAGAGCGGTACGGACAGCCTCCCGGCGCGTAGCCGCACCCCACCTCACCCCGCTGCCCTGGGCCTGCAAACCCCCAGCTCGCAGCCGCAGTACCGCCCATCCCATCCTTGAACGACACACGGCCGGCTCAGGGGGTTGCCGCCCCCGCCAACCCGGCCAGAAACCGGAGCACTGCTTGCGCCACCAGGCGATACCCCACACCTCCACCCAGCGCCCGCGCACCGCGAAGGAGGTGACCACCCCCGACACCTTCCTCACCGTGGAGCAGGCCGCCGAACGCCTCGGCACCGGCGTGCGCTTCATCCGGCGCCTCATCCAGGAACGCCGCATCGGCTACGCCAAGTTCGGCAAGCACGTCCGCATCGCCGACAGCGTTCTCGCCGCGTACATCGACGCGAGCACCGTCCCCACCCTCCGCGACGCCCGTTCCCGCTTCGGGAAGGCGGCCTGATGGCGGCCCGCAAGCCGCAGCGGCGGCGCGAATTCGGCACCACCCGCCAGCTCCCGTCCGGCCGTTGGCAGGCGCGCTACTGGGCCCCCGACGGCAGCCGCCGCACGGCCCCGGAGACCTTTGCGACGAAGACCGACGCGCAGGACTGGCTCACCCTCACCAAGGCGGACATCCAGCGCAATCACTGGACCGACCCGGACGTGGGCAAGGTCAACTTCGAGGCCTACGCGCTCAAGTGGGTCGACGAGCGGGGCCTCGCCGCCACCACGGATGAGCTGTACCGCCGCCTGCTGCGCCTGCACGTCCTCCCCGGCTTCGGCGACCTCGACCTGGACGAGATCACCCCGCCGCTCGTACGCACCTGGCGGGCCGAGCGCCTGACCGTCACCGGCGCCACGACCGTGGCCAAGTCCTACCGGCTGCTTAAGGCCATCATGGAGACGGCGACCGACGACGAGCTGATCCGCCGCAACCCGTGCCGAATCAGGGGCGCGGGAAGCGAGCAGGCCAAGGAGCGCTCGACCGCGACCGTCGCCCAGGTCGACGAACTCGCCGAGGCCATGGGTCCGCGCTGGCGGCTGATGGTCTACTTCTGCGCATACGGCCCGATGCGCCCGGAGGAGCAGGCGGCCCTGCGCCGGACCTCGGTCACCCTCGACCCCCTCGCCGTACGGATCACCGAGGCGGCCCCGGAGCTGAACACCGGCCGCCGCGTCGAGGGCGACACCAAGTCGGCGGCGGGCGTCCGCACCGTCCACCTGCCGGCCTTCCTCTACATGGAGGTCAAGCGGCACCTGGACTGGTTCGCGGAGAAGGAGCCCGACGGGCTGCTGTTCGTGGGGGAGAAGGGAGCGCCGTTCCGGCGCACGTCCTTCGGCCGCAAGTGGGCCAAGGCCCGCGCGAAGGCAGGCCTCCCGAAGGACTTCCGCTTCTACGACCTGCGCCACACGGGACACACCCTGTCGACGCAGTCGGGGGCCACGCTCAAGGACACGATGGTCCGCGCCGGCCAGTCCTCGGAGAAGGCCGCGATGATCTATCAGCACTCCGACGACGAGCGTCAGCTGGAGGTCGCCGGAGGTATCGACGCGCGGGTCCGCGCGGCCAGGCAGAAGATGATCGTCGTTCCTCGGCTGCCGCGGGAAGCCTGAGGACACGTGTGGGGCCAGGGCGCTGTGCTAGCTGCCCTGGCCTTTCGCCGACCGGCCTCCTGGGCGGGGGCCCTGCGCTCACCCCAAGCCGTAAGCCTGCCGATAGGGCAGCTCGGCATCGGTGGCTCGCAGGAAATGAGGCTCTCGCGTCCTGCCTCCTGCTGTACGGCAGGCGATGCCGGCAGCGGAGCCGCAGCTCCGGCACTCCCAGTCCAGAGCATCCTGTAGTCCCTGTGCCTTGATTTCGGCGAGTACGGCTCTTCGCCGATCCCACCAGACATCGCTGTTGGCCGAACCACGCGGTGGCTCCGACCCTTGGTCTTCGAGGAATGCTCGCAGGCGCTCGGGATCAGCTAGCGGACCTGACAGAGGCTTGGTCGTCACGGCTGCCCTGGCCGCTTGTTCGTTGGCCTCCAGCTCGGCATCGAGAGCATCTACGCGCTCCCGTAGATGGCGCTCGAAGTCAGCGAGGGTTGCCTCGGGGTTCATGCCCGAGAAGTCCAGGGTCTCCAAGTGCAGGACTTGCAGTACGCCCAGCCGCTGCTGCGCCTTGTAGTTCGTGAATTCATTCATCGCGTACTGATCGCCTCTCATCGGCATTACGGCTGGATAGGCCTGGGCTCAGAGGTATGGGGAGAACGTCGCTTCGAGGCGCTTGACCGCGTCTTCGTGTGCGCGAAGGTGCGGCTGCATCACCCACACGTCTTCGCGAAACGGCTCGAAACCCAAGGACTGCCAGCAGCGCTGGACAAGCACCTTCTCGCGCGCCTCCCTGGCCTCGTCATCCCGTTCGTCGATGGGGATGTCGATCGGGTAGGGGTGTGTTGCCACGATCGCGGCCCGACCGGCGACCCAGCGGAGCAGGCGGCTGATCAGCAGCCGCCCTACGCCACCCAGGCCACGCCACGCCGGCGCGATCCGGGCCCGATCGATGATGACGACGTGGGTGCCGTTGACCAGGCACTCCTCCAGATCGAGATGGAGGCCAAGGTCGCCGGACTTGTCGAAGAGCGGTGCGAAGTGCTCGTAGTCGGCGTTGCGCGAGTCCAGCGAGTCGTAGATGCGGCCGATGTGCCAAAGATCCAGTGTGATGCCGGACATGGCCAAGATCGTCAGCTCCCGGCCGTCACCCTCGTTCTTGTCTGCGAGCGAAACGCCTGGGGCCAGCAATCGTGAGTTCTCGGCTACGGCCTCGTCATCGTCCGGGTCCCACAGAGGTAGGACAGCACGGCAGCTCCATTCCAGGACCGCCGGATCATCATGGGCGTCCGTCGCGACCAGAGGGGCTGCGGAATCAAAACGCAACTGCAGACGGTCCAGGCACGACAGCAGGTCCACCCCGCCAGGTGTGGCATCGGTCATGAGGTCACACGCTAGCCAGGGGCGGCATCGAGAGTGAGGCGTTTGGCGGTTTGAGCGGCGACCGCTTTCCTACCGCGTTGGGTCCCACGCACGGATGCCCTTTGCGGTGGCGATGAGGCGGGCGGCAGGCGCAGGAGTGACGCCGGCCATGAGGTCGAGGCTCGCACCTCGGGCCGTTCCGGGCTTCAGCTCGTGAGCGGATGGCCATCTGGCAAAGGCATGCGAGGGACTTGGGGCACGCGGAGGGCACGGCGAGGGCTGAGAGATCTAGACAACGAAGAAGGCCCAGGGCGCTGAACTGGGCCTTCTTGTAAGAGCGGATGACGGGAATCGAACCCGCGCTATAAGCTTGGGAAGCTCATGTTCTACCATTAAACTACATCCGCACAGCGGGCCAGTTGCCTGGATCCCTGGTTTTGCTCACTCTACCTCATGATCGACCCCCGGTGAATTTGCCGCGGGGTCGTTGTCGTGTGTGATGTGCACCGAGGCGTGTGCGTGCGGGAGTTGGGGCGTACCGTGTGCGTGCGGAGCGGCGGCTGGAGCGGGTACCGAACATCCCCTAATGTGGCGATTCGTCGCAGTACGGCTCGTTGGGGAAAGGGACTCGATGGAGCACACCGTCGTCCGTTGTGCCGAAGGGCACGTTTTCAGTACCGCCTCCTTCCCGCTGCAGCACCTCGGTGCCGGCCGGATCGGGCCCGGGCGGCTGCTGCGGTGTCCGCGGTGCGCGCGGTTGCGCCACGCCGTGCCCGTGGGCGGCGCGAAGCGGTAGGAGACAGCGCCGGGCGCTGGACGCTGGGCCGGGCGCGCGGGCAGCCCCTCTCGATTGGGGGTGGCCCGCGCGCTCTGCGTATCCTCGGGACGTGCTTCTCTCTGACAAAGACATCCGGGCCGAGATCGACAGCGGACGGGTTCGCATCGACCCGTTCGAGGAATCGATGGTGCAGCCCTCCAGCATCGATGTACGTCTCGACCGGTTTTTCCGGGTGTTCGAGAATCACCGCTACGCCCACATCGATCCGGCGGTCGAGCAGACCGACCTGACCAGGATGGTCGAGCCGGAGGGTGACGAGGCGTTCATCCTCCACCCCGGTGAGTTCGTCCTCGCCTCGACCTACGAGGTCATCTCGCTGCCCGACGACATCGCCTCCAGACTGGAGGGGAAGTCCAGTCTGGGCCGCCTCGGCCTGGTGACGCACTCGACCGCCGGGTTCATCGACCCCGGGTTCTCGGGCCACGTGACCCTGGAGCTGTCGAACCTCGCCACCCTGCCGATCAAGCTCTGGCCGGGCATGAAGATCGGGCAGCTGTGCATGTTCCGGCTCAGCTCGCCCGCCGAGTTCCCGTACGGGAGCGAGCGCTACGGGTCCCGGTACCAGGGGCAGCGCGGGCCGACCGCCTCGCGCTCCTTCCAGAACTTCCACCGCACCCAGGTGAGGCACGAGGCATGAGCGACGTACGCGAGAACCTGACCTACGACGGCTTCGGGCGCGCCGTGCGCGAGCTGGCGCAGACGATCGCCGACGACGGCTACGAGCCCGACATCATCCTGAGCATCGCCCGCGGGGGCGTGTTCGTCGCCGGCGGGCTGGCGTACGCCCTCGACTGCAAGAACATCCACCTGGTGAACGTGGAGTTCTACACAGGTGTGGGTACCACTCTTGAAATGCCCGTGATGCTGGCGCCCGTGCCCGAGGCGATCGACTTCACCGACAAGAAGGTCCTCATCGCCGATGACGTGGCCGACACCGGCAAGACGCTGAAGCTCGTCCACGACTTCTGCCTGGGCCATGTCGCCGAGGTGCGTTCCGCCGTCGTCTACGAGAAGTCCCACTCGCTCGTGAAGTGCGAGTACGTGTGGAAGAAGACCGACGAGTGGATCAACTTCCCCTGGTCCGTCGAACCGCCCGTCGTGAAGCGTGAGGGCCAGGTCCTCGACGCCTAGACGGTACCGACACGCATACGGGAGGGCCCGCCGCGCAGACGTTGCGCGGCGGGCCCTCCCGTATGCGGCGGCGGGGCTAGATGGTGCCCAGTTTGATGATCGACAGCAGGGCGACCAGCTGGATCGAGGACGCGCCCAGGGCCTTCGGCCACGGCAGGTCGTGCGACTTGCTGATCAGCGAGGTGAAGAGGGCTCCGGCGGCCACCCAGGTGGCCCAGCCCAGGACCTGGACGACCATGTTGTCGCCGCCGAGGAACACGGCGAACAGCAGGCGCGGCGCGTCCGTGATGGACATCACCAGCATCGACAGGCCGACGGTCGGCTGCCACGTGCCGTCACCGCCCAGCTGGCGGGCCAGCGTGTGCGTGACCGCGCCCAGGATCAGGCCGCAGATGACGAAGGCCACGCCGGCGGACAGGACGATCGGGACGGCCTTCGCCAGCGTCGCGTTGATCGCGTCCTCGCGGGCGTCGTCGAGGCCGAAGACCGCGAGGAGACCGTAGAGGAAGGTCACGATCAGTGCGGGGCCCCAGACGGCGTAGTCGCGCATCTGGAGGAAGGTCTGCCCCGGCCGCGTCACGATGCCGCGGAGCAGTTCCTTCCACGGCAGCCGGGGCCCGGACGGCGCCGCCGCGGCCGAGCCCGCCTGGTAGGTCGCGCCCTGGCCGTACGGGTCCTCGCCGACGGCGAAGACCTGGGTGTGCCCCGGGTTGTCGTTCGTGTAGCCCCCACCGCCGCCGTGGCCTCCGTGGCCGTACGGGGGCTGCTGCGCGTGCGGCTGCTGCTGCCCGTACGGGTCGAAGTACTCCGGCTCGCCCTGGCCTCCGGCGCCCGGCTGCGGCCACTGCTGCTGCGGTGGCGGGCCGCCGACGGGAGGGTAGGGCTGCTGGCCGTACGGCGGCGGTGGTTGCTGCCTGCCGTACGACTGCTGCTGCTGCGGGGGTTGTTGCGGAGAGCGGTTGTTGTCCCGGCCGCGTCCGATCCTGAATCCAGCCACGTGATCGAACGTACCTGGTCCGGCGAGCGCCGGTGGCCGGGCGGCCGGAACAGCCACCCTTTGCGGCTGACCTGTGACATCCCTTAGGGGATCCCCGAGGGGCTGGCCCCACCCCGCGCCCGGCCGAATCGCGTGTCCGATTTACGAGGTTGCGTTGCGTTCTGCGGCTTTCCGTTACGTTCCCGACTGAATACGCACATACCGGATCCGTAGCTTCGTACTCGTCGCCGTCACGCAGCCCGAACACGAATGAGCACGAACGAGCACGAGAAGAGCCCAGATCATGCGCAACACCCGCCGTAGCACCCTCCGTACCGACGCCGCCCTCGCCGGCGCGGCCACCGTCCTGGCCCTCCCGGCCGGGTCCGCGTTCGCGGATTCGCCGGCCGTACCGGAGCCGGAGGTGCTGCCGGGGATCGAGCAGCCGTCGGTGGACCCGTCCGTACCGCCCACCACCCCGCCGGTCGAGCCGACCCCGTCGGTCAAGCCGACGCCGAGCGTCCGGGCGTACGTCACCACCGTGAAGCTGGCGGACGGGTCCGTCGCCAAGGTCTACAAGATCGGCAGGAGTCACTTCGAGGCGGACATCCTCGCCGGCTCCACGAAGCTGGACACGCTGGTCAGCAAGGGCGGGGCGGCAGCCTACGGGCAGAACAACGGCCTGCACGTCGTGCTCCAGCCGAACGGCACCGTCACCTCCTGGATGGAGGGCGCGCCGAAGCCCGAGCCGAAGCCGAAGCCGAAGCCCGAGGCCAAGAAGGAGAGCTCGGCGCGGATCACCATGCCCGACGGGCGGATCGCCAAGCTCGTGGACGGCGCCGGCGGCAAGCGCGTCGAGATCTCCATGCCGAACGGCCACGCCCTCGCCGCGATCGACCTGAAGCGTCCGAGCACGCAGAACGACGGATGGACGTACAAGCTCGTCCAGGACCGCAAGCTCGTGAAGTTCGTCGTCATCGACGGCAAGGGCGGCGGCAACAGCTGGGTGTACGACTTCCACGGAAAGCTGATCGAGAAGTGCACGGTCGACGCGGCGGGGCCCGGGTCCGGTACGAGGAAGGCCGTGCAGGTCGTCCCGAAGGGCGGCGTGAAGGCCGGTGCGGAGGGGGTCGCCCCGGCGGGGTCCGACACCCCGATGCTGGTCGCCCCGGGCGGCGGCATGGCCGCGGCGGGTGCGGCCGGACTGGGCTTCGCCATGCTGCGCCGTCAGCGCTGAGCCCTCGGCGCTGAGCCGTCCCCGCATGCCGGAACGGCCGGTCCCCCGAGTGGGGACCGGCCGTTCCGGTGGTGCGGGTGTCCGAGCTCGGCCTACTTGGTCTCGGCCTCGGGCTTCGCCTCGGCCTCGGCCTCCGGCTCAGCGGCGGCCTCCGGCTCAGCGGCCTGCTTCGGCTCTGCTTCCGGCTCGGCCTCGGTGTCGGCCTCGGCTTCCGCCGCAGCCTCCGTCTCGGCCTCCGCCGCTGCCTCGGCTTCTGCCTTCGCCTTCGCCTCGGCTTCCGCCTTCGCGGCCGCCTTCGCCTCGGCTTCCGCCGCCGCCTTCGCGGCAGCCGCCTCGGCCTCGGCCTTCGCTTCCGCCTCGGCCTCCGCCGCCAGCGCGGCCAGTTCGGCCTCCGTCGGACCCGGGGTCTTCACCGAGTCCAGCAGCAGCTGCGCCACGTCGACGACCTGGACGTGTTCCTTCGCCTGGCCGTCGTTCTTCTTGCCGTTCACCGAGTCGGTGAGCATCACGAGGCAGAAGGGGCAGGCGGTGGAGACGATGTCCGGGTTCAGGGACAGGGCCTCGTCGACGCGCTCGTTGTTGATGCGCTTGCCGATCCGCTCCTCCATCCACATCCGCGCGCCACCGGCGCCACAGCAGAAGCCCCGCTCCTTGTGGCGGTGCATCTCCTGCTGCCGCAGCCCCGGCACGGCCGACATGATCTCGCGCGGCGGCGTGTAGACCTTGTTGTGCCGGCCCAGGTAGCACGGGTCGTGGTACGTGATCAGACCGTCGACCGGCGTGACCGGCGTGAGGCGGCCCTCGTCGATCAGGTGCTGGAGCAGCTGCGTGTGGTGGATGACCTCGTACTCGCCGCCCAGCTGCGGGTACTCGTTCGCGATGGTGTTGAAGCAGTGCGGACAGGTCGAGACGATCCGCTTCGCCGACTTCGGCTTCTTCGTCGACGGGTCCTCGTCGTCCTCGCCGAAGGCCATGTTCAGCATGGCCACGTTCTCCTGGCCCAGCTGCTGGAACAGCGGCTCGTTGCCCAGGCGGCGCGGCGAGTCACCGGTGCACTTCTCGTCGCCGCCCATGATCGCGAACTTGACGCCCGCGATGTTCAGCAGCTCCGCGAAGGCCTTCGTGGTCTTCTTGGCCCGGTCCTCCAGGGCGCCGGCGCAGCCGACCCAGTAGAGGTAGTCGAACTCGGAGAGGTCCTCCGCGTCCTTGCCGATGATCGGGACCTCGAAGTCCACCTCCTTGGTCCACTCGACGCGCTGCTTCTTCGCCAGGCCCCAGGGGTTGCCCTTCTTCTCCAGGTTCTTGAGCATCGTGCCCGCCTCCGACGGGAACGCGCTCTCGATCATCACCTGGTAGCGGCGCATGTCGACGATGTGGTCGATGTGCTCGATGTCGACCGGGCACTGCTCCACGCACGCACCGCAGGTCGTGCAGGACCACAGCACGTCCGGGTCGATGACGCCGTTCTCCTCGGCGGTGCCGATGAGCGGGCGCTCGGCCTCCGCGAGAGCGGCGGCCGGGACACCGGCGAGCTGCTCCGCCGTGGCCTTCTCGTTGCCCTCCATGTCCTTGCCGCCACCGGCCAGCAGGTACGGGGCCTTGGCGTGCGCGTGGTCGCGCAGCGACATGATGAGCAGCTTCGGGGACAGCGGCTTGCCCGTGTTCCAGGCCGGGCACTGCGACTGGCAGCGACCGCACTCCGTACACGTGGAGAAGTCGAGGATGCCCTTCCAGGAGAACTGCTCGACCTGGGAGACGCCGAAGGAGTCGTCCTCGCCCGGGTCCTCGAAGTCGATCTCCTTGCCGCCCGAGGTCATCGGCTGCAGGGCGCCGAGGGCCGTGGAGCCGTCCGCGTTCCGCTTGAACCAGATGTTCGGGAAGCCGAGGAAGCGGTGCCAGGCGACACCCATGTTGGTGTTGAGCGAGACCGTGATCATCCAGGTGAAGGACGTGACGATCTTGAGCGCCGCGAAGAAGTAGGTGAGGTACTGGAGCGTGCTCAGGCTCAGCCCGTCGAAGGCGGCGATCATCGGGTACGAGGCGAAGAAGCCCGGCTCCCAGCCGTCGACGCCGTGCTGGGCGCCCTCGAGCGCGCGCAGCGTCATGATGCAGACGCCGACGATCAGGATGACGCTCTCGACGAAGTACGCCTGGCCCGTCTTGGAGCCCGTGAAGCGGGACTTGCGGCCCGCCGCGCTCGGCCGGCTGAGCTGCCGGATCACGATCAGGGTCAGGATGCCGAGGACGGTCATCAGGCCGAGGAACTCGGTGA
Organism: Streptomyces sp. NPDC048257; assembly: GCF_043201855.1. Classification (NCBI taxonomy): domain Bacteria; kingdom Bacillati; phylum Actinomycetota; class Actinomycetes; order Kitasatosporales; family Streptomycetaceae; genus Streptomyces; species Streptomyces sp. NPDC048257. Next base: position 32,740 of record NZ_JBICZI010000007.1, read on the forward strand.
AGATCTCGTACGGCAGCCAGTCGCCGATGATCGGGATCAGCCAGTCGGCCTGGAAGAGCTGGCCGAAGGCGTTGACGATCGTCAGCAGCAGCGAGAAGAAGCCCACTGCCACGAACCAGTGCGCGACGCCGACGATGCCCCAGCGGTTCATGCGGGTGTGGCCGAGGAACTCCTTGACCAGGGTGATGGTGCGCTGCGTGGGATCGCCGGTGCGCGTGCCCGCGGGCACTGGCTGGCCGAGCCGCACGAAGCGGTAGATCTGCGCGGTGGCACGGCCGAACAGCGCGACGGCCACCACCGTGATGACCAGCGACACGATGATCGCGGCGAGTTGCATGGAAGGGCTCCTCGGGCGGCACTTACTAAGCGGTAACTTATGAAGTCAAGGCTTGAGGTTACCCATTCCCGACGCCGCAATGTAGCCGAGCGTGCGGTGATCTGTGTCGCTCAGGCGACCCTTTGCCGGTAGGCCGCACGCGGGGTTTGCGCCAGGATCGCGAGGTCCATCCCGAGCCAGTGGTTCTCCACATAATGCCGGTCGAGCAGGGTCATCTCCTCCCAGGGGAGGTCCGAGCGCGCGCTCACCTGCCACAAGCCGGTCATTCCGGGGCGTACGAGGAGCCGCTCGGGGCGGTCCGTACGGGCCTCCGGGCGCGGCCCGACCAGCGACATCTCGCCGCGGACCACGTTCAGCAGTTGGGGGAGGCAGTCGAGGGCGCAGCGGTCCAGGGCCGCGCCGATCCGGCCGGCGCCGTCGTCGGTGCGGAAGCGCCAGGTGCGGAACGGGCGCCCCGCGAGGCCGGCGGCCGGCTCCCGTACGAGGACGGGCGCGGTCCGGGTCGCGTAGAGGAGTGCGGCGATCAGCGCGAGGGGTGCGGCGCACAGGGCCAGCAGGGCGACTGCCCCGACGAGGTCGAGCACCCGCTTGGCCGGCGGCCTGGCCGGCCGTTGCCCTGGCCGGGCGGTGTGGGACAGCAGGAGGGGCATGCCAGCACGCTGCCGCATGCCTTCGGCGGTCTTGCGGTGCCGCGCGGCTGTCGTGACCCGTTCGGCCGTCCCTCCGCTGCCGGGGGTGCTGCCCCCGGACCCCTGCGGCCCACACGCCGGCGGGGCTGAGGGTTCAGGTGGTTGCGCGTAAGGGGAGCCTAAAGGTTGAGTCGACTCGACTCAGCTCTGTTGACGCAAGCGCGGCGATGCGGCATGGTTGAGTCTGTTCCACTCAAGTCAGCTGGAGGAATCGAAATGGCACGTGCGGTCGGCATCGACCTGGGCACCACTAACTCCGTCGTCAGCGTTCTGGAAGGCGGCGAGCCCACCGTCATCACCAACGCCGAGGGCGCCAGGACCACGCCGTCCGTCGTCGCCTTCGCCAAGAACGGCGAGGTCCTCGTCGGCGAGGTGGCCAAGCGCCAGGCGGTCACCAACGTGGACCGGACCATCCGCTCCGTCAAGCGCCACATGGGCACTGACTGGAAGATCAACCTGGATGGCAAGGACTTCAACCCGCAGCAGATGAGCGCCTTCATCCTGCAGAAGCTGAAGCGCGACGCCGAGGCGTACCTGGGCGAGAAGGTCACGGACGCGGTCATCACCGTCCCGGCCTACTTCAACGACTCCGAGCGTCAGGCGACGAAGGAGGCCGGCGAGATCGCGGGCCTGAACGTCCTGCGCATCGTCAACGAGCCGACGGCCGCCGCCCTGGCCTACGGCCTCGACAAGGACGACCAGACCATTCTCGTCTTCGACCTCGGTGGCGGCACCTTCGACGTGTCGCTCCTGGAGATCGGCGACGGTGTCGTCGAGGTCAAGGCCACCAACGGTGACAACCACCTCGGTGGCGACGACTGGGACCAGCGCGTCGTCGACTACCTCGTGAAGCAGTTCCAGAACGGCCACGGCGTGGACCTGGCCAAGGACAAGATGGCGCTCCAGCGTCTGCGCGAGGCCGCCGAGAAGGCGAAGATCGAGCTGTCCTCCTCCACGGAGACCACGATCAACCTGCCCTACATCACGGCTTCCGCCGAGGGCCCGCTGCACCTGGACGAGAAGCTCACGCGCGCCCAGTTCCAGCAGCTCACCTCGGACCTCCTGGACCGCTGCAAGACCCCGTTCCACAACGTCATCAAGGACGCCGGCATCCAGCTGTCCGAGATCGACCACGTGGTCCTGGTCGGCGGCTCCACCCGCATGCCGGCCGTCGCCGAGCTCGTCAAGGAGCTCACCGGTGGTCAGGACGCCAACAAGGGCGTCAACCCGGACGAGGTCGTCGCCATCGGCGCCACCCTCCAGGCCGGTGTGCTCAAGGGTGAGGTCAAGGACGTCCTGCTCCTCGACGTGACCCCGCTGTCCCTCGGTATCGAGACCAAGGGCGGCATCATGACCAAGCTGATCGAGCGCAACACCACGATCCCGACGAAGCGCTCCGAGATCTTCACGACGGCCGAGGACAACCAGCCGTCCGTGCAGATCCAGGTCTACCAGGGCGAGCGCGAGATCGCGGCGTACAACAAGAAGCTCGGCATGTTCGAGCTGACGGGCCTGCCCCCGGCCCCGCGTGGCGTTCCGCAGATCGAGGTCTCCTTCGACATCGACGCGAACGGCATCATGCACGTCACGGCCAAGGACCTCGGCACGGGCAAGGAGCAGAAGATGACCGTCACCGGCGGCTCTTCGCTCGGCAAGGACGAGGTCGACCGCATGCGCCAGGAGGCGGAGCAGTACGCGGACGAGGACCTGCGCCGCAAGGAGGCGGCCGAGTCCCGCAACCAGGGCGAGCAGCTCGTCTACCAGACGGAGAAGTTCGTCAAGGACAACGAGGACAAGGTCCCGGCCGACGTCAAGACCGAGGTCGAGGCGGCCGTCTCCGAGCTGAAGGAGACGCTCAAGGGCGAGGACACGGCCGAGATCCGCACGGCGACGGAGAAGCTCGCCGCGGTCAGCCAGAAGCTCGGCCAGGCGATCTACGCCGACGCCCAGGCCGCCCAGGGTGCGGCCGGCGCCGCCGGTGACGCGGGCCAGGCCAAGGCCGACGACGACGTCGTCGACGCCGAGATCGTCGACGACGAGAAGCCGAAGGGCGGCGCTGCCTGATGTCGGAGGAGACCCCGGGTTTCGACGAGAAGCCCGAAGTCCCCGACGCCGGTCAGAACGACGCCGAGCCGCAGGCCGCCGACTCCGCCTCGGAGGAGGCGGCGGCGGCCCCGGCCGGGGACGCAAGCCAGGACGTGGCGCTGCTGGCGCAGCTGGACCAGGCCCGTACCGCGCTCTCCGAGCGCACCGCGGACCTTCAGCGGCTCCAGGCGGAGTACCAGAACTACCGCCGCCGGGTGGAGCGGGACCGGATCACCGTCAAGGAGATCGCGGTCGCGTCCCTCCTGACGGAACTGCTCCCGACCCTGGACGACATCGGCCGGGCGCGGGAACATGGCGAGCTGGTCGGCGGCTTCAAGTCGGTGGCCGAATCGCTGGAGACGGTCGCCGCCAAGATGGGCCTGCAGCAGTTCGGCAAGGAGGGCGAGCCCTTCGACCCGACGATCCACGAGGCCCTGATGCACTCGTACGCGCCGGACATCACGGAGGACACCTGCGTGGCGATCCTGCAGCCGGGTTACCGGATCGGCGAGCGTACGATCCGTCCCGCACGGGTCGCGGTGGCCGAGCCCCAGCCGGGCGCGGCCCCCAAGTCCGCAGGGTCCGACTCGGCGGTCGCGGAAGGCGAAGCGCCGGAGGGCTTGGACACGGATGCCCCCGACAAGGGCTGATGCACCACACGTAGGAGCACGGGAGGAGGGACACCGAGGATGAACACGAAGGACTTCGTCGAGAAGGACTACTACAAGGTCCTCGGTGTCCCGAAGGACGCCACCGAGGCCGAGATCAAGAAGGCGTACCGGAAGCTCGCACGCGAGTTCCACCCGGACGCCAACAAGGGCGACGCCTCCGCCGAGGAGCGCTTCAAGGAGATCTCCGAGGCGAACGACATCCTCGGCGACGCCAAGAAGCGCAAGGAGTACGACGAGGCGCGTGCCCTGTTCGGCAACGGTGGCTTCCGCCCCGGGCCGGGCGGGGGCTCGTTCAACTTCGACCTCGGCGACCTCTTCGGGGGTCAGCAGCAGGGCGCCGGCCAGGCCGGCGGCTTCGGCGGCGGCCTGGGCGACGTCTTCGGCGGCCTCTTCAACCGCGGCGCCGGCCCCGGTACGGGTACCCGTACCCAGCCGCGCCGCGGCCAGGACATCGAGTCGGAGGTCACCCTCTCCTTCACGGAGGCGGTGGACGGGGCCACGGTCCCGCTCCGGATGTCCTCCCAGGCCCCCTGCAAGGCCTGTTCGGGCACCGGCGACAAGAACGGCACCCCCAGGGTGTGCCCGACCTGCGTCGGCACCGGCCAGGTCTCGCGGGGCAGCGGCGGCGGCTTCTCGCTGACCGACCCCTGCGCGGACTGCAAGGGCCGCGGCCTGATCGCGGAGACGCCCTGCGAGGTCTGCAAGGGCAGCGGGCGCGCCCGCAGCTCCCGCACCATGCAGGTCAGGATCCCGGCGGGCGTCTCCGACGGCCAGCGGATCCGGCTGCGCGGCAAGGGAGCGCCCGGCGAGCGCGGCGGTCCCGGCGGTGACCTCTACGTGGTCGTGCACGTGGACTCCCACCCGGTCTTCGGCCGCAAGGACGACAACCTGACGGTGACCGTGCCCGTGACGTTCGCGGAGGCGGCACTGGGAGCCGACATCAAGGTCCCGACGCTGAACGGCCCCTCGGTGACGCTGAAGCTGCCGCCGGGCACTCCCAACGGGCGCACCATGCGGGCCCGCGGCAAGGGAGCGGTCCGCAAGGACGGCACCCGCGGCGACCTGCTGGTCACGGTGGAGGTCGCGGTCCCGACCGAGCTGTCGGACAAGGCCCGTGAGGCCCTGGAGATGTACCGCGAGGCGACGGAGTCGCAGGACCCGCGCTCCGCGCTGTTCGAGTCCGCGAAGGGAGCATGACATGGACGGCCGCCGACGACAGTCCCGTCTGGGAAACGGTGCCTACCAACTCACCGACGAGACCCCGGTCTACGTGATCTCGGTGGCCGCCCAGCTCTCGGGTCTGCATCCGCAGACCCTCCGCCAGTACGACCGTCTCGGCCTGGTCTCCCCGGACCGTACGGCCGGCCGCGGCCGGCGCTACTCGGCCCGTGACATCGAACTGCTCCGTACGGTGCAGGCGTTGTCGCAGGACGAGGGCATCAATCTGGCGGGCATCAAGCGGATCATCGAACTGGAGAACCAGGTCGCCGCGCTCCAGCAGCGCGTCGCCGAGCTCTCCGCGGCCGTGGACGGCGCGGCGGCCACGCTGCAGGCCCGCGAGGCCCAGGTGCACGCCTCGTACCGGCGCGACCTGGTCCCGTACCAGCCTCCGCAGCCGGGCAGTGCCCTCGTGGTCTGGCGGCCCAGCCCCAAGCGGCCGCTGGACTGACCGGGGCCTGCGCAGCCCGGCCCCGGGTCCCGTACCCGGGCCCCTTGCCCGCACACCCTCAGGCCCCGCCCCTCCAGGGCGGGGCCTGAGGGCTGTCAGAGCCCTTCCTCGTCCGGCTCGTGGTCCTCGTGCTCCGGATGCCCGTCGCAGTCCTGTTCGGGGCCACCGGGCCGGCCCAGGATGCCGGACCGGGCGATGAGGTAGCCGAGCTGCGCACGGCTGCCGCTGCCGAGGGTGGTGGCCAGCTTGGCGATGTGCGCCCGGCAGGTGCGGACGTTCATGCCCAGGCGGCGCGCGATGGCCTCGTCGACGTGTCCCTCGATCAGGAGCTGCGCGATGGTCCGCTGCACGCCGGAGATCCCGCCGGGGGTGCTGCGGTACGTCACTTCCTCCTGGAGGGGCACGGCGCGGTGCCAGAGCTGCTCGAACACCTTGATGAGGTAGTCGACCAGGCCCGGGTGGCGCAGTTCCAGGGCGACCCGGCGGTCGTCGCTCACCGGGATGAAGGCGACCGTGCGGTCGAAGATGATCAGGCGTTCGATCAGCTCTTCGAGCGTGCGGATCTCCACCTTGCCCGTCGATATGCGCTCGACGTAGGCGAGCGTGCCCTGGCTGTGCCGTGCGGTGTGCTGGTACAGGGTCCGTATGCTGACCCCGCGGTCGATCAGCGGCTGGTCGCGCTCCAGGGCCTGGGTGAGGGCCAGGGACGGCCGCGCCCCGCCCGGCTGGACCGTCAGCACCTCGGTATGACATTCGGCCGTCGCGAGGTTCAGCGCGGCGTTGATTTGCTCGAAACCCTCCAGCACCGTGATGGCATGGGTATTGGCCGGGCTCTGTGCGCTGATGGCCAGGAAAGGCTCGAAAGTGTCGGTGAGATCTACAGCGCTGCGTCGGCGGTCCTGGATCTCGCGTTCAATCGGATGAAGCCGTTGAGCCAATGCGACGGACGGGGGAACCGGACGCAGTTGGTTCGCGTCATCCGGGTCGGGCTGCAGAAGAGCGAATTCAAGCAGGCAGGGGGCGTTCTGGATCTCGCCCCGGGCGATACGGCCGGTGCTCAGTGCGGTCGCGTAGAGCCGCGTCCCCTCGGCGCACATGGACGTGACGGGGTGGGGATGTGTCGCTTTTGTGTCGATCCGCGTCAAATCTCCACCCCCCAGGGTCCTGAACATGCAAGAACATGATGCATCGTCCCTGTGGCATTGACGTGCCTGAATGAGCCATCGTCTGTCACGCGGGGGAGAGGATTCCATCAAGTGAGGACGAAGCCGACCATGTACAAGAGAATGCTTCGCTCGGTGCTTGCCATAGTTTTCTCCGCCGTTGCGGTTTTTGGGGCAGTCAGCGCCGTCGAAAGTGACGCGGGGAGCGCTAGGGACGGTCAGGGCACGAGCCTGACGAGCACGGACGACACCGGCTGGACCACGGCACCCGTGGGTAAGTACGCGGACACCGGCTGGACCAGCGGCCGCCTGTCCGGTGGGGGTAAGGACGATACGGGCTGGACCGAGACCCCTGTGACGGTGTCGGCGTGACCCCCGACGACCGCGGCTTCCGCCGCGAGATGGCCTCCGCCTACCGCTCGGGCTGGCAGTTCATCGATCTCGCCACGGCCATCCCCCACCCCGGCGACTCGTTGATGGTCACCCTGTTCGGTCAACCGATCGTCGTCGTGCGCGAGGAGGACGAGGACGTACGTGCCTACCGGTGCCTGCGCCGCCCGCGGGGCGCGCCGCAGCCCGTCCGCTGCGAGGTGCGCTACGGAATGGTCTTCGTCAATCTCGATCAGCGGGACCACCAGCTCTTCGAACCCGATATCACCACCGCCACCCCCCGCAGTGCCTGAAGCGATTCCCCCGTCGTTCCAGATCGCTCAGGCGCTACCCCCACACAACGGCGCCATCGTGGACCTGACCACGATGGCGCCGTTGTGATGTCCGCGTCCAGTGCCTGAACCGGACAAGATGAAGACTCAACGTCTCAGGCGCGCCCCATGGCCCGGTCCAGGGTGATCTCCATGACGACCCGGTCGGGATTGGGCGACGGCGTGCGCCCGTAGCGCTCCGCGTAGCGCGCCACCGCGTCGGCGACCGACGCCTCGTCCGTGCGGATCACCGCGCGGCCCTCCAGGGTGGCCCAGCGGCGCCCTTCCATCTGGCAGACCGCGACCCGCACGCCCTCCGGCTGCGGCCCCTCCGGCTGCGGCCCTCCCGGGCGGGCGGCCTGCGCCGCCAGGATGTTGCGCACCTTCTTGCTGTGCCGGTTGCTGATCACCCGGGCCAGGCCGGCCTCCGGGTCGTACGTCACGCCGACCGGCACCACGTGCGGGGTCCCGTCGGGGCGCGGGGTGGTCAGGGTGCAGACGTGCCGCTCCCGCCAGAAGGCGAGGTACTCGGGCGTCGGGTTGAGTACGTCATGGGACATGGGCCGAAGAGTACGGTCCGACGGTGTTCCCAGCTGCCTTGAGTGGAATAGACTCAACTTTGCATACGCTGACTCTGTCAGTGTTGTTACCCCTCGGAGAGGAGAAGACGCAGTGGACGCCGAGCTGACCAACAAGAGCCGGGACGCGCTGAACGCGGCAACCAGCAGGGCCGTCAAGGACGGCCACGCCGATCTGACCCCCGCGCACCTGCTGCTGGCCCTGCTCGCCGGCGAGGACAACGAGAACGTCATCGACCTGCTGGTCGCCACCGACGCCGACCAGGCCGCCGTACGGGCCGGCGCCGAGCGGCTGCTCGCCGCCCTGCCCAGCGTCACCGGCTCCACGGTCGCGCCCCCGCAGCCCACCCGCGACCTGCTCGCCGTACTCGCCGAGGCCGACGCGCAGGCCGGCAGGCTCGGCGACGACTACCTCTCCACCGAACACCTCCTCATCGCCCTCGCCGCCAAGGGCGGCGCGGCCGGCGAGGTCCTTTCCACCCAGGGCGCGACGGCGAAGAAGCTGCTCGACGCCTTCGAGAACGCACGAGGAGGACGGCGGGTGACCACCCCCGATCCCGAGGGCCAGTACAAGGCCCTGGAGAAGTTCGGCACCGACTTCACGGCAGCCGCGCGTGAGGGCAAGCTCGACCCGGTCATCGGCCGTGACCAGGAGATCCGGCGCGTCGTGCAGGTGCTCTCGCGCCGTACGAAGAACAACCCCGTGCTCATCGGAGAACCCGGCGTCGGCAAGACCGCCGTCGTCGAGGGCCTGGCCCAGCGCATCGTCAAGGGCGACGTCCCGGAGTCCCTGAAGAACAAGCGGCTCGTCGCCCTGGACCTCGGCGCCATGGTCGCCGGCGCCAAGTACCGCGGCGAGTTCGAGGAGCGGCTGAAGACCGTCCTCGCCGAGATCAAGTCGAGCGACGGTCAGATCATCACCTTCATCGACGAGCTGCACACGGTCGTCGGAGCGGGCGCCGGCGGCGACTCCGCCATGGACGCGGGCAACATGCTCAAACCCATGCTGGCCCGCGGCGAGCTGCGCATGGTCGGCGCGACCACCCTCGACGAGTACCGCGAGCGCATCGAGAAGGACCCGGCGCTGGAGCGGCGCTTCCAGCAGGTGCTGGTCGCCGAGCCGTCCGTCGAGGACACCATCGCGATTCTGCGCGGGCTCAAGGGCCGCTACGAGGCCCACCACAAGGTCGTCATCAACGACAGCGCGCTGGTGGCCGCAGCCACCCTCTCCGACCGGTACATCACCTCCCGCTTCCTCCCCGACAAGGCCATCGACCTCGTCGACGAGGCCGCGTCCCGGCTGCGCATGGAGATCGACTCCTCGCCGCTGGAGATCGACGAGCTCCAGCGCTCCGTGGACCGCCTGCGGATGGAGGAGCTGGCGCTGAAGAACGAGTCCGACCCGGCCTCCATCGAGCGCCTGGAGAAGATCCGCAAGGACCTCGCGGACCGGGAGGAGGAGCTGCGCGGCCTGACCGCCCGCTGGGAGAAGGAGAAGCAGTCCCTCAACCGGGTCGGCGAGCTCAAGGAGCGCGTGGACGACCTGCACGGCCAGGCCGAGCGCGCCCAGCGCGACGGCGACTTCGACACCGCCTCCAAGCTGCTCTACGGGGAGATCCCGACCCTGGAGCGCGAGCTGGCGGAGGCCACGGAGGCCGAGGCCGAGGCGTCCAAGGGGACGATGGTCAAGGACGAGGTCGGCCCCGACGACATCGCCGACGTGGTGGGCGCCTGGACCGGCATCCCGGCGGGCCGCCTGCTGGAGGGCGAGACCCAGAAGCTGCTCCGCATGGAGGACGAGCTGGGCCGCCGCCTGATCGGCCAGGGCGAGGCCGTACGGGCCGTCTCGGACGCCGTGCGCCGCACCCGGGCCGGCATCGCCGACCCGGACCGCCCGACCGGCTCCTTCCTCTTCCTCGGCCCGACGGGCGTGGGCAAGACGGAGCTGGCCAAGGCCCTCGCCGACTTCCTCTTCGACGACGAGCGGGCCATGGTCCGCATCGACATGTCGGAGTACGGCGAGAAGCACAGCGTGGCCCGCCTCGTCGGCGCCCCGCCCGGCTACGTCGGCTACGAGGAGGGCGGCCAGCTGACCGAGGCCGTGCGCCGCCGCCCGTACAGCGTGGTGCTCCTGGACGAGGTGGAGAAGGCCCATCCCGAGGTCTTCGACGTCCTGCTCCAGGTCCTGGACGACGGCCGCCTCACGGACGGCCAGGGGCGGACGGTGGACTTCCGTAACGCCATCCTGGTGCTGACCTCGAACCTGGGCAGCCAGTTCCTGGTGGACCCGGCCATCTCGGCGGAGGACAAGAAGGCCCGGGTGCTGGACGTGGTGCGCGCCTCCTTCAAGCCGGAGTTCCTCAACCGGCTGGACGACCTCGTCGTCTTCTCCGCCCTCACCGAGGACGAGCTGGCGCACATCGCCGAACTCCAGATCGGCCGCCTGGCCAAGCGCCTGGCCGACCGGCGCCTGACCCTGGACGTCACCCCCGAGGCGCTGGCCTGGCTGGCGGACAAGGGCAACGACCCGGCGTACGGTGCACGGCCGCTGCGCCGCCTGATCCAGACGGCGATCGGCGACCGCCTGGCGAAGGAGATCCTCTCCGGCGAGGTCCGGGACGGCGACACCGTCCGGGTCGACGTGGCGGGCGAGGACCTGCTGGTCGGCAAGGTGCTCTGAGCTGCTCTGAGCTGCTCGGAAGGCGGCCCGGAGCGGTCTGCGGCCCGCCCGCGGACGGGCTCCGTGCGGGCTCCGGACCGGCTCCGGGCGGGACGCGTTTCCGCCCGGAGCGGATCGGGCGTGCGGGGCTGGACACAGGGTGGGCGACATGGGGGAGGATGCAGGTATCCGCACGAAGGGAAGTACACGGTGAGCATCGACCCGGCCTCGATTCCGAACTTCGGAGGGCAGCAGCCCGATCCGCAGGCCACAGGACCGGCGGGCCCCGTCGTCCCCGACCAGGATCTGGTCAAGCAGCTGCTGGAGCAGATGGAGCTCAAGTACGTCGTCGACGACGAGGGTGACCTCGCGGCGCCGTGGGAGGAGTTCCGCACGTACTTCATGTTCCGCGGCGAGGACGAGCAGCAGGTTTTCTCGGTGCGGACCTTCTACGACCGTCCGCACAAGATCGACGAGAAGCCCCAGCTTCTCGAGTCGATCGACGACTGGAACCGCCGCACCCTGTGGCCGAAGGTCTACAGCCACACCCACGACGACGGCTCGGTCCGCCTGATCGGTGAGGCGCAGATGCTGATCGGCACCGGCGTCAACCTGGAGCACTTCGTGTCCTCCACGGTCAGCTGGGTCCGCGCGTCCATCGAGTTCGACAAGTGGCTCGTCGAGCAGCTCGGCCTGGAGCAGGACATCGACTCCACCGACGGCGACGACGACAGCAACGGCGACGCCAGCAACTAGCCGTTACAGCGGCACGCGGGCGATCAGCAGCAGGTACAGCCCGTAGCCGTAACCGAGCCCGGCCACCACCGCGGTCACCATGACCGCGGTGCGGGGCCGGGCTTTCGCCATGACGGCGGCCATCGGCAGGAGCAGCGGGAAGGCCGGCAGCAGGAAGCGGGGCTTGGACTCGAAGAAGCCGGCGCCGCCGAAGGCCATGGCCAAGAGCACGGCGGTGTAGACGAGCAGCGGCAGCGGGGCCCGGTCCAGCAGCAGCAGGACGGCCAGCAGCCCGGCCATGGCCAGCAGGACCACCGTCACGGTGGTGGCGAGCGGTACGTGCCCGCCGGTCAGCACCCGCTCCGCGGAGCGCAGCGCCCCGATGCCGAAGTCGAAGCGGGAGCCCCAGGCCGCCTGGACGGCGAAGTAGCCGCCGAAGGGGTCGTCCACCTTCACCCCGACGGCCAGGACGTACGCCGCCCAGCCCGCCGGTGCCACCAGAGCGGCCAGCCACACCTCGGGCGCCCGGGATCTTCGTACGACGACGGCGTGGAGGGCCATGGCCGAGACGGCGGCCGCGACGGCCAGCCCGGTGGGCCGGGTCAGCCCGGCCAGTACGGCGAGGCCGGCGGCCCAGCGCCAGCGGTCGCGCAGCAGGGCGTACAGCGCCCAGGCGGCGCAGGCGGTGAGCAGGGCCTCGGTGTAGGCGAGGGTCAGGACCACCGCGTGCGGCAGCGCCGCCCACAGTCCCACGAGCAGCAGCCCGGCACGCGGGCCTGTCACGCGCTCCCCGACCCGGTAGATCCCGAGGGCGGCCACGGCGGCGGAGACCCAGGCGACGAGGAGGGCGGCGGGGGCCGTCCCGCCGGGCAGTATCCCGGAGACGAGCCGTATGAGCGTGGGGTAGAGCGGGAAGAAGGCGGAGTCGCTCTGCACGGGCCCGGTCCCGGTGGCGGCCTCGGGCCACATCAGGGTCCGCCCGTAGCCGTGGGCGGCGATCCGCAGGTACCAGTCCGAGTCCCAGGACCGCCCGAGGACCTTGAACGGATCCCGCCCGGCCCACCAGGCCCCGAGGCTGAGCACCAGCACCCCGCCCCCGCGGACGGCGGCGAACACCCCGAGCGCGATCACGGTGGCCGGCGCCGCCGACCGCACGGCCCGGACCGCGCGCATCTCCAGCGCCGACGCGGACGCGCCGGCTCTGCCCGTTGCCATGAATCCCGACTCTCCAGCTCGCGGTTGGGTCCGCTCACCCGGGGGCGAGGGCTTCGGGCACTTGCACGACGCACAGCTTCACACCGGCCCCACAACCCCGCAAGGACGCCCGATGGCCGGTTCCGGAACACCCGGTCCGAAAGTCGTCGCCCAGGGGTCCCCGCGCCCGGAGCTACAGCCGCCGCAGCCGCTCGGCGGCCTCCCGCAGGACGTCCTCGCGCTTGCAGAAGGCCCAGCGGACCTGGGTGGCACCGGCCGACTTGTCGTCGTAGAAGACCTGGTTCGGGATGGCGACCACGCCGCAGCGCTCCGGGAGGGCGCGGCAGAAGGCGAGGCCGTCCTTCTCGCCGAGGGGGGTGATGTCCGTGGTGATGAAGTACGTGCCCTGCGGGCGGAAGACCTCGAAGCCGGCCGCCGCGAGGCCGTCCGCGAGGATGTCGCGCTTGGCGGCCAGGTCGGCGCGGAAGCCCTCGTAGTAGGTGTCGGGCAGGGCCAGGGCCTGCGCGATCGCGTACTGGAAGGGGCCAGAGGAGACGTACGTGAGGAACTGCTTCGCCGAGCGGACCGCCGAGACCAGCGCCGGGGGAGCCGTCAGCCAGCCGACCTTCCAGCCGGTGAACGAGAACGTCTTGCCGGCCGAGGAGATGGTGACCGTGCGCTCGCGCATGCCCGGCAGGCCCGCCAGGGGGGTGTGGGCGCCCTCGAAGACCAGGTGCTCGTACACCTCGTCCGTGACGACGAGCAGGTCGCGCTCGACCGCCAGCTCGGCGATCGCCGTGAGCTCGGCCGGCGTCAGGACGGTGCCCGTCGGATTGTGCGGGGTGTTCAGGAGCAGCAGACGGGTGCGCGGGGTGACGGCGGCGCGCAGTTCGTCGAGGTCGAGGGCGAAGGCCCCGGCGTGCGGGCGCAGGGTGACGGGGACGCGTACCGCGCCGGCCATGGCGATGCAGGCCGCGTACGAGTCGTAGTACGGCTCCAGGGCGATGACCTCGTCACCCGGTTCCAGGAGGGCGAGGAGGGCGGCGGCGATGGCCTCCGTGGCGCCCGCCGTGACGAGGACCTCGGTGTCGGGGTCGTAGCCGAAGCCGTAGAAGCGCTGCTGGTGCGCGGCGATGGCGGTGCGCAGCTCGGGGACGCCGGGCCCCGGCGGGTACTGGTTGCCGAGTCCCGTGAGGACCGCGCGGGAGGCCGCCTCGGCGATCTCGGCCGGGCCGTCGGTGTCGGGGAAGCCCTGGCCGAGGTTGATCGATCCGGTGCGGGTGGCCAGCGCCGACATCTCCGCGAAGATCGTCGTGCCGAAGGCCGCCAGGCGGCGGTTCAGGAAGGGGCGGTCGCTGCTCACGGGTGCGCTCATGGGCGCCATCCTGCGGGGAACCTCTGGACTTCCTCAAGTGTGCTTTGGGCCGCGCGGCCTGCGGGCATTCCCCCCTCACGCGGGACGCGGGGATCCTGCTCCCCCGGGAAGACCGGGGTGTGAGAGAGGTGGCGGACATGGGGTTCGTCTTCGTAGTGATCTTGCTCTTCTTTGCGGCCTTCTTCGTGACCAAGCTGGTCCGGTCGTCCACGGGACGGGCCGCGTCCCGTAGCCGTAGCCGTAGCCGCCGCAGCAGTTGGTGGGTGGACGGCGGCTCCTCTTCGGGCTCGGGCTGCGGCTCCTCCTCTTCGGGGTGCGGCTCCTCCTCGTCGTGCGGGGGGTCGTCCTCCTCGTGCGGTGGCGGCGGGTGCGGTTCCAGCTGACACGGGCCGGCCGGCATGGGCCGGCCGGCACGGGGCAGCTGGCACGGGCGGCTGACACATGCGGCGGGCACCGCCCGGCACCGTGTTTGACGAGGGCGTTCGACGGTCCGATTGCCGTCGGGCGCCCTCTTGTCGCCGATGCATGACGACGCGCGGGACGCAACTTGTTGAACACGTGAACTGCGAAGCCCCCGGGGGGATGTAAACCCCGTCAAGTTGGGTAAAAGCGCTGTGAGTGCCGTGCCTTTCATGATTCCCTCGGTTGAGTAGACCAGTCCTCGGACCTCCCTGGACTTCCTGTGGACCCGTGCCGGTTTTCCCCCACCCGTGCTTGCTACCGCTGGCGGGCCCCGGCCCATCTCCCTCGCGCGTTTGCGGAGCCGACTCATGCTCACGACCCTCCAGACCTCATACACCGACACGCGTGCCGCCGATCTCGCCTGGGCCCTGGGTCGGGACCGGCTGCCCGCCCTGGCCGTACTGAACCTCGAACTTGCGGGGGCGAAGGTGGAGTTGCGCCTGCTCGGGGCTTCCCATCAGGTGCTCCTGGAGGAGGGGGAGGTGCTCTGCTCGGAGACGGTCGCCTGTATGCCCGGCAGCAGTACGCCGCTGCCGCTCGGCGTGGCCAAGCGCGTGGGCGACTGGGAGTACGAGTTCGCCGCGCGGGTCGAGACCCTCTCCCGCGGATCCTTCGCCGGACGGGCCCAGGAGCTGCTCGCACTGGTGGCGGACCACCCGAACGGACTAGCGGGCACGTTCCCGGGCAGTCCGCACGCCTTCACCGCGATGCTCGCGCAGCGCTACGAGGGCCAGGTGCGCTGGCGGACCTGGCACGCGTACCCGCAGGAGGGCCAGCTGGTGGCCACCCGGACACGGGTGGGCGTACGGATGGGGGCTCCCGCGACGGCGGCCCTGGAATCGCCCGCGCTGCTGTAGGCGCCGGGGCGCTGTTTTCCCCGCACGGTTACGCCAACTGGCGGGACCAGTAAGCCACTTGCACCCATGTGGGTGACCGGATGCAGGTGAGCGGTGACGTACGGTTCGCTTCATGATCGACCGTTCCGTCCCGCGCCGGGTGCTCCCGGCTCCGGAGCCGCGGGGCGTCGCGACCGTCCCGGCCGCCCTGCCCGTACGGCCCCGGACCGGCCGGCTCCTCGTCCTGGCCACCGTGTTCATCTGCGCCGCCTGCGGGCTCGTGTACGAGCTGGAGCTGCTCGCGCTCGGCACCTACCTCATCGGCGACTCCGTCACCCAGGCGTCGGTCGTGCTGTCCGTCATGGTCTTCGCCATGGGCGTCGGCTCCCTGCTCGCCAAGCGCTTCCGCCACCGGCCCGCCTTCGGCTTCGGCGCCATCGAGGCCGGGCTCGCCCTCCTCGGCGGGCTCTCGGCCATAGCGCTGTACGCGAGTTTCGCCTGGCTGGGGGAGTCCCGCCCGGCGCTCGTCGCCTTCTCCTTCGCCATCGGGGTGCTCATCGGCGCCGAGATCCCGCTGCTGATGGTCCTCATCCAGCGCATCCGCAGACAGGACGCGGGCGGGGCCGTCGCCGACCTGTTCGCCGCCGACTACGTGGGCGCCCTCGTCGGCGGCCTCGCCTTCCCGTTCCTGCTGCTCCCGATGCTCGGCCAGCTCACCGGCGCCATGCTCACCGGCACCGTCAACGTGATCGTCGGCGGCGGACTGGTCCTGTGGCTGTTCCGCCGGGACCTGAGCAGACGCTGCCGCTGGCTGCTGATCGCCGCGAACGTGGCCGTGCTGGCCGTGCTGGCCTCCGCGACCGTCCTCGCCGACGACTTCGAACGGACCGCCCGGCGCGCCGTCTACGGCGGGGAGGTACGGGTCGCCGTCCGGACCGGGGTGCAGGAGCTGGTGCTCACCGGGCCCCCCACCGGCTCCCCGCGCTCCCTCGACCTCTACCTCGACGGACGGCTGCGGGTCAGCGGCTACGACGAGTACCGCTACCACGAGGCCCTGGTGCACCCCGCGATGACCGGCCCGCACGCCCGCGTCCTGGTCCTCGGCGGTGGCGACGGGCTCGCCGCCCGCGAGGTGCTCCGCTATCGGGACGTCTCCTCCGTCACCGTCGTCGAGCTCGACCCCGGCGTGGTCCGTCTGGCCCGCACCGATCCGATGCTCTCCGCGCTCAACGCCCGGGTGTACGAGGACCCTCGGCTGGCCGTCGTCACACAGGACGCCTTCCGCTGGCTGCGGGGGTCGGCCGCCGCGGACCGCTTCGACGTCATCGTCTCCGACCTCCCCGACCCGGGCATCACCTCCAGCACCAAGCTGTACTCGCAGGAGTTCTACGGGCTGGCCGCGCGGGCCCTGCGCCCCGGGGGCCGGATCGCCGTGCACGCCGGACCGCTGGCCACGCGCCCGCGTACGTACTGGACCGTCGACTCCACCCTCCGCGCGGCCGGACTGCGCACCGCCCCCTACAGCGCGGGCGGCCGCCTCACGGGCTTCGCCGCGGGACCCGACCGCAGCCCCCTCGGAGTGACCGACGCACCGCCGCAGGACTGGGGCTTCGTCCTGGCCGCCCGGGACCAGGACCCGCCCCTGCGCGTGGACCGCGACACGCCCGCGCTGCGCTCCCTGTCGACCCGCTCCCTGCAGGACGCCGCACGCGACGCGGAACGCACCCGGGTGCCGGGACTTCCGCCGTCGACCCTGCCGCACCCGCGGTATTCGTGACCCGGTGCGGTCTCGTCGGTAGGCTCGACCGCATGGAGCATCAGGTGTTCGTCCCGGTACCGGCCGACGATCTCCGCGCCGTGCTGCGCGACCCCGCCAGGGTGGCCCGGTGCGTGCCGGGACTCCAGCAGGATGCCGACACCGAGGCCGGGCCGGTCTCGGGCCGGCTCAAGGTCCGGGTCGGAGGCAGCACCGTGACCTACCGGGGGGCCCTGACCGTCACCGAGCGGGACCCCGGCCACTTCACCTTCGACGGTGAGGGCACCGAGGTCCGCGGCAGCGGCACCGTGAAGTTCGCCGTCGAACTGCGGCTGACACCGGCCCCGGACGGGACCCGGCTGGACTTCACCGCCGGGGCCAGCGCCGACGGGCGCGCCGCCGGCTTCCCGCCCGAGGCCGCGGCCACCGCCGTGGCGCGGCTGCTGGACCGGGCCGCCGGACAGCTGACCATCGGGTCCGCGCCCGAGGACGAGGTGACCGGCGACGAGGTGGCCGGTGAGGCCTTGCGCGACCCGGTGGCCGAGGCCGAGGAGGCTGCGGGCGAACAGGACGACGCCACCGAGGTCACCGCATCGCTGTTCGAGACCGACGTGCCGCAGCCGTCCCTGGATCCCTTCCTCGCCGGCCGCTTCGAGAGCACCGACGGAGCCCCCCGGCCCCCGGCCGAAGCCGCCCACGCCCGCCGCACCATGATCGGCCGCAGTGCGGAGGAGGTCGACCACGCGCCGCCGCGCGGCCGGTACGCCCCGGTCCCCGCGCCCGCCTCCGCCACCGCCGGTGACAGCCTGCGCTGGATCGCCCCGGCCGCCGCCCTCGCACTGGCCTCCGCCGTCGTCATCGGCCGGGCCCTGCGCCGCCGTCGCTGACCTGCGGGCCCGGCCGCATTAGGGTCGACCGCATGAGTACGCAACTGAGCGCCGGCGGCGCCGAGGTGACGGTCGACCAGGTGAACGGCTGCCGGATCAGCAGCCTGCGCATCGACGGGACGGAGCTGCTGCGCCAAGGGCCGAGGTTCGGGGCCTTCCCGATGGTGCCCTGGTGCGGCCGGATCGCGAACGGGCAGTTCCGCGACGGCGCGACCGTCCACCAGATGCCGCTCAACCACCCGCCGCACGCGCTCCACGGCCTTGCCCGCGACGCGCCCTGGCGCCCGGCCGGAGCCACCACCACCGAGGCCGCCTTCACCTACGACCTCACCGACCCGTGGCCGTACCCCGGCCGGGTGACCCAGGTCGTCACGCTCGCCGAGGACTCGCTGACCCTGACCATGGGCGTCGAGACGTACGGGGACTCCTTCCCGGCCCAGGCCGGCTGGCACCCCTGGTTCCTGCGCAACCTCGGGGCCGGCGGCCCGGACGTGGAGGTCGCCTTCGACCCCGAGTGGCAGGAAGAGCGCGGCGCCGACCACCTCCCCACCGGCAACCGCATCGACCCCAAGCCCGGCCCCTGGGACGACTGCTTCGGCATGCCGCACGGCGTCGACGTCACCCTCACCTGGCCCGGGGCCCTCGAAGTACGGGTCACCAGCCGCGCCGAATGGGTGGTCATCTACGACGAGGAGTCCGAGGCCGTCTGCGTGGAGCCGCAGTCGGGCCCGCCGAACGGCCTGACCACCCTCCCGCGCCTGGTCACCCCGGTGGATCCGCTGGAGGTCTCCACGACCTGGACGTGGCGGCGGCTCGGTTAGGGGGTGTCGTGCCGGTCAGGCCGGGCTCGCGTCACCCGGCACGCACGCCCGCCGCGTTCTCGTCGGCCGCCGACGCTCCGCTTCGGCTCCCTCCCCGGCCTTGCGACCGCACGCACCAGGCACCGCTCCCTGATCCGCCCTGATCGACAGGACACCCCCCGGGAGGCGCCCGGGCCCTGTCGTCGAGGTCTCGCCCGGGCCGCCTCTAAGCTCAGACGCATGAGTGACGTACGCGATGCGCTTCTGCAGCAGATCAAGGACAAGGCCGTCGTGCACGGCAAGGTGATCCTCTCCTCCGGCCGCGAGGCCGACTACTACATCGACCTCCGCCGGATCACCCTCGACGGCGAGGCGGCCCCGCTGGTCGGTCAGGTCATGCTGGACCTGACCGCCGAGCTCGAATTCGACTGCGTCGGCGGTCTGACCCTGGGCGCCGACCCGGTCGCCACGTCGATGCTGCACGCCTCCGCGGCGCGCGGTCAGCGCCTGGACGCCTTCGTCGTCCGCAAGGCGCAGAAGGCCCACGGCATGCAGCGCCGTATCGAGGGCACCGACGTGAAGGGCAAGCGCTGCCTGGTGGTCGAGGACACCTCGACCACCGGCGGCTCCCCGCTGACCGCCGTCGAGGCGGTCCGCGAGGCCGGCGGCGAGGTCGTCGCCGTCGCCACGATCGTCGACCGTGGTGCGGCCGACGCGATCGCCGAGGCCGGCCTGCCCTACCTCACCGGATACCTCCTTGAGGACCTCGGCCTGTCCTAGGGCGGCCCAGCGCGCCCTGACCTGCCCTTTTCCGGGCGCCCGGGATGTTTCACGTGAAACGTCCCGGGCCGTTCGCCCTTCCCGTGAGACCGGCGGTCTGGACCCCCGCGCCGAGTCTGGAAAGATAGGCGCGACGATGACGTCGCCCCCAGGTCAGGGCCCGTAATAAGCACACTCCCCGCACATCCAAGGAGCGGACAGATGCCCATCGCAACCCCCGAGGTCTACAACGAGATGCTCGACCGGGCGAAGGCAGGCAAGTTCGCCTACCCGGCCATCAACGTGACCTCCTCCCAGACCCTGCACGCTGCCCTGCGCGGCTTCGCGGAGGCCGAGAGCGACGGCATCATCCAGATCTCCACCGGTGGTGCGGAGTTCCTGGGTGGCCAGCACAACAAGGACATGGTCACCGGCGCGGTCGCCCTGGCCGAGTTCGCGCACATCGTGGCCGCCAAGTACGACATCACGGTCGCCCTGCACACGGACCACTGCCCCAAGGACAAGCTGGACGGTTACGTACGTCCGCTGCTCGACATCTCCGCCGAGCGCGTGGCCCGCGGCCTGAACCCGCTCTTCCAGTCGCACATGTGGGACGGCTCCGCCGAGACCCTGGCCGACAACCTGGCCATCGGCCAGGAGCTGCTCGCCAAGGCCGTCGCCGCCAAGATCATCCTTGAGGTCGAGATCACCCCGACCGGCGGCGAGGAGGACGGCGTCAGCCACGAGATCAACGACGAGCTGTACACCACCGTCGACGACGCGATCCGTACCGCCGAGGCCCTCGGCCTGGGCGAGAAGGGCCGCTACCTGCTGGCCGCGTCCTTCGGCAACGTCCACGGCGTCTACAAGCCGGGCAACGTCGTCCTGCGCCCCGAGCTCCTCAAGGACCTCCAGGCCGGTGTCGCCGAGAAGTACGGCAAGGCCTCGCCGTTCGACTTCGTCTTCCACGGCGGCTCGGGCTCCACGGCCGAGGAGATCGCCACCGCGCTGGAGAACGGCGTCGTGAAGATGAACCTCGACACCGACACCCAGTACGCCTTCACCCGCCCGGTCGTGGACCACATGTTCAGCAACTACGCCGGTGTCCTGAAGGTCGACGGCGAGGTCGGCACGAAGTCCAAGTACGACCCCCGCACCTGGGGCAAGGCCGCCGAGGCGGGCATGGCCTCGCGCGTTGCGCTCGCGTGCGCGGACCTGCGCTCCACCGGCACGAAGCTGAAGTAGTCGCCTTCGGCGAGCCGTACCGAAGGGCCCGGCCCCCGTCCCACGACGGAGGCCGGGCCCTTCGGCGTTTCCGCCGGCAGGGGTGAAGACGCCGGTGGACGGTGGCTCCACGATGGTGTGAACTGCACACGGCGGTAGGTGCCGGGGGCACGTACGGCCGACCGACCGGGGGAGCGGAGGGGGACGGATGCAGATGAGGGGCGAACGACCACAGGTGATGCAGGACCGCGCGGTTCGGACCCGCCGGGCGATCCTGGAAGCCGCCGCCGTGGTGTTCGAGAACCGGGGGTACGGCGCGGCCAAGCTGACGGAGATCGTCAAGCTCGCCAACGTCACCAAGGGTGCGCTCTACTTCCACTTCGACTCGAAGGAGGACCTGGCGCAGGCCGTGATCGATGCCCAGGTCAGCATGCACGTGCCGGTCACCCCGCAGGAGTTCAAGGCACAGGAGTTCGTCGACGTCGGCATGGTCTTCTCGCACCGCCTCCTGCACGACGTGCTGATGCGCGGCAGCGCCCGGCTCACCCTGGAGCAGAACGGCCGGGAACTGGACCGGGCGGCGCCGTACCAGGGGTGGATCGACCTGCACACCGCGTTGATGGTGGAGGCGAAGGCGCGCGGCGAACTGCTCCCGCACGTGGACCCGTCGGGGCCGTCGCGGCTGGTGGTCGGGGCCTTCGCCGGGCTCAACGTGCTGGCGCAGACCCTCGGGCTCGAACTGGACCGGGAGGTCTCGGCGCTGTACACGAGCGTGATGCCGAGCGTGGTGGTCCCGGCCGTGGCGGACCGGCTCGACACCGCCCCGGGTCGCGGCGCCAGGGTGCTGCACGGCGGGAACGAGGCCCACCGGTGCGACTGCTCGACCCCCTCCGGCCCGTCCGGCCCGTCCGGCCCCTCCGGCCCCTCCGGCCCGTCCGCCCCGGCGCCCGCAGAGCCGGTCGCCGTCGGCTGATCCCGGCCGGCCGGGGCCCCTCCGGTTCCCCCCGAAGGGGGCCGTCCACCCCCGCGTACCGGATCGCGACGCACCACCGCTCGGCCCGGCGGCAGCGGCCCGGCAGACTGGGGGCATG
This sequence comes from Streptomyces sp. NPDC048257, assembly GCF_043201855.1. NCBI lineage: Bacteria > Bacillati > Actinomycetota > Actinomycetes > Kitasatosporales > Streptomycetaceae > Streptomyces > Streptomyces sp. NPDC048257. The sequence goes on from NZ_JBICZI010000007.1 coordinate 54,411, forward strand.
TCCATTCACCAGAACCTGCTCGGGGGCCCCGCCCCCACCCACCTGCCCGACGAGCCCGGCCGCGAGGCCATCGCCGCCGGCACCCCCGCCGTCGAGGTGGCGGCCGCGCACCCCACGTCGTCCCTCGCCTGGGCGATCCTCGCCGACGAGGCCTTCGCCGCCGGCAGCACGGTCGAGTCGTACGCCTACGCCCGTACGGGCTACCACCGCGGCCTCGACGCCCTGCGCCGCGCCGGATGGAAGGGCCACGGCCCGGTGCCGTGGGAGCACGAGCCGAACCGCGGCTTCCTGCGCGCCCTGCACGCCCTGGCCCGCGCGGCCGGGGAGATCGGCGAGAAGGAGGAGTACGAGCGCTGCTCGACCTTCCTGCGCGACTCGTCCCCGACGGCGGCGGACACGCTGAGCGCCTGAGGCCGTACGGCGGGGAGTGACACGCACCGAAATTGTGTGGTCTGTGTCACTCCCCGCTGGAGCGCCGGCGCGACGGGGTCCTATGATGCGAGCAGGGGACCGGGGCTCCACTCACCTCACGGAAGGGGCGGACCGCTACCCGGAAGCACGTGTCGAGGAGACAGCGATGTCGAACACCCTTGATGCCTCCGGAGTCGGCGGGTCGGACACCCCGAACCTCGACTTCGACGGCACGACCCCGTACGAGGACTACGTCCAGGCGGACGTTCTCACCCATCTCCAGCACCTGCGCTCGGACGACCCGGGCGAGATGGTCTTCCTGGTCACGACCCAGGTCATGGAGCTGTGGTTCACGGTCATCGTCCACGAGTGGGAAACCGCCGCGAAGGCCCTGCGCGAGGACCGCATCCCGGTCGCGATGGATGCGCTGAAACGTTCCCTCCGCGAACTGGAGGCCCTCAACGCCTCCTGGCGCCCGCTCGCCCAGCTCACCCCGGGGCAGTTCAACGCCTACCGGTCCGCCCTCGGCGAAGGTTCCGGTTTCCAGTCGGCGATGTACCGCCGGATGGAGTTCCTGCTCGGCGAGAAGTCCTCCTCCATGCTGGTCCCGCACCGGGGCGCCCCGCGCGTCCACGCGGAGCTGGAGAAGGCCCTGCACGAGCCCAGCCTCTACGACGAGGTGCTGCGCCTGCTCGCCCGCCGCGGGCTCCCGGTCCCGGACGCCGTCCTGAACCGCGACCTCTCGCTGCGCTACGAGCCCTCGGCCGAGGTCGAGGCCGTGTGGACCGGCCTGTACGCCGCCCCGGACGACAGCGAGACCCTGGATCTGCACCGCCTCGGCGAGGTCCTCACCGATGTCGCCGAACTCGTCTGGCGCTGGCGCAACGACCACCTGGTCGCCACCCGCCGCGCGATGGGAGCGAAGACGGGCACGGGCGGCTCGGCCGGTGTGACCTGGCTGGAGAAGCGCGCGACGAAGAACGTCTTCCCGGAGCTCTGGACGGCCCGCAGTCATGTCTGACATCACCGCGGACACCGACCTGAAGAACCGCGCGGCCGAACTGGACGCCGCCGACGGGCTCGCGAAGCTCCGCGAGCGCTTCGTCCTCCCCGACGGGGTCGTCTACCTGGACGGGAACTCCCTCGGCGCCCTGCCGGCCGGTGTCGCGGACACCACCGCCGACGTCGTCGCCAGGCAGTGGGGCGAGCTCCTCATCCGGTCCTGGGACGAGAGCGGCTGGTGGACCGCGCCCGAGCGAATAGGCGACAAGCTCGCCCCGCTCATCGGCGCGGCCCCCGGCCAGGTGGTCGTCGGTGACTCCACCAGCGTCAACCTCTTCAAGGCCCTGGTCGGCGCCGCACGCCTCGCCGCCCCCGGCCGGACCCGGATGCTGGTCGACGCCGCCACCTTCCCCACCGACGGCTACATCGCGGAGTCGGCGGCCCGGATGACGGGCCTGACCGTCGTTCCGGTGGACCCCTCGCACGCGGCCGAGGCCATGGACGCGGACACCGCCGTGGTGCTCCTCAACCACGTCGACTACCGCAGCGGCCGGCTCCACGACCTGCCCGCCCTCACCACGGCGGCCCGCGCCGCCGGGGCGATCACGGTCTGGGACCTCTGCCACTCCGCCGGGGCCCTCCCCGTCGGCCTCGACGCGCACGCCGTCGACCTGGCGGTCGGCTGCACGTACAAGTACCTCAACGGCGGCCCCGGCTCGCCCGCGTACCTGTACATCGCGGCCCGCCACCAGGCCGGCTTCGACTCCCCGCTCCCGGGCTGGAACGGCCATGCGGATCCCTTCGCGATGACCCCGGGCTTCGAGGCGGCCGAGGGCGCGACCCGCGGGCGCGTCGGCACCCCGGACATCCTGTCCATGCTGGCGCTGGAGTCGGCGCTCGACGCCTGGGACGGGGTGTCCGTCGACGCCGTACGGGCCAAGTCCCTCGCCCTGACGGACTTCTTCCTCGCATGCGTGGCGGCGTACGTCCCGCAGGGCCGGGTCGAGTCGGTCACTCCGGCCGGGCACGAGCACCGCGGCAGCCAGATCTCGCTGCGCACCGAGAACGCCCGTGAGGTCATGGGGGAGCTCATCTCCCGGGGCGTCATCGGCGACTTCCGGGCGCCCGACGTCCTGCGCTTCGGCTTCACCCCGCTCTACGTCGGTTTCGCCGACGCCGAGCGTGCCGCACGCACACTGGGTCACATTTTCGGGTGACCCACTAGCGAAACGTCACATCACCGGGCGGGCGGGGCTACGGCTCCGTCCGCCCGGTCATATTCCGGGCACCGCACGGAACCTCCTGTTCCAGACTGATACGGTCCCGCTCTGCCCGGAACACCGGAACACCTGTCCCCGCTGTCCCACGCGTTACCGAGAGGTTGAGCCGATGACGGACCCCGCCGCAGTGGAACGGGACGCCGCCGAGGCCGCCTCGGCCTTCGCCCACCCGTCCGTCGCGCCGGACGCGACCGCCACGTACGGGGAACACCCCGACCACGTCGTCGACTTCTACGCCCCGCGCGGCGAGGCCCGGGGCCCGGCCCCGCTCGTGGTGCTGCTGCACGGGGGCGCCTGGCGGGCCCCGTACGACCGGCAGCACGTCACGCCGATCGCGGACTTCCTGGCCCGGCGGGGTTTCGCCGTCGCCAACGTCGAGTACCGGCGCGGCAGTTCCCTGCCGCACCAGAACGCCGGGGGACCGGTCGCCGGGCGCTGGCCGGAGACCTTCGACGACGTCGCCGCCGCGATGGACGCCCTCCCGGACCTCGCCGCGACCGCGCTCCCGCAGGCGGACGTCCGCCGCACGGTGGTCACCGGGCACTCCGCGGGCGGCCACCTCGCGCTGTGGGCCGCGGCCCGGCACGTGCTCCCGGCCGGCTCCCCGTGGCGGCTGCAGTCCCCGCCGATGCTGCGTGGTGTGGTGGCGCTGGCCCCGATCGCGGACTTCGCGGTGGCGCAGGAGCTGGGCGTGTGCGGCGGCGCGAGCGCGCAGCTGCTGGGCGGGGCCGACCACTGGGACGAGCGGCTGCCGTACGCCGATCCGGCGGCGCTGCTGCCGACGGGGATCGCCACGGCGGTGGTCCAGGGCCGGGACGACATCGTGGTCCCGCAGCAGGTGGCCGAGGCGTATGTGGCGGCGGCCGCGAAGGCGGGGGAGACGGTCGGGCTGACGCTGCTCGACGCGGTCGGTCACTTCCCGCTGATCGACCCGGCGGCGGACGCGTGCGCGGTGGTGGCCGAGGAGATCTCGCAGCTGGCCTGGTAGGGCACGGCGGCCCCAAAAGCATGTCAGGGGTGGCCGGATCCCTGTGTACGCTGATCACGTTTCACTCTGATCGCGTTCAAAAACAGAAAAAAATGGGGGGCCGGTGCGCAATCGCCGACTCGTAATGACCGCTGCCCTCGTGGCGGCCGGTCTCGGTGTCATGCCGGGCACGGCTTCGGCCGCCGAGGGACCGGCCGAGCCCGCAAGCCCGCCCGTCGTGGCGAAGGCCGAGGCGTCCGCGGTCCGTACGGTCGGCAGCCCTGCCGACCGTACGGTGCGCAAGGAGCAGCCCACCGGCAGGAACAAGGTCGAGTGAGCGGGGAGGGGCGGCGGGGCGGCAGGCCATAGCGAGCCGCCCCTCCTGCTCCTCCGCTTTCTCCTTTTTCTCCTGTTGCGGTGCCGGCTCTGAAGGGGCATTGGGCGCACTGTCGGACAGAATCACGCCAACTCCCGGTGTTCGTGCGGAAATTCGCTGATCGTTCGATGAGGATCTGTGTACTCTGGAGCCTCAATACTGAGCACGTTCAAAAATGGGGGGGCCGGTGCGCAGTCGCCGTCTCGTAATTTCCGTTGCCGTCATCGCGGCCACGATCGGTCTCGTTCCGGGTATGGCCCAGGCGGCCGAGCCCGTCTCGCCGCCGCCCGCCGCGGCGCCGAACCTCGACCTCGGCAAGTCCGCAGCGTCGAACTTCAAGACCTTCAAGAGCCCGGCCGAGAAGTCGGTCCGCAAGACCCTGCCGGCAGCCAAGGGGAAGGCTGCCGCCGCTGCGGGTAACCCGGACCTGAACATGGTCCTGACGGCCACGAGCACCAGCGCCCACGGGCTGGAGCTGGTGACCGACCTGATCAGCGAGACCGCGTCGCTGAGCGTCACCGTCGAGTGGGGCGACGGGAAGAAGGACGTCGTCGCCGCCTCGGGGGCCGGCGAGCTGACGCACAGGCACGCGTACGCCGAGCTCGGCGAGTACGACGTCAAGGTCACGGTGACGGACGCCGCTAACGGGGTCCAGGTCGTCAACGAACTCCCGTACGGCACCGCGGGTTCGGAGTTCACCCCGGTCGCGCCCACGCGTCTGCTGGACACCCGGTCCGGGATCGGTGGACCCTCGGGCTACGTGCTGCCGTCCGGCACCGCCCGGGTGAAGGTCGGCGGCAACGCCGGCATCCCGGAGGGGGTCACCGCGGTCGTCCTCAACGTGACCGCCACCGAAACCAACAACTCCGGGTTCGTCACCGCCTTCCCGGAGGGCGGGGAGCGCCCGAAGACGTCGAACGTCAACTGGGAGGCCGGTCAGACCGTCCCGAACCAGGTGATCGTGCCGGTCGGCAAGAACGGCTACGTCGACCTGTACAACGCCAGCTGGGGCTCGCGCACCCACCTGATCGCCGACGTCAGCGGCTACTTCACGCCGAAGGCGTCCAGCGGTTACACCCCGATGACCCCGGCCCGCTTCGTCGACACCCGCGAGGGCCTCGGCACCTCCAGGGGCCAGCTGGGCGGCCAGGCGACCTTCAGCACGCAGATCAGCGGCCTGCGCGGCGTGCCCCAGGGCACCACCGCCGTCGCGCTGAACGTCACCGTCACCAACCCCGGGCGCTACGGTCACCTGACCGTCTTCCCGAGCGGGCAGACGGCGCCGGACACCTCCAGCCTGAACTTCGGTGCCGGTCAGACCATCGCCAACTCGGTGATCGTGCCCGTCGGCAAGGACGGCAAGATCAGCTTCCGCAACGGTGCCTACGCCGGGGCGGACGTCGTCGTCGACGTGGTCGGCTACTACAGCCCGGACAGCAAGGGTGCGTTCGTCCCGGTCGCCCCCTTCCGCCGGCTGGACACCCGTGAGGCCCAGGACCCGTACCACGGTGTGATCCCCGGCGGTTACTACAAGCCCGTCGTGTTCTCCCCCCGGCCCGAGGACGACGGTGTCTCGGGCTACGTGCTGAACGCCACGGTCACCAACACCGGCAACACCGGATTCCTCTCGGTGGCCCCGGACCCGAACTCGCTGGACGACTACAACAACGGCACGGCCGAGCCGGCCGAAGCTCCCGGTTCCTCCACCCTGAACTGGCTGGGCAAGGGCCGGACCGTCGCGAACCTGGTCCAGGCCAGCTCCGGCGAGAACGGCATCGTCGACTTCTTCAACCAGAGCTGGGAGGAGTGGGCGACCACCGACCTGGTCGTCGACGTCTTCGGCTACTACGAGACCAACTAGTGCGCGTCGGACGCCCCGGGATCCGCTTCCGGGGCGTCCGCCGTCCGTCCGGTCAGCCGTCCGCCGTCCGTCCGGCTATCCGTCCGGTTCGGTCCGGCGGTCCGGTTTGCCCGGGGCCAGGTGGTCCACCAGGTCTGCGAGGTCCTCGCAGACCTGCTCGATCTTCAGGCGGACGTTGTTCTGCTCGGTGACCAGGGCCGACAGCAGCAGCCCGGTCAGGGCCGCCGCGCCGTTGAGGGCCTGGAGATTGATCATGATCTCGAGCAGGCTGCGGTCGGCGAACGGCCCTTCGCGGTCGATCGCCGCCGAGATCGTCAGGACCGACACCAGCAGGGTGCACGGAGCGCTCCCGGCGAGCTGGAAGCGTACGGCCGCCCAGATGATCAGCGGGAAGACCAGGAACAGCAGCGAGAGCGGGGTCCTGGTGGCCACGAGGGTGACGGCGACGGCGCAGACCAGCAGGGCCACCGCCTCCACCGCCCGGTAGCCGTCCCGGTGCCGCCGGACCGCCACGACCCGGCGCAGGACGAGCAGCAGCGGTGTCACCACGATCACGCCCATCGCGTCCCCGGCCCACCAGGCCGCCCAGACCGGCCAGAACTGCGCCGTCGGCAGCTTCCCGGTGAGCACCAGCGTCCAGGTCCCGATCGTCGCGCTGATCAGCATCGGCAGCAGACCGCCCAGGAAGACCAGCGCGAGCGCGTCCCGCAGCCGGTCCAGCTCGGTACGGAAGCCGGCCCATCGCAGCAGCAGGTACGCGCACACCATCGCGAGGGTGTTCCCCGCGACGATCCCGAGGCCGGACAGCTCGAAATCGCTGATCCGCTCGATGGCCAGGTACGTACCGAGCGCGATCCCCGGCCACACCCGCAGGCCCAGCCAGAGCAGGGAAGCCAGTGCGATGCCGGTCGGCAGCCACAGCGGCGTGACCTCGGCGCCGTCGACGACCACGCGCTGGAGGAGGCCGATCCGTCCGCCCGCGTAGTAGGCGAGCGCGACGGCGAGGATCGGTGGAAGAGCTGCGGGCAGACGTCGCCATCCCTCGGTGCGCACCACAGCATCAGACAACAGCCCGGCCCCGGGGCGGGCCGTGACACGCGCTACCGGGGTCCCGCGGCGTCGTGACTCAGGACGAGCACGGCGGCGTCGTCGGCGTGGCCGGTGGAGTCGGCCACCTTCATCACCTCGGCGGCCAGCTCGCCCGGATCGGCGCCCGCCGCCTCCCGGACGACCTTGGCCACCCGCTCCAGCCCCACCTCGATCGGGAACTTCGGGCCCTCGACCACGCCGTCGGTGAGCAGGACGATCGAGCCCGCCTTCGTCAGCCGGCGCCGGGTCACCGCGTACCCCGCCCCCGGCATCAGGTTCAGCGGCAGGCCGCCGTCGTCCTCGGCTATGCCGTACTCGCCGTCGACGGTCGCCCAGATCGCCGGGACGTGGCCGGCCCGGGCCGTCTCCAGCTCCCGAGTCTGCGGATCGAAGCGGAGCAGACTGCAGGTCGCGAAGAGATCGCGGTCCATGGAGAGCAGCACCTCGTTGGCCCGGCTCAGCACCTCGCCCGGATCGACGACGACGGCGGCCACGGCGCGCAGACAGATCCGCACCTGCCCCATGAAGGCGGCCGCCTCCACGTCGTGCCCCTGGACGTCACCGATGCAGAAGGCGAGCGCGCCCCCGGGCAGCCGGAAGCCGTCGTACCAGTCGCCGCCGATGTCCAGGCCGTGCCGGGCGGGCGCGTACCGGGCGGCGGTCCGCAGGCCCGGCAGGGCGGGCAGCGAGGCGGGCAGCATCTCGCTCTGCAGCGCCTCGGCCAGGTCCACCCGGGCCTGCTGCAGCTCCACCCCGCGACGCGCCTGGTCGGCGAGCCGCCCGAGTGTGCTGAGCAGGTCGGCGCTGGCCACGCGCGGGGCACGGCGAGGACTCACGGAACGCTCCGAGGTGCATCCATCCGTCCCTGCTTCCGCTGCGCGCACAGCCCGTGCACATCATATTTCCGCCCACCCGGAACCCGCCCCCCGAGACGGTGCCCTCAGCCGGGAACGCCGAAGGGGCGGCGGGCGCGGTGGCGCCTGCCGCCCCTTCGGGCCCGTGGCCTAGAGGAACGAGTTGATCTCGATCGTCTCGGTACGGCCGGGGCCGACGCCGATCGCGGAGATCGGGGCGCCCGACATCTCCTCCAGGGCCTTGACGTACGCCCGGGCGTTCGCCGGGAGCTCGTCGAAGGTCTTGGCCTTGGTGATGTCCTCGGACCAGCCGGGGAGGTATTCGTAGATCGGCTTCGCGTGGTGGAAGTCCGTCTGCGAGTACGGCAGCTCCTCGACGCGCTTGCCGTCGATCTCGTACGCGACGCAGACCGGGATCTGCTCCCAGCCGGTCAGTACGTCCAGCTTCGTCAGGAAGAAGTCGGTGAGGCCGTTCACACGGGTGGCGTAACGTGCGATCGGCGCGTCGAACCAGCCGCAGCGGCGGTCACGTCCGGTGGTCACGCCGCGCTCGCCGCCGATGCGGCGCAGGTCCTCGCCGTCCTGGTCGAACAGCTCGGTCGGGAACGGGCCCGCGCCGACGCGGGTCGTGTAGGCCTTGAGGATGCCGATGACACGGCTGATCTTCGTCGGGCCCACGCCGGTGCCGGTGCAGGCGCCGCCGGCGGTCGGGTTCGACGAGGTGACGAAGGGATAGGTGCCGTGGTCGACGTCGAGCAGGGTGCCCTGTCCGCCCTCGAACAGCACGACCTTGTCCTCGTCCAGCGCGTTGTTGAGGATCAGGGTGGTGTCGGCGACGTACGGCTTGATCTGCTCCGCGTACTGGAGCATCTCCTCGACGATCTGGGCGGCGTCGATCGCGCGGCGGTTGTAGAGCTTCGCGAGGAGCTGGTTCTTGCCCTCCAGCGCCGCCTCCACCTTCTGGATGAGGATCGACTCGTCGTAGAGGTCCTGGACGCGGATGCCGATGCGGTTGATCTTGTCCGCGTACGTCGGGCCGATGCCGCGACCGGTCGTACCGATCTTGCGCTTGCCGAGGAAACGCTCGCCGACCTTGTCGAGCGTCACGTTGTACGGCGTGATCAGGTGCGCGTTGCCGCTGAGGAGCAGCTTGGAGGTGTCGATGCCGCGCTCGTTCAGGCCGCGCAGCTCGGAGAGCAGGACGGCCGGGTCGACGACGACGCCGTTACCGATGACCGGGGTGCATCCGGGGGAGAGGATGCCGGAAGGGAGAAGGTGCAGCGCGTACTTCTGGTCGCCTACGACGACCGTGTGGCCGGCATTGTTGCCGCCCTGGTAGCGCACTACATAGTCAACGGATCCACCGAGCAGGTCGGTGGCCTTTCCCTTGCCCTCGTCACCCCACTGAGCTCCGAGCAGCACAAGAGCGGGCACAGGCGTACACCTCTTCCGGATGGGGCATGTCCAAGGTCAGGGGGCGTACGACGATGTACACCGCAGGCTGAGCCGTCGGACCGGTACCCCGGAATAGACGAAGGCCCTGGCGCAATAGCGCAAGGGCCTCTTGCACAAAGATGCTACCCGAGGAAGGACCGAGGTGTCGGCTCCAGAGCCCACCATGAGCCATGCGGGCGCGCCGGTAGGCGGCCTGCTCGTGCTCGTCGACCCGGTCGCCCGCCGTCTTGACGGCGAGTCCGTGCGGATCGCGAAGGATGTGTTGTCAGCGGGCGCGGCAGCGAAAATCTGCCTCCCGGATTCGCAGGAGGAATTTGCGCGGGCTCTTGCCCGCCGCGGTCATCGGCGGCTGGTGATCGTCGGTGACGACCGGGCCCTGGTGCGCACCGTGGGGCTGCTGCACCGGGAGCGGGGGCTCGCGGAGGGCCCCCTGGCGCTGGTGCCGGTGGGTCCGGTGGGGTCGCTGGGCCTGGCCAGGTCCCTCGGCGTGCCGCTTTCGGCCGTTCCGGCGGCCCGGGCGGTGCTCGACGGGGCGGTGCGGAGCTGCGACCTGCTCGTCGACGACAGCGACGGGGTGGTGCTCGGCGCGCTGCGGATCCCGCCGGTGCACGGGGTCGCGCGGCCCGCCGGGCCGTCGGTGTGGAGCGCGTACCGCTCGCTGGTCCGGACGCTGGTCCGCCCGGTGGCGGCGGCCGGCGGTGCGGGCACGGCCCGGCACCGGCTGCGGGTCGAGGCCGACGGGGTGCTGCTGGCGGACGTGGACCAGCCGGTGCAGGACGTTGCGGTTCGCACCCGGGACGACGGCGGTCCGGCGGAGGTCGTGGTCCGGACGGGCGGCGGTTCCGCCGATGCGACGGTGACGGTCCGGGCGAAGACGGTGACGGTGTCGGGCGCGGATTTCCGCTACCGCGCCGATGCGGCGATGACCGGACCGGTCCGCCGCCGTACGTGGACCCTCCGTCCCGGGGCATGGACGCTGACCGTGCCCCGGTGACCACACCGGGTGACCCGGGGCGGCCGGAGGCCCCGGCGCTGCGGGACGCGCTGGGCGACTGGCGGCGCGACGCGCTGCTGCTGTGCCTGCTCCCGGTGTTCTGCTGGCCGGTGGTGGTCGCGGCCGTCCTCGGTCCCGGCCGGCCGCCGGTGCCGGTGCCGGTGGCGACCCTGGGCGCGGTGCTGGGCCCGGCGCTGCTCGGAGCGCGGGAACTGCTCGCCGCCCGGCGGGTCCGGCGCGTGCTGCGGGACCCCGCCGTGCGCTGGACCCCGTACGAGGCCGTGGTGGTCCGTGCCGGGTGGCGCCCGCCGGTGCTGGTGCTGGCCGGCGGGCGGCACGTACTGACCCTGGGCCCGCTGGGCCGGCGGGCACTGCCGCCGCGGCCGTGGCCCCGTACGGCCACCGCCCCGGACGCGCAGGTGGTGCGGCTCGCGGGCGACCCGGCCGCGGGCGGGGCCCTGTGGGTCCCCTACTCCGGCCGGCTGGGCTACGCGCGGCCCGCGCGCCGGGCGACGGCGGTCAGGCGCCGACGTACGCCGCGAGGTGCTCGCCCGTGAGGGTGGAACGGTCCGCCACGAGGTCGGCGGGGGTGCCCTCGAAGACGATCCGGCCGCCGTCGTGACCGGCGCCGGGACCGAGGTCGATGATCCAGTCGGCGTGCGCCATGACGGCCTGGTGGTGCTCGATGACGATGACCGACTTCCCGGAGTCGACCAGCCGGTCGAGCAGGCCGAGGAGCTGTTCCACGTCGGCGAGGTGCAGGCCGGTGGTCGGCTCGTCGAGCACGTAGACGCCGCCCTTCTCCGCCATGTGCGTGGCCAGCTTGAGCCGCTGCCGCTCGCCGCCGGAGAGCGTGGTGAGCGGCTGGCCGAGGCTGAGGTAGCCGAGCCCGACGTCGGCGAGCCGGGTGAGGATGCGGTGCGCGGCCGGCGTGTGCGCCTCGCCCGCGCCGAAGAACTCCTCGGCCTCGGTCACCGACATCGCGAGTACCTCGCTGATGTCGCGGCCGCCGAGGTGGTACTCCAGGACCGACGCCTCGAACCGCTTGCCCTCGCACTCCTCGCAGGTGGTCGTGACCCCGGCCATCATCGCCAGGTCGGTGAAGATGACGCCGGCGCCGTTGCAGTTGGGGCAGGCACCCTCGGAGTTGGCGCTGAACAGTGCCGGCTTCACCCCGTTGACCTTGGCGAACGCCTTGCGGATCGGGTCGAGCAGTCCGGTGTACGTCGCCGGGTTGCTGCGCCGCGAGCCGCGGATCGCGGCCTGGTCGATCGAGACCACGTCCGCGTCGGGGGAGAGCGACTTGTGCAGCAGGGAGCTCTTGCCGGAACCGGCGACGCCGGTGACGACCGTGAGCACGCCGAGCGGGATGTCGACGTCGACGTCGCGCAGGTTGTTCGCACTCGCCCCGCGGATCTCCAGCGCGCCGGTGGACTCGCGGACCGACGCCTTGAGCTTGGCCCGGTCGTCGAGGTGGCGGCCCGTGATGGTGCCGGCGGAGCGCAGCCCCTCGACGGTGCCCTCGTAGCAGACGGTGCCGCCCGCGGTGCCCGCGCCGGGGCCGATGTCGACGACGTGGTCGGCGATCGCGATGGTCTCCGGCTTGTGCTCCACGACGAGCACCGTGTTGCCCTTGTCGCGCAGCCGCAGCAGGAGGTCGTTCATGCGCTGGATGTCGTGCGGGTGCAGGCCGATGGTGGGCTCGTCGAAGACGTAGGTGACATCGGTGAGCGAGGAGCCGAGGTGGCGGATCATCTTGACGCGCTGCGCCTCGCCGCCCGACAGCGTGCCCGAGGCCCGGTCGAGGGAGAGGTAGCCGAGGCCGATCTCGACGAAGGAGTCGAGGGTGAGCCGGAGCGCGGCGAGCAGCGGGGCCACCGAGGGCTCGGTGAGGCCGCGGACCCACTCGGCCAGGTCGCTGATCTGCATCGTGCAGGCGTCGGCGATGCTGATCTTCTTGATCTTCGACGACCGGGCGCCCTCGCTGAGGCGGCTGCCCTCGCACTCGGGGCAGACGGTGAAGGTGACCGCCCGTTCCACGAAGGCCCGGATGTGGGGCTGCATCGCCTCCTTGTCCTTGGACAGGAAGGACTTCTGGATCTTGGGGATGAGGCCCTCGTAGGTGAGGTTGACGCCCTCGACCTTCACCTTGGTGGGCTCCCGGTAGAGGAAGTCCTGCATCTCCTTCTTGGTGAACTTGCGGATCGGCTTGTCCGGGTCGAGGAAGCCCGACTCGGCGTAGACCCGCACGGTCCAGAAGCTGTCGGACTTCCAGCCGGGGATGGTGAACGCGCCCTCGGCGAGCGACTTGGAGTCGTCGTAGAGCTGGGTGAGGTCGATGTCGGAGACCGAGCCCCGGCCTTCGCAGCGCACGCACATGCCGCCGGTGCGGGAGAAGGTCGCCTTGACCGTCCTGGTCTTGTCGGCGCCGCGCTCGACCGTGATTCCGCCGCTCCCCCGGACCGAGGCGACGTTGAAGGAGTACGCGCTGGGCGGGCCGATGTGGGGCTTGCCGAGGCGGCTGAAGAGGATGCGGAGCATCGCGTTGGCGTCGGTGGCGGTGCCGACGGTGGAGCGGGGGTCGCCGCCCATACGCTGCTGGTCGACGGTGATCGCGGTGGTCAGCCCGTCCAGTACGTCGACCTCGGGGCGGGCCAGCGTCGGCATGAAGCCCTGGACGAAGGTGCTGTAGGTCTCGTTGATCATCCGCTGGGATTCTGCGGCGATCGTGTCGAACACCAGCGAGCTCTTGCCCGAACCGGAGACTCCGGTGAACACCGTCAGCCGGCGCTTGGGGAGCTCGATGCTGACGTCCTTGAGGTTGTTCACGCGTGCGCCGTGCACGCGGATCAGACCGTGGCTGTCGGCAGCGTGCGGCACGGACGCGTTCGAGGCGCTCGACGCGTTCGAGGCGCTCGACGCGTTCGGTGCGGGCGACCGGGGGTCCGGCTTGGCGGCCCTGCTCATCGTGTCTCCATCTCTCGGGCGGGCCGCCTGCGCGGACTCCTGCGGCAGTCGGTCCTCAGTGCTTGCGGGGCTGGTTGAAGCGGAGCATGTTGCCGGCCGGGTCGCGGAAGGCGCAGTCGCGGACGCCGTACGGCTGGTCGACCGGCTCCTGCAGCACCTCCCCGCCGGCGGCCCGGATGCGCTCGAAGGTGGCGTCGACGTCGTCGGTGGAGAAGATCACGCCGCGCAGCATGCCCTTGGCCAGCAGCTCCGCCACCGCCTGACGGTCGGCCGGCGAGGCATTGGGGTCGGCGAGCGGCGGCTCGAGGACGATCTCCACGTCCGGCTGCGCGGGCGAGCCGACGGTCACCCAGCGCATCCCCTCGAACCCGACGTCGTTGCGTACCTCCAGGCCGAGGACGTCGCGGTAGAACGCGAGCGCCTTGTCGTGGTCGTCGACTGCGATGAAGCACTGAGAGAGGTTGATGTCCATGACGTCGACGCTACGAGGAGGGCGCGGATTTCGCTTCTCCGATCCTGACCGGTCGCGTGAAGACCTTGGCGACGCACGCCGGGATCTGCGCGCCGTCGTCGTGGCTGCGGGCCCGGTAGGCGCTGGGGGTCTCGCCGACGAGCTCGGTGAAGCGCGAGCTGAAGGACCCCAGCGAGGTACATCCGACGGCGAAGCAGACGTCCGTGACGCTCAGGTCGCCGCGGCGCAGCAGCGCCTTCGCGCGCTCGACGCGGCGGGTCATGAGGTAGCTGTACGGGGTTTCCCCGAAGGCGGCGCGGAAGCTGCGGGAGAAGTGTCCGGCCGACATGAGGGCGACGTTCGCGAGCGCCTGAACGTCCAGCGGTTCCGCGTACTCGCGGTCCATCATGTCCCGGGCGCGGCGCAGCCGTACCAGGTCCTCCAGGTTCATGCGTTCCAGCATGGCATGCGGGCGCTGTCGCGTCTGCGGGTATCGGCGCTTCCGGATCCGCTCTTCGGGATCGGCGGGATCGGCGGGCTCGTCGAGATCGGCGGGCTTGGCGGGATCCGGCCCCGGCCCCGGCCCCGGCCTCGGCCCGGCCCGGCCCCGCCCGGCCAGGTCGGGTCAGCCGAGGCCGAGGGTGGTCTTGTGGGCCCGCCAGCGGTCCATCAGCGCCAGCATCTCGCCCTGCATGAACGCGAAGAAGGCCGCCGTCTCCGCGACGCGCGCCCCGGCGGGCGAGTCGGTGCCGAGGGTGGCCGCGCCCTCGCTCAGGGTCTTCTCCCAGAGGGTCAGGACCTGGTCGCGGCGTGTGAAGGTCTCGTACCAGAGCTCGTTGTGCAGGACGTACCGGTCGCGCCGTGAGCCCGGTTCGCGTTCGCGGCTGACCATGTTGACCTGGGTCAGATAGGACACGGCGCCCGACACCGCGGCCGGGCTGATCCGCAGCGCCTCGCCGAGCTCCGCCGAGGTCATCGCGGCCCCGTCGCTGGCCAGCAGCTGGGCGAAGACCCGCGCGGCCATCCGCTGCATGCCGGCCTCGGTCAGCTGCGCGGCGAACCGCTCGACGAAGCGGGAGACGGCCTCGCCGTCGCGTGCGCCGGTCTGCGTACCCGTGCCCTCGTTCACCATGTCATCCGCCACCCTCCCGACTTTACGCGATTCTTGAGATTCCCAATCTTCACAAGATTGTGAAAGTAACGTACCTTCGGAAGCATGACCAAGGCAATCAGCGTGGCCGGCCTTCACAAGGCGTTCGGCCGCACCTGCGCACTGGACGGACTCGACCTCTCGGTCACCACCGGCGAGGTCCACGGCTTCCTCGGCCCCAACGGCGCCGGCAAGTCCACCACCATCCGGGTCCTGCTGGGCCTGCTGCGCGCCGACTCCGGCACCGCCGAACTCCTCGGCGGCGACCCCTGGGCCGACGCGGTCCCCCTCCACCGCCGCATCGCCTACGTACCCGGGGACGTCACCCTGTGGCGCGACCTCTCCGGAGGCGAGGTCATAGACCTCTACGGACGCCTCCGCGGCGGCCTCGACCGGACCCGCCGCGCCGAGCTCGTCGAGCGGTTCGAGCTGGACCCCACCAAGAAGGGGCGTACGTACTCCAAGGGCAACCGGCAGAAGGTCGCCCTCGTCGCCGCCTTCGCCTCCGACGCCGAACTGCTCGTCCTCGACGAACCGACCTCCGGCCTCGACCCGCTGATGGAGGAGGTCTTCCAGGACTGCGTCACCGAGGCCCGCGCCGCCGGGCGCACCATCCTGCTCAGCTCGCACATCCTCAGCGAGGTCGAGACCCTCTGCGACCGCGTCAGCATCATCCGCAAGGGCCGCACCGTGGAGACCGGCACCCTCGCCGAACTCCGCCACCTCACCCGTACGTCCATCAGCGCCGAGCTCGCCGGCCCGCCGAACGGCCTCGCCCACCTGCCGGGCGTGTACGACGTGGAGGTGCAGGGGCTGAAGGTCCGCCTCCAGGCCGACACCGACAAGCTGGACGCCGTACTGCGTTCCCTCACCGCCTCCGGGGTGCGGTCGCTGACCTCCACCCCGCCCACCCTCGAAGAGCTCTTCCTGCGCCACTACACCACCGAAGAGGCGTCCCGATGACGAACCAGCTGGCGGGTACCGGGGCGCTGCTGCGGCTCGCCCTGCGCCGCGACCGCGTGATGATGCCGGTGTGGATCGCGGTCACCGCGCTCCTGGTGGTGAGCATGCCCGGCTCGCTGGGCAGTGTGTACGCCACCGCGGCCGAACGCGCCCGGGCCGCCGCCTCGATGAACGCCAACAGCTCGATGCGCGCCCTGTACGGACCGGTCTTCGGCGACTCCCTCGGCGGCCTGACCGCCTGGCGGATCGGTGTCTACGCCGCCGTCCTCGCGGCCGTGATGAGCCTGATCATCGTCGTCCGGCACACCCGCGAGGAGGAGGAGACGGGCCGTCAGGAGCTGCTCTGCGCAGCGATGGTGGGGCGGCGGGCCCCGCTGACCGCCGCCCTGCTCGCCGCCTTCGTGGCCGACGCCTGCGTGGCCCTGCTCGTCGCGGGCGGTCTCGCCGGGCAGGGCGGCCCCGGCGCGGTCGCGCTCGGCCTGGCCGTCGCGGGCACCGGCATGCTCTTCGCCTGTACGGCCGCCATCGCCGCCCAGCTGACCGAGAGTGCCCGCGCCGCCAAGGGGATGACGGCCGCCGTGCTCGGCGCCGCCTTCGTCCTGAAGGCCGCGGGCGACGCCGGTGCGGGGGGCGGGCGGTCGGCCCTGACCTGGGCCTCGCCGCTCGGCTGGGTGGAGAACGTGCGGGCCTTCGCAGTCGAACGCTGGTGGGTGCTCCTGCTGCTCGCCGCCGCCGTCGTGGTGCAGGCGGGCGCCGCATACGCCCTGGCGGGACGCCGTGACCTGGGCATGAGCTTCCTGCCGTCGCGGCCGGGGCCGGCCGAGGGGCGCCTCGGCACGGCGGGCGCACTGGCCTGGCGGCTGCAGCGCGGCAGCGTAGTGGGCTGGAGCGCGGGCTTTCTGATCGCCGGGGTCGTCTTCGGCGGGATGGCGGACGGCGCCGCGGATCTGGTCGGCGACAACGACCGGACCCGGGAGATCATCGAGCGGATGGGCGGGCAGGGCGGGTCGGGCGCGCTCACGGACGCCTTCCTCTCCACCATGGCCGGCATGTTCGGCATGGTCGCCGCCCTGTACGCCGTCTCGGCGGTACTGCGCCTGGGTGGCGAGGAGTCGGGGCAGCGCGCGGAGCCGCTGCTGGCGAACGCGGTCGGCCGGCTGCGCTGGGCCGGCGGCCATCTGGCCGTGGCCTTCGGCGGCTCGGCGCTGATCCTGCTGCTGGCGGGGCTCGGCCTCGGTCTCGGGCACGGCCGGGAGACGGGCGCGGCGATCGGGGCCACGCTCGCCCAGCTCCCGGCGGTGTGGCTGATCGGGGCGCTGGCGGCGCTGCTGTACGGCGCGGTCCCCCGTCACGCGGCGGCCGCGTGGGCGGTGGCCGGGGGAGCGCTGGCCCTGGGCTGGATCGGCCCGGCGCTGAACCTCCCGCAGGCCGTCCTGGACCTCTCGCCCTTCGCCCACCTGCCCCGGCTGCCGGGCGGGCAGGCCCTGGACTGGACCCCGCTGACGGCCCTGACCGCCCTCGCGGCGGCGCTGACGGCGGCGGGCCTGGCCGCCCTGCGCCGCCGCGACATGATCGCTTAGGCCCGACCGGCAAGACACCCCCTAGAACTCCACGAGCAGCTGCTTCAGCCCCCGGATGACGTACCCGTCCTGCCACTGCGGCTCCTCGACGAGCCGCAGTGGCGGGACTCCGTCCGCCAGCAGCGCCCCGAACGAGGCCTCCAGCTCCCGCCGCGCCAGCGGCGCCCCGAGGCAGTAGTGGATCCCCGCCCCGAACGTCAGGTGCGGATTGTCGGCCCGTACGAGGTCCAGGGTGTCGGGCTCGTCGAAGCGCGCAGGATCCCGGTTCGCGGACCCGAACAACAGTGCGACCTCGGCTCCGCGGGGGGTGACGGTGTCCCCGATCCGGACGTCGTCGAGCACCCAGCGCTCGAACATCTGGAGGGGAGTGTCGTACCGCATGAGTTCATCCACAGCTGTGGACAACTTTTCGGGATCGCGGCTCGCACGGAGCGCGGCGAGCTGCTCGGGATTGCGGAACAGCGCCCACCAGCCGTTGACGGTCGTGTTGACGGTGGCCTCGTGCCCGGCGTTCAGCAGCAGCACACAGGTGGAGATCATCTCCTGCTCGCTGAGCCGACCCTCCTCATCGTGGGCGGCGATCAGCCCGGAGATCAAATCCTCACCGGGGCGGCTGCGCCGCTCGGCGATCAGCCCGCGCAGGTACGCGCTGAACTCGACGCTCGCCCGCACCGCACGCCGCGCCGTCTCCTCGTCCGGCCGGAGCTCGAACATCCCGCAGATGTCCGCCGACCAGGGCCGCAGCGGCCCCCGGTCCGCCTCGGGCACACCCAGCAGCTCGGCGATCACCGCCACCGGCAGCGGCTCGGCGACGACGGTGAGCAGATCCCCGCCCCCGTCCGCGCGCAGCCGCCCCACCAGCTCCCCGGCCAGCCGCTGCACGGCGGGCACGAGCCGCTCCACCGTCCGCGGGGTGAAGGCCTTCGCCACCAGCCTGCGCACCCGCGCGTGCGCCGGATCCTCCAGATCCAGCAGGCCGTTGCCGTTGAGCACGTGGAAGGGCTCGTGCTCCGGCGGCGGCGCCTCCCGCCCGAACTCCTCGTGCGAGAACCGGTGGAGGTAGGTCCGCCCCAGCCGCCGGTCCCGCAGCAGCGCACTCACATCGGCGTAGTGCGGCACCAGCCACTGGCCGGTGGCCTCGCACCACACCGCCCGCCCCTGCTCCCGCAACTCCCGGTACGCCGGGTACGGATCGGCGACGAACGCGGCATCCCACGGATCAAAGCCCATCCCCGCACCCTAACGGGGGGCGCGCCCGATCAGGCGGGTGTCACCAAGCGGGTCTCGTACGCGTACACCGCCGCCTGGGTCCGGTCCCGCAGACCCAGCTTCACCAGGATCCGGCTCACATGGGTCTTGATGGTGGACTCCGCGACGACCAGCCGGTCGGCTATCTCCGCATTGGACAGCCCCTGCGCGATCAGCACCAGCACCTCCGTCTCCCGCTCCGTCAGTTCCCCCACGCCCGCCGGGTCCGCGAACTTGCGGCCCTCGGAGATCTTCGAGAACTCCACGATCAGCCGCTTGGTCACCGAGGGCGCCAGCAGGGCCTCCCCGGCGGCCACCACCCTTACCCCGTCCGCCAGCTGACGGGCCGACGCGTCCTTGAGCAGGAACCCGGAGGCCCCGGCCCGCAGCGCCTGGTACACGTACTCGTCGAGGTCGAAGGTCGTCAGGACCAGCACCTTCGCGTCCGTGTCGGCGGCCACGATCTCCCGCGTGGCCTCCAGTCCGTTCATCAGCGGCATCCGGATGTCCATCAGGACCACGTCCGGCCGCAGCGCCGCCACCTGCGCGATGGCCTCCCGGCCGTCGACCGCCTCGCCGACCACCTCGATGCCGTCCATCGCGTTCAGCAGGACGGAGAACCCCTCGCGCACCATCATCTGGTCGTCGACGATCAGCACCCTGATCGTCATGCCGTCCCCTCCTGCGGCTCCGGCACCGGCTCCGCACGGTGGGGCACGGGTATGAACACCGCGACCTCGTACCCGCCGTCCGCCGTCCGGCCGGCCGTCATCTCCCCCTCCAGCATGGCCACCCGCTCCCGCATCCCCGTGATCCCGTGCCCGGCCCCCGGCGAGGGCCGCACATCCCCGGTCGCCGCGTCATTGACGATCCGTATCCCGATCCCGCCCAGTACGTACGAGACCTCCACCCCGGCCGCCGCTCCCGGCGCATGCCGCAGCGTGTTGCTCAGGGCCTCCTGGATGATCCGGTACGCCGACAGCTCCACGCCCTGCGGCAGCTCCCGCACCGCGCCCGTGATCGTCTTCTCCACGCTCAGCCCGGCCTCCCGCACATTGGCCAGCAGCCCGTCCAGCGAGGCCAGCGTCGGCTGCGGGGCGTCCGGGGCCTCGTAGTCCGCGGAGCGCACCACCCCCAGCACCCGCCGCAGCTCCGTCAGGGCCGCCACCGCGTTCTCCCGTATGGTGACGAAGGCCGCCTCCAGCTCCGGCGGCGGATTCTTCACCCGGTACGGTGCGGCCTCCGCCTGGATCGCCACCACCGACATGTGGTGGGCCACCACATCGTGCAACTCCCGCGCGATCGTGGTCCGCTCCTCCAGCAGCGTCCGCTTGTCCCGCTCGACGGCCGTGACCTCCTGCTGCGCGCTCACCTCCGCCCTGGCATCGCGGCGCAGCCGGATACTGCCGGCGATCACCAGAGCGAAGGCCGAGGTCACCGCCATCTCGGGCAGGTTCGACCCCCAGCGGTTGCCGAACACCACGGTGAGCGCGAAACCCAGCGCGAAGGTGAGCGTCCACATCCAGGCCGCGACCCGGGGCCGGGTCCGCAGGGTGACGAGGACCATGACCGCGATGTAGGAGACGAAGCTGCCCGGGGGCCAGGGCCAGTCGGCCGCGCCGCCGAGAGCGGCCAGCACCACCGACATCGCGACGGCCGCCCACCACGCGGCGACCGGCCGCACGAGCGTCATGAGCACCGGGGTCGCGGCTATCAGCCCCGTGGCGAGCTGGGCCGCATCCCCCAGGTACCCCGGGTGCGTGTTGACCGTGAACAGCATGACGAGGAAGGCCACAGCCGCCACCGCCGCGTACTGCCGCCACGGCGCGTACCGGCGCAGCACCCCGGGAAGCCACCGCACGAAGCGCCCGGGGCTCTCCACCAGCGGCAGCGGCCGGTAGGCGAAGGCATCGGTGACGAGGTCCTGGCGCAGGGTCGCGATCACCTCCGATGCCAGTCGGAATTCAGGCGTCCGGGCTGTCCGCCCGGTGGTCGTCTCGGTCATACACACAACCGTAGGTCCGTACCGCCCTCGTCCGCGTCGCCGCTGTAGGGGATTTCCCGGGGTCCCCCTCAAGTACTACGCGGGTCCGTTCAGTAGCCCGTCGGACGGATCAGACCCGTCTCGTACGCGAACACCGCCGCCTGCGTACGGTCCCGCAGACCCAGCTTCACCAGGATCCGGCTCACGTGCGTCTTCACCGTCTGCTCGGCCAGGACCAGGTGCTCCGAGATCTCGGCGTTCGACAGGCCCTGGGCGATCAGCGACAGCACCTCGGTCTCCCGCTCGGTCAGCGCCTCGATCCGGGCCCGCGACGGCGCCCGCGGCGCCCCCAGCCGGGAGAACTCCGTGATCAGCCGCTTGGTGATGTTCGGCGAGAGCAGCGCCTCGCCGGCCGCCACCACCCGCACCGCCTCGGCGAGCTGGTCGGCCGACGCGTCCTTGAGCAGGAACCCGGAGGCCCCGGCCCGCAGCGCCTCGTACACGTACTCGTCGAGGTCGAAGGTCGTCAGGACCAGCACCTTCACGGCGGCGTCCGGAACGCCGGTGATGACGGACGTGGCCTCGATCCCGCCCATCCCCGGCATCCGGATGTCCATCAGCACCACGTCCGGGGCCAGCTCGGCGACCTTCGCCACCGCGTCGGCCCCGTCCACCGCCTGCCCCACGACCTCTATGTCGGGCTGCGCGTTGAGAAGCACGGTGAAGCCCTGGCGGACCATCATCTGGTCGTCGGCGATCATCACCTTGATCGGGGTGCTCATGAGGCCCTCTTCGTCTTGGGTTCGGGAACCGTGGGCCGGTCCTGCGGATCCATCGGGAGTACGGCGCTCACCTCGTACCCCCCGTCGGGGCGCGGGCCGGCGGCCAGTTCGCCCCCCAGCATGCCTGCCCGTTCCCGCATCCCCAGCAGCCCGTGCCCCGCTCCGGGCGAGGGCGGGGCCGACCGGGTCGGCGCGGTGTTCGCAATGCACAGGTGCAGATCGCGCGGCCCGTACGCGATGCCCACCTCCACCCGTGAACCGGGCGCATGGCGCAGGCAGTTGCTGAGAGCCTCCTGCACGATCCGGTACGCGGTGAGCTCAACGCCCGGGGTCAGCGGCCGCCGTATCCCCGCGGTCTCGGTCGTGACGTCCAGCCCGGCGCCCCGCACGTTGTCCACGAGGCCGTCCAGCTCGGCGAGGGTGGGCTGCGGATGCTGCAGGTTCGCGGGATCGTCGGGCTGCTCGGACCGCAGCACGCCCAGGACCCGCCGCAGCTCCGTCAGCGCCTCCAGTGCGTTCCCCCGGATGCCCGCCAGGTTCTCCTTGAGCTCCTCCGACGGGTTCTCCACGAGGTGCGGGGCGACCTGCGCCTGGATGGAGATCACCGACATGTGGTGGGCGACGACGTCGTGCAGTTCGCGGGCGATCCGGCTGCGCTCCTCCAGCAGGGTGCGCCGGGCCCGCTCCTCCGCGGTGAGGGTCTCCTGCTCGACGAGCTTGCCGCGGGCGAGGCGGGTGGCCCGCAGCGCGTACCCCAGGACCCCCACGAACCCGAGGAGGAGGGCCACTCCAGCGATGGTCGTCCCGCTCTGTGGCGGCCTGAGGGCGAGCTCGGCCAGTCCGATGAGGGCGAGCGTGATGCCGATGACCGAGGCGGTCACCCGGGGCGGCACCCGCAGGGCGACCATCAGGATCACGGGCGCGAGGGTGACCGACCCGGCGGGCGTCAGGGGCCAGGACTGCCCGTGGCCGACGTGGTCGTGGATGGCCCAGGCGATCAGGGTCGCGGTGACGAGACCGAGCCACCAGGCGGCGATCGGCCGGAACATGCTGAGCACGACGGACCCGGAGGTCAGCAGTGACAACCCCAGCACGGCCGAACCGAACACCCCGTAGTGGTCGTTCAGCTGCATCCCCGTGAGGACACCACAGGGAATGGCCACGTAGCTGAGGACCACATGCGGCAGCCAGGCCAGCCAGCGCGGCCGCGACATCTTAGGGAGCGGGTCCCGCTTCAGGGTGAACAGCTCCCGCGCCAGGCCGCGCGGCAGGCGGGTGGTGCGGTCTTCGGCGGCGGGTGGTTTGGTCTGCTGGTGCACGCCGTCCAGGCTAAGCGGGGCCCTAGACATGGCTGATCTCCTTGGCGGGGTCCGTGCTGGGGCGGGGGACGGCGACGGCAGGAGTACGGCGGCGCGGCTTCGGACGCCGGGCGCTCTGCTCGTGCGTACGGAACGCGGCCCAGCAGACCGTCAGCGCGGCGGCGAACACCGGCAGCCACAACAGCCGTGCTTCTATCCAGCCCATCGAGTCGGGCACGGTGTGCAGCCCGGGCAGGTCGGCCGAGACCAGCAGCCCGAGGGCGGTGACGGCCATCATGGCGGTCTGGTGCCACAGGAAGACGGTCATGGCGGAGAGATTCACCAGGGCCACCTTCGCCCAGGCCGCCGGCCGTCGCATGGCCCGGGCCAGCGGCTCGCGCACCAGCAGGGCCAGAGCGCACTGGGCCAGCCCGAAGGCGGCCGCGGCCAGCGTCGGCGGGTTCAGGTTCGATATCGAGGCGCCGGGGACACCCACCATGGAGGCCGGGTATCCGCCCCACAGGACCAGCGCGGCGGTGGCCACGACGCCCGCGCCGAGCAGGAGCAGCGCGGGCCGGCGCCGGGCGAAGGCCCCGCGGGACCAGGCGGCGCCCAGCGTGAAGGGGACGAGCCAGCCGGCGGCCACATTGACCCATCCGATCCACTCGGGCCCGGCCAGCCCGAACCGCCACACGTCGACGGCCGCCACCACGGCCAGCGGCCACAGCGGGCTGAGCCGGGCCACGAGCGGGGTCGCGGCGGTGAGCATGGCGAACACCAGCAGGAACCACAGCGGCGACAGCACCAGCTTGACCAGCGACCGGACGGTGTCGAACTCGGCCCCGCCGATGAGCATCCCGCCCGCGACGACCGCCCAGAGGACGAGCACCGCGGCGACCGGACGGAAGAGCCGCCCCAGCCGCTGCCCGACCCAGGCGCCGTAGGAGACCCCCCGCTCGCGCGCCGACCCGTACCCACGGGCGGCGACGTGGCCGCCGACCAGGAAGAAGACGGACAGCGTCTGGAAGATCCAGGACACCGGGGCCAGCCACGGCATGTGCTGCAACGGGCTGGTGGTGGCCAGGCCGCCGTCGCGGGCGGTCAGGGCGGTGACGAGCCAGTGGCCGAGGACCACACCGAGGATCGCGAAGGCCCGCAGTGCGTCCACGGTCCGGTCGCGGCCGGCCGGGGTGGCCGCGTCGATGCCCGCCGCCAGGGCGGACCAGCGGGCGCGCACCTTACGCATGGGTGGCCTCCGGGTCAGGAGAAGAGCTGCCGAGGACGACGGCGGCCAGGCTGTCGAGGGACGCGGTGCCCGGCTTGAGGTAGTCGCTGTGCCCGACGGAGCCGGCATCGAAGGCCCGCGCCCCGAAGGCGGGGTCGACCGGGTCGGTGCCGAAGCCGATTCCGCCGATCCGGACGTGCGGCACCTTGCCTATCCAGTCGACGCTGCCGCGCCCGGCCCAGACCCGGGCGCCGGTCGGCAGCTCCCTGGCGGATCCGGCCCCCGTGCCCGGGCTGCCGAACAGCACCATGTCGCTGACCGCGGGCCCCGTCCCGGTCCGGGCGCAGACCACGGAACCGTAGGAGTGGCACAGGAGGGAGAGTCGGGCGCCGGGCGCCGCCAGGTCGCCCAACCGGTCCAGGAAGGGGGCCAGTTCGGCAGCGGCCTCGTCGGCCCGGCCGGCGCTCAGGACGGTGGTGCTCACCGTGCCGGGGGTGTCGTACCCGAGCCAGGCGACCACGGCCGAGCGCGGATGCTCGGCCTGCAGGCGCTGCTGGAGGGAGACGGCCCCGGCACGGAACCTCTCGTAGGTGTCGAGCGTGGTGTCGGACCCGGGCACCAGGACGGCGATCCGGTCGGCGCTCTCCAGATCGCCGAACACCTCGACGGCCCGGCCCCTGCCGCGGCCGTCGAAGGTGAGGAACTGCGCCGATCCTGCCGCCCCCATCGCGCGCAGCCTGGCCGCCCGCCCGGGACGATCGGCGTCCTCGGCCGTGCGGACCGCCTCCGCGAGATTGGCGCTGTTGGCGGCGTACCGGCTGCGGGCCGGGGTGTCCTCGGCGAACGTGGCGGGCGCGGGGGCCGGGACGTTCGCGGAGGCCGCGGCGGATATGGGGACCGCCACGGCCGCGGCGACCAGAGCGGCCAGCAGGGTGCGGCGCAGCCGGCCACCGCCGGACCCCGACCTCCCCGTGGCCAGCGCCGTGTCCGCCCCGTCGGCCCTTCCCGCCGGCCCGATCTCCGTCCCGATCGCCGGGCCGATCTCCGTCCCGATCGCCGTCCCCGACCCCGCCGTCCCCGTTGCCATGGTCTCTTCCCTCGGTTTCCCGGAAGAGCCATCAGTGCCCTTCTCCACCACCGAAGTTAGAAATCCGAGCCCGTGGTCGGCGTCACGCCATGGAGCCGTGTTCGCACGTAGCTCTCAGGTATGACGGGGGAGACCTGAGAGGCACGGCCCGGTGAATGGACGCTTGTGGCCCAGGCCCGTTCCGATCAGCCGAGGCCCCTTCCACCGCCGCCGGGCAGAGGGCAGGGCAGCCGTCGACGGCCACCTCCTGAACGTGTGCGCACCGGGCCACCCGACGAGCGGGTACAAGGCGTACCGCTGCAACAAGATCGTCGATGGCTCCGTAAACCTTCACCGACACCGGCAGCGGTTTCAACGCCCCGGTCAAGGTCCGGCACAACGACGACGCGACCACCGGATCCTGGAACTGGTACCGCAGCGACCTGGCCTGAGCCCGACCGCCCAGGACCCGCAGCCCGGGTGCTCAGTCGGCCGCCAGGGGCTCGACGTAGCCCGCCCGCCAGCGGGGAGCCGGGTCCTGGCCGGGGCTGGTCCAGTACTCCCGCGCCCCCACGATCTCCCCGTCCCGCACGGTCCACAGGGAGACGGCCCGGTAGACGACGTGGTCCTGAGGTATCTCCACCTCGGTGACGACGAGGTTCCCGTCGGCCAGGATCCGCAGCAGTTCCACGGATCTCTCGTCCGCGTAGCCGTCGTCGCTGTTCACGGCTACGAAGTTGGCCCGCCCCACGATGCGCTCACCGCTCACCGGCCATTCGATGACCGCGTCCTCGGCGATGAGCCCGGCCACGCCGTCCCAGTCGCGTGCCTCGATCCGCTCCCACAGTTGTGCCACTACCTTCAACGGCTCCATGTGCCGCAGTGTCCGACAGCCCCGTTATACGTAACAAGCTTTGCCTACAGGCTTATTGACTTCGACACAATCGCCCGCCGAGGCCGTTCAGAACACGGGCAGGGCGCCGAGTGTCGTGCCGTCCATGAGGAACACGCGGTTCCCGTCGCCCTCGATCCAGTAGCGGTCGGGGTTCTTGATGACACGGAACACCCACGGCGGCCGGCCTTCGGAGGAGAGGTCGATGACGTTGATCCCCCCTTCGGTCTTGTTGACCGTGACCGACCAGAACCCGCTTCCCTGGACGACCAGCGGGCTGGGCGGATCGCAGTCGAAGAGCATTTCGTACGCCCAGTCCGTCCCCCTTCCGTCCTGGAGACCCAAACGGCGCGGGGACTGGAGCATGGAGGCGTACACATGCGTGCCGTGGATGGTCGGAGGGCCCCAGAAGACCGGGGCGCCGCTCGTCGGAACGAGGTTCTGGGCGGCCCACAGTTCGTTTCCGGCGACGACGTCGAGAGCGGAGAGGCGCTTGCCGGTCACGACGAGGGTGCGCCCCGACAGGGCGACCTTGGCCCGGCCGCCCTCGGACCGGTCGCGCTGCTCCCACACCGTGCGGCCGTCGGCCGCGTCGACGGCGACGACGTGCCCGTCCGCCGTGGTGACGACCAGCCGGCCCTGCGCCGCCAGGCCGCGCGACGCGGCCTTCGTGCCGAGGTCCGCCCCGACCTTCACGGTCCACCGGATCCTGCCATCGGAGCGCCCGATGCTGCGCACCCGGCCGTCCTTGGTGATCACGTACACCGCATCGTCGTCCGCCGCGAGGAGGGACGCGGCGTCCGCAGCCGAGGTCCACTTGGGTTCGCCCGTCGACGCGACGAAGGTCACGAGGGTGCCGTTGCGGTCGGTGGCCGCGACCAGCTCGTCGGAGAGCGACAGGTACCGGTTCACCGCCACGGCCTCCGGCGCCGACCACCGCAGGGCGCCGTCGACGACGCTGTGCGCGGCGATGCCGCCCTTCGCGCCCCCGACGATGACGACGTCCCGTACGGGCAGGGGCGCGGGCGAGTCCTCGCCGGCCGCCGAGGCGATGCTCCACAGCGGTTCGGGGGTCTCGCCGAGGACGTAGTCACCCTTCCCCGGCTCCAGGATGCGGGCCTTCGGGGTCTGCACGGCCGCCGGGATGTGGAAGGGGTCGCGGCGGATGCGGTCCCCCCGCCAGTTCCACCACGCGGCGGTGCCCCCGCCGACGGCGACCAGGGCCCCGCCCGCCGCCATGCCGGTCAGCAGGCGCCGCCGGGAGACCGACGCCGGCGCGCCCGCGCCGGGCACCCCGCCCGAAACCATGGTCGTGAGCCGGTGGAGGCTGTGCTCCCGGGTCGTGATGTCCTGGGCGAGCGGGCCCGCCCGCCACAGCCGTTCGGCGTCCCGGGGAGGCGCGAAGAACTCGGCGATCTGCCCGGGCAGCGGCCGTGCCGCCGGATCCTTGGCCAGGCACGGCCCGATCAGCGGCCGGAGCGCGGGCGGCACGCGGTCCAGCCGCGGCTCGCCGTGGACGACCTCGTACTGCACGGCGGCGACGTGCGCGCCCTCGTACGCGGGCTGCCCGCTCGCCGCGTACACCAGGACGGCACCCAGGGAGAAGACGTCGGCGGCCGGACCGACGCGCCGGCCGAGGGCCTGCTCGGGCGCGCCGTACCCGGGGGTGACCGGGACCTGACCGGTGGTGGTGAGCGTGAGGCCGTGTTCCGGACGGGCGATGCCGAAGTCGATGACGCGGGGGCCCGTCGCGGTGAGCACGATGTTGGCGGGCTTCAGGTCCCGGTGGACGAGGCCGGCGGCGTGGATGTCCCGGAGCGCGTGCGCCAGCGTCGCCGCCAGGGCCCGTACCGTCGGCTCGTCGAGCGGGCCGTGGGCGCGGACGGCATCGTCGAGCGTCGGCCCGGTGAGGAACTCGGTGGCGATCCAGGGGCGTCCGCCCTCGGTCCGGGAGTCCAGTACGCGGGCCACGGCCCCGCCGGTGACGGCACGGGCCATCTGGGCCTCACGGACGAACCGCTGCGCGAGGTTCTGGTCGTGCGCGAGGTGCGGGTGCAGCACCTTCACGGCGGCCGCCTGCCCCGCGCCGTCCTGGCCGACGTAGACCTTGCCCATGCCCCCTTCGCCCAGCACGGCGAGGACGCGGTACGGACCGAGTCGGATCGGGTCTCCGGTTTCCAGGGGCTTCATGGCCAGTGACGACGCTTTCTGCGAGTTCGGTTCTCAGTCGGGCTCAGGCGGGATCAGGCGAGTTCGGGCGGCTCAGGCGGGCTCAGGCGGGTGCGGTCGGGTGCAGGCAGGCTCAGACGGTCCGGTCGGGTTCAGTCGAGGGGGTACGCGGCGGTGTACTCCTCGCCCAGGGCGATGAGCCGCCGGGCGGATTCATGGGCGAAGTACCTCGCCCCGGCCGCCTTGAAGGTGCGGGACACGGCGCCGGTACGGATGTCCGCGGCCACCAGCCGCCCGGACGCAGCGGCCTTGCCGTAGACGTGGCCGACGCCGACCACGGGCGGGGTGTCGAGCTCCGCGGCCGTGGCCGCACGCCCCTTCTCCGCCCACCGCAGGGCGCCGGTCCCGGCGTCGACCGCGACGAGGCCGCCGCCCTCCTGCACCGCGTAGACCACCCCGTCCTTGACGGCCGGCGGGCTGTACTGCGCTCCCGGAGTCCCCTTGCCGAAGCGCCAGGCTTCCTTGCCGTCGGCCAGGGAGAGCGCGAGGAGTTCGCCCGCCGACGGGTACACGTGCCGGCCGTCGACGGCCAGATGGGCCCGGCCGAAGGCGTGCTGCCTGCCGTCGAGCGGCCGTTCCCACAGCGCCTTTCCGGTCCGCGCGTTGCGTACGACGAGGCGCGGTTCTCCCTCCGCGGACTGCTGGACGAGCACCAGGTAATCACCCACGGCCCGGGCGGACAGGAAGTGCAGCCGCTCGGATCCGTCCGGCCGGGCGGGGAGCGGTACCTCCCAGAGCTTCTTGCCGGAGCGGACGTCGAGGCCCAGCAGGAACCACGCCTGCTCCTTGTGGAAGCCGTCCCGGTTGTGCGGCCCCCGGCCTCCCGTCAGGTAGACGGCATCGGCCGTGGAGCAGAGCAGCTGGGTTCCGTAGAGGATCGCTCTCAGGTCCCCCAGCGTGGCGAAGGGGGCGTTGAGCTTCCCGCCGGCCGGATCGACCACCGAAACGGTGAGCGGATCGCTCTCCTCGAGGGTGTGGTCGGCGGCATGGATCTGCTTGCCGTCGGTGGCCATGCGGCGCATGAAGTAGGCGCCGGAGTCCGACCACTTCGGCTTTCCGGTGGCGGGGTCCAGGCCCTGGACGCCGTACTCCCCTACGAGGAGCAGTCCGTCCAGGACCAGCGGCGCGGGCGGAAGGCGGGGGTCCGCGTAGCTGGTCTTCACCTGCCAGAGCAGGTCCCACTTGGGATCCTGCGAGGCGGCCGGCGGCTTGGGGTCGGGGGCACCGTCCGGGCGCCCCAGCCAGGCCCAGGCCCCGGCACCGGCCGCTGCCACTCCCAGTACGGAACCTCCCCCGAACGCGAGGAGCCTGCGGCGGGACAGCGGGGTAGGACGGGACAGGGGAGTGCCCGGAGCGGTTTCGGCGAGGGCGTCCTGCGGCGGCGGGGCCGGGAGGCGATGGGGCTGCGCGCGCCAGACGCCCCCGGCGCGACGGACGATGTCGGTGAGCAGCAGTTCGGGGAGGTGGTCCGCGAAGTCCGCGAAGTGCCCGTGCCCGCCCTGGAGCCGGTCGCGGAGGGCTGCGGTGCCGGGACGCTCCGCCGGGTTCTTGCTGAAGCAGCCGGCCAGCACCGGGAGCAGGTCCGCGGGGACACCCGTGAGGTCGGGGTCGGCGTAGCGGACGCGGTAGAGGAGGTCGGCGGGGGCTCCCGTGCCGAAGGGGCCGTGGCCGGTGGCGGCGTACGTGAGGACGCCCGCGAGGGCGAAGACGTCCCCCGCCGGGGTGTGCTCCTGGCCGGTGGCCTGCTCGGGGGACATGAAGGCGGGCGTGCCCGCGGCGGCACCGGTACGGGTGAGGCGGTCGTCGCCGAGGGCCCGCGCGATGCCGAAGTCGATGACCTTGGGCCCGTCCGCCGTGAGCACGATGTTGGAGGGCTTCAGGTCGCGGTGGACGACGTCCGAGGCGTGCAGCTGGGCCAGCGCGGCGCACAGCAGGGTTCCCAGCGCGCGCACCGCGGGCTCCGGGAGCGGTCCCGCAAGGGCGACGGCGTCGTCGAGGGGCGGGCCGATCACGTACTCGGTGGCCAGCCAGGGGATTTCGGCGAGCGGGTCGGCGTCGAAGACCCGGGCGCCGTGCACGGGGCCGATGACGCGGGCGGCGTCCACCTCGAGGCGGAAGCGGGTACGGAAGGCGGGGTCACCGGCGATGCGGGTGTGCACCGTCTTCAGCGCCGCCGTGCGGCCGGCGGCCGAGCGGGCGAGGTAGACGGTGCCCATGCCGCCGCTGCCCAGGCGGGCGATGAGGCGGTAGGTGCCGAGCCGGTGCGGGTCGTCGTGGGTGAGGGGGGAGAACATCAGCCGTCTCGGTCCGGGGCAGCGGGGGGCGGGAGTTCGGCGGCGAGGACGTGCGCCGACTGGCGGGCGAGTGCCGTGACCACGCGGGCCGGCAGGGGGATCGCGGCGGCCGCGTCCAGCGAGGTGGCCCGATGCGTCGCCGTACGGGCGGCGGGCTGCGCCGGGACGAGCTGGGCGAGCGCCTGGTGCGCCTGCGGACGCCGCGCCGGCTCGCGGGAGAGGCACGCCGTCACGAATTCACGCAGCGAGGGCGGCAGTTCGTTGCGTTCGGGAACGGTGTGGCCGGTGCTCGCGTAGGCGAGTACCGCCCCCAGGGCGTACAGGTCGCCCGCCGGGCCCGGCCGTTCGCCGGCCGCCTGCTCCGGGGCCAGGCTGCCGGACTCCAGACCGGGCAGGCCGCTGCGCTGCTCGCCGTCGGGTGCCGCGGCCCGCACGGCCCCGAAGCAGCTCAGGCGCGGCCCTTCGGCGGTGAGCAGTACGGCGGCGGGGGACAGGCCCGCGTGCGTCACGCCTCGGGCGTGGGCGGTGGCCAACGCCTGGGCGAGGGCGGCGCCCAGATCCCGTACGACCGGCTCGGGCAGCGGACCGCCGTGAGCCCGCAGGGCGGCGGGGAGGGGGAGGGCGGGGACGTACGCGCTCGCGCACCAGGGGAGGCCGTCCGCGGTGTGGCCGACCTCCGCGACCGGCAGGAACCCCGGGACGCAGAGCGCGCGGGCGCCCTCCGCCTCGACTGCCCAGCGGGCCGGATCGGCGCCGGGGCGCGGGACGCAGACGAGGAGCGTGTGGTCTCCGTCGGCGGCGCGGGCGAGGAACCGGCGTACGGGGGGCGCCGGTTCGGATTCTGCGTCGAGGCGGCCCAGGGTGACGTAGGGCCCGGTTCGGGGAGGGTCGTCATGACGCAGTCGTTCCATGTGCGAACCTCCCCCAGGTCTGTAGTGGCCAGGGTGAGCTTACTCAAGTGCCGGTTCGGGACCGGTTCGGGGCTCAGGAAGCGCCCGGGTCACCCGCGTCCGGAGGCGCGGACAGCATCTCCATGGCCGAGGCCAGCCGTTCCAGGGCGCGGACCGTCTCCGCGAAGGCCACATCGCCCAGTTCCGCCGCGAGGCGGGCCGCCAGGGCCGCGTGGCCCGGGCCGATCCGGTCCACCGCCTCGAGCCCCTCCTCGGTGGGCCGCAGCAGCTTCGCCCGGCGGTGGGCGGGGTTCGGGGCGTATTCGGCCAGGCCCTTGGCCACCAGCAGGTCGGCGATGCGCTGGACGCTCTGCCGGGTGATGCCCATGCTCCGGGCGATGCCCGCGACGGACAGCGGCTCCCGCAGCACCGCGCCCAGTACCTGCCACCAGGCTGCGGTCAGCCCGGCCGGCTTGGCCAGCTCCTCCGAGATGGCGAGGAACTGGCCGTTCAGCCGGAACACCCCGAGCGCGGTACGGCTCAGCAGGTCCTGCTGGGTGCGGCCGCCGCCGCCGAGCGACAGCGGCTCGTGCACCGGCGCCGGCCCTGGCTCCTGCACCGGCAGCGCTTCCTGCGTCACCTCACGCATCGCCCGCCGCCGATGCCGCCATGAGGACCGGGTACGCGTCCGGGTCCGAGTCGTGGAAGAGCCCGTACCAGGCGTCCAGGACGTCCGGCTTGTAGACGTCCAGGCGGGCGAAGACCTCACGGGCGAAAGCCACCGGCTCCGTCGGCCCCGCCGTGATCAGGTCGCCGTCGGTCACCGCGTCGGCCTCGACGTAGCCGTCGGCGCCCCCGTAGCCCGGCTGCTCGGCCAGGTAGAAGGAGGCGCCGCTGGTGTGGGTCCGGCCGTCCAGCAGGCCTTCGCGGGCGAGTCCGGCGGTGGCTCCGCAGATCGCCGCGACCGGCACCCCGGCGGCCAGGAACTCCCTCGCCTTCGCCGCGAAGGGCGCCAGGTCCTCGCTCGTGTCCCACAGGGACGCGCCCGTGAGGATCAGCAGCGAGGAGTCCTCCGGCCGGAGGCCGGCCAGGGCCAGATCGGGCTGGATGCGTACGCCGCCCATGGTGGTCACCGGCTGCGCGGCGCTGAGGCCGACCGTGCGCACGACGTGACCGCGCTGCGTGAGGTGCGCGGTGGTGTGGCCGGTCTCCCAGTCCGCGTACGTGTCGTAGACCGCGAGGTGGACGGGCTTGCGCGGGGTCTCGCTCATGGTGCTTCGCCTCCAGCGTGGACTGCTGCTCTATGACAATAGACTGTCATAACGACAGGATGCTGTCAATCTCGCGAGGGGTCTGGGGCCCCCGCGCAGACAGACTGCCGAGAGCGGCCCCCCACCCCCATACAGTCCGCCGATATCCCGCCCGACCTGCGCACTTCTAGCGTGACGCCATGACCCCTCATGTCACCCCGCACATCCTTGCCGCCGTGAAGGACGCAGATCGGAAGCACGTCTTCCACTCCTGGTCCGCCCAGGCCCTGATCGACCCCCTCGCCGTCGCCGGGGCCGAGGGGTCGTACTTCTGGGACTACGAAGGCAGGCGTTTCCTCGACTTCTCCTCCCAGTTGGTCAACACCAACATCGGCCACCAGCACCCCAAGGTCGTCGCTGCGATCCAGGAGCAGGCCGCCCGGCTCTGCACCCTCGCGCCCGGCTTCGCCGTCGACGTCCGCTCCGAGGCCGCACGCCTCATCGCCGAGCGGACCCCGGGCGACCTGAACAAGATCTTCTTCACCAACGGCGGCGCCGAGGCCGTCGAGAACGCCGTCCGCATGGCCCGTCTGCACACGGGCCGCGCCAAGGTGCTCTCCACCTACCGCTCGTACCACGGGGCCACCGCCGCCGCGATCAACCTGACCGGCGACCCGCGCCGCTGGCCCTCCGACACGGCCGCCGCCGGCGTCGTGCACTTCTGGGGCCCGTACCTCTACCGTTCCGCCTTCCACGCCACCACCGAGGCCGAGGAGTGCGCCCGCGCCCTCGCCCACCTCGCCGACACCATCGCCTTCGAAGGCCCGCAGACCATCGCCGCGATCATCCTGGAGAGCGTGCCCGGCACCGCCGGGATCATGACCCCGCCGGCCGGCTACCTCGCGGGCGTGCGCGAGCTCTGCGACCGCCACGGCATCGTCTTCATCCTGGACGAGGTCATGTCGGGCTTCGGCCGCACGGGCAAGTGGTTCGCCGCCGACCACTGGGGCGTCACCCCCGACCTGATCACCTTCGCCAAGGGCGTGAACAGCGGATACGTGCCGCTCGGCGGCGTGGCCATCTCGGCCGCCGTCGCCGAGACCTTCGCCACGCGTCCCTACCCGGGCGGACTGACGTACTCCGGCCACCCCCTGGCCTGCGCCGCGGCCGTCGCGACGATCACCACCATGGAGGAGGAGGGCATCGTCGAGCACGCCGCCCACCTCGGCGAGAACGTGATCGGCCCGGCGCTCGCCGAGATCGCCGAGCGCCACCCCTCGGTCGGGGAGGTCCGCGGGCTCGGCGCCTTCTGGGCCCTGGAGCTCGTACGGGACAAGCAGACGCGCGAGCCGCTCGTCCCGTACAACGCGGCCGGAGCGGACAACGCCCCGATGGCCGAATTCGCAGCGGCCTGCAAGGCGTCCGGACTGTGGCCCTTCGTCAACATGAACCGCACCCACGTGGTCCCCCCGTGCAACGTCACGGAGGCGGAGGCGAAGGAGGGCCTGGCCCTGCTGGACGAGGCGCTGACGGTCGCCGACCGCCACACCACCGCCGGTTAGCTCCGGCCCGGCGGAGGACCGGACGGGGGAATCGGGGATCGGGGCCGGTCCGGAGCCGCGTATCCGCACAGCGGGCGCGGATTCCGAAAACCGGATACCGACCGATCGGTTTCGGCCTCGCTGTCTGGCCTATGGTGTCCGAAGCTCTACGACAGGAGACGGACCCCTATGCCAGGCAGCGGCGCTGTCACCCGCAACACACTTCGCCAGCAGATCGCGGACGCGCTGCGTGACGAGGTGCTCGCGGGACGCCTGCCTCCGGGGACCGAGTTCACCGTCAAGCAGATCGCCGAGCAGTACGAGGTCTCCGCGACCCCGGTGCGCGAGGCGCTCGTGGACCTCTCGGCCCAGGGACTGCTCGAACTGGTCCAGCACCGCGGCTTCCGCGTGCGGATCTTCTCCGTCGACGACTTCCGCGGCATGATCGAGGCCCGCTCACTCGTCGTGGACGGGATATTCCGCCGCCTCGCCGAGCGCGGCACCGCCCCCGGCGCCGGCGAGCTGCTGGTGTCGGTGCGCCGCCGGGGCGAGGAGGCGCGGCGGGCCGCCCAGAGCGGTTCGCTCGAAGTGCTGATCGGCTACGACCTGCGCTTCTGGCGGGAGCTGAGCGGGCTGGTCGCCAACACCTACATCTCCGAGTTTCTGCACCGCATCCGCGTGCAGTGCTGGGTCTTCGCCGTCCCCCACCTCCAGCGCGAGCCCCAACTGCGGGCGGCGCTGTGGAACGGTCACAGCGAACTGGTGGAGGCGGTGACGCTGGCCGACGCCGACGCGGTGCGCGGCATCGTGCAGGGTTACAACGAGCATGCGCTGGCCTGGGCCGCGGGCCTCTGAGGCCCGAGGTTCTGCGCACCCCTTCGCGGAGGGTGTCCGGCGCACTACGCTGGCCCGATCGGCGGCAACGACTGATCGGAGGCCGAGTGGCCTGTGACCTGTGGCTGGTCCCCCTTGTCGACGTGCTGTGCCACAGCCCCGACAACCCCTTCGCGGAAGAGATCGCCTCGTACGACAAGGCGCTGGGTGCGGCCGGACTGCCGTCCGTGCCCGTGTTCGCGTACATGCCGGGTCTGAGCGGGGACGTCGCCCCGGTCGCCGGCTTCGACTACGACGCCCTGCATTTCCTGAGGCGGGCGTACCTGCTCCAGCTCTGCGGGCTGCCGGTGACCCCGGTGGACGAGCTGGGCGGGGACTACGAGCAGCTGCTGGAGATGTTCGAGCCCACGGCGCAGCAGTCGCACCTGGTGTGGCACTACGACCACGCCGGGGCCTACGTCCCGGTGGACTTCCCGGTTCCGCTGGCGAACGAGGAGCTGCTGGCCGGGGGCGGGCCGCTGGGGTCCGTACAGGGGCTGCTGCGGGAGCTGGTGTTCGTGGCCCCCGCCATCGGGATAGACCCGGGGAACCCGCCCGCCGCGCCGGCGCCGCCGGGGCGCCCGACGCTGCTGGAGGAGCCGGCGGGGCCGATTCCGTACGACGACAGCCCCTTCGCCCGTGAGCGGCACGTGTGGCTGGGACTGCACGCGGCCGCGACGCGCAGTCTCGGCCAGGGGTCGATGATCATCTTCAGCTGAGCCACGGCCGGTGGGCGGGGTACGGGTCCGCTGCGCGGATCTCCGGCCCCGCCCGTTGCCGGGAACGCCACGCCAACGCCCCGCCCCGCCGCAGCCCCGCCCGTTCCCCTGAACCGGCTCAGCGCGGCTGCTCCGGCGGCCGCTGCCGGGGCATGTTCGGCCGGGTGCCCGGCGGCAGCGGGAAGCGGGCCGGCGGGACGTTCACGTCCGCGCGCCCCCCGGAGGCCCCCAGCGACTGCATCACCAGCGGCGCGGGCCCGGCCCGGAACTCCACCATCCAGTCCGCCGTCTCCGAGCGCACCAGCTCGGTGATGTCCTCCGAGAAGCGGCGCAACACGGTCAGGCACCGTTCCGCGGCCTCGCTGGCCGTGCCCTCGGTGGGGCCGAGCACCTCGCGCACGTTCTCCGAGGCCCAGTCGAACTGGAGGGTCTGGAGCCGCCGCTGCACCGCCTGGGCCGTGGCCACGTCCCGCATCCACCCGGACGTGAGCCCGAAGAACCGGTCGCAGGCCAGCGCGGCGGCGCCCAGCAGCAGGGCGAGGTAGCCGTACGTGGAGGCGCCCGGGATCGAGCCCGTCAGCTCCAGCAGCGGCATCGAGGCACCCGTGACGGCGCCCACGGCCGCCCCGGCGCGCAGCACGCGCGCACCGCGCCGCTTCCAGGCCCGGTCGGACAGGTACCACTCGGCGGTGCGCAGCGCATCGGCCTCGACCCGCCGGTAGAGCTCGTCGAGCCGCTCGGCGGGCTCGCCCCAGTCCCCGAGGGGGAACGGCCGGCCGGTCAGATCGCCCGCCGCCATCGGTCCGCCGCCTTCCTCCCGGGGATCCCGGGGTGGCCCCTCGGGCTGCATCTCCGGCTGGCTCACCCGGCACTCCCTCTGCCTGCGCTGACGTGTGGTGGTGCGCGTGTGCGCAATGATGCGCATGCTCTTCCTACCTTCGAATGACGGCCGATGGGCGACGATTCCCGGGTTTTCCGCCCGCAAGGAGGTCTCCATCAGGTACGCGCACGCCCCGTCTCTCACTCGAAAGAGTTGGTCCTCACGGCGTAGGGCGCAGCGCGCGGGGAGCACGTAGGCTCGGATTGACCAAGCGTTCCGAAGGTCTCGACGTACGACGTATGGAGTGAGTGCCCTGTGATTCCCGGTGGTGGCCAGCCCAACATGCAGCAGCTGCTCCAGCAGGCCCAGAAGATGCAGCAGGATCTCGCGGCCGCGCAGGAAGAGCTTGCACAGACCGAGGTCGAGGGCCAGGCCGGCGGCGGTCTGGTGAGGGCGACCGTCACCGGCTCCGGTGAGCTGTGTGCCCTGGTGATCGACCCGAAGGCCGTGGATCCCGAGGACACGGAGACGCTCGCCGACCTGGTGGTCGCCGCGGTGCAGGCGGCCAACGAGAACGCGCAGGCGCTCCAGCAGCAGAAGCTGGGCCCGCTGGCCCAGGGCCTGGGCGGCGGCAGCGGTATCCCCGGCCTCCCGTTCTAGCCCCCTAGCCCCTACCCGACGAAAGAAGGCAGTCCGTTGTACGAAGGCGTGGTTCAGGACCTGATCGACGAACTGGGCAGGCTGCCCGGCGTCGGGCCCAAGAGCGCGCAGCGGATCGCCTTCCACATCCTGCAGGCCGAGCCCACCGACGTCCGCCGCCTCGCGCACGCGCTGCTGGAGGTCAAGGACAAGGTCCGGTTCTGCGCGGTGTGCGGGAACGTGGCGCAGGAGGAGCGGTGCGGCATCTGCCGCGATCCGCGCCGGGACACCACGGTCATCTGCGTCGTCGAGGAGCCGAAGGACGTCGTCGCGATCGAGCGGACGCGCGAGTTCCGGGGCAGGTACCACGTCCTCGGCGGCGCGATCAGCCCGATCGAGGGCGTCGGCCCGGACGACCTGCGCATCCGTGAGCTGCTGGCGCGCCTCGCGGACGGGACGGTCACCGAGCTGATCCTGGCGACCGACCCGAACCTGGAGGGCGAGGCGACCGCCACCTACCTCGCCCGCATGATCAAGCCCATGGGCCTCAAGGTCACCCGCCTGGCCAGCGGGCTCCCCGTCGGGGGAGATCTGGAGTACGCGGACGAGGTCACGCTGGGGCGGGCCTTTGAAGGAAGGCGACTTCTCGATGTCTGACGCAACGCTGCACGCCCTGGGACAGGACCCGGACGACTTCGCGGCCTCGATCGCGGACCAGATCGAGTCGTTCATCGTCGCGGTCACCGAGGTGGCCAAGGGCGAGGACCCGGACAGCGCGGTGCCCTTCCTCCTCCTGGAGGTGTCCCAGCTGCTGCTGGCGGGCGGCAGGCTGGGCGCGTACCAGGACGTGCTGCCCGACGAGCGCTACGAGCCCGACCTCGGCCCGGAGCCGGACGTGGACGAGCTGCGCGAGCGGTTCGCGTACATGCTGGAGCCGGTCGACGTGTACTCGGAGGTCTTCGACCCCTACGAGCCGCGCAAGGCCCCCGTCGCGCACCGGATCTCCGACGACCTGGCCGACGTCGTGGCGGACCTGCGGCACGGGCTGGCGCACTACCGGGCGGGCCGGACCACCGAGGCGCTGTGGTGGTGGCAGTTCTCGTACTTCACCAACTGGGGTCCGACGGCCTCGGCCACCCTGCGCGCCCTGCAGTCGCTGGTGGCCCACGTCCGGCTGGACCAGCCGCTGGAGGCCCTGGACGGCCTGGACACGGACGAGGACCTGACCGAAGACGATCTCGCGGAGCAGGCCGGCCGCGTGATGGCCGCGGAGCTCGGCGGTCTCGGCCGCGCGTGAGCGATCCGACGGCCGGGCAGGGAACTCATTCTCTGATCTTTTCGTCTCATGATGTGGTACGAGGCGGTCGGATCCCGGTCGCTCGTTAGACTGCACCAGCAATGAGACGGACTGAGCGAGGAGCGCACGTGGGCCTTGTCGTGCAGAAGTACGGAGGCTCCTCCGTAGCCGATGCCGAGGGCATCAAGCGCGTCGCCA
This sequence comes from Streptomyces sp. NPDC048257, assembly GCF_043201855.1. Lineage (NCBI taxonomy): Bacteria > Bacillati > Actinomycetota > Actinomycetes > Kitasatosporales > Streptomycetaceae > Streptomyces > Streptomyces sp. NPDC048257. Next base: position 93,056 of record NZ_JBICZI010000007.1, read on the forward strand.
AGCGGATCGTGGATGCCAAGAAGAACGGCCACCAGGTGGTCGTCGTGGTTTCCGCGATGGGCGACACGACGGACGAGCTGATCGATCTCGCCGAGCAGGTATCCCCGATGCCGGCCGGACGCGAATTCGACATGCTGCTGACCGCCGGAGAGCGGATCTCCATGGCCCTGCTGGCCATGGCGATCAAAAACCTGGGCCACGAGGCCCAGTCGTTCACCGGTAGCCAGGCAGGCGTGATCACCGACTCGGTCCACAACAAGGCGCGCATCATCGATGTCACGCCGGGCCGTATCCGCACCGCGCTGGACGAGGGCAACATCGCCATCGTCGCCGGCTTCCAGGGCGTGTCCGCGGACTCCAAGGACATCACCACCCTCGGCCGGGGCGGCTCGGACACCACCGCCGTCGCGCTCGCCGCGGCGCTGGACGCCGAGGTCTGCGAGATCTACACCGATGTCGACGGCGTCTTCACCGCGGACCCCCGCGTCGTGAAGAAGGCCAGGAAGATCGACTGGATCTCCTCCGAGGACATGCTGGAGCTCGCGGCCTCCGGCTCCAAGGTGCTGCTGCACCGCTGCGTCGAGTACGCGCGCCGCTACAACATCCCGATCCACGTCCGTTCGTCCTTCTCCGGACTGCCGGGCACCTGGGTCAGCAACGAGAATCCGCAAGGGGACGCGAAGGTGGAGCACGCCATCATCTCCGGAGTCGCTCACGACGTCTCCGAAGCCAAGATCACGGTCGTCGGTGTCCCGGACAAGCCGGGCGAGGCCGCGGCGATCTTCCGTGCCATCGCGGACGCCGAGATCAACATCGACATGATCGTGCAGAACGTCTCGGCGGCCTCCACGGGCCTCACGGACATCTCCTTCACCCTGCCCAAGGCCGAGGGCCACAAGGCCATCGACGCCCTGGAGAAGGCGAAGGGCGCGATCGGCTTCGACTCCCTGCGCTACGACGACCAGATCGGCAAGATCTCCCTGGTCGGCGCGGGCATGAAGACGAACCCGGGCGTCACCGCCTCCTTCTTCCAGGCGCTGTCCGACGCGGGCGTGAACATCGAGCTGATCTCGACCTCCGAGATCCGCATCTCGGTCGTCACCCGCCAGGACGACGTCAACGAGGCCGTCCGTGCCGTGCACACGGCCTTCGGCCTCGACTCCGACAGTGACGAAGCAGTCGTCTACGGGGGCACCGGACGATGACCCGCACCCGGTCCTCCGGCCCGGCACTCGCCGTGGTCGGGGCGACCGGAGCAGTCGGTTCGATCCTGCTCCAGATGCTGTCCCAGCGGGCCGATGTCTGGGGTGAGATCCGCCTGATCGCCTCCGCGCGCTCGGCCGGCCGCATGCTGGCCGTCCGCGCCGAGGAGAGCGAGGTGATCGCCCTCACCGAGGACGCCTTCGACGGCCTCGGACCGGGCGATGTCGCCCTCTTCCTCACCCCGGCCGACGTCTCGGCCCGGTGGGCCCCGGTCGTCACCGCGCGCGGTGCGGTCGTGATCGACCTGTCCGCCGCGTTCCGGGAGGACCCCGAGGTCCCGCTCGTGGTCCCCGAGGTCAACGCGCACGCCGTACGGATCCGGCCGCGCGGGATCGTCGCCGGCCCGGACTGCGTGACCGCCACCATGATCGCGGCGCTGGGCGCGCTGCACTCCGAGTACTCCCTGTGCGACCTGGTCGTCTCCTCGTACCAGGCCGCGAGCGCCGCCGGCCGGGCCGGCTCCGAGACGCTGCGCCGCCAGCAGTCGCTGGTCGCCGGGACCTCCCTGGGCGAGCAGCCCGGGGACGTACGCCGTGCCGTGGGCGAGGACACCGGCCCCTTCGCGGCTCCGCTCGCCCTCAACGTCGTGCCCTGGTCCGGCGAGCTGCGCGAGGACGGCTGGTCCTCGCACGAGCTGGCGGTACGGGGGGAGACGCGCCGGATCCTGCAGCTGGAGCAGCTGCCGGTGTCGGTGACCTGTGTCCAGGTGCCGGTGCTGATCGGGCATTCGCTGACCGTGCGGGCCCGGTTCGAGCGCGAGGTGGAGGCCGTGCACGCCCGGGAGATCCTGGAAGCCGCGCCCGGCGTGGTGCTCGTGGACGACCCCGCGGCCGGGGAGTTCCCCACCCCCGTGGACGCCGCCGGGACGGATCCTGCCTGGGTGGGGCGGCTGCGGGCCTCGCTCGACGACCCTTACGCCCTGGAGTTCTTCGTGTGCGCGGACAATCTCCGCAAGGGTGCGGCGCTGAATGCCACACAGATCGCGGAACTGATCGCAGGTGAATTTGCGTAATTCGCTTTGTAGGATCGGTGCTGATCCCTTGATCAAGGTGATGGCCCGACTGCCGTCTCGATAAGACGGGGCAATCGGGAAGAGCGGGTACGCATGAGGGCAATAGGGATTGTGCTGATGAGGCTGCCTGGCGCGTACAACCCTGACGGGGGGACGCGTGTCCAACAGGCGTGGCAGAGGCACTGCTCGAACCAGCCGTCCGGCCGGCGCAGATCGGGATCATCCCGTCGCGCCGGGGTTCCCGCGTGCCCGGCGGCGGTTTCCCCGTGATCGTGCCCGTCCCGCCGACGGGGCCGGCAGAGGCGCCCGTACGGACTGCCGTACCGGTCCGGGGCAGCCTCGTGCCCGCGCCGCGCGACAGCGCTGAGGCGGACGGAGCGGCCAAGAGCGAGACGGCCGAGGTGGTGGCCGGTACCACCGTCGACCATCTCACCGCGACCTACCAGGCGCACTACCGCTCGCTCCTGGGCCTTGCCGCACTGCTCCTCGACGACATCGCCTCCTGCGAGGACGTGGTCCAGGAGGCCTTCATCCGGGTCCACTCGGCCCGCAACCGGGTCCGCGACCGGGAGAAGACCCTGGCGTACCTGCGCCAGACCGTCGTGAACCTCTCGCGGTCCGCCCTGCGCCGCCGCATCCTCGGCCTCAAGCTGCTCTCGAAGCCCATGCCGGACATGGCGAGCGCCGAAGAGGGCGCGTACGACCAGCTGGAGCGGGACGATCTGATCAAGGCAATGCGTGGACTGCAGCGCCGCCAGCGCGAGGTGCTGGTACTGCGCTACTTCGCGGACATGACGGAGGCCCAGGTCGCCGAGACGCTCGGCATATCGCTCGGCTCGGTGAAGGCGTACGGATCGCGGGGCATTGCCGCGCTGCGGGTGGCGATGGAGGCTGCGCAGTCATGATGGACGACCACACTCCGCCGGGCGGAGCGAGCGGTGAGGACGAGCTGCGGATCCTGCTGCGCGGGGCCGTCGAGGGCCTGCAGCCCTCCGCGGGCGCGCTGGCGCGACTGCGCGACGCCGTCCCCGCGCGCCGGACCCGCAACCGCCGGGCCGCCTTCGTCGGCGCCGCCGCGGCCGTACTGCTCGCAGGGACCGCGATCCCGGCCGCCGTGCACCTGTCCGGTGCCGGGGGCCCGGCCACGGACCACCCGGCCATGGCCGGACACGGCGAAGCCGCGGGTGACAAGCCCAGCGGGCTGGCCTCCGACCCCCATCTGAACGGATTCGGCGACCGGTCGAGGTCGCCGCACTCCCTCGGTGACGTCCCGGGCGTGGGCGGGGTCACCGGTCAGCCGAACGCCCCGGCGGGCGGTTCGCCGGCGGGCGGTCTGACGGCAGGCCCGTCAGGCGCCGGCACCTCCGCCGGATCCGGTGGTTCCGGCGGCTCGGCGGTGGGCTCGGGACCGCTGCCGCCGGTGGCGGCGCCGGGTGTGCCCGGGTGCGGCGCGGACCAGCTCGGGGTGGTGGGCTCGGCCCGGCCCCCGGAGACCGACGGCAGGGTGTACGGCAGCTTCCGGGTCGCCAACGTCTCGGCGCAGGCCTGCTCCGTCGGCGGCCAGGACACCGTGACGGCGGCCCCGGCGTCCGGCAGCGGGACCGGCTCGGGCTCCGCGGTCGCCGTGGTCGGCCACACGGCCGGCGATCCGGCGAGCGGGCTGCTGCCCGACCCCTCGGCGGCGGCCCAGGCGCTCGTGCTCCCGCCGAACACGGCCTACGAGGTCCGCTTCGCGTGGGTGCCGTCGGGCGAGAGCTGTACGCCCGCGAACCCGGACGGGGGCGGCAAGCCGCCCCAGACCGACTCCGCGGGCACCTCGGCTGGTGCGGGGACCGACGCGGCCTCCGACCCCGGGGCGGGTGGCGGCCCCGTGGCCCCGGCCGGCGTGGCCGTCTCGCACACCCCGCAGTCGGGGGCCGTGACCACGCAGACGACGATCGCCGAAGCCTGTGGCGGAACGGTGTACCGGACGGGCGCGATCCCGCTGGTCGAGTAGCCGACGGCCCAAGCCCAAAGCCCCAGGCCCAGTGCTAGGCCTGGGCCTGGGCGGCGGTTTCGAGCAAGCCCGCCTCGGCGTCGCGGATGGTCTCCACCTCGCGGCGGTAGAGCCGGAACCACATGAAGAGCACGAAGGCGACGAAGACGAACCACTCGCCGGTGTAGCCGAGGTTCTGGAAGGCCTTCAGGTCGAGCCCGGTGTTGGACGGCGCCTGCGCGGGCACCGGAACCATCCCGTCCGACGCGCTCTGCACGGTCAGCCAGGCGTCGTACAGGTCGTACGGGACGAGGTTGACCAGCGAGGCCGCCCCGATCACCCCGAGCTGCCCGGCCGGCAGCCCGCCCTGGGAGTGGACCCCCTTCGTGCCGGAGTTCTCCGAAGCCTGCAGGGCCCCGGTGACCTCGACCCGGCCGGTCGGCGGGGCCGGCGCCTTCGCGGGATCCGCCACCCCCGGCAGCCAGCCCCGGACGACCGGGACGGCCTTGCCGGAGTCGGTCTTCAGCAGCGTCAGCACGTAGAACCCGGACTCACCGTCGAGCCGCCGCTCGGGCACCAGCAGCTGGTCGCCGTACTCCCCGGCCGTTGCGGCCAGCTGTCCGGACGTCGTCCGGTCGACCGGAAGCAGCGAGTCCAGGGGCGCGGCCACCTGGTCGGCGGGCCGCTCGGCGCTCGCTTCCCGGTGGCTGTCGACGCGGTCCTCGAACCGGCCGAGCTGCCAGGACCCCATGAACAGGCAGAAGGGCACGGCGAGCGCGACGAAGACGTTGATCCCCCACCAGCGCGGGGTCAGGAGAAACCGGTGCACCCCACCACCGTACGGGGGGTGCACCGGTCGCCCTCCCGCAGGGTCAGCGCGGCAGGTGCTTCAGCGCGAACTCCAGCTCCATCCGGACCTGCTTGATCCGCTCCTCCACGACCAGCGAACCGTGCCCGGCGTCGTACCGGTACACCTCGTGCACCGCCCCGCGCGCGGCGAGCCGGTCCACGTAGTTGTCGATCTGGCGGATCGGGCAGCGCGGGTCGTTCACGCCCGCCGCGATGTGGACGGGCGCCTGCACCGCGTCCACGTACGTCAGCGGCGAGGACGCCTCGAAGCGGTCCGGGACCTCCTCCGGCGTACCGCCGAAGAGGGTGCGGTCCAGGGACTTCAGCGCCTCCATCTCGTCGTGGTAAGCCGTCACGTAGTCCGCGACCGGTACGGCGGCCAGGCCCACGGCCCAGGCGCCGGGCTGCGTGCCCAGGCCCAGCAGGGTCAGGTACCCGCCCCAAGAGCCGCCCGACAGCACCAGGCGCGCCGGGTCCGCGAGGCCGGAGGAGACCGCCCACTCCCGGACCGCCGCGATGTCCTCCAGCTCGATCAGCCCGACCCGGTGCTTGAGGGCGTCGGTCCACTCCCGGCCGTAGCCCGTCGAGCCGCGGTAGTTGACCCGCACGACGGCGAAGCCGTGGTCCAGCCACGCCGCGGGGGCCGATGCGAAGGAGTCGCTGTCGTGCCAGGTCGGCCCGCCGTGGATCTCGAAGATCGTCGGGAAGGGGCCCTCGCCGTGGCCCGCCGGCCGCTGCGCGAGCGCGTGGATCCGTCCGCCCGGCCCCTCGACCCACGCGTCCTCCACCGGCAGCGAGCCGGGCGCCCGGAAGCCGGGCGGGTCCAGGACGATCCCGCCCGCGGTGGACCGTACCGCCGAGGGCTCGGCGGCCGAGGACCACAGGTACTCCACCGTCCCGTCGGGCCGCGCGGTGGCCCCCGACACCGACCCCGGCGGCGTGTCCACCCGTACGAGCTCCCGCGCGGCCAGGTCGTAGCGCCACAGCTCGCTGCGCGCCTCGAAGCTGTGCGCGACCAGCAGCGCGCTGCCGTCCGGGTACCACTCGGCGCTGACGTCGCCCGGCAGGTCGATCGCGAGCTCCTGCTCGGCGCCGGTGGCCACGTCCCACACCATCGGCTCCCAGCGGCCGCGCCGCTGGTGGCCGACGAGCAGCCGGGTGTCGCCCACGACCGGAGCGAAGCCGAGGACCTCCAGGCCCAGCTCCGCCACCCCGCCCCGGGAGTCGTCCAGCTCGGCGACGGTGGTCCCGTCGAGGGTCAGGACGCGCAGGGCGGAGTGCATCGCGTCGCCGTGCTCGGTGTGCTCGACGGCCACGAGGCTCCCGTCGCGGGACAGGTCGCCGACGCCTGCCGACTCCCGGTGCCGGTAGATCACGGTGGGTGCGGAGCCGTCCGGGCGGACCACGTGGATGGTGGAGCCGTCCTCGTCGGTGGAGCGTCCGACGACGGCCGTCCCGTCGCGCCCGATGGCCAGCCCGGCGGGGTACGAGGGGTCCAGGCCCGGGGTGGCCGGCGTGTCGGGGCCGCCCGCGAAGGGCTGGCGCACCCAGGTGCCGAACTCGTCGCCGTCGGTGTCGGAGAACCACCAGATCCACTCGCCGTCGGGGGAGAGGGTGCCGTCGGTGGTGCCGTTGGGGCGGTCGGTGGCCTGCCGCTGCGCGCCGGTGGCGCGGTCCCAGGCGTAGAGCTCGAAGGTTCCGGTCGCGTTGGAGACGAAGAGCGAACGGTCCGGGGCGTCCTCGGCCCAGTCGGGGAGCCCGACGCGCGGCGCCCGGAACCGCTTCTCCCAGTCGGGCATGCCGGGGGTGATCTCACTGTCGCTGGTCATGCGCTCCATTGTGGCCGCAGCGCTCCCCCGGATGCCGACTGCTCCGAACGGGCGCACAGTGGAACGCGTCGGCCGTCCCGTCCGAGGAGGAACGATCATGGCCAAGAAGGCCCACACCGGCCACCACAGCCACCAGGACTCCGAGCGCGCGCAGGCGAAGAACACGGCAGCCGAGGCCCGTGCCAAGGCCGCGATCCGGGACATCCACAGCTCCGCCGCGAAGACCCGCGGCATGCAGCAGAAGGCCCAGGCCAAGCGCGGCTAGACCGATCTCGCGCCCGCCCGGGGCGGCGGGGCAGCAGCCCTTAGGCTGGCGTCATGCGGATGATCGTCCGGGGCGCCCGGCTGCTGCACACCCACGGCCTGTTCGACGTCGAGGTCGCGGAGGACGGCCGTATCGCGCGGGTGATCCCGTACGACGACCAGAAGGAACCACCGGCCACCGGGATCCTCATCGAGGCCCACGGCGGCCTGCTCACCGCCCCCTTCGTCGAGCCGCACATCCACCTGGACACGGCGCTGACCGCCGGCGAGCCGCGCCCCAACGCCTCCGGCACCCTCTGGGAGGGCATCGCCTGCTGGAGCGAGCGCAAACGGACCCTGACCCGCGAGGACGTCGTCGCGCGCGCCACCGAGGTGCTGCGCTGGCAGGCCGCCCACGGGGTCCTGCACGTGCGGACCCACTGCGACATCACCGACCCGGACCTCACCGCGCTCGAAGCGCTGCTGGAGGTGCGCGACCGGGTGCGGGACTTCATGACCCTGCAGATCGTGGCCTTCCCGCAGGAGGGCATCGTCTCCTTCCCCGGGGGCGAGGGCCTGCTGCGCGAGGCCGTCGCCCGCGGGGCCGACGTCGTCGGAGCGATCCCGCACTTCGAGGACACCCGCGAGGACGGCGTGGCCTCACTGCGTACGGCCTTCGAACTGGCCGAGGAACACGGCCTGCGGGTGGACGCGCACTGCGACGAGATCGACGACGAGCAGTCGCGCTTCGTGGAGGTACTGGCCGCGCTGGCCCTGCGCTCGGGGCTGCGCGAGCGCGCGACGGCCTCGCACACGACCGCCATGGGCTCCTACAACGGCGCGTACAGCTTCAAACTCCAGCGGCTGCTCGCCCGCTCCGGCATCAACCTCGTCTCCAACCCCTTCGCCAACCTGGGCCTCCAGGGCCGCTTCGACGCCTACCCCAAGCGACGCGGCCTCACCCAGGTCAAGGAGATGCTGGCCGCCGGGGTCAACGTCGCCTTCGGCCACGACGACGTGATGGACCCCTGGAACCCGCTGGGCACCGCCAACCCGCTGCAGACCGCCCTCGTGGGGCTGTACGCCGCCCACCTCACCGGCGCGGACGAAATCCCGCTGGCCTTCGAGATGGTGACGGAGCGTGCGGCGCGGGTGCTCGGCCTCGCGGGGACCGAGTACGGCATCACCGCCGGCGCACCCGCCTCCTTCGTGCTGCTCCCGGCCCCCTCGCCCGAAGAGGCGATCCGCCGCCAGGTCCGCCCGCGGTACGTCGTCTCGCGCGGAACCGTCCTCGCCGAGACCCCGCCCGCCCCCACCCGGCTGAACTGGCCGGGTGAGCCCCCCTCCGAGGTCGACTTCGGCCGCCGCCTACGCTGACGCCCCATGAAGACGTGGACGCTTGACACCGCATCGGCCCGCGCCGCTCACGAGATCGCCTCGGAGTACGCGGACACGACCCTCCTGAACCACTCGGTGCGCTCCTACGCCTTCGGGGCGCAGTACGCGGAGCAGCACGGGCTGACGTACGACGCCGAACTGTTCTACGTCAGCGCCCTGCTGCACGATCTGGGCCTGACCGCGCCCTTCGACAGCCACACGCTGCCCTTCGAGGAGGCGGGCGGCCATGTCGCGCGCGTCCTGACGGCGGGGCTGGGCTGGCCGGCGGCCCGCCGGGCGCGCGCCGAGGAGATCGTCGTCCTGCACATGCGGGACGACGTGAGCGCGGCCGAGGACGTGGAGAGCCACCTGCTGCAGGTCGGCACGAGCGCGGACGTCTCGGGCCTGCGCGTCACCGCCTTCGATCCGGCCTTCACCGCCGACCTGCTCGCCGCGTACCCGCGGGGCGACTTCGGCGCCGCGTTCCTCGCACTGGTCGAGGACCAGGCCGGGCGCAAGCCCGACTGCGCGGCCGCCGCGTACGTCGCCGGGGGCGCGGCCACCCGGATCGCGGCCAACCCGCTGGAACGGATGTAGGCGCACACGGGGGGCTTCGCTGCCGCAGCGGGTCACGCATATCGGTCACCGGGTCGGATAGCGTGCGCGCATGTCGTGGGACGAGGACGGAACGCCGCACCCGCTCGCACAGCGCCGCACCGGCCGCAGCGAACTGGAGCCGGACCGGCTGCCCGAGATGCGGGAGCTGGAGGTGCTCGGCTGGGAGCCGGCGCCCGAGGACCTGCGATGGGTGTTCCTCCCGTACGTCTGGCCCCCCGCGTCCCGGGCCTGGATCCCGGACCGCTCCACCCACTGGGCGGTGGACACCTCCCTCGACGGCCACGGCCACATCACCGGCGTGGAGTGCGCCCCGCTGGCCGAGCCCGACCTCCGGGACCTCGACCGGGAGGCCGACGAGGCCCTCGCGGAGCTCGGCCTTCCGCCCCGCCCGCGGGGACGCCTGTGGCTGCTGCGCCCCGTCGGCCCCTTCACCACGGTCGGCGCGTTCCTGGAACACCTCGACGCCCTGGCCGAGTCGCGCGCGGTGGAGCCCCGGCCCTCCGCGGCCTACCTCGCCCTGGCCCGGTCCGTACTCGCCGAGCTGTGAGGAAGCTCGGCCGCGCAGCACAGGGCCGTCCCGCGCTCGCGTGGCTACCCTTGGCTGGAGGGGGTACTGCCGGGAGGCGATCTCATGGGTCGGCGCCATCACTTCCACATCGACCACCACGGCCACTCGGTCAGCGCCACGGTCCAGACCGGGCACACCGCCGTCGTGGAGGTACTGATCGACGGCAAGGAGACCGGACACGCCACGACGTACGACGATCACCCGGTGACCGTCCACGTCGAGCTGCCGACGGACCCCCCGACCCGCGTCTCGGTCCGCGCAACCCCCGGCCCGGGCATCCCCCGCTGCATTTTCGAGGCCCCGGCCATCGAACCGCACATCATGTCCCCCCGCCCCTACTGAAGGACCCCCGAAACGCAGGAAGGGCCTGACCCGCGAAGCGGATCAAGCCCTTGACCTGGTCTTACGAAGTCGGGGTGGCGGGATTTGAACCCACGACCTCTTCGTCCCGAAGAACGTCCGCGCCGTGTCTCGACCTACCGTGATAGGCATGTGCGCAGGTCAGAGCGTCGGTCGGTGTCGGTTTGGAGAGGTTCCTGGAGTCGTTGTTGGCACGCTTTTCTCCCCAGCTTCTCCCAGCGCATCGTGTTCACGACTTGCCGTCAAAGGCTGGCGTATGCGTCAAGGGTGACTCCCACCCAGTAGGAGTGTGCCCACACACCCCTACGGCCGTAGGGGGCTCCTCTGAGGGGCGGATCGTCCCAACCGGCCCCGCCGACGTTCCAAGGCTCGGCTCGGGAACAGGGGCGGCTTCGCCTCCCTCCAGTTCACACGACTCGCGGCTTGGAGCCTCATCTGCTGGAACGCCTCCCCGCGCCCGATGGCTGTGGTGGTGGGTCCCGCCACGATGGCTATGCCTCTTCCACCAGCAGCCGCACGTTGATCGTGGGATTGCCGGCCTGCGCGAGCGGGAAGGCTGTTCCGATCTCCTCAGCGTGCCCGGGCACGTCGATACGGACGGACAGCGTCCGGTCGAGAAGCTGCTCCCGCGTCATCCTGAAGTCGATGTTGACGATGCCGTGCTCCACGCAATTCGCGCAGCCTGGCGGATTAATCGGTTGGAAGAAGAAGCGCTTCGCGACCGTCTCGCCGTCGGCGAGCAGGTTGACGACGAACGACCCGGGAATGTTGAGCCGGTGGATCCCCTTCACCCGCACCGAGACGGGGCTGGCGCTCCGGAACGCAAAGGTGCGGGCGGCGTCGATGTGGCCGGACAGATTCTCCAACGGGCCCTCCACGGGGCTGAGGAGTTCCAGTCGATCGTAGGAGGCTTCGGTTTCAATCGTTTGGTCGGCGGTCGTGCTGTACGGAGGCAGTGCGTTGAACGGCGTCGTCAGCCAGTCGGTGTTCTCCCCCAGGGTGGATCGGAAGCCGGTCAGCGTGGTCGCGGAGGCTCGTGTCTGCCAGCTCAGCCAGAGGCGGTCGAGGTTGCAGTGGAAGAACCAGAACACCGGGTCGTAGGAGGCGACTTCAGGTGTGCCCATCGTCGGTCCGATCGATCCGTGGCCACTGTCGTGGGCCTGGATCGAGAAGTCTTGGTAGCCGTTGACGTTGAACGCGCCCCACAGCGACTGGGCCAACGACGTGGCGATGTCCTCCAGGACCTCGAATTCCGTCACGTTCTGTGCAATGTCGGCGACCGGGAAGCGTTGGGTGGTGTACGGGAAGAATCCGGTCACAGGCGGCGTCACGGCGGCGCCGGGGTCGGCCGGGAGAACGTATTCATCGAACGGCGGCTGCTGCAGCCGCTCCGGTAGCGCCGTCGAGATGTCCCAGTAGGGAATCGTCACCTCCTCGCAGCCTGGGACGGAGCGCAGGGCATCTTCGAACACGCGCAGGTACTCGCGATGCCAGGGGTTGTAGCGGTCTTGGTGGTGCAAGCACCAACTGTTCGGTAGGCCGTGGTGCCCGGCCAGGGCGAAGTAGCTGTCCGGAGCTTCGGGGTCGCGGTCCATGAGGCCCCTGAACGCTGTCGTCAAGAGGTCGAATTCGGCATCGCTCAACGTCGTTACGTCTTTGCGCAGCCGGGTCGGGGCCTGCCCGTTCGTCGGTGGCTCTGCGGGCGTGGCTGTACCGAGGGGGAATCCGTTGACGATCCAGTTGCGGAACGTCTGCGAGCGTGCGGCGCTCCACTTCCCCTCCGCGTCCGGGGGCATCAGTGAGTTCGGCGGAGCGGTCTGTGCGTGCACCGAGAGCGCGTTGCTCTTCAGTCCGTCGTAGGTGCCGAGTTCGATCCCCTTGGCGGCCATGTGTGCCACGTCTTTGGGTCGGAAAAGGAATCGAATATCCGCCAGATAGGTCGGTGCTGCGATGACTTGTTCAGCCATCGGGCTGTTCTCGGTCGGGGTCATGATTCCTCCGCTGGGCTCCGAACGCATTATGGACGAAGGGGTGTAGTAGTCGCCGAGAAGTATGCGATACACCAGGGCGTATCTGAATGATCGACACGGGCGATCCAGTCGGAGATGTGCCAGCCAACCGACAGACAGGCTGGTCACAGTGGGGGAACTGCCCACAGGAAGACCCAAATAATTGCCGTACGCGCGCCTGGGAGTTGGTTACCTAAGTCAATTGTTGAAAGGTGCTTCTGTTTAGGCGAATTGACTCGACTGGCCATTCCTCTCGAAAGTCACCGGGAAGTATCGTTTCTCCGTTCATTCAGACCGCAAGGCCCGAATCCCCCAGCCCGTAGCAGGGGAAGTCAGGTTTATCTGTGGAGATGCGCCGTGTCAGCGGCGGCGCAAACCGGTCCAGCCATTCCCGGATGCCCCGATGCCGTGCACCAGGCGACGGCCGCACGGCGGCTGGCTGGTCGAGCCGGGCTGAGGCGGCCCGGCACCCGTTCTCGTGAACTTGCCGCGCACGCCTGGGCGTGTCCGCAGATGCGTCCTCAGGCCACGCAGATGCCTGCATAGGCTCCCCGGCATGGACATCGTGATCCCGCTCTTCAGGCTCTTCGAGCCGCTCGACGCCATCGGCCCGTACGAGCTCCTGGCGAACGTCCCCGACGCCCGGGTGCGCTTCGTCGCGCCCGAACCGGGGCGGATCGACGACGTGCTGGGCGCCATGCGGGTGGACGTGCCCACCCGGTACACGGAGGTCGAGTCCTGTGACGTGCTGCTCGTCCCGGGCGGTGCGGGGGCGCGACTGATGCTGAACAACACGGAGTTCATCGACTGGGTGCGCCGGATTCACGAGACGACCCGCTTCACCACCTCGGTCTGTACCGGCGCGCTCATCCTCGGGGCAGCGGGGCTGCTCAACGGGCAGACCGCGACCACCCACTGGATGGCGATGGACGACCTGGAGACGTTCGGCGCCACCTACACCGCGGAACGGGTCGTCCGGCACGACAAGATCATCACCTCGGCCGGGATCTCCGCCGGTATCGACCTGGCCCTGGGGCTGTGCGCGTTGCTGAGCGACGAACTCACCGCCCGGGCCATTCAGCTTTTCACCGAGTACGACCCCCAGCCGCCGTACGACAGCGGCTCCCTGGCCACGGCGACGCCCGAGGTCGTGGCCAGGGCCCGGGAGCTCGCCAGCGGCGGCTGAGCCCGCTCAGCCCCAGCGTGCGCGCGGCAGCCCAGTTTTGGCCATCAGCTCCCACCTTGTAGTACCCCGCGTGCCGGCCCCTCCACAGGGAGTCCGCATCATGAGTTCGCCGAGTTTCTTCACCCAGGCCGGGAACTTCGCCAGCCCGGTGGCAGGCGGAGTCGACCCGCGTACCGGCCAGTTCACTGCCCGGATCACACTGGCCACGTGGTCGGCAACCGCAACCTGGGCCCGCTCTACCTCTGGAGCTGAGCTACTCGCGGGGCCGCTGGCTTTCAGGGGAGCTCTGGAGCGGATCGTATGACCAACCGGATCCCGGACTACAGCGGTGTCGAAGTGGGTGCCCGCAACGCTGATGGCGATTCTTTAAAACGGCTGGCGGTGAACTAAGGCGCCGAGACAGGCCGTGTCAAATCCCGCAGGCCGGGGGCTTCGGCGAGTTGGGCCGGTCGCTGAGCGAGCCAGCCGGACACACGCGGGCCACCTTCACTGCCCCGCCCTCGGTGACAGTGCGGACGTGGACGAAGCCGTGCCGCAGGTAGTACCGCTGCAGGACGTGGTTCGTTGTCCAAGCATCGAGCCGGAGCCATGCGGCACCCGAGCGATAGGCCCGGTCCCCTGCCCAGTCGAGCAGTCGGCCGCCGAGATCCTGGCCCGCGTGCGTTCGCGCCACGGTCAGCTTGTTTACGAACATCGACGGCTCAGCTGGCTCGCCATCGGACCAGAGTCCATCCTCGGCCTCAGGAGTGAGGGTGATGGTGGCAGCCGTCGCAGTACCGTCCCGCACGATGAAGACGACACCCGACTCAATGGTGGCCAACAGCTTGTCTGCTGGGTACGGGCGGCGCCACTGGTCAGTACCAAGAGCAGCCAGCCACGATGCCGCCTCGTCCCTGAAAGCCAGCAGTTTGCCGAGATCCTTGGAGGTCGCGGTCTCCACGATCACTGCGGTTCATCCTCCTGGCGGCCGTCCAGCGTGCCGATCTCGTAGTTCATGCGGTTCAGGTCGCCGCGGAACGTGGTGATCGTGCACCGGATTGGCTTCTCGTCGGAGTAGCCCGTACGAGTCCAGAGAAGCACCGGAACGCCGGCCCCGATGTCCAACAGCCTGGCTTCGTCCGGTGTGGGCATCCGCGCGGCGATCTCATCGAAATACCCGACCTGTTCAGCGGGCATTCTGCCGCCAACGGGGCGGCCAGCCGCCCCGGCGCCAAGCTGGCCGACGTGGCGCGCGTCGCCGGAGTCTCCACCGGCACGGTCTCGAACGTGCTCAACCGCCCTGCCGCGGTCGCCGAGACAACGCGGGCCGCAGTCGAGAAGGCCATGGCCGACCTCGGGTTCATCCGGTCCTGGTCGTCGAGTGAGAACGCGGCGCACTGGCGGCGGAATGGCTTCGCCACCTGGTTGTTCCAGCCTGCAGCGACAGGGTGGTATCCGAAGAAGTCACCGCAGGAGGCCCGTCCGGTGCCGCTCCGGGCGGAACCCTGGCCGGGTGTCCCTGCTCGCGGCCGGGGTGCAGCGGCCCGCGCGGAGGCATCGTGGGTGCCGATCGCGCGCGGGCTCACGCCGCACGGGCTGCGGCACAGCCACAAGACGATGATGGACGAGCTGCGGACGCCGCCGAAGCTGAAGGACGAGCGGATGGGGCACGAGGACGGTTCGGTTCAGGCGCGGTACTCCCACATCACGCCGGAGATGCGCCGCGAACTCCTGGCCGGCCTGACCGGCATGTGGGAGGAGTCGCTCGACGCGCGCCGGCGGATGGCTCCCCGGGTCGCCCGTGGCCGTCCTCGATGCGCTGCTGAGGGGCCGCCCGTAGGAGCGAGTGGGGAGCCGTTTCGGCGGAGATTTCTCCCAGGATTCTCCCGAGACGGTGGGGAGAAACAAGTAGAGCCGGTGTCTTTTGCAAGACACCGGCTCTGACCTGGTACTACAGCGTCGGGGTGGCGGGATTTGAACCCACGACCTCTTCGTCCCGAACGAAGCGCGCTGCCAAGCTGCGCTACACCCCGATCGCCGCCTTGCAGCGCTTGCTGCCCTGGCGACATCGATTACTTTAGCGGACCTCTCGCCGGAGACGAAATCCGGTTTCCGCGGGGTGGTCGCGGGGCCAGGGGGGACCGCGGGCGGTAGCGGTCCGCCGCGACCAGGGCGAGGCCGAGGGCGAAGAAGGCGAGGCCCAGGACCAGGGCGTTCACGGCAACGCGGGCGTAGCCGTACTGGGCCACGTCGACGAAGGGGTACGGGTAGCGCCGGGCGGTGCCCGGGGCGAGCAGGGCGCCGCGGATCAGCGCGAAGGTCACGTACGCCAGCGGGTACGCGAGCCACTGCGCGGCGTGGCGCGGGCGCAGGGTGCGCGGGGGCGTCAGGAGGAGGAAGTCCAGGAGGACGCCGAGCGGGGTGACCGTGTGGAGGAGCTGGTTGGCCACGGCCCTGGCACCGGTCAGCCGGTCCAGCTCCGGGACCACGTTGAAGGGGCTCGACGGGTTGGCGAGGACCAGGTGGAACACGAGCCCGGTGATCAGGATGAAGAGCAGCACCCCGCCCCGGTAGAGGGGAGCGAGGTCCGGCCGGCGCTGCCGGGCGCGCGCCGCGGACAGCCCGAGGACGACCGCGACCAGGATGTTCGTCCAGATCGTGAAGTAGCTCAGGACGACGGGCACGCTCCCGTACCCGCAGTCGATGACCAGCCCCACCACGGCCGCGGCCGAGATCAGGGCGCGGAAGACCACCGGGACGAGGCGCGCCGGTGGGGTCATCCCGGCAGTGCCTTACGCCTTGGGGGTCAGCGTCAGGAGCGTCGCCTCCGGCGGGCAGGCGAAGCGGACCGGGGTGAACCGGTTCGTGCCGCAGCCGGCCGAGACGTGCAGGTACGCGCGGTTGCCGCCCGCCTCGTGCGTGGAGAGCCCCTTCACCCGCTTCGTGTCCAGGTCGCAGTTGGTGACGAGCGCCCCGTAGAAGGGGATGCACAGCTGCCCGCCGTGGGTGTGGCCCGCGAGGATCAGCGGGTACCGGTCGGCGGTGAAGGACTCCAGGACGCGCAGGTACGGGGCGTGCACCACGGCCATCGAGAAGTCGGCGTCCGCCTCCGGGCCGCCGGCGACCTTCGCGTAGCGGTCCCGCTTGATGTGCGGGTCGTCGAGCCCGGTGAAGGCCAGCTCCAGGCCGTCCAGCTTCAGCCGAGCCCGGGTGTTGGTGAGGTTCAGCCAGCCGGCCGCGTCGAAGGCGTCCCGCATCTCCTCCCACGGGTTGTGGACGGCGCCGACGACCGGCTTGTTGCCGTTCAGCCCGTGCCGGCCCTGGGTCTTCTCGATCAGGTAGCGCCCGGGGTTGCGCAGCCGCGGCCCGTAGTAGTCGTTCGACCCGAAGACGTACACGCCCGGGAAGTTCATCAGGGGGCCCAGGGAGTCGAGCAGCTCGGGGATGCCCTCGGTGTCCGAGAGGTTGTCGCCGGTGTTCACGACGAAGTCGGGGCGCAGGCCGGCCAGGGACTGCAGCCAGGCGCGTTTCTTGCGCTGCCCGCCGACCATGTGGATGTCGGACACCTGGAGCACGCGCAGCGGGCGCATCCCCCGGGGAAGGACAGGCACCGTGACCCGGCGCAGGCGGAAGGACCGCGCCTCGAAACCGGCGGCATAGGCCACACCCGCGGCCCCCACCGCAGCGATTCCCGCAGCCGCCTTCAGGGGTACTCCGTAACGCGCACGCATGGACCCATCGTCGCAGACCGGGAAAACAGGTGAGCGCCACTCGCCCCGCACCTGGCAGACTCACATCCATGACCACGCTCAAGGCCAAGCTCCAGGAAGACCTCACGACCGCCATCAGGGCGCGCGACGAGCTGCACTCGTCCACGCTGCGCCTGACCCTTTCCGCCATCACCAAGGAGGAGGTCGCGGGCAAGGAGGCACGTGTGCTCTCCGACGAGGAAGTCCTCAAGGTGATCGCCAAGGAGGCGAAGAAGCGCCGTGAGGCGGCGGAGGCCTTCGCCCAGGGCGGCCGTCCCGAGCAGGCCGCGCGGGAGACCGCGGAGGGCGAGTTCCTCGACACGTACCTGCCCAAGCAGCTCAGCGACGACGAGCTCGTCGCGATCGTGGCGCAGGCCGTCGCGGAGGCCAAGGCGGCGGGTGCCGAGGGGCCGCGGGCCATGGGCGCCGTCATGAAGATCGTGAACCCGAAGGTCGCCGGGCTGGCGGAGGGCGGGCGTGTCGCCGCCGTCGTCAGGCAGCAGCTCGCGTAGGACCGCAGGGCGAGCAGGAGTACGGACAGAGGGAGGGCCCCGGCCGGTTTCGGCTGGGGCCCTCCCTCGTACGTCGTGCCGTGCGGCGACCGCTAGTGGTCCTCGGGGCCGCCGATCACGCCTTCGGTGAGCCCGGGGAACGGGGGCTGCGGTTCGACGCCGCCCGTGGCGCCGCCCGTGGCACCCCCGGTGGCTCCGGCGGTGGCTCCGGCGGTCTGACCGCCGGGACGCCCGCCGGGCTTGCCGTCGCCGCCCGGCTTGCCGGGCCGGCTCGGGTTGTTCGCGGGCGGCTTGTTCCCACGCGGGCCGCCCGCGGGGACGTTCGGTTCCGGGATGCTGATCGTGGTGAAGTTCGCCGACTCGCGGCCGGAGAGCGCGCCGCTGATCGCGTCCTTCCAGATCGGGCCGGGCAGACCGCCACCGAAGACCTTGTCGAAGGGCTTGCCGCCGATCACGATGTTCTCCATCGTGATCTTCTTCGCGCCGCCCGAGCCGACCCACACCGCGCCGGAGATGTTCGGCGTGTAGCCGACGAACCAGGCGTTGTAGCGCTCGTCCGTCGTACCGGTCTTGCCGGCGCTGTCGCGATCGCTCAGACCGGCCCGCTCACCGGTACCGGAGTCGACCACTCCGCGCAGCAGGGTGTTGATGGTGTCGGCCGTCTCGGTGGACATCGCCCGCTCGCACTTGGACTTCGGGACGGCGAGCGCCTTGCCGTGCGCGTCGGTGATCGACTCGATGGCGACCGGGGTGCAGAAGACGCCGCGGTTGGCGAAGGTCGCGTACGCGTTGGCCATCGTCAGCGGGGAGAGTTCGGCGGAGCCGAGCGCGATCGACGGGGACTCGGGGATCTTGGAGCCGTCGGCCGGGACCACGCCGAGCTTCTGCGTCATCTCCGTCACCGGGCAGAGGCCGATCTCGCCGATCATCTCGACGAAGTACGTGTTGATGGACTTCTCCATCGCGGTCCTCAGCGCGTACGGACCGACCTCGTCCTCGGTCTCGTTCTTCGCCGTCTGGGTCTTGCCGTTGATCGGCAGGTTCAGCCACTCGGTGCCGTCGCAGCGCGGGATCGGCGTCGGGTACTCCATCTTGTTCGGCGCCGGGTACACCTTCGTCGGCGGCATGCCCCGCTCCAGGGCGGCCGCCGCGATGAACGGCTTGAAGGTGGAGCCCACCTGGAAGCCGAAGTTCGAGCCGCCCATCCGCTTGTCCACGGAGTAGTTGATCTGCGTCTCGTTCTTCCCGAAGCCGTACGGCTTGGACTGACCCATCGCCAGCACCCGGCCGGTGCCCGGCTGGACCATGGTCACAGCCGTCGCGATCGCGTCGTCCTGGTAGACGTGGTCCTTGATCGACTCGTTGGCCGCGTCCTGCGACTGCGGGTCCAGGGTCGTGCGGACCGTCAGGCCGCCCTGGTTCCAGACCTTCGCCCGCTCCTCGCGCGTCTTGCCGAAGGCGGTGTCGGTCAGGAAGGAGTTGCGCACGTAGTCGCAGAAGAAGCCCGCGCCCTTGACGGCGGTGATGCAGCCGTTCTTCGGCTTGGTGACCTTGAGGGTGACCGGCTTCGCCTTCGCCGCGTCGGCCTCGGCCTGTGAGACGTCCTTGGTGTCGGCCATCCGCTGGAGGACGATGTTGCGGCGCTTCGTCGCCTCCTGCGCGTCGTTCACCGGGTCGTACCGGCTCGGCGACTGCACGACGCCCGCCAGCAACGCGGATTCCTCCAGCGCCAGGTCCTTGGCGGGCTTGCTGAAGTAGCGCTGGGCCGCGGATTCGATTCCGTAGGCCTGCTGGCCGAAGTACGTGATGTTGAGGTAGTTCTCGAGGATCTTCTTCTTCCCGAGCTCCTCCTCGACCTGGATCGAGTACTTCAGCTCGCGGATCTTGCGGCCGAGGCTCTTCTCCTGGGCCTCGCGCACCTTGGTCTCGTCGTCACCGGCCTCTTCGACGAACACGTTCTTCACGTACTGCTGGGTGAGGGTGGAGGCGCCCTGTGCGGCGCCGCCTTCCTGTGCGTTGCGGTTGACCGCGCGCAGGATGCCCTTGAGGTCGACCGCACCGTGCTCGTAGAAACGCGAGTCCTCGATGGCGACGATCGCCTTCTGCATGTACGGGGAGATCGCCGTGAGCGGGACCACCTGCCGGTCGCGTGAATAGACGGTGGCGATCAGGCCACCCTCTGCGTCCAGAATCGTGGTCCGCTGACTCAGCGGCGGAGTCTTGAGATTGGCCGGGATCTCATCGAATCCCTCGACCGTCCCCTTGGCCGCCAGGCCCAGGGCGCCGGCGGCCGGAATCGCCATGCCGGCCAGTACAACCCCGGAGAGAACGGACACTCCGAGGAACTTGGCGGCCTGCTGGCTCCCCGTGAGCCCGCCGCCCGAGCGCTTCTTTCCCATAGGGGCAGCCTACGTTCTGATTCGCCGGACACGCGCGAATGCCTTGGCCTAAGCTGTCCCCAACTGTCACAGCAGTGTGGTGCGACATCAACCCCTCGGCTTGATTTTCACCCTTCCCGAATGGGGTGGACACATGTCCGAATCTCGCCCCTCTGCTGAAGTCGAACCGACGATTACACCCGAATTGCCGGAATGGTCGGGCATGTCGCCGGATCACTCCGTCGGGTGATCTGCCGCTTACCCATAGTCCGTTCGGACCATTCAAGATTGGGCCCGTCGGGGGTGTTGCACTGTGCCCGCCTTCCGTAACGTCCTCAACTGGCAGCGGTGAATATGCCGCTACCGCCGTGGGGGAGCCTCGATTCGGGAGAGGACGGCGCCGGGATGGGCTGGGTTACCGACTGGAGTGCGCAGGCAGCCTGCCGCACTACCGATCCGGATGAACTATTCGTTCAAGGAGCGGCACAGAACAGGGCCAAGGCGGTGTGCACCGGATGTCCGGTGCGGACCGAATGCCTGGCCGACGCGCTCGACAACCGTGTCGAGTTCGGCGTGTGGGGCGGAATGACCGAGCGGGAACGACGTGCGCTGCTGCGCCGGCGTCCCACCGTCACCTCGTGGCGACGGCTGCTCGAAACCGCACGTACGGAGTACGAGCGCAGCACGGGCATCCTCACCATGGATGCAGACGCGGAGATCGACGTGGCGTACGAGACATACGCGGCAGCCGGGTAGACCACACGGACGCCACGACGTACGAACGCCTACGCTCCGGTCGGTACCCCGGCCGCGAGTCGTTCTCCGATGGCCCGTAGCCCGGCGAGGTCGTGCACATCGCCGGGCAGGGCGGCCACTTCCGCCACCGCCACTTCGGGGTGCAGTGAGGTGAAGCGATCGCGAGTGCGCTGCTCACGCGCGATCACCTGCATTCGTTCGGCGTGCAGGCGCAGCAGTCCTGCCGTGATCCGGTCGACGACCGCGGTGTCGCCGGTTCCCAACGGTTCCGTGCCGGAGGGTTCCGCGTCGCCCGAGTCACGAAGTCCAGCTTTCCCGGACTCCTGATCGACAATGCCGCCTTCTTCAAGATTCTCTGCGGCGGCCAACGCCCGCTCGGCGGACAGCTGGTCGGCGCCACTGCCGTGCACCCGGTTCAGTACCAGACCGGCCAGCGGCATGCTCTCCGCGGCCAGCCGCTCCACGAAGTACGCGGCCTCGCGCAGCGCGTCAGGTTCGGGCGCAGCGACCACCAGGAAGGCCGTGCCGGGAGCCTGGAGCAGCCGGAAGGTCGCGTCCGCGCGCGTGCGGAAGCCGCCGAACATCGTGTCCATCGCGGCCACGAAGGTCTGGACGTCCTTCAGCAGCGAGGCCCCCATCAGCTTGCTGAGGGTGCCCGTCATCATCGACATACCGACATTCAGGAACTTCATCCCGGCCCGGCCGCCCACCTTCGCCGGAGCCATCAGCACCCGGATGAACTTCCCGTCCAGGAAGGACCCGAGCCGCTTCGGCGCGTCCAGGAAGTCCAGCGCGGACCGGCTCGGCGGAGTGTCGACGATGATCAGGTCCCAGTCGTCCCGGGCCCGCAGCTGCCCCAGCTTCTCCATCGCCATGTACTCCTGCGTGCCCGCGAAGCCGGCCGACAGCGACTGGTAGAAGGGGTTGGCGAGGATGGCCCGGGCCCGCTCGCCGTCCGCGTGCGCCTCGACGATCTCGTCGAAGGTCCGCTTCATGTCCAGCATCATGGCGTGCAGTTCGCCGTCGCCCGCCCCCACGGACCCCACCTTGCGCGGGGTGTTGTCCAGCGAGTCGATCCCCATCGACTGCGCGAGCCGCCGCGCCGGGTCGATGGTGAGCACGACGGCCTTTCGCCCGCGCCCGGCCGCCCGTACGCCGAGCGCCGCGGCCGTCGTGGTCTTGCCGACCCCGCCCGCCCCGCAGCACACGATGATCCGGGTCTCCGGGTCGTCCAACAGCCGGTCGACCGCCAGCCGCGGCGGAGTGTCCATGCCCACGGTGTCCACCCCCTCGCTCATTCGGCCACCGACTGCTTCCGCAATTCCTTGGCCAGTGCGTACAGCCCGGCCAGATCCATCCCCGCGCCGAGCAGGGGCAGTTCGTACGTCGGCAGGTCCAGCCCCGCCAGTACGGTGCGCTGCGCGCGCTCCAGCTCCACCCTGCCCGCGTGCTCGGCCGCCTGCGCGAGCAGCGGGTCCACCAGCCGCTCGGCCACCCCGCCGCGGCGCGCGCCGCCGAGGCCCGCCCGGGACAGGGCCCTGGCCACCTCGGCGCGGTGGTCGCCGGCCGCGGTGCGCAGGGTGTCCTCGTCCAGGTGGTGAGGCCGGACCATGTTGACGACGACCCGTCCGACGGGCAGCCCGGCCCCGCGCAGCTCCTCGATGCCGTCCGCGGTCTCCTGGACGGGCATCTCCTCCAGGAGGGTGACCAGGTGCACGGCCGTCTCGGGGGACTTGAGGACCTTCATGACGGCCTGGGCCTGGTTGTGGATCGGCCCGAACCGGGCCAGGCCCGCCACCTCGTCGTTGACGTTCAGGAACCGGGTGATCCGCCCGGTCGGCGGAGCGTCCATGATCACGTGGTCGTAGACGTACCGGCCGGCCTTGTCCTTGCGCCGCACCGCTTCGCACGCCTTGCCGGTGAGCAGTACGTCGCGCAGTCCGGGGGCGATGGTCGTCGCGAAGTCGATGGCGCCGAGCTTCTTGAGCGCGCGGCCGGCCGAGCCGAGCTTGTAGAACATCTGGAGGTAGTCCAGCAGGGCCCGTTCGGGATCGATGGCGAGCGCGAAGACCTCACCGCCCCCGCCGGGCGCCACGGCGATCTTCCGTTCCTCGTAGGGGAGTGCCTCGGCGCCGAAGAGCTGCGCGAGCCCCTGCCTGCCCTCGACCTCCACCAGAAGAGTCCGGCCGCCCTCGCGTGCGAGGGCAAGCGCGAGTGCTGCGGCGACCGTGGTCTTGCCGGTGCCGCCCTTGCCGCTGACCACCTGGAGCCTGCTCACAGCGTCCGAGCCTAATTCCTCCGGTTCGACTCCGGTGGTGCCGGGTGGTTCTGCCGGAGTGTTCGGGGGGTGAGCTCCGTTACGCCCGGCCGACGGCTGCGGGGGCGGCATGCGCCCCGCACCACAGGCACTACCCTCGCTCCCATGACCAAGAAGTTCGAATATGCGACGGTCCCGCTGCTGGTTCACGCCACCAAGCAGATCCTGGACACCTGGGGCGAGGACGGCTGGGAGCTCGTCCAGGTCGTGCCCGGCCCGAACAACCCCGAGCAGCTCGTGGCCTACCTCAAGCGGGAGAAGGCATGAGCGGTGCAGTCGAGGCGAAGCTGGCCGAGCTCGGCCTGACGCTTCCGGGCGTCGTCCCGCCGCTGGCCGCGTACCAGCCGGCCGTGCGGTCGGGCGCGTACGTCTTCACCGCGGGCCAGCTCCCGATGGTCAAGGGCAGCATGCCGGTCACCGGCAAGGTCGGCGCCGAGGTCTCGCCGGAGCAGGCCAAGGAGCTGGCGGCGATCTGCGCGCTGAACGCCCTGGCCGCCGTCAAGTCCGTCGTCGGTGACCTCGACAAGATCGCGCGCGTCGTGAAGGTCGTCGGCTTCATCGCCTCCGCCCCCGACTTCACGGCCCAGCCGGGCGTGCTGAACGGTGCGAGCGAGCTGCTGGGCGAGGTCCTCGGCGAGAAGGGCGTGCACGCCCGCAGCGCGGTCGGCGTGGCGGTCCTGCCGCTGGACGCCCCGGTCGAGGTCGAGATCCAGGTCGAGCTGGTCGCCGGAGCCTGACCCCTCGGGGCGGTTCCGCGGGGACGGGCCGGGTCGCGCGTGCAGCGCGGTTCCCGGCCCGTCCTGCGTGGCGCCCCCGAACGGGCCGCCGGGGACGGGCCCGCCGGACCGGGCCGCCGGGACCGGCTCCGCCCGGGACGGCCTGGGCGGGCCCGTGAGGGCCGCTCGCGCCGGGGGACCCTCGAACATCGGGCCGGATGGCCGTAGCATCCGGCCATGCCGAATGGTCAGCATGGTCAGCAGCAGCCCCCCGCCGGAGGCCAGTGGTACCCGCCGGAGTGGCCCGACCGCATCCGCGCGCTCGCGGACGGCTCGCTCGTCCCGGTGGAGCCGCGGCGCGCGGCCACCGTGATGCTCCTGCGCGACACCCCCGACGGCCCCGCCGTGCACATGCTGCGCAGGCGGGCCTCCATGGCCTTCGCCGGGGGCGCGTACGCCTATCCGGGCGGCGGGGTCGACCCCCGCGACGAGGAGCACCAGGTCGGCTGGGCGGGTCCCTCCCGCGAGGACTGGGCGGCCCGGCTCGGGACCGACCCCCTCACCGCCCAGGCGATCGTCTGCGGCGCCGTACGGGAGACCTTCGAGGAGGCGGGCGTCCTGCTCGCCGGGCAGACCCCGGACACGATCGTCGGCGACACCACCGGAGACGACTGGGAGGCCGACCGGCTGGCCCTCGTCGCGCGGGAGCTGTCCTTCGCCGAGTTCCTCGACCGCCGCGGCCTGCGGCTGCGCTCCGACCTGCTCGGGGCCTGGGCGCGCTGGATCACCCCCGAGTTCGAGCCGCGCCGCTACGACACCTGGTTCTTCGTCGCCGCCCTCCCCGAGGGCCAGCGCACCCGCAACGCCTCCACCGAGGCCGACCGGACCGTGTGGATCCGCCCGGCCGAGGCGGCCGCCGGATACGACGAGGGCGAGCTGCTGATGATGCCGCCCACCATCTCCACCCTGCGGTCCCTGGAGCCGTACGGGAGCGCCGCAGGCGCACTGGCCGCCGCCTCCGGTCAGGACCTCACCGCGATCCTGGCCCAGGCCTCGCTGGAGGACGGCGAGCTGGTGCTCAGCTGGCCGGGGCACGACGAGTTCACCAAGCGCGTCCACCTCGGACGTCCCGGAGGCCCCGCATGACCGATGCCGCCGCATTGCCCGGACAGCCCCGCGGAGTCGTCACCTCCGGGCCCGCGACCGCCCGCGCGGTGAACGTCCTGGCCCCCAACGCCTCCGCGATGACCCTGGACGGCACCAACACCTGGCTGGTGTCCGAGCCGGGGTCCGACCTCGCCGTCGTGATCGATCCCGGCCCGCTGGACGACATACACCTGCGGGCGGTCATCGCCACCGCCGAGCAGGCGGGCAAGCGGATCGCCCTCACCCTGCTCACCCACGGCCACCCCGACCACGCCGAGGGCGCGGGCCGGTTCGCCGAGCTCACCCGTACGAAGGTCCGCGCCCTGGATCCGGCCCTGCGCCTCGGCGACGAGGGCCTGGCCGCCGGGGACGTGATCCGCACCGGCGGGCTGGAGCTGCGCGTGGTGGCGACCCCCGGCCACACCAGCGACTCGCTCTGCTTCCACCTGCCCGCCGACCGGGCCGTGCTGACCGGGGACACCATCCTGGGGCGCGGCACGACCGTCGTCGCCCACCCCGACGGCCGCCTGGGCGACTACCTGGACTCCCTGCGCCGGCTGCGCTCGCTCACCGTGGACGACGGGGTGCACACCGTCCTGCCGGGCCACGGGCCGGTCCTGGAGGACGCGCAGGGCGCCGTCGAGTTCTACCTGGCCCACCGCGCGCACCGGCTCGCCCAGGTCGAGACCGCCGTCGAGAACGGCTTCGTGACACCGGAGGCGGTCGTCGCCCAGGTCTACGCGGACGTGGACCGCTCGTTGTGGCCGGCCGCTGAGTGGTCCGTTCGGGCGCAGCTGGAGTACCTTCAAGATCACGGACTCATCCCTGGAGGACCCGAATGAACACCGTGTTCCTGCTGGTCATGCTGGTGGCAACGGCCGGATGGATCACCTCGACGGTGACCCTGCGGGTGCAGAGCCTGCAGCACAAGGCGGACCGGATGGAGCGCCGCCTGGCCCTGGTGCTGGACCACTTCGGCATCGAGGAGCCGGAGCCGGCCGGCATGGACGAGGTACGCGCCCTGCTCCGGGCCGACCGCCAGATTTCCGCGATCAAGGAGTACCGCCGGATCACCGGCGCGGGCCTGGCGGAGGCCAAGCTGGCCGTCGACGCCCTCGCGGAGGCCGGGAAGTCCTGAGGCCGGCCCCGGACGCCCTCAGCGTTCGCGCGGCGCCTTCGTGCCGTGCCGGGCGGTGTACTCGTCCGCGAGCCAGGGCCCGAGGTCCTCGACGTACGAGCGCAGCAGCTCCGGGTCCGCCACCGGCTCCAGCGCCACGAGGGCCGCGGCCCGCACCTGGGCCGCGCGCTCCGGGTAGTACATGCCGAAGATCTCCGCGGACTCGCCGAGGTCGCTGGTCCAGCCGCCCCACCGGGGCATGACCAGCGTGAAGGCGGTGCGCACCAGACGCCGCGAGAAGAGGCGGCTCAGCTTCCGGTACTCCTCCGGGGTGGACGCCTCCCGCACCCGCGTCCGCCACGCGGGCAGTACGTCGGCCAGGTCCCCGTTGGTCTCGCGGGCGAGCAGGCCGTCCGGGCGGTAGCGCGGCAGGTGCTCGGCCAGGTCCGCGCCGAGCAGCGGGGTGCACAGGCAGGCGAGGAACCAGCCCAGGTCGAATCGTTCCGCCTCGCTCAGCACGGCGGCCTTGTCCTGGAGCAGGATGCCGACCCCGTCGATCTCCGGGAAGTCCTCGTCGAGCCCGCGTGCGAGCACCTCGGCGGTGTCGCGGTCCTCGCCGGAGGGCTCGTGGTGCAGTACGAGGAGCAGGTCCAGGTCCGACCGCCCGGGCCGGGCCGCCCCGCGCGGCACGGACCCGTAGAGGTACGCGCTGTGCAGCCGCCGCCCGTACGCCTCGGCGGTCCGTGTCCGCGCGGCCGCCACGACCCCCCTGAACTCGCCCTGCACCCTCCCGAGCGACCCCTCCCGCTCGAAGTACCCGTACGCGTCCAGCCCTCTGTGCTCCATGGCTCCACTGTGCCCCGCCGCCCGTCCGGGGCGGCCGAGCCAACGCCGGGCACGGGCCCGGAAACGCGAAGGGGCCCTGCCCGGTCGGGCAGGACCCCTTCGAACGGCTGTGGGCCGACGGTCAGCGGGACCGCTTCGCGAGGCGCTCCACGTCCAGCAGGATGACCGCACGGGCCTCCAGGCGCAGCCAGCCGCGGCCCGCGAAGTCGGCCAGGGCCTTGTTCACGGTCTCGCGCGAGGCGCCGACGAGCTGTGCGAGCTCCTCCTGCGTCAGGTCGTGCACCACGTGGATGCCCTCCTCCGACTGCACGCCGAAGCGGCGCGACAGGTCGAGGAGCGCCCGCGCCACACGGCCGGGGACGTCGGAGAAGACCAGGTCGGACATCTGGTCGTTGGTCTTGCGCAGGCGGCGGGCGACGGCGCGCAGCAGCGCGGTCGCGACCTCGGGCCGGGCATTGAGCCAGGGCTGGAGGTCACCGTGGCCGAGGCCGAGGAGCTTGACCTCGGTCAGCGCGGTGGCGGTGGCGGTGCGCGGGCCCGGGTCGAAGAGCGACAGCTCGCCGATCAGCTCGCCGGGGCCGAGGACGGCCAGCATGTTCTCGCGACCGTCGGGGGAGGTGCGGTGGAGCTTCACCTTGCCCTCGGTCACGACATACAGCCGGTCGCCGGGGTCGCCCTCGTGGAACAGGGCGTCACCGCGTGCGAGGGTCACCTCGCCCATGGAGGCGCGGAGCTCCGCGGCCTGCTCGTCATCGAGCGCCGCGAAGAGCGGGGCGCGCCGCAGAACGTCGTCCACGAGTCTCTCTCCTATGTCGACCAGCTCAGGGGACCGTGCTCCCCATTTTGCCGGACGGCTCAAACAGTGCGATCAATCACAAGGATGCCGGACGGACGGGCGTGCTGTGCGGCCAGAGGCCAATCGGAGTGGTGTTACCTGAGGTCCGGGCGGGTGTCAGCGGCCGGCCTTAGGCTGGCCGGGTGTCCAATAAGCCGGTGAGAGCACAGGCCAAGGGGTCCGCCGGAGTGACGGAGCCCCCAATTTCAGCCGTGGGCGAACATGTCCCAGTGAAGACGTCCGCGAGGGTCGCGGCCACCCCTCAGGGCAAAGTTTCGGCCAAGAAACCGAAGTCGGCCAGGCCGGAATCGCGCCTGGCCATGGTGCGCAGGGCGCGCCGCATCAACCGTGAGCTGGCCGAGATCTACCCGTACGCCCATCCGGAGCTCGACTTCCGCAATCCCTTCGAGCTGCTCGTCGCGACGGTGCTGTCCGCCCAGACCACCGACCTGCGGGTGAACCAGACGACCCCGGCCCTCTTCGCCGCCTATCCGACCCCCGAGGACATGGCTGCGGCCGCCCCGGAGGATCTGGAGGAGCTCATCCGGCCGACCGGGTTCTTCCGGGCCAAGTCGAGGTCCCTGCTCGGCCTCTCGCAGGCCCTGCGGGACAACTTCGGCGGGGAGGTGCCGGGCCGGATCGAGGACCTGGTGACGCTGCCCGGAGTGGGCCGCAAGACGGCGAACGTGGTCCTCGGCAATGCGTTCGGTGTCCCGGGCATCACCGTGGACACCCATTTCGGGCGGCTGGTGCGCCGCTGGAAGCTGACCGGGCAGGAGGACCCGGAGAAGGTCGAGGCGGAGATCTGTGCGATCTTCCCGAAGAGCGAGTGGACGATGCTCTCGCACCGGGTCGTCTTCCACGGCCGCCGGATCTGCCACGCGCGCAAGCCCGCCTGCGGGGCCTGCCCGATCGCCCCGCTCTGCCCGGCGTACGGGGAGGGCGAGACCGACCCGGAGAAGGCGAAGAAGCTGCTCAAGTACGAGAAGGGCGGCCAGCCGGGCCAGCGGCTGACCCCGCCCCCGGACTACCCGGGCCTCCCGGCTCCGCCGCTGGGCGGCGGCGCCGTGGCGGATCCGGGCGCGTAGGCACCAATCACACGGGGACTTAGGAACGAATCGGTACCTGGACCGCGTTGGCGGTGTGGGAGACGGCGTTGCACAGGACAACGCGGACAGGGGTGCCTATGACGCGCGGTACGCGGGACGAGACCGAGGCCACGATGGAGGGCCTCGAGGGCGGCGGCCCGGTCGTCACCACCGACGGCCTGCCCGGTTGGCTCGACCCCGTCGTCGAGGCCGCCCGGTCCGTCCAGCCGGGGCAGCTGAGCCGGTTCCTGCCGCCCGAGGACGGCCGTGGGCGGCAGTCCGCCGTGCTCGTCCTCTTCGGGGAGGGCGCCCGCGGCCCCGAGCTGCTCCTGATGGAGCGGGCGGGCACCCTGCGCTCGCACGCGGGCCAGCCGTCCTTCCCCGGCGGCGCGCTGGATCCGGAGGACGGCGATCCGCACACCACCGGCCCGCTGCGGGCCGCGCTGCGCGAGGCCCAAGAGGAAACCGGACTCGATCCTTCCGGTGTCCAGCTCTTCGGCGTGCTGCCCCGGCTCTACATCCCGGTCAGCGAGTTCGTCGTGACCCCGGTCCTCGGCTGGTGGCGCACCCCCAGCCCGGTCGGCGCCGTGGACCCGGCCGAGACGGCCCGGGTCTTCACGGTTCCCGTGGCCGATCTCACCGACCCCGAACACCGGGTCATGACCGTCCACCCGCGCGGCCACCTGGGGCCGGGATTCACCGTCGAATCGGCTCTGGTCTGGGGTTTCACCGCCGGAGTGATCGACCGGATCCTGCACTTCGCAGGCTGGGAACGCCCATGGGACCGCTCGCGGCAGGTCCCGCTCGACTGGCGCGCATGAGACGGTGACCCACGTGAACGTGCTGGACATCCTGTTGCTGCTCGCCGCCGTGTGGTTCGCGATCGTCGGCTACCGCCAGGGGTTCGTCGTCGGCATCCTGTCGGTGATCGGATTCCTCGGCGGTGGTCTCGTCGCCGTGTCCCTGCTCCCTCTGATCTGGGACCGGGTGACGGACAACGGCACCCAGGTGTCCACCACGGTCGTCGTGATCGCCGTGGTCGTGATCATCATCTGTGCCTCGATCGGCCAGGCCCTGACCACCCACCTCGGGAGCAAACTCCGCCGTCAGATCACCTGGTCACCGGCGCGCGCGGTCGACGCGACCGGCGGGGCCCTGGTCAACGTGGTCGCGATGCTGCTGGTGGCCTGGCTGATCGGTTCTGCGCTCGCCGGCACCTCGCTCCCCACCCTGGGCAAGGAGGTCCGTAACTCCAAGGTCCTCCTCGGCGTGTCGCGGGTGCTGCCCGACCAGGCGAACACCTGGTTCTCGGACTTCAGCTCCACCCTCGCGCGCAACGGCTTCCCACAGGTGTTCAGCCCGTTCTCCAACGAGCCCATCACCGAGGTGAGCGCGCCCGACCCGGCGCTCGCCAGCAGCCCCGTCGCCGAGCAGGCCAAGCGCTCGATCGTGAAGGTCGTCGGCACCGCGCCCAGCTGCAGCAAGGTGCTGGAGGGCACGGGCTTCGTCTTCGCGCCCGGCAAGGTGATGACGAACGCGCACGTCGTCGGCGGGGTCGGCGAGCCGACCGTGCAGATCGGCGGCGAGGGCCGGCTGTACGACGCCAAGGTCGTGCTCTACGACTGGGCGCGCGACATCGCCGTCCTGGACGTGCCGAAGCTGAAGGCCCCGGTGCTGGAGTTCTCCGAGAAGGACGCGGCGAGCGGCAGCGACGCGATCGTCGCAGGCTTCCCGGAGAACGGCGCGTACGACGTCCGCTCGGCCCGCGTCCGCGGCCGCATCAACGCCAACGGCCCGGACATCTACCACCGCGGTACTGTCCGGCGGGACGTCTACTCGCTGTACGCGACGGTCCGCCAGGGCAACTCCGGCGGACCGCTGCTGACACCCGACGGCAAGGTGTACGGAGTCGTCTTCGCGAAGTCCCTCGACGACCCCAACACCGGTTACGTGCTGACGGTGGACGAGATCCGCGACGACATCCGGATCGGCAAGGACGCCGTACGCCGGGTCGACAGCCAGGGCTGCGCCCTCTGAGACGCCGCTCCTGCCGGGCCCCTGCGGTCCCTACGTCCGTGGATGGCGCAGGCGCGCGGAGACCCAGCGGGCCCGTCGGCGCAGGATGAGCGGAATCCCGAGGCGGGAGTCGTGGCCGTACCGGCCGGCCCTCTCGTGGGTGCCCGGCGTAGCTGCCGAGCGGCGTTCGTGCGCGGTGTCACCGTAGTCGTGCGTCCAGCTCATACTCCGAGCTCTGCCCGGGCCCCAAGGTCCGTAATCCCGTCAGGGGCGGCCAATTGGCCTATGCGCCGGGCAATTGAATGCTCGTAGGACAAGCGCACGAATGAACTGCCGCCCGTTCAGGGGCTGGTCGCCGGTCGGGTCAAGGCTTTTGACCCGACGTGCCGTCAGCGGTCCGGTTCGGGGTCCTTGAGCCAGTTCACCAGCTCGGACGAGAAGGCGACCGGGTCCTCCTCGTGCGGGAAGTGCCCGAGCCCGTCGAACAGCCGCCACCGGTACGGGGCTTCGACGTACTCCCCGGAACCGGCCGCGCTCCGCGTCCGCATCACCGGGTCGAGCGAACCGTGCAGATGCAGCGTCGGCACCCGCACCGGCCGCTTCATCCGCCGGTTGAACTGGATCCCGTCGGGCCGCGCCATCGACCGCATCATCCAGCGGTACGGCTCGACCGAGCAGTGCGCCGTGGACGGGATGCACATGGCCCGCTGGTACACGGCCAGATCCTCGTCCTCGGGCGGCCGCGGCCCCGACCAGTCCCGGATCAGCTCCCCCACGAGGGCTCCGCCGTCGGCGACCAGCTGACGCTCGGGAACGAACGGCCGCTGAAAGCCCCAGATGTGTGAACTCGCCCGCGTCTGCCCGAAGTCCGACAGCATCGCCGAGCGCCAGCGGCGCGGGTGCGGCATGGACGAGACGACGAGCCGGCGCACCAGCTTGGGCCGCATCACGGCCGCCGTCCAGGCGAGGTACCCGCCCAGGTCGTGCCCGACGAGGGCGGCGTCCGGCTCGCCGAGGGACCGTACGACCCCGGTGATGTCCAGCGCCAGGTTGGCGGGGTCGTAGCCGCGCGGGGTGCGGTCGCTGCCGCCCACACCGCGCAGGTCCATCGCGACCGCCCGGTACCCGGCGTCGGCGAGCGCGGCCATCTGGTGCCGCCAGGTCCACCAGAACTGCGGGAAGCCGTGGAGCAGCAGCACGAGCGGCCCGTCACCGAGCTCGGCGACGTGGAAACGTGCGCCGTTGGCGGCGACGTCCCGGTGCGTCACCGCCTGCCCGCCGGGGAGGTCGAGCCGTACCGCCGTGGCAGCTGTGGGTGGAACGCTGGAGTCCGGCGTGGGCGCTGTCATGAGGACGAGCGTGCCACACCCACAGCCTTGTCACTCACCGGCCGCGGGTGCGGCTTGACGGTCCCGACCAGCGCGGCGGTCTGCTTGACCGAGGCGATGGACTTCTCCGGCGGCTTGACCTTCTTGAACTTGCGTACGGCGATCAGCACGAGCACGCCCGCGATCAGCAGGAACGCGCCGCCGACGATGAGGAAGGACCACGCGAGCCCGAGCCCGAGGTTGTGGATCCCGTACGCCGCGGCGAAGGTCAGCACCGGGAGGGAGAAGACCGCGAACACTCCTGCGACGGCGATGGAGGCGGAGCCGCTGCCCACGCGCTTGACGTCCTCGCGGATCTCCGCCTTGGCGAGGGCGATCTCGTCGTGCACCAGCGCGGACATCTCGGCGGTGGCCGAGGCGACCAGCTGGCCGAGTGTGCGCTCGGCTCCCTGCGCCTCTTGGTCCACTGCGCTCATCGCTCTCTCCCTCTGTCGTCTGCTGCCGGTCGGCGCGGCTGTCCTGCGTCGTCAGTCAGATCATGCCGGACGGTCGCCCTCGGTGGTGGACCCGGCTGCTGTTTGGAGGGCGGTGGCGGCCGTGTCCTCGGCCCTGCGGCGGTGTTCCGCGGCCCTGTCCTCGTAGATCTTCGCCATCCGCAGGTGGTACTCGGGGTTGCCCTCCTCGTAGATGTCCGGGATGCCGTCGTGGTCCTCGTCGCGCTCCTCGGCGTCGGTGAGCGCCTTGTACCTGCGGTTGCGGAGCTTGAGCATCACGCACGCGATCACGGCGGCGATCAGGGAGCCGATCAGGACGGCGGCCTTGACCTCGTCGGTGAGGACCGGGTCGTCGGTGAAGGCGAGTTCGCCGATCAGCAGGGAGACGGTGAAGCCGATGCCGGCGAGCGAGGCCACGGCGAGCACGTCGGGCCAGGCGAGGTCCTCGTTCAGTTCGGCCCTGGTGAAGCGGGCGGCCAGCCAGGTGCCGCCGAAGATGCCCACGGTCTTGCCGATGACGAGGCCGAGTACCACCCCGAGGGTCTCGGGCCGGGTGAAGACCTGGGCGATGGCCTCGTCGGAGAGGGAGACGCCGGCGGAGAACAGGGCGAAGAGGGGCACGGCGAGCCCGGCCGACAGGGGCCGCACGATGTGCTCGATGTGCTCGCCGGGGGAGGACTCCTCGCCTTCCCGGCGGGTGCAGCGGAGCATCAGGCCCATGGCGACGCCGGCGATGGTGGAGTGGACGCCGCTGTTGTACATCAGGCCCCAGATGACCAGGGCGAGCGGTACGTAGACGTACCAGCCGCGGACGCCCCGGTGGAGCAGGAACCAGAAGAGGGCCAGGCCCACGACGGCGGCGCCGAGCGCGAGGAAGTCGAGGTCGCTGGTGAAGAACACCGCGATGATCAGGATGGCGAAGAGGTCGTCGACGACCGCGAGGGTCAGCAGGAAGGCGCGCAGGGCCGAGGGCAGCGAGGTGCCGATGACGGCGAGGACGGCGAGCGCGAAGGCGATGTCGGTGGCGGTCGGGACGGCCCAGCCGTCCGTGGAGCCGTTGCCGAGCACGTTGACGAGCAGGTAGACCAGCGCGGGTACGGCCATGCCGCACACGGCGGCGATCACGGGGAGCGCGGCCGCCTTGGGGTCGCGCAGATCGCCTGCGACGAGTTCGCGCTTGAGCTCGATTCCGGCGACGAAGAAGAAGAGGGCGAGGAGCCCGTCGGCCGCCCAGTGCTGGAGCGAGAGGTCCAGGCCGAGGGACGCGGGGCCGATGTGGAAGGACGCGACGGTGGAGTAGCTGTCGGAGATGGCGGGGATGTTCGCCCACAGGAGGGCGGCGATCGCGGCCAGGAGCAGCAGGACGCCGCCGACGGTCTCGGTGCGCAGGGCGTCGGCCACGAAACGGCTCTCGGGCAGTGAGAGGCGGTCGAGCAGCTTGCGGCGCTGGGGGTCGGTGGGGCTGGGCGCGGCCACGAGGGGACACCTCCGGGGGACGGTTGGACGGCATGGCGGAACTCATTGCCGACCAGACTTCCCGGCGCACCCTGTGGTCTTTCTTTACGCTTTGAATACGTTACAGGGTGCACACGAGGACGTATCCGGTGATCATCACTTTAAGCGCGAAAGGGGCACTCGGCGCGCCGCGCCGGGTGCCCCTTTCGGTGTGTCTCAGTCCTCGCTGCTGGCGGCCGGGAGCTTGCTCTGGATCAGGTCCATGACGGAGGAGTCGGCCAGCGTGGTGACGTCACCGACCGCGCGGTTCTCCGCGACGTCGCGGAGCAAACGACGCATGATCTTGCCCGAGCGGGTCTTCGGCAGCTCCTGGACCGGCAGGATCCGCTTCGGCTTGGCGATCGGGCCGAGCGTGCTGCCCACGTGGTTGCGCAGCTCCGAGACCAGGGTCTCGGTCTCGGAGGCGGTGCCGCGCAGGATGACGAAGGCCACGATGGCCTGACCGGTGGTCTCGTCGTTGGCGCCGACCACGGCCGCCTCGGCGACCGACGGGTGCGAGACGAGCGCCGACTCGACCTCGGTGGTGGAGATGTTGTGGCCGGACACCAGCATCACGTCGTCCACCCGGCCGAGCAGCCAGATGTCGCCGTCGTCGTCCTTCTTGGCGCCGTCGCCCGCGAAGTACTTGCCCTCGAAGCGCGACCAGTAGGTGTCGATGAACCGCTGGTCGTCGCCCCAGATGGTGCGCAGCATCGACGGCCACGGCTCGGTGAGGACCAGGTAGCCGCCTCCGCCGTTCGGGACCTCGTGCGCCTCGTCGTCGACGACGGTGGCGGAGATTCCGGGCAGGGCCCGCTGGGCCGAGCCCGGCTTGGTGGCGGTGACGCCCGGCAGCGGGGAGATCATCATCGCGCCGGTCTCGGTCTGCCACCAGGTGTCCACGATCGGGCAGCGGTCGCCGCCGATGTGCTTGCGGTACCAGATCCAGGCCTCGGGGTTGATCGGCT
This sequence comes from Streptomyces sp. NPDC048257, assembly GCF_043201855.1. Taxonomy (NCBI): domain Bacteria; kingdom Bacillati; phylum Actinomycetota; class Actinomycetes; order Kitasatosporales; family Streptomycetaceae; genus Streptomyces; species Streptomyces sp. NPDC048257. Next base: position 128,084 of record NZ_JBICZI010000007.1, read on the forward strand.
CGCCGACCGAGCCCAGTACGCGCAGGCTCGACAGGTCGAACTTCGCGGGGATGTCGTCGCCCCACTTCATGAACGTACGGATGGCCGTGGGCGCGGTGTAGAGGATGGTGACGCCGTACTTCTGGACGACCTCCCAGAACCGGCCCTGGTGCGGGGTGTCGGGGGTGCCCTCGTACATCACCTGGGTGGCGCCGTTCGCGAGCGGCCCGTAGACGATGTAGGAATGCCCGGTCACCCAGCCGATGTCGGCGGTGCACCAGTAGACGTCGGTCTCCGGCTTCAGGTCGAAGACCGCGTGGTGGGTGTACGCGGTCTGCGTGAGATAGCCGCCGGAGGTGTGCAGGATGCCCTTCGGCTTACCCGTGGTCCCCGAGGTGTAGAGGATGAAGAGCGGGTGCTCGGCATCGAACGGCTGCGGGGTGTGCTCGGCGGACTGGCGGCCGATCAGGTCGTGCCACCAGAGGTCGCGCCCCTCGGTGAAGGCGGTGTCCTGGCCGGTGCGGCGCACGACGAGCACGTGCTCGACCTGCGGACACTTGGCGACGGCCTCGTCGATGGCGGGCTTCAGGGCGGTGGGCTTGCCGCGGCGGTAGCCTCCGTCGGCGGTGATGACCAGCTTGGCGTCGCCATCCTGGATGCGGGAGGCGACGGCATCGGCGGAGAAGCCGCCGAAGACCACCGAGTGCGCGGCGCCGATACGGGCGCACGCGAGCATCGCGACGACCGCCTCGGGGATCATCGGCAGGTAGACGGCGACCCGGTCGCCGTCCTCGATACCCAGCTCGGTCAGGGCGTTGGCGGCCTTGGAGACCTCGTCCTTGAGCTCGGCGTAGGTGATCGCGCGGCTGTCGCCGGGCTCGCCCTCGAAGTGGATGGCGACGCGGTCGCCGTTGCCGGCCTCCACGTGGCGGTCCACGCAGTTGTACGCGACGTTGAGCTTGCCGTCCGCGAACCACTTCGCGAAGGGCGGGTTCGTCCAGTCGAGCGTCTCGGTCGGCTCGGTGGCCCAGGTCAGCCGCCGGGCCTGCTCGGCCCAGAAGCCCAGCCGGTCCGCGTCGGCCTGTGTGTACGCAGCCTCGGTCACGTTGGCGGCGGCGGCCAGATCGGCGGGCGGTGCGAACCGCCGCTCCTCCTTGAGCAGATTGGCCAGGCTCTCATTGCTCACGACATCTCCCTTTCCCAGGGTGTCCGTTGTGTCCCCGGGCATAGCTCATCAGTCAGCGGCCCAGGTGACAAGGGGTAGCCGAGAATTGGTTTAGACCTATATCACGACTCGGTCCGCGCGGGAACGGAGTGCGAATGGCCCCTCCCCGCTACAGGGGCGGGAAGGGGCCAAACGATTGCACGAATACGGGAGGGTATCGGTTCAGGCGTGCTGGCCCACGCTGTCGAAGACGCGGCAGTCGAAGAAGTCCTCGCCCTCCGACAGCAGATACGCCTGCGCCTCACCCACGTGGAAGTACATCCCGTGCAGCTCCAGGGTGCCCTCGGCGAGCCGCCTCGCCACCGATTCGTGGGCCCGCAGGTGCTCCAGCTGCTGCACCACATTGGTCAGGCACAGCTGCTCCACGGCGTCCGCCGGGAGCCGCCCCGAGATCCGGGCCCAGGCGTGGTGGCGGCTGGCCATCCGCTCCAGACTGGGCAGCCCGTGCTTGAGCCAGCGGCGCAAGGGGGTCATCGGGGCCCCGGGCGCGGAACTGAGCAGAGCCTGCATGGCCCCGCAGCCCGAGTGCCCGCACACCGTGATGCTGTCCACCTGCAGCACGTCCACGGCGTACTCGATGGCGGCGGCGACGGAGTCGTCCGTGGACTCCGCGCCGGGCAGCGGGACCAGATTGCCGACATTGCGGACCGTGAACAGGTCGCCGGGGCCGCTGGCCGTGATCATGCTGGTCACCAGGCGGGAGTCCGCGCAGGTGAGGAAGAGCTGGGAGGGCCGCTGCCCCTCGCGGGCAAGCCGGGCCAGCTCGTCCCGCACGTGGGGTGCGGTGTCGCGCTGGAAGGCGCTGATTCCGTTCGCCAGCTGACCCGCGCCGCGCCGTCGGGGCGTGGGCGAGGCCGCCTGCTCCGCTGCGGCCTCCGCTTCCACCTGCGCGTCGGTGGCCGCAGCGGCGGCCGCGTCCGCGGCAGTGATGGTACGGGTGCCCGCGGGGCGGTGGTCGCAGTGGTTCTGCCACGGGGTCCAGGGCCGGCAGCACTGGTGTGTCCCGCGCTGCGGCGCGCGGCGGGAACGGTCCGCGTGGTGGCCTCCGTCGGCCTGCTCGGCTGCGTCGGGCTCGTCTGCGGGAGCGGAGCCGGGCAGTCGCGCGGCCGATCCGGCGCGGCCGGTCACCTCCAGCGAGCCCCCGTGCGCCAGGTGGGACTCCTGCCAGTCGTGCAGCGTCTCGTAGGCCGCGTGGTCCATGAACGAGCCGTCCAGCTCGATCACCGCGTGCCCGTCGTGCGGAATCTGATTCAGCACCCGGCTCAGCCGGGGCACGGCGAGGAAGGTCAACTGCCCGCGCGCCCGCACCCGGTGGACCCCGCTGTCCAGCAGCTCCGAGGTGATCCGCGTCCGGGCGAGCCGGTGCAGGGCCAGCGCGACGGCCACCGCGATACCGATGGCCACGCCCTCCAGGACACCGCCGAGCACCACGGCCACGATGGTCGTGGCGTAGACGAGGATCTCCCGGTGCCGGGTGACACTGCGCAGGTGCGTGATGCTGACCATCTGCACGCCGACCGCCATCACCAGGGCCGCCAGCGCGGCGAGCGGGATCAGGTCGAGGACCGGGACCAGCAGCCCGGCCGCGAGCAGCACCCAGAAGCCGTGCAGCATGGCCGACTTCCGGCTGGCCGCACCGGACTTGACGTTCGCCACGCTCCGGACGGCCACGCCCGTGACGGGCAGTCCGCCCAGTGCGCCGGAGACGATGTTCGCCGCGCCCTGACCGCGCAGTTCGCGGTTGAGGTCGGCGCGCGGGGGGCGATTGCCCGTGCGCCGTTCGGAGGCGATCAGCTTGTCGGTCGCGACGGCGGAGAGCAGTGACTCCACGCTGCCGACCAGGGTGATGGTCAGTACGGCGGCGATGAGACCGAGGACCGGGCCCTCGGGCAGTTCGGGCAGGGCGTGGCTGCGCCAGGACGGCAGGTCCACCCGGGGCAGGCTGAGCCCGCCCAGTGCGGCGACGGCGGTGGCCGTCGCGACGGCGGCGAGGGCCGCGGGCACCTTGCGCAGGGCGCGGCCCACCCGCCCGGGCATTCGGGTCCAGCCGAGCAGGACGAGCAGGGTGAGCACGCTGACGCCGAGTGCGACCGGGTGCAGATCGGCCAACTGGCCGGGCAGCCCGAGGACGTTGGCCACGGCGTTGCTCTGAGGTGTGCCGCCGAGCACGATGTGCAGCTGGGCCAGCGCGATGGTCACGCCGATGCCCGCGAGCATGCCGTGCACGATGGCCGGGCTGACCATCAGCGCCGACCGGGCGGTGCGCAGCGCGGCGAGGCCGAGCTGGCACAGGCCGGCGAGCACGGTGATGGCGCAGGTGGTGCGCCATCCGTAGTGCTGGATCAACTCGGCGGTGACCACGGTGAGTCCGGCGGCGGGACCGCTCACCTGGAGCGGAGCACCGCCGAGCCGCCCGGCGACGATCCCGCCGACCGCCGCGGCGACCAGCCCCGCCTGGAGCGGGGCGCCGGTGGCCAGGGCGATGCCGAGCGAGAGGGGCAGGGCGATCAGGAAAACGGCGATGGAGGCGGAGAGATCCGCGGGAAGGTCCTTGCGGATCTCTTGGGTCTTGCGCGTGAGGGAGGTGGCTGTCATCGGGTCCCGTCTCCTCGGGGGAGGGATGAAGCGGCGGGAGTCTCAACACTCGGTAAATGGATGGTAATGGGGAGTAAAGGCGAACGGTGAATAATACGGGCAAATAGCGTACGAATTACCACTCAAGAGTGATTAAGCATTTTGTACGGCTTGTCATACCTTCCTCAAAGCAGACCGCATGGGACGTTGCGACGCGGAAGTCCTGCGATGGAACTGCGAGGGAGAGGTGGGGCGGATGATCGCCGCCACGAAGAAGATCGCCGGCGGCCTGGCCGCCACGGCGCTGGTCCTGGGAGTCGCCGGGTGCAGCGCCTCGGAACCCGCCAAGTCCCCGGCTCCCGGGTCCCCGAACGCGCTGAAGGGAGCCGCCGTTCCCGAGGCGCCCGGCAGCGTCAACCGGCCCATCGGCGACGGCTCGACCGCGTACACCGGCACGCAGCCGAACGTGCAGAAGCCGCAGAAGCTGAAGCCCGGCGAGAAGCCGCCGCAGTTCGTGGTGTTCTCCTGGGACGGAGCCGGCGAGGACAGCCAGAAGCTCTTCTCGCACTTCCGCGAGGTCGGCAAGAAGTACAACGCCCGCATGACGTACTTCCTCAGCGGCGTCTACATGCTCCCGGAGGAGAAGAGCTCCCTCTACACCGCTCCCCAGCACTCGCCCGGCCGCTCCGACATCGGCTTCGGCGACCTCCAGGGCATCAAGGACACCGCCACCCAAGTCCGCGCGGCCTGGCTGGAGGGCAACGAGATCGGCACCCACTTCAACGGGCACTTCTGCGGCCCCGACGGAGGGGTCGGCACCTGGTCGGTGGACGAGTGGAAGAGCGAGATCAACCAGGCCAAGTCCTTCGTCAAGAACTGGAAGACCAACTCCGGCCTGAAGAGCATGGAGGCGCTCCCCTTCAACTACGACAAGGAGCTCATCGGCGCCCGCACCCCCTGCCTCGAAGGCCAGAAGAACTTCATGCTGGCGGCCAAGGACATGGGCTTCCGCTACGACTCCAGCGGCATCAGCAAGCAGATCTGGCCCAAGAAGACGGACGGGCTCTGGGACGTCCCGCTCCAGCTGGTGCCCATGCCGGGACGCGCCTTCGACACGCTGAGCATGGACTACAACTACATGGTCAACCAGTCCGGGACGACCTCACAGGGCGACCCCTCGCAGCACGTGTACTGGGGTGACCAGATGCGCGACGGCCTGCGGCAGGCCTTCGACCGCGTCTACCAGGGCAACCGCGCGCCGCTGATCATCGGCAACCACTTCGAGTCCTGGAACGGCGGCACCTACATGCGCGCCGTCGAGGAGTCCATCAAGACCATGTGCACCCAGAAGGAGGTCCGCTGCGTCCCGTTCCGGGAGCTGGTGGACTGGCTGGACGCACAGGACCCGAAGGCCCTCGAGTGGATGCGCACCCTCGACGTCGGCGAGACGCCCAAGGAGGGCTGGGCGAAGTTCCTGACCGCGGGGCCGCCGGCGGCGCCGGCCGCCCCCGCGGGCGTCAAGCCGGCTGCGGAGCCGGCTGAGGAGAGTGGGGACGAGGGCTGACGAGCGCCTCCACCCCTTCGCGCAGGACGAAATCGGGGTCGACCTGGTCCGCCAGGTCGACCCCGGTCTTGGCGTTGCCCCAGCTCTGCGCGTTCCTGAGGTGGAAGTTCACCATCTGCTCGGTGTAGCGGGCCCAGTCCCGGAGCGCGTACGAGTCGTCGGCGGCGTCCTGGAGCTCCTGCAGGGCGAACCGGTTGGACGCCTCCAGCAGTTCGAAGCGGGCCGGGCGGCCCTTCTCCATCGCCCGGACCCAGTCCGAGTGCCCGACGGTGACCAGCAGGTCCTCGCCCACCTCGTCCTGGAGGAACTCGATGTCCTCGGGTCCCTGCACCTTGTTGCCGATGACCTTGAGCGCGACCCCGAAGTCCCGTGCGTACTCCTTGTACTGGCGGTAGACGGAGACGCCCTTGCGGGTCGGTTCGGCGACCAGGAAGGTCACGTCGAATCGGGTGAACATGCCCGAGGCGAAGGAGTCGGACCCGGCCGTCATGTCGACGACCACGTACTCGTCCGGGCCGTCGACGAGGTGGTTGAGGCAGAGCTCGACCGCTCCGACCTTGGAGTGGTAGCAGGCCACACCCAGGTCGGCCTCGGTGAACGGACCGGTGGCCATGAGGCGTACGGGCTCCCCGTCGAGCAGGAGCGTGCGCGCGCAGGCCTCGTAGACCGGATTGTCCTCGGTGACGCTCAGGAGGCGCGAGCCGCGGCCGGGCGGGGTGGTCTTGATCATCGTGTCGGCCGACGCGATGCGCGGGTTGGAGCCCCGCAGGTACTCCTTGATCAGGGGCAGGTGCGCGCCCAGGGCGGGCAGTTCGGCGGCCTCGTCCTCGGTGAGTCCGAGCGCGGCGCCCAGGTGCTGGTTGATGTCGGCGTCCACCGCGACGACAGGGGCTTCATTGGCGGCGAGGTGGCGGATGAAGAGGGAGGACAGGGTCGTCTTGCCGCTGCCGCCCTTTCCCACGAAAGCGATCTTCATGTTCACCAAGCGTAGTGGGTCAGTAGCAGGGTGTTGTCAAGGTGAGTGAAGAAGACCACTCCAAGGAGGGGTCGGTGCTATGGGTGCACAGTGCGTAGGCTCCCTACTTATGAGTAGCGCTTCTGACCCGCTGGCCCCTCTCGCCGGGCTCCCGGGTGTGGCCGAGTCCGTGGATTCCGTACGCAAGGCCGTGGACCGGGTCTACGGGCACCGCGTGATGCGCCGACGTAGCGGCGAGATCACCTCGGAGGCCGCCCTGCGCGGCGCCCGTGGGAGCGCGGCGCTGTCCGGTGCGGACTGGGCGCTGGAGGAGGTGCGCCGCCGGACCGACTTCGGGTCGGAGCCGGAGGCGCTTACGGTGGGCGCGGCGCTGCGGCTCACGGCGGAGGCCGGCCAGCTGCTGAGCATCTGGCGCCAGTCGCCGCTACGGGTCCTGGCGCGGCTGCACCTGGTGGCGTGCGGGTCGACGGCCGACGGCGATGTGGTGGGCCGGCCGCGGCTGGCGGGCGAGCCGGTGGTGGAGCCTCTGGTGGAACTCCCGCTGCCGAGCGCCGAGGAGGTGGCGGGCCGGCTGGGCGGACTGTCCCGTCTGATCATCGCGGGCGGCTCCGCACCGGCCCTGATCACGGCGGCGGTGGTGCACGGCGAACTGCTGGCCCTGCGTCCGTTCGCCTCGTATAACGGGCTGGTGGCACGGGCGGCCGAGCGGATCGTCCTGATCAACAGCGGTCTGGACCCGAAGGCGATCTGCCCGGCGGAGGTCGGCCACGCAGAGCAGGGCAGGGACGCCTACCTGGCCGCCTTCGAGGGCTATGTCTCCGGGACGGCCGAGGGGATGGCGGCCTGGATCGCGCACTGCGGCCGGGCGATCGAGCTGGGTGTCCGCGAGTCGACGGCGGTCTGCGAGGCGCTGCAGCGCGGCGCCGCCTGATCGTCTTTCCCGCCCCTGGCGCCAGGGGGGCCTGCCGACAGGGGCCTGCGGGCCCCGGACATGGGTTGCGGCGACACCGTCTTGCTTTGGTGTCGCCGCTGGCACTTGCGTCCAGTTACCAAGCGTCCTCGATATATGCCCATCAGGTCGGGGTCTTTGCCCGTTACCTGGTGCGGCTGGCCCGTAATCGACGGGTCGACGTCGCGTGGGTGCTCGGCGCTCATGCTTCGGTCCGTGGGCCTTGCTGCGTTTTAAAGATGATCCTCTCGGATGTTCTTTGGTCTCGCGGGCCGTTGCTTTATTTGTACTCCGCTTCGGAGCCATGCGAAACCCCTGGCTCCGGTTTTTTACTTTCCGGGGCGATCGAGGGCGAACCGGACAGTCTTTATCCGTGCAGGTCGGGACATTCAGGCAGAGGTGGCGGCGGCGGCGAGTGCGTGGGCGCGGCGGCGGCTCGCGTACCAGACCAGCCCGGCCGTGGCGGCTGCCGCTCCCACGGCGGCCGCGGCGACCAGGGCCGGCCGGGCCGGCATGGACAGCCCGGGGAGGCGCTGCTTCAGCCGCACGGGCCGGTTGAACACCAGGACCGGCCACTCGCGTGCCACGGCCTCCCGCCGCAGCGCCCGGTCGGGGTTGACGGCGTGCGGGTGTCCGACGGCTTCGAGCATCGGGACGTCGGTGGCCGAGTCGCTGTACGCGTAGCACCGGGTGAGGTCGTACCCCTCCGACTCGGCGAGTTCGCGTACGGCTTCCGCCTTGGTGGGCCCGTAGGCGTAGTACTCGATCTCGCCGGTGAAGCAGCCGTCGTCACCCACGACCATGCGGGTGGCGACGACCCGGTCGGCGCCGAGCATCTCCCCGATCGGCTCGACGACCTCCGCGCCGGAGGTGGACACGATCACCACGTCGCGGCCCGCGGTGTGGTGGGCCTCGATCAGGGACGCGGCCTCGTCGTAGATGATCGGGTCGATGAGGTCGTGCAGGGTCTCCGCGACGATCTCCCGGACCTGCTGCACGTTCCAACCCTTGCAGAGGGCGGACAGGTACTCCCGCATCCGTTCCATCTGATCGTGGTCGGCGCCGCCGGCCAGGAAGATGAACTGCGTGTACGCGGTGCGCAACACGGCTCGCCGGTTGATCAGGCCGCCTTGGTAGAAGGACTTGCTGAACGTCAAGGTGCTCGACTTCGCAATGACCGTCTTGTCCAGGTCGAAGAAGGCTGCGGTGCGAGGCGAGGAGTGCGGCAAGGGCTGATTTTCCACGCCCCGAGCATATGCGCCCACCATTCGGCGTAAGGTGTGGCGCGTGGGTTTGCCTGAGAAGGCTCTCGGGTACACCATGGAAGTCACGGATCGTTCGCGACCGTGCTAACCCGGTCTGGCTCCTCCCCCCCGAGTCGGACCGTGGGGACGACCCCCGCTCTCCCCCCCGGCGGGGGTCGTCGCATGTCCGGACGCGGTTCGCGTCCCTGCCTTCGGCCCCAAGCGACCATCCTCCAGCCCTTCCTCTTGTGTGGGGCCGGCGTGGCGAAGGCCCCTCACCACATCAGACTCGTGACGGTGCGTAGTGGTTCCGCCGCGCTCCGGAACTCACCTGTGAGGGTGACCGGGTTATTCACAATCGATGGGTTGTCCACAGTTATCCAGCAAGATCCACTTCTTTTTCCTGATCGCTGCACGGTGATTCCGGCCGCGAAGTCCGCGGTGCAGGGATTTGCAGTGAGAAGGAGGCGGAGATCGTGGCGCGATCGAAGTCGTGTGAAACCCCGGAGTCCGTGGTCGCCGGAAGGCGGACGAGGGCCGGGAGGGGCATCGGGCCCGGTCCCGTGGCCGGATCCGCACCCGGTGGCGGACGTCCGCTGATCATCACCGAGGACCCGCTGCTGCTCGACGATCTGCTGAGGCTGTGCGCCGCGGCCGGTGCCGAGCCACATGTGCACCACGCGCTCCCCGGGCAGGACGGGGCCGTCGGGACGGGCGGCGGGGCGGGCAGCGTCGGGTGGGAATCCGCGCCGCTCGTGCTGGTGGGCGACGACGCCGCGCGGCGGGTGCGGGGAGCGCCGCGCCGGGCCGGAGTGTTCCTCGTCGGCCGGGAACTGGACGACCCCGACGTCTGGCAACGGGCGGTGGAGATCGGCGCCGAGGAGGTGCTGCGGCTCCCGGACGCCGAGAGCCGGCTCGTCGACCGCATCGCCGATGTCGTGGAGGGGGCCGGGCGGCCCGCCCTCGCCGTGGGGGTGATCGGCGGCAGCGGCGGCGCCGGAGCCTCCACCCTCGCCTGCGCACTCGCCGTGCGGGCCGCCCGCGCCGGGGAGCGGACCATCCTCATCGACGGCGACCCGCTGGGCGGGGGCATGGACGTACTGCTCGGGGGCGAGAGCGCCGAGGGGCTGCGCTGGCCGGACTTCGCGGCCTCGCGGGGCCGGGTCGGCGCCGGAGCACTGGAGGAGTCCCTGCCCGAGCTGCACGCCCTGCGGGTGCTCAGCTGGGACCGCGGGGACCGGGGGGTGGTGCCGCCCGCCGCGATGCGGTCCGTGGTCGCCGCCGCGCGCCGCCGGGGCGGAGTGGTGGTGGTCGATCTCCCGCGGCGGGTCGACGAAGCCGTGGCCGAGGTGCTGGCCCAGCTCGACCTGGTGCTGATGGTCGTACCGGGCGAGTTGCGGTCGGTGGCCGCCGCGGGCCGGGTGGCTGCCGGGGTGCGGATGGTGGCCCGGGACGTGCGTGTCGTCGTACGGGGCCGCTGCCCGGGCGGTCTCGATCCGGAGGCCGTGGCCGGGCTGTTGGGGGCGCCGCTGGCCGGGGAGGTGCCGGTCGAGGTGGGGCTCCCGGGGCGGGTGGCCGAGGGGGAACCGCCGGGGACCCAGGGGCGGGGCGCGCTCGCCCGCTTCTGCGACGGCTTCTGGCAGCGGGCACTCGGCTCCGCCCAGGGGGTGCCGGCATGAGCGCGGTACTCCTGGACGCGGTGCGCCGACGGCTCGCCGAGAGCGGGGCGGAACCGACGCCGGCGCGAGTGGCGGCGGCTCTGCGGGCCCAGGGCAGGCTGCTCGGGGACGCCGAAGTGCTGGGTGTGGCCGCCGAATTACGGTCCGAACTGGTCGGCGCGGGCCCGCTGGAGGCGCTGCTCGCCGATCCGGAGGTCACCGATGTGCTGGTGGCGGCTCCCGACCGGGTGTGGGTGGACCGGGGCGGCGGGCTGGAGCTGACCGGGGTGACCTTCACCGATGCCGAGGCCGTGCGCAGGCTCGCCCAACGCCTGGCCGCGGTCGCGGGGCGGCGCCTCGACGACGCCCGCCCCTGGGTGGACGCCCGGATGCCCGACGGGACCCGGCTGCACGCCGTGCTGCCCCCGGTCTCGGTCGGCTCGGCCTGTCTCTCGCTGCGGGTGGTGCGGCCGCGGGCGTTCACGCTGGAGGAGCTCGTCGCGGCGGGGACGCTGCCGCCCGGTGGGCACCGGCTGCTCCGGGACATGGTCGAGGCCCGGCTGTCGTTCCTCGTCTCCGGTGGCACGGGAACGGGCAAGACCACCCTGCTCAGCGCCCTGCTGGGTCTGGTCGGCCCCGGTGAGCGGATCGTGCTCGCCGAGGACTCGGCCGAGCTGCGCCCCGACCATCCGCATGTGGTGCGGCTGGAGACCCGCCCGGCCAACCAGGAGGGCGCGGGCCTGGTCACCCTGGCGGACCTGGTCCGGCAGGCGTTGCGGATGCGGCCCGACCGGCTGGTGGTGGGCGAGGTGCGCGGCGCCGAGGTGGCGGACCTGCTCGCCGCCCTGAACACCGGGCACGAGGGCGGGTGCGGAACGGTTCACGCCAACGCCGCCGCCCATGTCCCCGCGCGGCTGGAGGCGCTCGGGACGGCCGCGGGGCTCGACCGGGCTTCCCTGCACAGCCAGTTGGCCGCGGCGCTGACCCTGGTGCTCCATCTGGTCCGGGATCGGGAGGGGCGGCGCCGGCTGGCCGAGGTGCACGTGCTGGAGCGGGACGCCGCCGGACTGGTGGTCACCGTGCCGGCGCTGCGCTGGGCCGCGCGGGGCTTCGTACGGGAGCGCGGCTGGGAACGGCTTCGCCCGCTGCTGCGAGGTGCCCGATGAGCGCGGGGGCGGGGCTGGCGCTGCCGGTGCCGCTGTTCGCCGGAATGATGTGCGCCGGGGCGGCCGCCTGGGGGCTCGCCGGGGGCGACCGGCTGTCCCGGCGGGCCCGGGTGGTGTTCGCCGCGGGCGGCCCGGTGGTTCCGGGCGGGCCGCGGCGCCGGGAGCGGCTGCTGATCGCCGTACGGGTGCGGGCGGTGCGGTGGCGGGAGTGGGCCTGCCTTGCGGCCGGGCTCGTGGTCGCGGCGCTCGGCGGGTCGGTGATCCCGCTGCTGGCGGGGGCGGCCGCGATGCCGCTGGTGCGGCGGTGGCTGCGGGTTCGGGCGCGGGAGCGGGCCCGGGCGGCGCGGGCGGCCGAGGTGGTGGCCCTGTGCGGGGCGGTGGTGGGTGAGCTGCGGGCGGGAGCCCAGCCCGGACAGGCCCTGACGGCGGCGATGCGGCGCACGGCCGCCGGGCCCGGTGGGCCGGGTGCGGCGGAGGCGGGGGTGCTGGCCGCGGCGGCCTTCGGCGGGGACGTGCCCGGCGCGCTGCGCCAGGCGGCGCGCGAGCCCGGTGCGGAGGGGCTGGCCGGGATGGCCGCCTGCTGGCGGGTGTCGGTGGACGGCGGTGCGGGACTGGCCGCCGGACTGGAACGGCTGGAGGGGGCCCTGCGGGCCGAGCGGGACCGGCAGGAGTCGCTGCGGGCCCAGTTGGCGGGGGCGCGCTCGACGGTGCTGGTGCTCGCCCTGCTGCCGCTGGTGGGCCTGCTGATCGGCACCGGGCTGGGCGCGGATCCGTTGCGGGTACTGCTGCACACGCCGATGGGGTGGGGGTGCCTGCTGGCGGGCGGCGCTCTGGAGGCGCTGGGGCTGCTGTGGTGCCGGCGGATCGTCCGGGCGGGGGAGCGGTGACCGGCGGCCATGTCGTCCACAGGCTGGGGATGGCCGTATGCCTGGCGGTGGTGGCGCTGTGGGCGGTGCGTGCGGTGGCGGCGCGGGTCCGGAGGCGGGCCGCCCGGCGCAGGACCGCGGCCCTGCTGGGGGTCGAACCGGTGGCGCGCGGGCCGGTGTTCGGCTCCGCCGTGCGCGACGCGGTGGCCGTGTGGGCCGGGCCGGCCGGGGCGCTGCTCGCGGGCTGGATGCTGGTCGGCGGGGTGACGGGTGCGGTCCTCGGTGGCCTGGCCGCGCTCGGCGTGCGGCGCTGGCAGGCCAGGGCGCGGCCACCGGCCGTGGTGGACCTGAAGGAGGCGGAGCGTCAGCTGCCGTTCGCGGCAGATCTGTTGGCCGCATGTCTGGCGGCCGGGGCGGGCCCGGTGGAGGCGGCCGAGGTGGTGGGGGAGTCGCTGGGCGGCCCGGTGGGCGAGCGGCTGGCGAGGGCCGGCGCGGAGCTGCGGCTCGGGGGTGAACCGGGCGCCGGGTGGGGGAGGTTGGCGGAGATACCGGGCGCCCGGGCGCTCGCGGAATGCCTGGAACGGGCCGCCCGGACGGGGGCGCCCGCGGCCGAACCGGTCTCCCGGCTCTCCTCGGGGCTGCGGGAGGACCGGGCCCGTAGCGCGGGAGCGAGGGCGCAGCGGGCGGCGGTGCTCGTGACGGCGCCGGTGGGGTTGTGTTTTCTCCCCGCATTTCTCGCGATCGGGGTCGCGCCGGTGGTGATCGGTATGGCCTCGGGACTTCTCTCGAACACCTGAAGTCGCATTGACCACAGACATCAACAGCGGAAATCCACAGGAGGTTGTCATGAGGATCATCTGGTTTCGTGTGCGGACGGCGCTCGGGGGGCGCGGGGGCGACGCGGGGATGTCCACCTCGGAATACGCCATGGGCACGATCGCGGCCTGCGCATTCGCGGCCGTCCTCTACAAGGTGGTGACGAGTGAAGTCGTTGCCACGGCCCTTCAGTCGACCATCGGGAAGGCGCTCGATGTGCCGTTCTGAGGGTGGGTCAGGGAGCGGCGGGCGGGGAAAGTCGGACCGGGGATATGTGACGGCGGAGGCCGCCCTGGTGATCCCGGCGCTGGTGCTTTTCGCGGCGCTGCTGGTGTGGGCGCTGATGGCGGCGGCCGCGCAGATCCGGTGTGTGGACGCGGCTCGGGCCGGTGCCCGGGCGGCGGCCAGATCGGAGCAGGTGGAGGTGGCGGAGGCGGCGGCCCGGGCGGCCGCCCCGCCGGGGGCGCGGGTGGAGCTGGAGCGGTCGGGTGACCTCTGGCGGGTCCGGGTGGCGGCGCCGGCGCCCGGGCCGAACGGGCTGCCGGTGCGGCTCGGCGCGCAGGCGGTGGCACTGGCGGAGGACAGCGTGGGGCCGCCGCCGTGAGCCGGGACCGGGGCTCGGCCACGGTCTGGGCGGCGCTGGTGGCGACGGTGCTGGGCGCGGTGTTCGGCGGGGTCCTGCTCCTCGGCCAGGCCGTCGTGGCCCGCCACCGGGCGGCGGCGGCCGCCGACCTGGCGGCGCTCGCGGCGGCGGCCACCTGGGCCCACGGGCCGCAGACGGCGTGCGCGAGCGCCCTGCGGGTGGCCCGGGCGCAGGGCGCGGAGCTCGGCGGGTGCCTGCTGCGGGGTGAGGTCGCCGAGGTCACCGCGCGGGTGGCTGCGGGCCCTTTCCACCCCGCGATCCGGGCCCGGGCGGGCCCGCCGGGGGCACCGCCGGGCTGAGGGCTGGGGGCTGAGGCCCCGGGCCGGGGCCGGGGCGGTCAGGGCCCGTCAGGCCTCGGTGGGGGCGGGCGGGGCAGCTGGGGCCGGTGGGGTCGGTGGCGATTCGGAGAGGAGGCGGGTGAGGAGGCGGATGGCTCCGCGCTTGTGCAGGGGCTCGTTGCCGTTGCCGCACTTGGGGGACTGGATGCAGGAGGGGCAGCCGGCCTCGCACTCGCAGGCGGCGATGGCGTCGCGGGTCGCCGTCAGCCAGGCGCGGGCGGTGTGGAAGGCCCGCTCGGCGAAGCCGGCGCCGCCGGGGTGGCCGTCGTAGACGAAGACCGTGGGGAGGAGGGTGTCGGGATGCAGCGGCACGGAGACGCCGCCGATGTCCCAGCGGTCGCAGGTGGCGAACAGCGGCAGCATGCCGATGGAGGCGTGTTCGGCGGCGTGCAGGGCCCCGCCGAGGATCTCCGGGTTGATCCGGGCCTCGTCGAGCTGGTCCTCGGTCACCGTCCACCACACGGCCCGGGTGCGCAGGGTGCGGGGCGGCAGGTCGAGCTTGGCCTCGCCCAGTACCTCGCCGGTGATCAGCTTGCGGCGCAGATAGGAGACGACCTGGTTGGTGACCTCGACGGAGCCGAAGCAGAGCCGGGCCGAGCCCCACGGGATCTCGGTCTCGGTCTCCAGGATGGAGATGGAGGTGGTGTCACGGGCGGTGGTGGAGAAGGGCGGGTCAGCCTGTTCCACGAGGGCCACGGAATCCTCCAGGTCCAGGTGCTGCACGAGATACGTGCGGCCCTGGTGGAGGTGGACGGCCCCCTCGTGGACGGCGGTGTGGGCCGCCGACTCGTCGACCGTGCCCAGCAGCCGGCCGGTCGTGGCCTCGACGATCTGCACCGGGCGGCCGCCGCCGCCCCGGATGTCGGTCAGGTCCGAGGCCCGTTCCCGACGGGTCCAGTGCCAGGCGGTCGCCCGGCGGCGCAGCAGCTTCGCCGCTTCGAGCTGGGGAAGGAGGTCCTTGGTCGCCGGGCCGAAGAGTTCCAGGTCCGCGTCGGTCAGCGGCAGCTCCGCCGCCGCCGCGCACAGGTGCGGGGCGAGGACGTACGGGTTGTCGGGGTCCAGGACGGTGGCCTCCACCGGTTGGCGGAACAGCGCCTCGGGGTGGTGGACGAGGTAGGTGTCCAGCGGGTCGTCGCGGGCGATCAGCACGGCCAGGGCGCCCTGGCCCGAGCGCCCCGCTCGGCCGGCCTGCTGCCACAGGGAGGCCCTGGTGCCCGGGTAGCCGGTGATCAGGACGGCGTCCAGGCCCGAGACGTCCACACCCAGCTCCAGGGCGGTCGTGGCGGCCAGTCCGAGCAGCTCGCCGGAGTGCAGGGCCCGCTCCAGGGCCCGGCGCTCCTCGGGGAGGTAGCCGCCCCGGTAGGCGGCGACCCGGCGGGGCAGTGACGGATCGACCGACGCGAGCCGTTCCTGGGTGATCACGGAGATCAGCTCGGCGCCGCGCCGGGAGCGGACGAAGGCGACCGTACGGACCCCCTGGACGACCAGGTCGGTCAGCAGGTCGGCGGTCTCCGCCGTGGCCGTACGGCGGACGGGCGCGCCCTTCTCGCCCCGTAGCTCGGTGAGCAGCGGCGGCTCCCACAGGGCGAAGACCAGCTCGCCCCGCGGTGAGGCGTCGTCGGTGATCTCGATCACGCGTACGCCGGTCAGCCGGGACGCGGCCGCCGCCGGGTCGCTCGCGGTGGCGGAGGCCAGCAGGAAGACCGGGTCCGCGCCGTAGCGGGCGCACAGCCGCCGCAGCCGACGCAGGACCTGGGCCACGTGGGAGCCGAAGACCCCGCGGTAGGTGTGGCACTCGTCGATCACGACGTAGCGCAGGGCGCGCAGGAAGGAGGACCAGCGCGGGTGGGCCGGGAGGATCCCGCGGTGCAGCATGTCGGGGTTGGTCAGGACGTAGTTCGCGTACTGGCGCACCCACTCGCGTTCCTCGACGGGCGTGTCCCCGTCGTAGACCGCGGGGCGTACGGCGTTGCCCAGCGGGGCGGCCAGTTCCCGTACGGCGCGCCGCTGGTCGGCCGCCAGGGCCTTGGTGGGGGACAGGTACAGGGCGGTCGCGCCCCTGCCGTTCGGGGCCTGTGCGCCGTCCGCGAGGGCGGAGAGCACGGGTGCCAGGTAGGCCAGGGACTTGCCCGAGGCGGTCCCGGTGGCCACGACCACGGACGTTCCGTCGAGGGCGTGCTCGGCCGCCGCGGCCTGGTGTTCCCACGGATGGTCGATTCCGGCCGCACGGATTGCGGCTACGACGTCTGTTCGGATGCGGTCCGGCCAGACTGCATGACGACCCGCCCGAGGGGGCAAGTGCTCCGTATGGGTGATGCGCGCAGCACGGGAAGGCCCCCGTGACAGGCGGTCCAGGACCGCGTCGGGGGTGGGTCGAGGGTCCGCGGGCGCCGTGGGCCGACCGGGACCGTGAGTGTTGGCCATCGGAACCGAGTGTGTCACCGGCGTGCGGGACAATGGTCCGAAGGCGTCGTGCGCGCCTGCCGGTAAGTGATTGAATGCCATCGCGGCAGCCAATCCCTCGCCTACCTTCGGGTGAGGGGGCGTCGCTCGATAGCAAGGTGCTGGAGGATCCGTGGACCTGTCCCTGTCGACTCGCACTGTCGGCGACCGTACGGTCGTGGAGGTCGGTGGCGAGATTGATGTGTATACCGCGCCCAAGCTGCGCGAGCAGTTGGTCGAGTTGGTGAACGACGGCAGCTACCACCTGGTTGTCGACATGGAGCGAGTGGACTTCCTCGACTCCACCGGTCTTGGTGTGCTCGTGGGAGGCCTCAAGCGCGTCCGTGCGCACGAGGGCTCGCTCCGTCTGGTGTGCAACCAGGAGCGCATCCTGAAGATCTTCCGGATCACCGGTCTGACCAAGGTGTTTCCGATCCACACCACCGTGGAAGACGCCGTCAACGCCACTGACTGACGGCTCCGGGCGGCTCCCCGCGGCCTCCGGGCGGCAGGGAGCCGACAACGAGAGCGGGGGTACCGGGCCATGGTTGGCCCGGGCCCCTGTCAAGGCACGCCCGTAGTCCGAGGGGGACGCGCATGGCCACCGTTGAACTGCGCTTCAGCGCCCAGCCCGAACACGTCCGGACGGCCCGCCTGGTCGCGGCCGCCGTGGCGCGCCGGGTCGGCGTGGAGGAAGCCGTCCTCGACGAGGTCCGCCTCGCCGTGGGCGAGGCCTGTTCGCGTGCCGTGGGCCTCCATCGGAGCAATGGGCTGACCGCGCCCGTTCGGGTGGTGCTGACCGAGGACGACAAGGTCTTCTCCATCGAGGTCGGTGACGAGGTCCCCGGACCGTCCGGCAGCGCGGCCGACGCCGTGCCCGGGATCACCGCCGTCCTGGAGTCCGACGGCGAGACCGAGGACGAGATGGGCCTCGCGGTGATCAGCGGGCTCGTCGACGACGTCGAGGTGAGCAGTGGGGAATCGGGCGGAACCATCCGGATGAGCTGGCCCGTCGCCGGAGTCTCCGAGCTGCCCTGAGGTCCACCGCGCTCCACCGCCGCGCGCAATCCTTCGTATCTTCCGATCTTTATCAAGGCCCTGCTGAGCAGGGCCTTTTTCATTTCTCTTGATCAATGATCGGGCGTCAATGCCTTTGCCCCATTACTACTTTCGAGGGTAATGGAGTGACGCGATCTATTGCTGAGGAGCAAGAGCACGCCAATTGCGTTTCCTGCGCACTGTTTTGATCGGGGCGCGCTCCCTACAATCCGTCCACATCTTGAGCTCATCACGTCAAGGAGGACGAATGACGGGGCTCTTCACCCCTATCGCGCCGGATCGCACCACAGATCTGGCATCCGCAGTACTCACCGATGACAATCGGCTCATCGTGATCGTCATTGCGGTCGTGGCACTCGCCGCACTCGTCGTCGCGCAGATCCTGGTCCGCCAGGTCCTCGCCGCCGACGAGGGAACCGACAGCATGAAGAAGATCGCCGAGGCCGTCCAGGAAGGCGCCAACGCCTACCTCGGCCGGCAGCTGCGCACCCTCGGCGTCTTCGCCATCGTGGTCTTCTTCCTGCTCTTCCTGCTCCCCGCCGACGACTGGTCGCAGCGCGGCGGACGTTCCGCCTTCTTCCTCGTCGGCGCCCTCTTCTCGGCCGCCACCGGCTACATCGGCATGCGCCTGGCGGTCCGCGCCAACGTCCGTGTCGCCGCCGCCGCACGCGAGGCCACCCCGGCCGAGGGGGAGCCCGCCAAGGACCTGACCGAGGTCTCCCACAAGGCGATGAAGATCGCCTTCCGCACGGGCGGCGTCGTCGGCATGTTCACCGTCGGCCTGGGCCTGCTCGGCGCCTCCTGCGTCGTCCTGGTCTACGCCGCCGACGCCCCCAAGGTCCTGGAGGGCTTCGGCCTCGGCGCCGCCCTGATCGCGATGTTCATGCGCGTGGGCGGCGGGATCTTCACCAAGGCCGCCGACGTCGGCGCCGACCTGGTCGGCAAGGTCGAGCAGGGCATTCCGGAGGACGACCCGCGCAATGCCGCGACCATCGCCGACAACGTGGGCGACAACGTCGGAGACTGCGCCGGAATGGCGGCCGACCTCTTCGAGTCCTACGCCGTCACCCTCGTGGCGGCGCTCATCCTCGGCAAGGCGGCCTTCGGCGACCTGGGCCTGGCCTTCCCGCTGATCGTCCCCGCGATCGGCGTGATCACCGCCATGATCGGCATCTTCGCGGTCTCCCCGCGCCGGTCCGACCGCAGCGGCATGACCGCCATCAACCGCGGCTTCTTCATCTCCGCCGTGATCTCCCTGGCGCTGGTCGCGATCGCCGTCTACGCCTACCTGCCGGCCACCTACAAGGAGCTCGTCGGCGTCGAGAACCCGGCGATCACCAACCACTCCGGTGACCCGCGCATCCTGGCCGTCGTCGCCGTCGCCATCGGCATCGTGCTCGCGGCCCTGATCCAGCAGCTGACCGGCTACTTCACCGAGACCAACCGGCGCCCCGTCCGGGACATCGGCAAGTCCTCCCTGACCGGCGCGGCCACCGTCGTCCTCGCCGGCATCTCCGTCGGCCTGGAGTCGGCCGTCTACACGGCCCTGCTCATCGCCCTCGGCGTCTACGGGGCGTTCCTGCTCGGCGGTACGTCGATCCTGCTCGCGCTCTTCGCGGTGGCCCTGGCCGGCACCGGCCTGCTCACCACCGTCGGCGTCATCGTCGCCATGGACACCTTCGGGCCCGTCTCCGACAACGCCCAGGGCATCGCCGAGATGTCCGGCGACGTCGAGGGCGCCGGTGCGCAGGTCCTGACCGACCTGGACGCCGTCGGCAACACCACCAAGGCCATCACCAAGGGCATCGCCATCGCCACGGCCGTGCTCGCCGCGGCGGCGCTCTTCGGCTCGTACAACGACGCGATCGCCACCGCGGTCAGGGAAGTCGGCGCCAAGGCCGGGGAGATGAACCTCAGCCTGGACATCGCACAGCCCAACAACCTCGTCGGGCTGATCCTGGGCGCGGCCGTCGTGTTCCTGTTCTCCGGCCTCGCCATCAACGCCGTCTCCCGTTCCGCGGGCGCCGTCGTCTACGAGGTGCGCCGCCAGTTCCGCGAGCACCCCGGGATCATGGACTACACCGAGAAGCCCGAGTACGGGCGCGTCGTCGACATCTGCACCAAGGACGCGCTGCGCGAGCTCGCCACGCCCGGCCTGCTCGCCGTTCTCACCCCGATCGCCGTGGGCTTCTCCCTCGGCGTGGGCGCGCTCGGTTCCTTCCTCGCCGGCGCCATCGGCACGGGCACCCTGATGGCGGTCTTCCTCGCCAACTCCGGTGGCGCGTGGGACAACGCGAAGAAGCTCGTCGAGGACGGCCACCACGGCGGCAAGGGCAGTGAGGCCCACGCCGCGGTCGTCATCGGCGACACGGTCGGCGACCCGTTCAAGGACACCGCCGGGCCCGCGATCAACCCGCTGCTCAAGGTCATGAACCTGGTGGCGCTGCTGATCGCACCCGCGGTCGTGCAGTTCAGCTACGGCGCGGACAGCAGCCCGACCGTACGGGCCGTCGTCGCGGTCCTCGCGATCGCCGTCATCATCGGCGCGGTGTACATCTCCAAGCGCCGCGGCATCGCCGTGGGCGACGAGACCGAAGACGGAGCCGCCGAGCGGGTGGCCCAGTCGGCCGACCCCGCGACGGTCTCCTGACCCGAGGTCCGGTCAGCGGGACGGGCAGGGCCGGGCAGGGCCGGCCGGTACGCCCGAACGGCGGACGGACGGCGCGTACTGACGCGCCGTCCGTCCGCCTTTGTGTGTCCCCGGATGGCAGGCGTGTATCTTCCGGGCCGAGAGCCTTCGAAGGGACCAATCCGGTGAACAAGAAGCTTGCGGCCGCGTTGTCGGGCGGTGCGGTGCTGATGCTCGTCCTGTCCGGCTGCGGCGGTGACGAGACCGACCAGAAGGCCAGCGCCTGGGCCAAGAAGGTCTGTGACCAGTGGCAGCCCGAACTCAAGAAGATCGAGGGCGCCAACGCCGAGATCAAGCGTGTGGCTTCGGAGAGCAGCAAGTCCGAGGAGGTCCAGAAGACCGACTCGGCGGCTTTCGCGACCATGACCGAGTCGTACAAGGCGATGGCGACCGCCCTGCAGTCGGCGGGCGTTCCACCGGTCAAGAACGGCGCCGCGACCCAGGCGGCGGCCGCCAAGGGCTTCGAGCAGACCTCCCAGGGCTACGCCGACCTGAAGGCGAAGATGGACGCCCTCGACCCCAAGGACCAGCCGAAGTTCGCCGACGGCCTCAAGGAGGTCGCGGGCGGCCTCCAGGCGGCGACGAAGGGCGGCCAGGACGCGCTGTCCCAGCTCAACGCGGGTGGCCTGGACAAGGCGATCAACAGCCAGAAGGGCTGCCAGGTCGCGACGTCGTCCGCGTCGCCCAAGTAGGCCCGGACAGCAGGGCCGGCCCTCGGGGGACGGCGTTCCGTGCGTACGTCGATCAGGGGCGGCCGGGGTCCCGTGAGGGCCGCGGCCGCCCTTTTGCGCCCGCTGGCCCGGTGCGATCGGCAGGACGGGTCCCAGCGGACACAATGGACGCGTGAGTACCACCAGCCTTCCCACGCCCGACCGCGCCGCCGAGCTCCGCGAAGCCCTGCTCGACGCCGGTTTCACCGCCGACGGGCTGCTCGACCTGCTCGGCGCCCCCGCCTACGCCGCGCTGGCCCGCAGCGAGACCGTCCCCGCCCTGCGCGCCACCCGTGGCCCGGGCGACGGGGCGCTCGCGAGCCTGGTCCGGCTGTTCCTGCTCCAGCAGCCGGAGCCGTACGTGCACGCCGCCGGGGCGCTGCCCGTCGAGGCCGCCCTGGCCGACGGCTGGCTGCGGCTGGAGGGCGACGAGGTGCACGCCACCGTCGACGTACGCCCGTACGGCGGCCCGGACGGCGAGGACTGGTTCATCGTCTCCGACCTCGGCTGCTCCGTCGGCGGAGCCGGCGGGATCGGCAGCCGCGAGGAGCAGGTGGTCCTCGGCGTCGGGGGCGCCTCCACCACCCTGGCCGGGATCACCGTCCGCACCCCGGTCGGCTCCGCCCTCGACGTCGGCACCGGGTCCGGGATCCAGGCACTGCACGCCTCCCGGCACGCCACCCGGGTCACCGCCACGGACGTCAACCCCCGGGCCCTGGCGTTCACCCGTCTGACGCTGGCCCTGTCCGGAGCCCCGGAGGCCGAGCTGCTCGCCGGGTCGCTCTTCGAGCCGGTCGGCGAGGCCACGTACGACCTGATCGTGTCGAACCCGCCGTTCGTGATCTCCCCCGGCGCCCGGCTGACGTACCGGGACGGCGGGATGAGCGGCGACGACCTGTGCCGGACCCTGGTCCAGGAGTCCGGTGCGCGGCTCAACCCGGGCGGGTACGCGCAGTTCCTCGGCAACTGGCAGCACGTGGAGGGCGAGGACTGGCACGAACGGCTCCGCTCCTGGGTGCCGCGCGGCTGCGATGCCTGGATCGTGCAGCGTGACGTGCAGGACGTGACGCAGTACGCGGAGCTGTGGCTGCGCGACGCGGGCGACCACCGGGCCGACCCCGCCGAGTACGCCCGGCGCTACGAGGACTGGCTGGACGAGTTCGAGGCCCGTGGGACCAAGTCCGTCGGCTTCGGGTGGATCACCTTGCGCCGGACGGACGCGGCCGAGCCCTCGATCGTGGTCGAGGAGTGGCCGCACACGGTGGAGCAGCCGCTCGGCGAGGCCGTCCTGGCCCACTTCGCGCGCCAGGACTACCTGCGGGCCCACGACGACGCGGCCCTGCTGGAGGCCTATTTCGCGCTGGCCGAGGAAGTGGTCCAGGAGCAGGTCGGCGCGCCCGGAGCGGAGGATCCGGAACACGTCGTGCTCCGGCAGAACCGTGGAATGCGGCGCGCCACCAAGGTCGACACGGTCGGCGCCGGCTTCGCCGGAGTGTGTGACGGCTCACTGAGCGCGGGCCGGATCCTGGACGCGATCGCGCAACTGGTCCAGGAGGACCCGATCGTGCTGCGGGACCGCACCCCGGAGGCCATCCGGACGCTGGTCGAGCAGGGTTTCCTGGACCCCGTGGCGGGCCCCGCGCAGTAGCGGGCACCGGGATGTAACCCTGGGTTCGCCCGCCGTACCCCCGGGGCTGCCAGTCTCGTGCGCAGAGGGATCCGGGGGGATCCCGAGAGCGACCCGGGGGCGAGGGGAAGCGGCGCGGAAAACGGTCCGGCGATCTTCGCGGAGGCCGTGTTCCCGCTGTTCGGGGCCGCTCTGCAGGCCTGGACGGGGCGCGCACTCTTCCGCCGTACGCCGGTGGCAGAGGGCGCGCGCCCCGTCGCGGTCGCCGTGCCGGTCCCGCTCGTCGAAGCGGCGGCGCCGGCTTCCCGAGCGGGGCGCCCCGCTCGTGTCCCGCTCGGGTCCCGCCCGGGTCGCGCCCGGGGATTACGGGGCCTGCCAGGGCGGGGATCCGGCCGTCGCTTCAGCCCTGCGATCCGGCGTCGGACCAGGCCCGGGACCGGCTGCGAAGGCGCGGCCAGACGGCCCTCCGACCACCCTGGCCGGTGATCGGCAACTCCCCGGCGCGGCATCCGGGCGGCAGAAACGGCACTTGTCGGGTTACCGTTCGAGTGGCCGTTGCGGGCTTCTGCCGTTTGACACGGGGGCGGGTTGTACCGTCACACTCCGCAGCGTCGCCGTACTGCGACCGAGTGCCGACCGGAGAGAAGAGCCAAGTTGTCCCCGACTAGCGAGACCGCAAAGGGCGGCCGCCGACTCGTCATCGTCGAGTCCCCAGCCAAGGCGAAGACGATCAAGGGCTACCTCGGCCCCGGATACGTCGTCGAGGCGAGCGTCGGGCACATCCGCGACCTCCCCAGCGGCGCGGCCGAGGTTCCCGACAAGTACACCGGCGAGGTGCGCCGTCTCGGCGTGGACGTCGAGCACGACTTCGCGCCGATCTACGTCGTCAACGCCGATAAGAAGGCCCAGGTCAGGAAGCTCAAGGAGCTGCTGGCCGAGTCCGACGAACTCTTCCTCGCCACCGATGAGGACCGCGAGGGCGAAGCCATCGCGTGGCACCTGCAGGAAGTCCTCAAGCCCAAGGTCCCCGTCCACCGGATGGTCTTCCACGAGATCACCAAGGACGCGATCCGCGACGCCGTCGCCAACCCGCGCGAGCTGAACCAGCGCATGGTCGACGCCCAGGAGACCCGCCGCATCCTCGACCGCCTGTACGGCTACGAGGTCTCGCCGGTCCTGTGGAAGAAGGTCATGCCGAAGCTGTCGGCGGGCCGCGTGCAGTCGGTGGCCACCCGCCTCGTCGTCGAGCGGGAGCGCGAGCGCATCGCCTTCCGCTCCGCCGAGTACTGGGACCTGACCGGAACCTTCTCCACCGGCCGCGCCGGTGACGCCTCCGACCCGTCGTCGCTGGTCGCCCGCCTGAACACCGTGGACGGCAAGCGCGTCGCGCAGGGCCGTGACTTCGGCTCGAACGGGCAGCTCAAGAGCGAGGTGCTGCACCTCGACGAGGCGAACGCCCGGGCGCTGGCCGCCGCGCTCGAGGGCGCGACCTTCGCCGTCCGCTCGGTCGAATCCAAGCCGTACCGCCGTTCTCCGTACGCCCCCTTCCGTACGACGACGCTCCAGCAGGAGGCCTCGCGCAAGCTGGGCTTCGGTGCGAAGGCGACGATGCAGGTGGCGCAGAAGCTGTACGAGAACGGCTTCATCACCTACATGCGTACCGACTCCACCACGCTGTCCGACACCGCGGTGTCGGCGGCGCGGGCGCAGGTCACCCAGCTCTACGGGGCCGACTACCTGCCGGAGAAGCCGCGCGTATACGCCGGCAAGGTCAAGAACGCGCAGGAGGCGCACGAGGCGATCCGTCCTTCGGGTGATCGTTTCCGCACTCCCGCCGAGACGGGTCTGACCGGCGACCAGTTCCGCCTGTACGAGCTGATCTGGAAGCGGACCGTCGCCTCCCAGATGAAGGACGCGGTCGGCAACAGCGTGACCGTGAAGATCGGCGGCCGCGCCTCGGACGGGCGCGACGCCGAGTTCAGCGCCTCCGGCAAGACGATCACCTTCCACGGCTTCATGAAGGCGTACGTCGAGGGCGCGGACGACCCGAACGCCGAGCTCGACGACCGCGAGAAGCGGCTGCCGCAGGTCGCGGAGGGCGACGCGCTGGCCGCCGAGGAGATCACGGCGGACGGGCACTCGACCAAGCCGCCGGCCCGCTACACCGAGGCCTCGCTGGTCAAGGAGCTCGAAGAGCGCGAGATCGGCCGCCCGTCGACGTACGCGTCGATCATCGGCACGATCCTCGACCGCGGATACGTCTTCAAGAAGGGCACGGCGCTCGTGCCGTCCTTCCTGTCGTTCGCCGTGGTCAACCTGCTGGAGACGCACTTCGGGCGGCTCGTCGACTACGACTTCACCGCGAAGATGGAGGACGACCTCGACCGCATCGCGCGGGGCGAGGCCCAGTCCGTGCCGTGGCTGAAGCGCTTCTACTTCGGCTCGGAGGACGCGACCGAGGTCGTGCCCGCCAACGGGGACCACCTCGGTGGTCTGAAGGAGCTGGTGACGGACCTCGGCGCGATCGACGCCCGGGAGATCTCCTCCTTCCCGGTCGGCGACGGCGTCGTGCTGCGCGTCGGCCGCTACGGGCCGTACGTGGAGCGCGGCGAGAAGGACGCGGAGGGCCACCAGCGGGCCGACGTCCCCGACGACATGGCTCCGGACGAGCTGACGGTCGAGTACGCGGAGGAGCTGTTCGCGAAGCCGAGCGGCGAGTTCGAGCTCGGCAAGGACCCGGTCAGCGGGAACGAGATCGTCGCCAAGGACGGTCGCTACGGGCCGTACGTGACGGAGATCCTCCCCGAGGGCACCCCGAAGACGGGCAAGAACGCGGTCAAGCCGCGGACGGCCTCGCTCTTCAAGTCCATGAGCCTGGACACGGTCACCCTCGACGAGGCGCTGAAGCTGATGTCGCTGCCGCGCGTGGTCGGCGTGGACGCGGAGGGCGTGGAGATCACGGCCCAGAACGGCCGCTACGGCCCGTACCTGAAGAAGGGCCCGGACTCGCGGTCGCTGGAGACCGAGGACCAGCTCTTCTCGATCACGCTGGACGAGGCGCTCGCGATCTACGCGCAGCCCAAGCAGCGGGGCCGGGCCGCGGCCAAGCCGCCGCTGAAGGAGCTGGGCACGGACCCGGTCAGCGAGAAGCCGGTGGTGGTCAAGGACGGCCGCTTCGGGCCGTACGTGACGGACGGCGAGACGAACGCGACGCTGCGGCGGGACGACGACGTCGAGACGATCACGCCGGAGCGGGGCTACGAACTGCTCGCGGAGAAGCGGGCCAAGGGCCCGGCCAAGAAGGTGGCGAAGAAGGCCCCCGCCAAGAAGGCCCCGGCGAAGAAGGCCCCGGCGAAGAAGGCGACGGCGACGAAGACCGCTGCCGCCAAGAAGACGACGGCCAAGAAGACCACCGCCAAGAAGGCGACGGCGAAG
This sequence comes from Streptomyces sp. NPDC048257, assembly GCF_043201855.1. NCBI lineage: Bacteria > Bacillati > Actinomycetota > Actinomycetes > Kitasatosporales > Streptomycetaceae > Streptomyces > Streptomyces sp. NPDC048257. Next base: position 154,044 of record NZ_JBICZI010000007.1, read on the forward strand.
AAGACGGCCGCCGCCCCGGCTGCGGACGAGTAAGTCGCTTCGCACCAAGGGCCCCGCGCCGAGCGCGGGGCCCTTGCGCGTCCGCCCCGCCCTTTTCAGCCCCGCCGGCGTTTGAGGCGCGGGGTCCGGGGCAGAGCGCCGCGACGGCGCCGGGCCGTTCCGGAAGGGTGGGTCAGGGGTCACACCCGGCCTTGTCCACAGGCTTCCGCACCCGCCAAGCGCAGCGGATAGGCTGGGCGGATGACGCGAGCCGAGCAGCCGGCGGTCGTGACCGCCCCGGCGAATCCCACCTACGACGAAGCCCTAGCCGCGGACTCCCGCGAGCGTGCGGTGCGCGCACTGCTGCGCACTCCCAGGCTGCGCCGGCTGTGGAGCGCCCAGTTGGTGAGCGGCATCGGCGATGCCCTCGCCCTGTTGGTGCTGGTTCTGCTGGCCCTTCAGGCAGCCACCTCGGAAGGCGCCTTCGGCGGTGGGTACCGCGGCGCGGCCCTCGCCGTCGCCACCGTCTTCGGGGTCCGGATCCTCGCCACCCTGCTCTTCGGCGCGGTCCTCCTCGGCCCGCTGGCCGGGCTGCTGGGCGCGGGCGGCAAGCTGGACCGCCGCTGGACCATGATCGGAGCCGACGGGGTCCGCCTCGGGCTCTTCGTCGTCGCCCCGCTGTGGCTCGACTGGATCCCGGCCCATGCGCTGACCGCGCTGCTCGCCACCGTCTTCGTGTCCGGCGCCGCCGAGCGGCTGTGGACCCTGGCCAAGGAGAGCGCGGCGCCCGCCCTGCTGCCCGCGCCGCCGCCGGAGGGGGCGACCGTACGGCCGCTCCCGGACCACCTGGACGCACTGCGCCGGCTGACCCTGCGTACGAGCTTCGCGGCGCTCCCCGCGGCCGCGGCCGCGCTGCTCGCCGCGACCCTGGTCGGCAAGGCGCTCGGCCTCGGCGTGGACTGGTTCGCCGCGAACCAGGCCGCGCTCGGCTCGTACGTGGCCTCCGGCCTCTTCGCCGCCTCCGTCTCGCTGCTCCTGCCGCTGGTGCTGCCCGGCGGGGCGACCCCGCGTCCGCGTTCCCCGCTGGAGGGCCTGCGCGCCCCCAAGGCGGGCGACCGGCCCGACAAGGGCCGTACGGGCGCCATCCCGCTGCTCGTCGTGAGCTGCGCGGCGGTCGCCGGAGCGGTGTCCAGCGCCGTGGCCGTCGCCGTACTGCACGCCTTCGACCTGGGCGGCGGGCCGGCCGCCTTCGCGTTGTTCGTCCTCGCGCTGGTCGGCGGCACCGCCGCGGGCGTCCGCGCCACCCAGGCCGGCAAGGTGCTGCCCGCCCTGTCCCGCCGCCGGCTGCTGGCCCTCGCCATAGCGGTGACCGGGCTCGCGCTGTTGCTGACCGGGCTCGTCCCGGACATGGCGACCGTGCTCTTCCTGTCGCTGCTCGCCGGCACCGCCGCGGGCGTGGCGGCCAACACCGGCCACACCCTGCTGGACCAGGAGACCGAGGAGTTCCGCCGGGCCCGCGTCACCGAGCACCTCCAGGCGGCCGTACGGGTGGCCGTGGCGCTCGGCGCCGTCGCCGCCCCCCTGCTGGCCGCGGCGATCGGCCCGCACCGGCTGACCGGCGCCGAGGTCGTCTTCGCGCACGGCGGCGCCGCCTTCACCCTGATGCTGGTCGGCGCCCTGCTGCTGCCCGTCGCCGTCGTGGTGCTCACCAAGGCCGACGACCGCCGGGGCGTTCCCCTGCGGCGGGACCTGCGCGAGGCGCTGCGCGGCGGGGAGCCCGTACAGGCGGCGTCCGCCACCGGGTTCTTCATCGCCCTGGAGGGTGGCGACGGAGCCGGCAAGTCCACCCAGGTCGAGGCACTGGCCGACTGGATACGGGGCAAGGGCCACGAGGTCGTGGTGACCCGGGAGCCCGGGGCGACCCCCGTCGGCAAGCGGCTCCGCTCGATCCTGCTCGACATCTCCTCGGCCGGTCTGTCGAACCGCGCCGAGGCACTGCTGTACGCCGCCGACCGTGCGGAACACGTGGACACCGTGGTGCGCCCGGCCCTGGAGCGCGGCGCGGTCGTCATCTCGGACCGCTACATCGACTCCTCGGTGGCCTACCAGGGCGCCGGCCGCGACCTCTCCCCGACGGAGATCGCCCGTATCTCGCGCTGGGCCACCGACGGGCTCGTCCCGAACCTGACCGTGCTGCTCGACGTATCGCCGGAGGCGGCGCGCGAGCGGTTCACGGAGGCACCGGACCGGCTGGAGTCGGAGCCGGCGGAATTCCACCAGCGGGTGCGGTCCGGGTTCCTGACCCTCGCCGCGTCCGACCCCGGCCGCTACCTCGTGGTCGACGCGGGCCAGGACCCGGATTCGGTGACCACCGTGGTACGGCACCGCCTGGACCGGATGCTTCCGCTCTCGGAGGCCGAAGTGGCCGCCCAGGCGGAGGCGCGGCGCCTCGCCGAGGAGGAGGCCCGGCGCAAGGCCGAGGAAGAGGCGGCGCGCAAGGCGGAGGAAGCGCGGCTGCGAGCCGAGGAAGAGGCCCGCAAGGCCCGCGAGGCCGAGGAAGCGCGGATCCGGGCAGAGGCGGAGGCCGCCCGCAGGGCGGAGGAGGAGCGGCTGCGCGCCGAGGAGGAGGCCCGGGCGCGGGCCGAGGCCGAGCGGCTGCGCGCGGAGGCCGAGGAGAAGGCGCGCGCGGCGGAAGCCGAGCGACTGCGCCGGCAGGCCGAGGAGGAGGCCCGGCTGCGGGCCGAGGCCGAGGAACGGCGGCTGGAGAAGCAGCGGCGGGCCGAGGAGGCCCTGCTGAAGGCCGAGGAGGCGCGCCGGCTGGTGGAGGCCGAGGCGGCGGCGAAGGCCGCGGCTGCTGCCGCCGCTGCGGCTGCGGAGGCTGCTGCGGTCGCGGCGGCTCCCGCGCCCCGGCCCGCACCTGCGCCTGCGCCCACGCCCACGCCTGCTCCCGCACCTGCTCCCGCTTCAGCGCCCAAGGTCGGGATGACCAAGCAACCGGAGGCGGAGCCGCACCCGGACGACGCGGTGACGGTGGAGACCCCGGCGGTGGCCAAGCCGGTCAAGCGGGTCGTCCAGCCGGACGACGTCACCCAGACCGTGCCCGTGCCGAAGGTCGACCCGGCGTCCGCGGAGGAGACCACGGTGCTGCCGCCGGTCCGCGCGACGGACGAGACGGCGGTCCTGCCGCCCGTACGCCCGGGCGGCCAGGCCCCGCAGACCCGCCAGACCCCCCAGGCTCCGCAGGCCCCGCAGGAGGGCGGAACCGGTCGGACGGCCAGGTCCGCCACGCGGCCGACGGCCCAGCGTCCCGAGGAGAACCCGGCCGACCGGGTGCCGTCGGGCATCTTCCGGGACTCCGGCAACGACCGGACGCGGGAGCTCCCCGTCCTCGACGACGAGGGCCGGCCGCGCCGGGCGCGCCCGGACTGGGCCGAGGAGACCCCGCTGGACGATCTGCCGACGCTGGCGGACGAACTGCTGGGCCGCCACCGGGACGACGAGGACGGCGACGAGGGCGAACGCGCACCGCGCCGCCGCCGCTGACCCCGGGCCGGGTCCGGGTGGGACCGGATTGTCAGTCGCGCCCGCCACAATGGGTGCACGGAGAGTGAAAGGTGGTGGGCGGGATGCCCGTATGGGACGACCTGGTGGGACAGGAGCGGGTCCAGACGCAGCTGGCCGCCGCCGCCCGCGATGCCGACGCGCTGGTCACGGCCATCACGGAGGGGTCCGCCCCGCCCGCGGCCTCCAAGATGACCCACGCCTGGCTGTTCACCGGACCGCCCGGATCCGGGCGGTCCACCGCCGCCCGGGCCTTCGCGGCCGCCCTGCAGTGCACCAGCCCGGACCGCGCCCTGGGCGGTGAGCCGGGCTGCGGGTTCTGCGACGGCTGCCACACCACCGTCGTCGGCACGCACTCCGATGTGCAGATCGTCCGCACCGATCTGCTGTCGATCGGTGTGAAGGAGACCCGCGACCTGGTCCGCCGGGCCCAGCTCTCCCCGGCCGTCGGCCGCTGGCAGGTCATCGTCCTGGAGGACGCCGACCGCCTCACCGAGGGCGCCGGCAACGTCATCCTCAAGGCCGTGGAGGAGCCCGCTCCGCGGACGGTGTGGCTGCTGTGCGCGCCCTCGCTGGAGGACGTGCTGCCCACCATCCGCTCCCGCTGCCGGCACCTGACGCTGCGCACCCCGACCGTGGACGCCGTCGCCGAGGTGCTGGTCCGGCGCGACGGCATCGAGCCCGCCGTCGCCGCGGCCGCCGCCCGGGCGACCCAGGGGCACATCGACCGGGCCCGCCGGCTCGCCACCGACGAGACCGCCCGCGCCCGCCGCGCCACCGTGCTGAAGCTCCCGCTGCGCGTCGACGACGTGGGCGGCTGCCTCAAAGCCGCACAGGAACTGGTCGACGCCGCCGCGGAGGACGCCAAGCAGGTCGCGGAGGAGGTCGACACCAAGGAGACCGAGGAGCTGCGCGCCGCGCTCGGCGCCGGAGCGGGCGCCGGCAGCCGGATGCCGCGCGGCACGGCGGGCGTGATGAAGGAGCTGGAGGACCGGCAGAAGCGCCGCCGCACCCGTACCCAGCGCGACACCCTCGACCTGGCGCTGACCGACCTCACCGGCTTCTACCGGGACGTGCTGGCCCTGCAGCTCGGCTCGTCCGTGGCCATCGCCAATGAGGAGATACGGCCCGACCTGGACCGGATCGCCCGCGCCTCGGGCCCCGAGCGGACCCTGCGCCGGATCGAGGCGATCATCGCCTGCCGGGACGCCCTCGACCGCAACGTCGCCCCGCTCCTCGCGGTCGAGGCGATGACGATGTCGCTGCGCGCGGGCTGACCGGGCCGACCACGGGCCGATCGCGGGCTGACCACCGGCGCGGTGGTGGACCGGCGGTCCACATCCGGTTGACGGGTTCACCCGTACGGGCGGACCGGTCGCCGGGACCCGGCAGCGCCCGGTCCGTGCCCGCCCGGCGCGGGCCACGGAAGGCGCGCGGCCGTCCGGCTCCCGAGCCGCTCCCTGTCGTCCTCCGGCAGGACGTACGCTCCGGGGATGGACACCAGTCGCCTGCTGCGTACCACCGGGACCGTGATCGCAGCCACCGGGCTGCTGCTCTCCGGGTGCACCTCGGGAGGGCCGGGGAAACCAGGTGCCGCCGCGTCCTTCGCACCGCAGTCCGCGGCGACGTCCGCGCAGCCGTCCCCGGACGCGGCCGCGCTGCGCCCGTACTACGCGCAGAAGCTGACCTGGCGCGACTGCGGTGTCCCCGGATTCGAGTGCTCCACCATGAAGGCACCGCTGGACTACGCGAACCCCGGCTCCGGCGGTGACGTCGACATCGCGGTGGCGCGCCGCAAGGCCACCGGCCCCGGCAAGCGCCTCGGCTCGCTGCTGGTCAACCCGGGAGGCCCGGGCGGCTCCGGGATCGGCTATCTCCAGGCGTACGCGGGAATCGGCTACCCCGCGGCGGTCCGGGCCCAGTACGACATGGTGTCCTTCGACCCGCGCGGGGTGGAGCGCAGCAGCCCCGTCGAGTGCCTGGACGGCCCGGCCATGGACAAGTACACGCAGGTGGACCAGACGCCGGACGACGCGGCCGAGCGGGCCGAGCTGGTGGCCGCGTTCAAGGAGTTCGCGGCCGGCTGTCAGAAGAGCTCGCAGCGGGTCCTGCCGCACGTCTCCACGGTCGAAGCCGCCCGGGACATGGACCTGCTGCGCGCAGTGCTCGGCGACGAGAAGCTCAACTACGTCGGAGCCTCGTACGGCACCTTGCTCGGGGCGACGTACGCGGACCTCTTCCCGGACCGGGTCGGCCGGCTGGTCCTGGACGGGGCGATGGACCCCGCCCGTCCCGCGCTCGAACTGAACCGGGACCAGACGGCCGGCTTCGAGACGGCCTTCACCTCCTTCGCCAAGGACTGCGCGAAGCAGCCCGACTGCCCGCTCGGCAAGGGCGGCCCGGACGCGGTGGCGGCGCGCCTGAAGGAGTTCTTCCGCAAGGTCGACGCCCAGCCCGTACCGTCGGGCGATCCGGACCGTCCGCTGGGAGAGTCCCTGGCGACGACCGGGGTGATCGCGGCGCTGTACGACGAGAGTGCCTGGCCGCAGCTGCGCGAGGCGCTCTCGTCGGCGATGAACGGGGACGGGTCGGGCCTGCTGAGCCTGGCCGACAGCTACTACGAGCGCGAGGCGGACGGCAAGTACGCCAACCTGATGTTCGCGAACGCCGCGGTCAACTGCCTCGACCAGCCCCCGGCCTTCAGCGGCCCGGAGGCCGTCGACGCCGCCCTGCCCTCCTTCGAGAAGGCCTCGCCGGTCTTCGGCGCGGGCCTGGCCTGGGCCTCGCTGAACTGCACGTACTGGCCCGTGAAGGCCACGGGCAGGGCGAAGGCGCTGACCGCGAAGGGCGCCGCCCCGATCGTGGTGGTGGGCACCACCCGCGACCCGGCGACCCCGTACAAGTGGGCCCAGGCCCTGGCCGGCCAGCTCGAATCGGGCACGCTCCTCACCTACGACGGCGACGGCCACACGGCGTACGGCCGCGGCAGCGCCTGCATCGACACCGCGATCAACCGCTACCTCCTGGAGGGCAAGCCCCCGCAGGACGGCAAGAAGTGCTGAGCCGCAGGGCCCGGCATGATACGAGGACGAGGCGAGGGAACCGCTGACGCGGTACGACGACACCGGCACGCGCACCCGGCGCGGCCGGTTCGAGCTGCTTCGACCCGTGGATGTTCCACGACGGGGCGCTGGTGGAGGTCCCCTGCCGGCCGCCGAGCGGTTCCCTCCGCACCCGGGTTCCCTGTGGCACACAGACGCAGGCCACACCTGGCCGCCCGAACAGCCCCCGCCGCACCTGCTGGACCCGTGTCCGGCCTGGTGGTGAAGAGGCGCGGAGATGACACAAACACCCGTATATGTGAGCTCTGTCCCACCCATGCGAAACCTGGTTCGGGGCACCCGTCCACACCCTGTAGACTTGGCGCCGCTGCTGATGAGAGCCCCTCTTCGAGGGAATACTTGTCTGACCAGCGGTGCCGCCTTAGCTCAGTTGGCCAGAGCAACGCACTCGTAATGCGTAGGTCTCGGGTTCGAATCCCGAAGGCGGCTCTGTAGAACCCCCAGGACTCACTCGCCGTGACCTGGGGGTTTTGCTATTTCTTGGGTCCGGTGAGCATGGGGCGGCTGGGTTCCGAGAGCCGTGCGTGAGCGGAGGGGCTGTCAGCCCTTCTTCGCGGCCTTCTTGGCCTTGGCCTTCTTCTTCCCCTTGGCCTTGGCCTTCGCGGCTTGCCTGGCCTTCTTGGCGGCCTTGCGGGCCTGCTCTTCCTGCTCGGCCTCCTGCTGCTGCGGTGGCGCTCCAGGACGCCGACGATGTCGTCATCGAGCGCGACCACCCGGAAGCCGCTGTCCGTTTTCGGCTCGGACGCCTCGACTCCCAGCCGTCCTGGACGAGCTGCCCTCGGGACACTCCCTGCGTACCCAGGCCAGGCTCCACACGGTCAGCCTCAGCGTGCTCTCCCCCAACGTCGTACTCGAACACGGCGTCGGCCTCGCCGAACAGGTCCGCAACGGCGCGCTCAGGCTCGACGCCGCCTACGACGAAGTCTGCCGCCGCAAAGCCCAAGCAGCAGCCATCACCGCCCAGTACGACAACCCGCGGAGCTCGTCTGCTTGGAGTGTGATCTGGTGGCGGTGGTGACGCGTTCCTCCAACCCCTCGATCAGCTCATCTGCATCCTCCTGAAGCACGGCGATGCCTTCCTCTGCGTGCTCCGTGGGGAAAGAGTGACGGGTGATGATCGAGACCAACGCACTGCTCCTTGCTGCAGATCGCACGAACCCTCCGGACAGGCGAGCCGTGCCTCGGGCGGGGGCGCCGCCCGAGATCGCTCAACCGCGGCTGCCTAAACGCCTCATCCCAACCTGTCAGGTGGGGAATTCGCCGAGCCAGGCCGGTTCAGGAGCTGGCTAGGGAGGTATTCCGACACCACGTTGATGGGAAATTCGCCGTCGTAGGCGAAGCATGCTACGGCCAGCGGCCCGATTGCCCACAAGCCGGAGACGTCGAAGTCGCGCTCCTCCTGGCTCCAGTAAGTCTTGTGCAATTCGAGTGCTTCGACCAGAGCAGCATTGAAGCCGTCATGGTCCCGCTTGACGAAGCAGTAGAAGAGGTTGATCGGCGGGTATGAGATCTGCTGCAACCAGTCCCGCGGGGCGATCCGTGCCACGTCAGGGTGGGACTGCTTGAATGCCAGCGTCAGCTCCTCCACCATGTCCGCCTGCCGGTGTGTCCAATACGCCTGCAGGGTGGCGACCCAGTGGTACAGATACTTGTCGTGCATCGCCCCCGACGCTCGTAGCGTCTCCATCGGGACTTCACACAATGCGGTCATTCGCTTCTGGTCGCGGCAGATGACCGCAAACCAGAAGGCGTCCAGCCAGTTCGGACAATTCGCGATCTGCTTGGGTCCGATGGCGGGAAGTCGCCGGATCTCGTGGTGGATACGGCATTCCGCGGTTCCCTCGGGTGGCCCCCGTGACCTGGAACAGGGCGGAGCCGACCTGGGCGGCGTTGACCACAGCCTCCCAGGTGTTGATGCCCGCACCGTCCGGATCCACGGCGGACCGCGCGGCAACGCTGAGGCGGACAGAATTCCACAGTGCGTCGAGCATTCCAGGGGAATCTTCCAGGGACTCGATCCCCTCGATCGCCGTGGTCGTCATCCGTGCCGCGTAGGCCTCGTCGTCAGGGCCTGCGGCGCCATGCCGGTCAACAGTGGCGGTCACTCGATCTCCCTGATGTCTGAACTTCGGCTTGGTGTAGCCAATGAGCGTGCCGGCGTTGTTCTGTCCCTTGACAACGACGTAGTCAAGGCGCCCCTCCTTGAGGGCGGTGCGGAGTTCGGCAGCCAGTTCGCCGTCGCTCTTGAACTTGGGGTTCCGGCCTCGCTTTTCCATCTGCTCGATGATGTCGAGGAAACATGTGCGCGAGCCTTGGGAGTAGCCTGCGCCGTTGACCACTCGTTTGCCCAGAGTGGTGTCAACACGGATCCATGGGGAGTGAATTCGGGTACTCCTCCAGCTCGTCGATGTCCCGAGCCAGACTCACCCAGGACGCTCGGCCCACTCCTCTTCCGTGGCACCTGGGGTGAAATGCCGACTCACGGTGACGGTCACGGAAGAGTCCCCTTGTGATGTCGAATCGCCGGTACGGGCAGCGGCCTGGCTCCCGAGAATCCGCGATCTCGTGGCAGGACGAGTGAACGGGTGGAGTGGGGCCGGCGGGGCGGGGCGCTACGCGTCGAACTCGCCGCGCCAGCCGAAGTCGAGGAGGGCCTCGGGGAGGTAGTCGGTCTCGACCTCGACCGGGATGCCGTTGGCCTTGGCCAGGCAGGCGATCGCCAGCGGGGCGAGGGCCACGATGCCCAGGATGTTCTGGGCGCGGTCCTCGTCGGCGGTCCAGTACTCCTTGTGCCAGCGAACGGCGTCGGCCAGGGCCTCGTTGAAGCCGGCGGGGTCGTTGCGCAGGTACCGGTAGAGCATCATGATCGGCGGGTACCGGAGCTTGCTCATCTCCTCCGCGTCGACGACGCGGGCCTGCTCGGGGGCGCTCAGGTCCACGGCGCGCACCAGGTGCGTGCGCAGGTCGTCACGGTGAAGCCAGAAGCTCTGGAGGGTCTCCACCCAGGCGTAGGTGTATTCGTCCAGGGTTCCGCCGAAGTCGCGCAGCAGGGAGACCGGGATCCGGGCCAGCATGTCGAGGCGGGCTGCCTCGCGGCAGATGATCGCGAGGTAGAAGGCGTTGAGCCAGGTGTTCGCGTTGAGGTAGGTCTGCGGGCCGGTGGTGGCGAGGTGGCGCTCCTCCTGGCGGATCTTGCAGGTGACCGTCTCCCGGTCGGGATCGGCGGCTGCGAAGACGGCCGAGTGCACCTGCATGGCCAGCAGCCAGGACTCCCACGTCTCCAGCATGACGGAACCAGGGTCACCGACCGTGCGGACGAGGGCGACATTCAGCGACCTCATGACCGCGCCCGACCGGGAGTTATGCGAGGTTTCGATCTGCTCCAGTGAATAGGACAGCGACCCCTCCATGGCGGGAACCACCGCCGCCATCTCGTCCTTCGGATAGTCCTGGCGCGGCACGATCACGGACGCTGTCTCCTTTGTCATATCTTAAAGAATTCGAGGACGGCCCCAGCGTACTTACTGCCGCCGTCAGTGGCCTTCACCATTGCGTACTCCAAGTTTTTGGCGTCCAGGGCCTTCGTGAGCTCATCGGCAAGGTCCGAGTTCGTCCATACCTTGCCCGAGGCGTCGGTCACCTTCAGATTCGGACGGAGTTCCATCTCGGCGATGATGGTCCGCAGGTACGGCTCGGTGCCCTGCTTCACCATGAAGCCCTCGGCCGGACCGACGCCCTTGCGCCACAGGAGGCCCGAAGAGGGCGCCTTCGCCTCGATGATCATCAGCTTGCCGTCAGGGCGGCGGTACAGCTGGTCGAACATGTTGGCGCCGTTGGGCGTCTTCGGCAGTGGCTGCTCCACCGAGCCGGGGAACTTCTCCGGGACCACGTGCAGCCGCGCAGCGTCCTCGCCGAGGCGTTCCGAGAACGAGGTGTTGTTGGAGGTGTTCTCCCCCCACCGCGGGGTCATGCGCGCGTCGAAACGCTCCTGCGCTTTTGCCAGGTCGGCCAGCGTGTCGGCGGTGGGCAAGGCCTTGTGGGCACGCTCGGCGTTGGCGAGTTCCACGGAGGCCTTGCGGTCCCGTGCGACATCGTCGAGGTGGCCGATCGCCGGATGGGTTTCGTCGCGGAGGAACGGATCCTTGCCGAACTTGGTCTCGGAGCCAGCGGAGGGAAGGCTGTTCTTGGAGATCCAGGACCCGTCGCTGTCCTTCGCCAGGATCGGCAGCTCGACGTCGTCGATCTTGGTGTGGATGCTGTGACGGTGCCCGTCCGACCGGTAGTACTGGTTGAACCAGGTCTTGTCGGGATCGTTCGCCCTCTGCACGAACTCGTCCTGCTTGGCTTTGACCTGCTCGGGCGTCATCTGGTGCCCGGAGGCGGGGGGTGTCGGCTGGCCGTCGTGACCACCCGGCGGGGTCGCGCCGTCTCCCGCACGGGCAGCATCGTCACCGAGGCCCGGAAGGCCGTCGAAGCCGCCGGGGCCGTGGCCGACCAGTGGGTTGTGTGTGCCGCCCGTGCCTGGGGTGTCCGGGTGGGTGCTGCCTCCGCCCGGGCCGTCCGCGTGGGTGCCCGCCGTGGTTGGGGTGTCCGGGTGGGGGTTGCTGGCGGGGTTGTTCAGGTCGGCGCGGGGGCCGTGGTCCGGGGCGTGGCCGCCCGGGGTGGTGTGGTCGCCGGCGCGGCCCGTCGGGGTGTGGTCGGCGCCGTGTGCGCCGTTGTCGAGGGCGTGGAGGGGGTCCGAGATGTCGGAGCCGAGGTGGATGGCGTTGTCGCCGCCGCGGGCGCCGACGCCGGCCAGTTCGCGTTCCGGGACCCTGGCCGTGGCCGGGGAATCCACCTTCGGGGCCTCGGTCCGCGGTACGTCCGCGCCCGTCTCCGGCGAGGGCTCCTGCCTGGCGGCCGCTCCGCTCTGGTCGAGCGAGCCGTCGGCCTTGTAGATGTTGCCCTCGATGTCCATGAACCGCGAGGTGCCGTCCGGCAGTTTCACCGTGCCGGGCGGGAAGGCCGTCGTGCCTTCGGGGAGCTTGATGGTGCCGTCGGAGAGCTTGAGCGCGCCCTCGGGGACCGCCGTGCCGGACGGGAGGTGGATCGCACCGTCGGGAAGCATGACCGCGCCGTCGGGGAGGGCGATCGCGCCGTCCAGGTTGATGCTCGGGGCCTCGAACTTGCCCATGCCCTTCAGACCGGCCATGACATCGCCGATCTTGGAGAAGCCGGCGCCCGCGCCCTTGAAGATGTACGTCATCGGGTCGATCGCCCGGCCGGCCTTGCCCGCGAACGACAGGGTCTTGGCGACCGCACCGGCCTTGCCCGCACCGGAGGCCGCGCCACCCGCACCACCGGTGAACACCGTGGTCACGACGTTGAAGGTGACGGCGCCCGCCGCACGACCCGGGTTCGACCCCCACTGATCCCACGCGAGGAGCGCCTTGCCCGGCTCCTTCATCGCGGTACGGGAGTCACGCAGCCACGAGGGCAGCTTGTCGTCCGGGGCCGCCATGAACAGGGGGCCCACACCCGGGATCATGGCGATGCCCAGGCCGGTGCCCAGTTTGGCCAGACCCGTCCAGGACTGCTTGAACACGTCCCAGCCCTGGAGGCCGACCAGGCCGCCCAAACCCTTGAGGGTTCCCCACACGCCGTCGACGACGACGCCCTTGCCGAACTCCCAGGCGTGTTCCCAGATCTGCCAGCCGGGGATCGACTCCTCCACCGCGTCACCCCACGGCAGCGACTTGGCCTGCTTGAGGGCCTCGGCGTCGTAGCCGTACATGTCGGGAGCGTTGGAGCCGTCGTTGACCCGCAGGGGCTTGCCGCCGACCAGCGCGACGATCTTCGCGTGAGCGGCCCGTTCCACCTCGTGGAACTGCTCCCACACCTCGGCGACCTCGTTACGGCGTTCGAGGTTCTCGTCGATCAGATCGCCGTCCTCGGCCCACTTCTCGTCCTTGTCGGTCTTCGTGCGGAACGCCTGCGCCTCCGCCCTCAGACTCTCCAGCTTCTTGATGATCGGCGCGGCATCCCGCGAGTACGTGCCCAGAGCACCGGCGATCGTGCACATGTCGGAGCTGAGTTTGAGACCCAGGTCCTGGACCGGCTTCGTCGTCGCGAACAGCTGGTCCGCCTCCGGCGCCTGGTAGAACGCCTGCAGACCACCGAAACTGGTGTGGACGTCGGAGGCCTTCGTCGAAACGGTGGCGCCGCCCGACGAGATCAGCTTCACCTTCTCGTCCAGTACTGCCAGATCCCGTGAAGACCGGTATCTCGGCCGGATCGACCCGTGCTCCCCCGCTCACGGCTTGGCCCCCGTCTTCTCACGCAGCAGGTCGAGGTTCACGGCCCGCGCCGCGTCCTGGGCTTCCTTGGCCTGGTCCAGGTCGCCTTGCAGGTACTCGTTCGTCGCCAGAACCGCACCGCGGATGCACGCCTCGATCCGCTCCGCCATCGACTTGAACTCCGGCTTGCGGGCGGTCAGGTACTCGCCCAGCGCAGCCGCGACCGGACCCATCGCCTTCTGAGGCGCCAGGAAAGCCGCTCCGGGAGACGGAGCCGCACCCGGCGCCAGCGGACCCTGCGGAGTCATCCCCGACTGCGAACCCGGCACGGCCGTCCCCGCAGCCTGAGCCGCCTCCGACATGGCTGTGAGCAGCGCGTTCAAAGCCGTCTCGAGCTCGCCGGCGTTCCCGCCGACCGTCTTCAGATGACCCTGCACGCCCTGCGGCTTGATGTCCCATGACGTCATGGACGACCCACCCCCGTGTACCCGACTGCCCTACTGCCTGGCTGAAACGATCCTGCTCAGCCGATGTTGTCGACCGCGGTCCGCGCCCGCTGCAGCGTCTGGTGCGCCGTCGCGTCATTCTTCGCCAGCGTCGTGTCGGCCACACCGGCCGTCGCGAGCGTGCTGTCGTGCGGCAGCGCCGAACCGTCCGAGGTGATCAGCTGACGGGTCAACGGACGGGACGCGGTCCGGTCGTCGAGCAACTGCAATATGTCCGGCAGCAATTGCCCGATGGGGGTGTCGGAGGGCAGGACCATGTCGGCCCGGCGCCGCTCGCCGACCAGGGTCACCCGACTCAGTTGCGACCGGGAAGTCGTTGCTGTGCTCACCACTTACGGGAACCTATCATCGCAGGAGTGCGACCTTTCGGGCCAAGGGGGACATGTGGTTGCTGCGGGGCTGTGAACTCTCCCGGATCCACACGTCTCTGCTTCTTCCTCTACGACTTCGTCGGCGTGGGCGACTTGGCCGGGTGCGAGGGCGTGGGTGACGACGACTTCGGTGATTTCGGCGCCTTCGACGGGGACGGGCCGCCCGTGCTGCCCGCCGGGGCGCCCGCGGGGCCGGACGGCTGCTGCGATGCGGCGGGCTGCACGGGCGGCTGCATCGGCCCCTGTTGCAGCTGTTGCTGCTTCTGCTGCTGCTCGGCCTTCTGCTTCGAGAGGGTGTGCTGGACGAAGGACCACCCGACGCAACCGGCGCACAGGACGGCCGCGATGGCGATGCCCGCGAACAGCTTCCCGAGCCGCTCGTCCGCCGTGCGCCGAGCCCGCTGCGCACCGAAGAGCAGCGCGTCCCTCATCCTGCGGCGGCGTACCGCCACCGACTCCAGAAGCTGGCTGTCGTAGTCCCGTGCCATCCGTCGTCCGCTGCCCCAGTCTCGGCTCGTCCACTGCCAACCACCGCTCCGGGACGCGGTTCCTGCCCCTGCGCCGTACGGAGCCCCGGTGTTTTGCCTCTGCAACATAGAGCATCCATCGGCGCCGGGCACGCCCGGACCGGAGGGTGAACGGCCCGCGGCCCCTCACGGCCCGGGCGCGGGCTCCTTCGGGTCGCCCGCCAGACGGACCGTGCTCAGGACGCGCATGATCAGGGCGTCGTCGACGGCGCCGGGGACGCCCGTGCGGCCGTAGAAGTCCCAGGAGACCAAGTCGCCCCGCGCGTTCTTGAAGCCGAAGACGACCGCCTGGCCGTCGCCCGCGCAGTGGTCGGCCCGGGGAACGCCCGTCGAGCGGGCTCTGACGTAACTCCCCCTGACGCCCGACCGCGTCGTGTACGCCACCGGCTCGTCCGCCTTGACCACGCTCTTGTCCGGCTGGGCGTAGGCGGCGTAGACCCAGGTCGGCGCCTCCTTCTCGGCGGTCTCGGCGGCGTCCCTGGCGCCGGCGGCGCCCTTGGTGCCGACGTTGGCGAGCCGGACGTCCGAGACCTGCCCGTCGCCGTCCCCGTCGATGCTGCACCACTTGGACTTGTAGAAGGCGGGGGCCGTGTGCCCGATGAGGACCTTGTCCCGGTCCTTGCGGTCCGTGTGGCCGCTGAAGACCGTGGGTTCGAGGACCTCCCACTGCGGCGGCACGTCGAAGGCCGTGCCGTGCTTGGGGTTGATCACGGTCTTCCAGCCCGCTATCTGCGGCCTCGTCGGGTCCGCCGCGGACGCCGCGAGGACGGCGCGTTCGCGCGCGCGGTTCTCGCGGACGCCGAGTGCGAGGCCGGTCGCGGCAGCGACGACCGCCAGGGCGGTCAGGGCGCAGGACCAGATCAGAATGCTCCTCCTGCTCCTCCTGCTCCTCCTTCCACCGGCGCCGCCGGGCTGTTCCGGCTGCTGGTACGGGTTCTGCACGGTGCCCTCCTACTTGCCGAACGAGAGGATCGAGCGGCTCGCCTTCCCCGGTTCCGGGCTGTAGACCCTGCCGCCCAGCAGGAACAGCCGTCCGCCCGCCCACGCGATGCGCACGCCGTGGGTGTAGAAGACGCCCTGGGCGCCGGCTGCCGCGGCCGGGCTCTGCAGGACGGTCTGCGCCGCCCCGTCGGCGGGGGCGAGGGAGACGACCGCCCCCGCCTCTCCGCTGCCGGGGGTGACGTACACGAGGACCCGGCCGTCCTCGACCGCGAGCGGCCACATGGTGCGTCCCTCGGGCTGCTCGGCGCTGCGCCACCGCTCCTTGCCCGTGTTCAGGTCGAGGGCGACGACCTGGTCGGTGTCGTCGATGCCGAGGCTGCTGCCCGGCTTGCCCGCCCCGAGGTAGAGGGTGTCGGCGTCGGCCGCGGCGGCGTAGCACTCCTGGAAGCCGTTCGCGTTGCCGAATCCGTTGCACCGGCCGCTGACCGCGAAGCCCGGCACGGTCCGCGAGCGGACCGTGCCGTCGGCGGCGAACGCCGTGATGTTCCAGGTCTTCTTGTCCTTGTGGTGCGCGGAGATCACCAGCGGGTCCATGGAGAGCACCCGGCCGACCGTCCAGTCCGGGTCGTACCTGTGGCTCCAGCGCGCGGTGCCGGTGGCCGGATCCAGCTCCTCGACCATCGCCTGCCCGGCGGCGCGGGCGTCGCCCGGGTCGGGACAGTGGCGGATGCCGATCAGCCGCGAGCCACCGGCGAAGCCGGCCGGGTAGCAGCCGCCGTTCTTCGACGTGCCGAAGAGCTTGCGGCCGTCGGTGACCGAGAAACCGCTCATGACGGCGGGCCGGGCGACGGCCACGGTGTCACCGCTGATCGCCAACTCGAACTCCCCCGTGCTGTCACGGTCGTTCTCGGGCGGTACCGCAACCTTCCAGCCCGCCTTCCCCGCGGCGAGGTCGATCTGCTGGAGATGGGTGCACCGCGAGGTGTCCGAAGCGGTCTCCTTCACCGCCACGACGAGGACGCCGGTTGCCGACGGGAGGGGTGGGACCCCACACAGCGGTGTCTGGAGCGACAGCTTCCATTTCTGCCTGCCGTCGGCCACCGCGTACGCCGTGAGCCCGCTGGAGATCGCGGTGACCACGGTGTCGCCCACCCGCCACGGGCCGTACTGCACGGTCCCCGATCCGGCCACCTCGGCCTCGTTGTCGCGCAGCCAGACCCGGGCCTCACCCGGCCGGATGCCGGCGTTGGGGTCGTAGGCGGCGGGGCTCCCATCGGGGCCCTTGCCGTCGCCCCGGTCGACGGAGGGGGAACCGGAGGGCCCGGCCGCGGACGGCTCCGCCGCGCCGATCCCGGCGCGGACCGTCAGCCGGTACGCACCGCCGCCGATCACGAGCAGGGCGGTGACCAGCGCGGCGGCGACGGCGGCGACGACGGCCACGGCGGGCCGGGACCGGGGCGGGCCGGCGGGAAGCGGGCCGAACGGTGCGGGAGGCGGCCCGAAGCCGGCGGGCTCCTGAGCGTCGGGTTCCGGCCGTGCGCCGGGAGTGCGACCGGTCATGGGGGAAGTCTGGCCGGTGCGAGGATATTTCCAGAAGAGATTTTTAGACTTCTTCGCAGCCTCCCCCCGCCGCCCGCCGCCCCCTCCCGTGCCCCCGGTCGCCCGCCCGGGGGCACGGGGCTAGCGTGGGAAGGTGGGTCCTTGGCTTGGCATGTGAGGAGGCCGGGCATGACGGCACGTTGGCGCAGTGTGGCCGTGGGCGCGGCAGCGGTCGGACTCGTGGTGGGGCCCGTGGGAACCGGCGCAGGGGCGGTGTACGCCTGGGACGCGGCGGCGCCCGCGCCGGCCGCGACCGTTCCGGCTCCGAGCCCGACCCCGGCCCCGACGGCCTCCTCCGACCAGTTCCCCCGGCTGACCCCCGCCGTGGCCCGGCAGTTGGACGACGCCATCCGCAAGGTCCTGGCCGAGGCGAAGATCCCCGGCGTGATGGTGTCCGTGTCGGCGCCCGGCAAGGGGGAGTACGTACGGTCCTTCGGCATCGCGGACAAGGCCACGGACGCGCCGATGACCACCGACCTGAATATGCGGATCGGCAGCGTGACGAAGACCTTCACGGTGACCGCCCTCCTTGAGCTGGTCGACGACGGGAAGGTCGGGCTGGACGACCCGATCGGCACGTACGTCGACGGGGTGCCGAACGGTGACAAGATCACCCTGCGCGAGCTGGCCGGGATGCGGAGCGGCCTGTTCAACTACTCGGCGGACGAGGACTTCTACAAGGCGCTGACCAGCGATCCCGACCGGCCCTTCACCCCGCAGCAGCTGCTCGCGTACTCCTTCAAACACCCGGTGCTGTTCGCGCCGAACGCGAAGTTCGACTACTGCAACACCAACCTGATCCTCCTCGGGCTGGTGGTGGAGAAGGTCAGCGGCGTCCCCCTCGACACGTTCATCGACCGGGAGGTCGTCGAACCGGCCGGGCTGAAGCACACGCTCTTCCCCATCGGCGCGGAGTTCCCCAGTCCGCACGCCCACGGCTACACGAACCAGACGGCCTCCGGGAAGACCGAGGACGCCACCGACTGGAATCCCTCCTGGGGCTGGGCGGCCGGGGCGATGATCTCCGACCTCTCCGACCTGCGCAGCTGGGCGAAGACCCTGGCGACCGGGACCCTGCTGACCCCCGCCACCCAGGCCGAGCGGCTGGACGTGGTCGACGCCCTCCCGGGCGCGGGCTACGGCCTCGGCATCTTCAACGTCCAGGGCTGGATCGGGCACAACGGCTCACTGCCGGGGTACGGGTCGCTCGTCATCTACCTGCCGGAGTCCCGGGCCACGCTGGTGGTCCTGCTCAACACGGACATCGGCTACGAGGGCCAGGAGCCCAGCACCCTGTTCGGCGAGGCGATCACCAAGATCCTGACCCCCGGCCGGGTCTACACGCTGCCCGCCCAGCCCGCCTCCTGAGCGGCCGCGCCGCGGACGCCATGTGCACCGCCGGCCCCGGGACTTCGCTCCCGGGGCCGGCGGGGTCGTGTGCGCGGCCGGCCCTTCGCGGCGGCCGATTCCGGCCGTAGCGTAGGGCGTCGAGGGCCGGGCCGACCCGCAGCGGACCGGAGCGACTCGCAGCGACCCGCCGCCCTCCACGCACAATGGTCCGCGGCGCGCGAAACACCCCTGAGGGAGACGCACATGAACGGTCAGGCACAGGCAGCACAGCAGGGCGCCCAGCCCCCGGCGGAGGACTCCGCGCTCGACGCACCCGCGGTCTCGGTCCGCGCGGCCGGCGAGGCGGACGTCGACACGGCGGCCGTGCTGTTCCGCGGCTACCTCGACTTCTACGAGGTGGACGTCGAGGACCCGGACGCCCCGCGGGCCTTCCTCGCGGAGCGGATCGCCAAGGACGAGTCCCTGGTCCTGCTCGCCGACGTCCCGGAGGCCGGCACGGTCGGCTTCGCGCAGGTCTACCGCGGGTTCTCCTCCCTCTCCCTGCGGACCGCCTGGGTCCTGAACGACCTGTACGTCGCCCCGGCCGGCCGCCGTACCGGGGCCGGCCGGGCGCTGCTGCGCGAGGTGCTGCGCCGGGCCCGCGAGGCCGGGGTGTCCGGGGTGCAGCTGGAGACCGCGTACGACAACACCGTCGCGCAGGGGCTGTACGAGACGGAGGGCTTCGTCCGCGAGGAATTCCACGTGTACTTCCACGAGTTGGGCTGAACGTCCCGAACGGCCTCGGGAAGCCCTTCCGGAATGACCTCCGGGATGACCTCCGGAATGACCTCCGGAAAAACCGCCGGAAGGACTTCCGGCCGGGGATGAAACATTTCCGCACCGCCGTCGCGTCAGTGGGGTGAGACGGGGACGCGAGGGGGAGCGCATGCGGCACGGTCGCGGGGACGGGTTCCGTGAGTTCGCTGCGGGCCGGTCGGGTCATCTGTACCGGTCGGCGTGTCTGCTGACCAGCGGGGACACCCACCTTGCGGAGGACCTGGTGCAGGAGACCCTGGGGCGGATGTACCTGAAGTGGGGGCGGATCTCCCGTATCGACAATCCGGCGGCGTACGCGCAGACGGTGCTGGTACGGGCCTTCCTCACGCACCAGCGCCGCCGGTCGGCGGGGGAGCGGCCGGTCGGGGAGTTCCCCGAGTCGGGAGCGCCCGCGGCCGGCGGCGAGGACGCGGCCCTGCGGCTGACGCTGCTGGAGGCGCTGGGGCGGCTGGGTGCCAAGGACCGGGCGGTGCTGGTGCTGCGCTTCTGGGAGGACCGCAGCATCGAGGAGACCGCCGACGCGATGAACGCCAGCTCGGCGGCCGTCCGTACCCGGACCTCGCGGGCGCTGGCCCGGCTGCGGGAGCAGCTGGGCGGCAGCCTGGCCGCCTTCGCCGACCTCTGAGACCGGCGCGGGCCGATTCCTCGTCTCACCCCACCCCTGAAACGGAAGGTCTGGTTCCCCATGCCCTTTGAAGACGAACTCGGCGGAGCCCTCCGGCGTGCCGGGGACGGTTTCACGACCGACCAGCACGCCCTCGTGGACGCGGGCGAGCAGCGTGGCCGCCGACTGGTGGCGCGCCGCCGGGCCGCCCTGGCCGGTGGATCCGTGCTGGCCCTGGCCGTGATCGCCACGGCGGGCGCCTACACCGGCGGCCTGTTCGACGGCTCCGGCGCCTCGGGCACGGCTGACGTCGCGGCGCCGCCGACCCTGCCGGGCAAGGACGGGAAACAGCCGCCGGCCGGCAGCGGTGCGGTCACCGCCGAACAGCTGATCACCAACCTGCGGGGGCTGCTGCCGGGCGGGCAGCTCACCCAGCCACAGGCGCGGGGCACGGGTGACGAGCTGGGCCCCCACGTCTCCGGCGTGTACGACGACGGGAGGGGCAAGGCCGCCATCGCCGTCCGCCTCCAGCGCGTGGACCCGAAGGGCAGCATCGCCCGCGAGCAGACCGAGTGCGGGGACAAGACCCTGCGAGGCTACGACGACTGCCGGACCGAGCAGCTGGCGGACGGGTCCAGGCTGCTGCTGTACAAGGGGTACGAGTACCCGGACCGCCGGGAGGACACCAAGGTCTGGTGGGCCGTGCTCGTGGCCCCGCAGGGCTTCCTGGTGAACGTGTCCGAGTGGAACGCCGCGGCCGAGAAGGGCTCTCCCGTCTCCCGGACCGACCCCCCGCTGGCCACGGCGGAGCTGAAGGCCCTGGCCACCTCCCCCACCTGGCACGCGGCGCTGAACGAACTGACGGAACCCGAGCCGGAGGCGCCCCGGGAGTCCTCGTCGGCCGCGCTGCGGGACCGGAACGCCGGGGCGGCCCTGGAACACCTGCTGGGCGGGTTCGGGATCACCGCCCCGATCGTCGCCAAGGGCGGTGAGGGCACGTACGGCTACGCCGTCCTCGACGACGGCAAGGGCAAGTCCCTGGTCCAGATCAACGTCCAACAGGCGGCGAAGGAACTGGACTTCTCGGCCGCCGGTGTCATCACGCAGCCCGACGGTACGAAGGTGAAGGTCAGCACGGGGCCGGGCGAGAAGGGCAAGGGCGTGATCCAGTGGACCGTGGACACCCTGCGCAAGGACGGGCTGCGCGTGGTGGTGTCCGCCTTCAACACGGCCGATCAGAGTGGAGCACCCACGCGCCGGGAACCCGCGCTGACGCTGGAACAGGTGAAGGAGATCGCGCTGGCCCCGGGGTGGAACCGGACCCGCAACTAGCGTGGGAACGGCTTCATTTGGCGTCCGCGTAGCACTCCACGACCGCCGTCGTGAAGGGGAACCGGACCGGGGTGTCGCCGAAGGCGATCCGGCCGGCCCGGTCGCCCGCGGCGCGGATCGCCTCCACGACGGCCTCGGCCTCCTCGGCCGGGCAGTGCACGATCACCTCGTCGTGCTGGAAGAACACCAGCTCGGCCCGCATACCGGCGGTCGCCTGCCGCAGGGCGGCGAGCAGCAGCAGGGCCCAGTCGGCCGCGCTGCCCTGGACGACGAAGTTACGGGTGAACCGGCCGCGGGCCCGGGTGTTGGTGGAGGCGTAACTGGGGGTCCAGCCGTCCTCCCGGTCCTGCGGGGCCCCGGCCCCGCCCTCCCCGTACCCCTCGCCCGGGTCGACGCCGCCGTCGCCGGCTTCGTTCCCCTCGCCGGAGCCGGCGGGCGGCGGGCAGGTGCGGCCCAGCCAGGTCCGTACGAGCCGGCCCTCCTCCCCGGCCTTGGCCGCGTCGTCCACGTACGCGACCGCCCGGGGGAAGCGGCGGCGGAGCGCGGCCAGGTTCTTCAGGCCGTCCCCGGAGGTCTGGCCGTAGACGGCGCCGAGCACGGCGATCTTGGCCTTGTCCCGGTCACCGGAGAAGCCCTGGCGGGAGACGGCGGTGTAGAGGTCCGAGGCCTCCCCGGCGACCTCCATGAAGGCGGGGTCGCGGGAGATCGCGGCGAGTACGCGCGGCTCCATCTGGTCGGCGTCGGCCACGACGAGCCGCCAGCCGGGGTCGGCGACCACGGCCCGGCGGATCACCTTGGGGATCTGCAGGGCCCCGCCGCCGTTGGTGACCCAGCGGCCGGTGAGGGTGCCGCCGGGGATGAACTCCGGACGGAAGCGGCCGTCGTGGACCCAGTCCGCGAGCCAGGCCCAGCCGTGCGCGGTGTAGATCCGGTACAGCTTCTTGTACTCGATCAACGGCTCGACGGCGGGATGGTCCAGCTCCTGGATCTCCCAGCGGCGGGTGGACTTGAGCTTGATCCCGGCCCCGGCGAAGGCCTTGATGACGTCGGCGGGCAGATCGGGGCGCACGCGTCTGCCGAAGGCGGCGGACACGCGGTCGGCCAGCTCGGCGAGGCGGCGGGGCTCCCCGCCGCCCGCGTACCGCTCACCGAGCAGCTCGGTCAGCAGGGCGCGGTGGACGTCGGCCCGCCAGGGCAGGCCGGTGCGGTTCATCTCGGCGGCGACGAGGAAGGCCGCCGACTCGGCGGCGGTGAGCAGCCGCATCCGGTCGGGGTGGGCGGTGGCGTCGAGCCGTTTCGCCTGGTCGGCGTGGACGGCGAGCAGGGCGTCCAGGGGGACGGGGGTGGGCTGCGGGTCGAAGAGGGAGTCCTGGGCGCGGGGGTTGGCGGCGCGCTGGGGCGGATCGGGGGGTACGGGCGCGTGGGTGAGGCGGGCCCAGGCGGCGGCGGCCGAGCGGGGCTCGCCGAAGCGGCCCTCGTGGGCGAGGAGCAGCAGCTCGGCGTCCTCGATGTCGTGGCACCGCTCGACGCGGACGCCGGCCGAGAGGAGGCGGGGGTAGACGGCGGCGGTGGACCGCCAGACCCAGCGGGTGCCGGGCGGGGCGGCCCGTACCGCCTCGGCGGGGTCGCGGACGCGCATCCGGACTCCGTCGGTGGGGGTGACGGGCGCGGCGTGCCACCAGCCGTCGCCGTCCTCGGCGAGGGCCCACCGGGGGGTGCGGTCGCTCATGGGTGCGAGTGTCCCACCGGGGTCTGACAGGGCCGGGTCGCTGGCCGCGGGGTGCGGGGTGTCGTGGCGCGCGCCGGGTGCGGCGCCGTTGCCGGGGGCGCTGCCCCCGGACCCCCGCGCCTCACACGCCGGCGGGGCTGAAAGAGCGCCTCACACGCCGGCGGGGCTGGAGGGGGGATGGCGGGGCTGAATGGGCACCGACCGGGGTGAAAGGGTGCCGGCGGGGGTGAAGGGCGCCTGGGGGGCTGGAGGTGCGGACATGCCAAGCTGAGGGGGTGAGAGACCTTGCCGAGACCGTCGATCGAGCCTTTGCCGCCGCCCTCTACGCCCAGGACGATGCCGGGCTGGACACCGGGGCCTCGCTGCTCGTCGCCGATCAGGGGGGCTGGGCCGCGGTCGGGCGGGAGCTGCTGGCGCGCGGGGAGGCGTACGTGCGCCAGGGCTGGGAGCGGGGCTGGCAGCCGGCCGACGTGCTGCGGCTGGTGCGGCGGGACCTCGACGAGCGGCATCTGCGGATCACCGGGGACCTGATCGCCGCCGAGGCGCGCCGCTACGCCCGGCTCCCGGCGCGCTGGGGCGCCGACGAGGTGTGGTGGACGGGCGACGAGGAGTACGCCGACCGGCTCGCGCAGCGGGAACGGGCCGACCGGTTCACGCTGGCCACCGCCTTCCTGGAGGTGCTGCGGCTGCTGATCCGGCTGCCCTCGATCGAACCGGTCGGTCCGCTCCCCGGCGACCCGGCCGGCGCCCTCGCCGAACACGCCCACATCGAGCCCCGCATGCTCGGCCGGATCCGGGCCCTGCTCGCCAAGGCCGAGGCGACCACCTTCCCGGACGAGGCGGAGGCGCTCAGCGCCAAGGCCCAGGAGCTGATGGCCCGGCACACCGTGGACGAGGCGCTGCTGGCCGCCCGCGGCGGCGCGGTGCAGGTCCCCGCGGCCTGCCGGATCGGCGTCGAGCCGCCGTACGAGGAGGCGAAGGCGGTGCTGCTCGACGCGGTGGCCACCGCCAACCGCTGCCGGGCGGTGTGGAACAGCGGCCTCGAATTCTCCACGGTGGTCGGCTTCGAGAGCGACCTGGAGGCGGTGGAGCTGCTCTACACCTCGCTGCTCGTGCAGGGCACGGCGGCGATGACCCGCGCGGAGGCCGCGCAGCGCTCCGGCGGACGCAAGCGGACGAAGACCTTCAGGCAGTCCTTCCTGCTCGCCTACGCCAGCCGGCTCGGCCACCGGCTCGCCGAGACGGCCGAGCACACGGCGTCGGAGGCTCCCGGCAACCTGCCGGCCCTGGTGGCCCGGGACGTGGCGGTCACCTCCCGGGCGGAGGAGATGTTCCCCCGGACCACCACGACCCGGCTGCGCGGTGCCACGGACCACGCGGGCTGGGAGGACGGCACGGCCGCCGCCGACCGCGCCCACGTGGGCGGCCGGAGGAAGCCGCTCACCCCCTAGAAAAATCCTGCCGATCAGGCCGGGCTCGTGGACGGCTCGTGGAACAGGTACGACCTGGGTCCCGACAAATCCGAAGAAGTCCTGACAACCGCTACGCTCGGCGCCATGAGCTGGCTCCGGGCACTGAAGGGCACCGCCCGCTCGGGTCTGACGATCGAGCGGACCCGCCTCGAACCCCTCGTCGCCCTGCGGGCCGCCGCCGGCCTCGCGATCGTCATCGCCGCCGGACTCGCCTTCCTGGGCCCCGGCTCGGCGGCCAGTTCGGCCTTCGGCGCCTTCATGGCCGCCATCGCCACCTTTCAGCAGAGCTGGCGGCCGCGCCCGGTGCTCGCCCTCGCGTCCGGCCTGACCCTGGCCGTCTCCACCTTCGTCGGCTACCTCGTCGGCGCCTCGCACACCGGGCTGTTCCTCGCCCTGCTCGCCGTCTGGACCTTCGTGGCGGGCCTGCTCTGGGCGGCCGGCCCCACCGCCGGGATCATCGCCTCCGGCAACGTCGCCGTCATGCTGGTCACCGTCACCCTGCCCACCTCCGTGCCGCAGGCCGCCGGGCACGCCGCGATGATCGCCGCGGGCGGGGTGGTCCAGGCGCTGCTGATCGTGCTCTTCCCCGTCCGCCGCTGGGGCGCCCAGCGCGACGCGCTCGCCGACGCCCTCGCCGCCGAGGGCGACTACGCCCGCCGTCTGCGCCGGGACCCCGTCGCGCCCTTCGACCCCGGCCCCCTGATGCGGGCGCGGGCGGCCGCCACGGTCACCCCGCGCCAGGCCCGTCGCCGCCCCGCCGAGCTGCACGGGGCGCGGGGGCTCGCGGAGCGGATCCGGCCGGTGCTGGCCTCGCTCGCCGATCCGGCGGTGGGTGCCCCGGCCGAGGGCCCGGGCCGGGACCGGGTGCGCGAACTGCTCGACGCCGCCGGGGCGGTCCTGGACGCCGCGGCGCATGCGATCCGGTACGGGGAACCGGTGAGGCTCCCCGCGCCCTCGCTGGCCGTCCTGAAGTCCCCCGACACGGCGGATCTCCTCACCGGCGCGCCGCTTCGGGCCGCGCG
The DNA here is from genome assembly GCF_043201855.1 of Streptomyces sp. NPDC048257. Classification (NCBI taxonomy): domain Bacteria; kingdom Bacillati; phylum Actinomycetota; class Actinomycetes; order Kitasatosporales; family Streptomycetaceae; genus Streptomyces; species Streptomyces sp. NPDC048257. The sequence goes on from NZ_JBICZI010000007.1 coordinate 179,251, forward strand.
CCGGCTCGCCGCCCTGCTGGACGACGTACTGGAGACGGCCCAGCCGGGATCCGGGCGAACGGCCGATCCCGGCGAGTCGATGCTGCGGCCCACCCTGCCGGGGATGGTGCCGCTGGTCCTGGCCGCCGTACGGGCCGAACTGCACCGCGGATCGCCGATCCTGCGGCACGCCGTGCGGGTGACCGCCGTGGCCTGCGCGGGCTACGTGGTCGGTCAGGCACTGCCGTTCGGGCACGGCTACTGGGCCCCGATGGCCTCCGTGATGATCATGCGCCCGGACTTCAGCCAGACCTACGCGCGCGCCGTCGCCCGCTTCGGCGGCACCCTCGTCGGGGTCGCGGTCGCCACCGGCATCGTGCAGCTCGCCCAGCCCGGCATGTACCTGTCCGGGTTCCTCGCCGTGGTCAGCGCCGGGCTGATGTACGCCCTGATGCGCACCGGGTACGCCGTCGCGCAGCTCTTCGTCTCGGCGTACGTGGTCTTCCTGCTCGGCATGGGAGGGGTCCGCTGGGACCAGACCGTGCCCGACCGGGTCGCCCTCACGCTGGTCGGCGGACTGCTCGCGATGATCGGCTACGCGCTCTACCCGGCCTGGGAGACCCCACGGCTGCGGACCCGCCTCGCGGACTGGATCGCTGCCGGCGGACGGTACGCGGCCGCCGTGCTCGAGCAGTACGCCGACCCGGCCGGGGCCCGGCGCGCCGACGTGCGCGAGGCCCTGCTGGCGGCCCGCGACGCCCGGATCGCCTGGCAGGAGGCCCTGGACCGGGCCGCCGGGGAGCCGGTGCGCCACCGCGGGCTGTCCCGCGCGGCCGCCGACGGCGCGGGGGACGCCCTCGCCGCGCTGGGCCGGTGCTCCATGCTGCTGGAGGCCCACCTCCCGGACCGCGGGCACGCCCCGCTGCCCGGCGCGGCCGCCCTGGCCGAGGCCCTGCGCAGCGACACCGGGGCGGGCGCCAAGGCGGTACGGGAGCGCCGGGTGCCGCGGTGGGACGGGGTCCGGGAGGTGCTGGCGGACTGGGACGCACCCGGGCCGGGGGTGCTGCGCGGGGCCGCCGAGCAGCTCCTGGAGTCGCTGGACGAGGTGTCCGAGGCCCTGCGGGCCTGACAGCCAACCTGTCTGTGATCAAGGCACCACCCCGCGTGCACGTGCATCTGCCCATGCAGCAGCCCATGAACACAGCTATGATCCGGAGGAGTTGACATCTGCACTATCGGGGGCTTCCTGTGGACCACGCGTACAACGGGATGGCAGCTGCAGAACTCGCTTCCTTGTTTGAGCTGACGTGGCAGAAGAGCAGACACAGCAACTCGCAGGGTTCCTGCGTGGAGTTCGCACGGCTGCCGGGAGGCGATGTCGCCATGCGCAATTCGCGCTTTCCCGACGGACCGGCGCTCGTCTACACGCCTGCCGAGATAGAGGCCCTGCTCCTGGGGGTCAAGGACGGCGAGTTCGATCATCTGATCGCCTGACGGAACAGCGCACTCATCAAGCCATGCACGTGCACTGGCCGGGACTGATCGCAGTGATCAATCCCGGCCAGGTGTCGTGTGTACGCCCCTGATCGGCGGCTTGCGGGAGCCGGTGGCCGGCTGCCGGCCGCTCAGTCCGGGAGCAGGAACAGTGCCCAGACGACCTTGCCGGTCAGCCGCCCCGCGAGGGGGTGCCAGCCCCAGCTGTCGCTGTACGAGTCCACCAGGAACAGCCCGCGCCCGGACTCCAGGTCGAAGTTCTCCTCGGTGCGCTCCGGGGAGAAGGCCCCGCCGGGCCGGTCCTCGCTCGGGTCCCGCACCGCGCACACCAGCCGCGTGCTCCACCGCATCAGGTGCAGCCGTACCGGCGGCTCCGGCTCCGCGTCCGCGCACCGCGTGTCCTCGGGCAGGGCATGGCGCAGCGCGTTGGTGACGAGCTCGGAGACGACGAGGGCGACATCGTCGAAGCGGTCGTCGAGGCCCCACTGGGACAGGGTCGACCGGGTGAAGGTGCGGGCGCCGCGCACCGCGTCGAAACGGGCGGGCAGGGCGCAGGAGGCGGACCCGGAGACAGCCGTGGGGTCGACCGGGGGAAGCCCCTGCCGTAACGGCTCGAGCATGGTCGATCCATTCGTCCCCATGCGAGGCACTCCCGGGATTCGCGGGCGGAGCGGTCATCTCCGTCCAGAAAGAACTGCGGGGTGGGTCCGGCGCCGGCGCGAACAGCACGCAGGTGCGCGGGGACCATCGTTCCGAATGCTCGGGCCGGATGCAAGGGCAGATGCACGTGCACGCGCCGGACCTGTCCGCTCCCGTGACGGTTCTGACTCATTTCTTCCTACGCATACTGACGGACTTCTTTTCCCGCAGCCGGGATTCCGTTACAGAACGAGTACGGGCCGATGCGTTTTGGTGGCAGACTGCGGCCCCTGGGGTGCGGGGGCCCCGAGACGCTCGCGCACACCACGCGCACGCCAATGCGATGGGGAGGGCAGTACTAGTGACCGCAGAAGCAAGCGGTTCTGTGGTGCGCCGCATCCTCCTGGGCTCCCAGCTCAGGCGACTCCGAGAATCCCGCGGCATCACCCGTGAGGCGGCCGGCTACTCGATCCGCGCATCCGAATCGAAGATCAGCCGCTTGGAGTTGGGAAGGGTGAGCTTCAAGGCCAGAGACGTCGAGGACCTCCTCACGCTCTACGGAGTCACTGACAGCACGGAGCGCGAGTCGCTGCTCGGACTGGTCCGCGAGGCCAACGCGACCGGCTGGTGGCACAGTTACGGCGACGTGCTGCCCGGATGGTTCCAGACGTACATCGGCCTGGAGGGCGCCGCCTCGCTCATCCGGATCTATGAAGTCCAGTTCGTCCACGGGCTGTTGCAGACCGAGGCCTACGCCCACGCGGTCGTCAAGCGGGGCATGCCCGGCGCCACCGGCGCCGAGATCGACCGCCGCGTCGCCCTGCGCCTGGAGCGGCAGAAGGTCCTCGTCTCCGAGAACGCCCCGGTCTTCCACGCCGTCCTCGACGAGGCCGCGCTGCGCCGCCCGTACGGCGACCGCGAGGTCATGCGCGGTCAGCTGGAGCACCTCATCGAGGTCTCCCAGCGGCCCAACGTGCAGCTCCAGGTGATGCCCTTCTCCTTCGGCGGCCACGCGGGCGAGAGCGGAGCCTTCACCCTGCTGCGCTTCCCCGAGTCCGACCTGCAGGACATCGTCTATCTGGAACAGCTCACCAGTGCCCTCTACCTGGACAAGGACGAGGAAGTGGGGCAGTACGGGCGGGCGATGGAACGGCTTCAGGCGGACTGCCCCGATCCCGACCGAACCCGGGATCTTCTTCGCGGCCTGCTCCAACTGTCTTGATTCGCACGTAGTATGACGCCTGATCAGTGCATGATGACCGATCGGTCTCCGGTGCAGCGCACGGGTGCGCGCTCGCAGTAAGGGATGGCATGTCCATATTCAGCGACCTGGCTCACCAGTACATCGACGGCGAATGGCTGGCCGGTACCGGTTCGTGGGACATCATCGACGTCAACCCGTACAACGGGGAGAAGCTCGCGGCCATCACCGTGGCCACCGTCGAGCAGGTGGACCAGGCCTACCGCAGCGCCGAGCGCGCCCAGCGTGAGTGGGCCGCCACCAGCCCGTACACCAGACGCGCGGTCCTGGAGCGCGCCCTGCGGATCACCGAGGAGCGCGAGAAGGAGATCGTCGAGGCGATGATCGACGAGCTCGGCGGGACGCGTCCCAAGGCCGAGTACGAGGTCCACCTCGCGATGGAGTTCATCCGCGAGTCGCTCCAGCTGGCCGTCCGCCCCGAGGGCCGGATCCTGCCCTCGCCGGTCGAGGGCAAGGAGAACCGGGTCCAGCGGCTCCCCGTGGGCGTCATCACGGTGATCAGCCCCTTCAACTTCCCCTTCCTCGTGACCCTGAAGTCGGTCGCCCCGGCCCTGGCGCTGGGCAACGCGGTCGTCATCAAGCCCAACCAGAACGCCCCGGTCGTCGGCGGCGGCGTGATCGCCAAGATCTTCGAGGACGCCGGGCTGCCCGCCGGCCTGCTGAGCGTCCTGGTCACCGACATCGCCGAGATAGGCGACGCGCTCCTGACCCACCCCGTCCCCAAGGTCATCTCGTTCGCGGGATCCGACCGGGTCGGCCGGCACGTCGGAGCGGTCGCCGCCCGTCACTTCAAGCGCACGGTCCTGGAGCTCAGCGGCAACAGCGCGCTGGTCGTCCTCGACGACGCCGACCTCGACTACGCGGTGGACGCGGCCGTCTTCAGCCGCTTCGTCTACCAGGGCCAGGTCTGTATGGCCGCCAACCGGATCCTCGTCGACGCGTCCGTCGCCGAGGAGTTCACCGAGAAGTTCACCGCCCGCGTGCGCGCCCTCAAGACGGGCGACCCGCACGAGGCGGACACCCACATCGGCCCCCTGATCAACTCCTTCCAGGCCGACGCCCTGACCGCGCTCGTGGACCAGGCCGTGGAATCCGGCGCGCAGGCGCTCGTACGGGGGTCTACGCGCGGCAACCTGGTGGAACCGACGGTGCTCGCCGGCATCCCCGAGGACTCCCCGCTGCTGGGCCAGGAGATCTTCGGCCCGGTGGCCCTGCTGGTGGTCTTCGACGGCGAGGACGAGGCCGTACGGCTGACCAACGCGACCCCGTACGGGCTCAGCGGCGCCGTGCACACCCGGGACGTGGAGCGGGGCGTCCGCTTCGCGCAGCGGATCGAGACGGGCATGATCCACGTCAACGACTCGACGATCGGGGACGAGCCGCTGGCCGCTTTCGGCGGCGAGAAGGCCTCGGGCCTGGGCCGGCTGAACGGCGAGGCCACGATCGAGGCGTTCACCACGCAGAAGTGGATCTCCATACAGCACGGCCGGACGACCTTCCCGTTCTAGGTCTTCCCCGGCATCCCCCTAGACTCGGCCGGGCGTAGGCAGCCGCCCGGGGGAGATCGAGTTGAGCAACATACCGGAGACCGGCCGGACCCCTCGGGTCCAGAACCGGCTCGTCGTCATCCAGATCGTGGTCTTCTCACTGCTGCTCACGCTGGGCGGACGCCTCTGGTACCTCCAGATACGCAATGGCTCCGAGTACACGGACGAGGCGAAGAACAACCACGTCCAGCAGGTGGTCCAGCCCGCCGTGCGCGGCTCGATCCTGGACTCGCGCGGGGTTCCGCTCGCCGACAACGCGACCCACCTCGTGGTCTCCGCCAGCCGCACCGAGCTGCTGACGATGAAGGACAAGGGCAAGTCCGTGCTCACCCGGCTCGCCGGGGTGCTGGGGATGGACGCCCAGGAGGTCATCGACAAGGTCCGGCTGTGCGACGCCAAGACCAAGCAGCCCTGCTGGAACGGCTCCCCCTACCAGCCGATCCCGGTCAGCGACGAGGCCACCACCGAGCAGGCACTGCAGATCCGCGAGCACCCCGAGGACTTTCCGGGGATCACGGCCGAGGCGACCGCCCTGCGCCGCTACGCGGGCCCGGACGCGGCCAACACCTCCCAGGTGCTCGGCTACCTCTCGCCGGTCACCGACGAGGAGATCGCCAAGGCCAAGAAGTCGGAATCGCCGTACCTGCGCTCGGACCAGGTCGGTCGCTCCGGCCTGGAGCGCACGTACGACAAGGAGCTGCGCGGGAAGGCGGGCATCACCCGCTACGAGGTCGACAACCTCGGCCGGGTCATCGGGCAGGGCGACACGGACCCGGCGCGGCCCGGCTCGAACATCGTGACCTCGATCGACTCGCGCGTGCAGGCGGTCGCCGAGCGCCAGCTGAACAACGCGATGATCGACGCCCGCAAGGTGTACGACAAGAACACCCGCCGCAACTACGAGGCCGACTCGGGCGCCGTCGTGGTGATGGAGACCAAGACCGGCCGGGTCGTGGCCATGGCCTCGAACCCGACCTACGACCCCAACGCCTGGGTGGGCGGCATCTCCGCCAAGGACTACGCCGGCCTCACCGACAAGGAGTCGAACTACCCGCTGCTGAACCGGGCCATCCAGGCCCAGGCGGCGCCGGGCTCCATCTTCAAGGTGGTCACCTCCACCGCCGCGGTCAACGCCGGGTACCCGTTCAACAACCGTTACCCCTGCCCCAGCTCGTACTCGGTGGGCAGTCAGACCTTCACGAACTTCGAGTCGCAGGGCCACGGCGACATCACCATCGGCCGGGCCCTGGAGGTCTCCTGCGACACCGTCTACTACGCCCTCGCGGACCAGGAGTGGAAGAAGGACGGCGGGATCAACCCGAAGAAGAACCCGAACGACTGGTTCCTCAAGACCGCCCACGAGTTCGGGCTGGGCAAGCGCACCGGCATCGACCTGCCGAACGAGGTCCCCGGCCGGGTCCCCGACCGGAAGTGGAAGCAGGACTTCTTCGAGGCGAACAAGGACGCCTGGTGCCGCGACGGCAAGAAGAACGGCTCCTTCGCCGAGAAGATCGCCTACGAGAACTGCCGCCAGGGCAACCAGATGCGTGAGGGCGACGCCATCAACTACTCGATCGGCCAGGGCGACACCCTCGTCACCCCGATCCAGATGGCCTCCGTCTACTCGGCCATCGCCAACGGCGGCACGCTCCACCAGCCCAGCATCGGCAAGGCGATCGTCAGCGCCGACGGCACCTCGGTCCAGGAGATCGCGCCGAAGGAGCAGGGCAAGCTGCCGATGGACGCCAAGACCCGCGACAACATCGACGAGGCGCTCGCCGGCGTGGCCACCAACGGCAGCGCGGCCTGGCGGTTCGGCGGCTGGCCGCAGAAGCAGATCCCGATGCACGCCAAGACGGGCACGGCCGAGGTCCAGGGCAAGCAGACGACCTCGTGGTTCGCCTCGTACACCGACGACTACGCGATCGTCATGACCATCTCCCAGGGCGGTACCGGCTCCGGGGCCTCGGGACCGGCGGTCCGCAGCATCTACGAGGCGATGTACGGGCTCGACCCGACGGGCAGGCAGGACCTCACCAAGGCCCTGCTCCCGAAGCCCGCCACCGCGCTGCCGGCGATCCGCCCGGACGGGGAAATCGCACCCAACTGAGCGGCCATTGAGGACAGGAACTGACCGCAATGCTCCGTAGCGTGTGTCGTGTCGGGGGGAAAGCCCCCGGCACGGACACCCCACGCAGAAGGCGGTCGGTCATGGCTCAGATTTCCACCGAGGTCCCCGGCGACGAGCGCGGCACGCTCCTGGCCTTCGTCGGCGCCCAGCGCACGGCGATCCGCGAATCCCTTCTCGGCCTCAGCGAGGAGCAGGCCGCGAGCCGTCCCAGCATCAGCGAGCTCACCCTGTCCGGGCTGCTCAAGCACGTGGCCGAGTGCGAACTGGGCTGGCTGCGCATGGCGCAGCAGGCGCCGAACGAGCGGGAGCGCTCCGAGGAGACCTGGGGCGAGATGTTCCGGCTGGTCGAGGGCGAGTCCGTGGAGTCGGTCCTGGCCTTCTGGGACGAGGTCGCGGAGCAGACGGCCGCCTTCGTCGCCGCCGTCCCGAGCCTGGACGACACCTTCCCGCTCCCGCCGGCGCCCTGGTTCCCCGAGAACGGCAAGGTCTCGATGCGCTGGATGCTCCTGCACCTGGTGGAGGAGTTCGCCCGGCACGCGGGGCACGCGGACATCGTCCGGGAGTCCCTGGACGGCACCCGCGCCATGGGGTGAACACGGGTGAGTAGCCTGGCCCCATGTCAGCGATCCGGCTTCTTGTCCTCGGCGCGGTCCGCCAGCACGGGCGGGCCCACGGGTACCAGGTGCGCAACGACCTGGAGTACTGGGGCGCCCACGAGTGGTCGAACACCAAGCCCGGATCGATCTACCACGCGCTCAAGCAGATGGCGAAGCAGGGCGTCCTGCACGCGCACGAGGTGGCGCCGAGCGCGGCGGGCGGGCCGCCGCGCACCGAGTACGAGGTGACGGACGCGGGCCGCGAGGAGTACTTCAGGCTGCTGCGGGAGGCCCTCGCGGCGTACGACCAGAAGACGGACGTGCTGTCGGCGGCGATCGGCTTCATGGTCGACCTGCCGCGGGCGGAGGTGCTCGCGCTGCTGCGGGAGCGGCTGGCGAAGCTGGCGGGCTGGCGGTCGTCCGTGACGGAGTACTACACGCCGGAGGGCGGCCCGGAGACGCTGGGTCACATCGGCGAGATCATGCACATGTGGGTCCACTCCGCGGACGCCGAGGCGGAGTGGACGCGGGGGCTGATCGCCCGGATCGAGGGGGGCGCGTACTCCTTCGCAGGTGAGGGCGGTGATCCGTTCGTGGGGGTCCTCGCGGACGGCCAGGAGAACCCGTACGCCACGCAGCAGGGCGCGTAATCAAGTTTGACTAGCCCGAGGGCGGGCACTACCTTGACGCTCCCTGCTACTCAAATTTGACTAATGGAGAGCGGTCTTGGCGATCTTCATCGAAGGTGTCCACAAGCGGTACGGCGGCAAGCCCGCGCTGGCGGGGCTCGACCTGGAGGTGAAGCCCGGCACGGTGCACGCCGTGCTCGGCCCCAACGGAGCCGGAAAGACCACGGCGGTGCGCATCATGAGCACCCTGCTGCGGCACGACGAGGGCGTGGTCCGGGTCGCGGGCCACGACGTACGCACCCAGGCGCCGGCCGTCCGCGCCCGGATCGGGCTGCTCGGCCAGCACGCCGCGCTCGACGAGGAACTGGGCGGGCGGCAGAACCTGGAGATGTTCGGCCGCCTGCACCACCTCGGCGCCCGGCGGGCCGGCCTGCGCGCCGGCGAACTGCTGGACCGCTTCGGCCTCGCGGACACCGGCCGCAAGCCGGTGAAGCAGTACAGCGGCGGCATGCGGCGCCGGCTCGACCTCGCGGCGTCCCTGATCACCGAGCCGGAGGTGCTCTTCCTCGACGAGCCGACCACCGGGCTCGACCCGCGCGGCCGCGCCGAGGTGTGGAATGCGGTCCGCTCGCTGGTGGGCGGCGGCACGACGGTCCTGCTGACCACGCAGTACCTGGAGGAGGCCGACCAGCTGGCCGACCGCATCACGCTGATCGACGCGGGGCGGGTGGCGGCCGAGGGCACGGCCGACGAGCTGAAGGCCCTCGTCGGGGCCGACCGGATCGTCGTCGTCCTGCGCGACGCGCTCCGGCTCGCGCAGGCGGCGCAGCTGCTGCCGGAGCCGGCCGTGGACCCGGACTCCCTGACCCTGAGCTTCCCGGTGGAGGACCGGATGGCGGGCCTGACCCTGACCCTGCGCGCGCTGGAGGAGGCGGGCATCGAGGCGGCGGACCTCGCGGTCCGCCGCCCCACGCTCGACGAGGTCTTCCTGCACCTGACCGGCCGCACGGACGTGACCGGCCGGACGGACGTGACCGGCCGGACGGACGCCGACGCCGCGGAGGTGGCCGCATGAGCACGAGTACGCCCACGTCGGCGGGCCCGGTCGTGCCCTGGGTGCTCCTGGACTCCTGGACGATGACCCGGCGCGAGCTCGCGCACTGGGCGTGCCGGCCGGTCCAGATGGTCGTCGGGCTGGTCTTCCCCGTGATGCTGCTGCTGATGTTCGGCTTCCTCGTCGGCGGCGGGCGCGGGATCGACGGCGAGTACGTCGAGTTCCTGGTACCCGGCATGCTCGCGCTGACCATGGCCTTCGGGCTGGAGGCGACGATGGCGGCGGTCACCCAGGACCTCGGCAAGGGGGTGATCGACCGGTTCCGCGCCATGCCGATGTCCTCCGCGGCGGTGCTGGTCGGCCGCAGCGTGGCGGACATGCTCCAGTCGGCGGTGGGCCTGGCCGTCCTCGCGGGCGTCGGCCTGCTCCTCGGCTGGCGCTGGCACGGCTCGCCCGCGGCCGCACTGCTCGCCTTCGCGCTGCTCCTGCTGCTGCGCTTCGCGATGCTGTGGATCGGCATCTGCCTGGGCATGGTCGCGGGCCGTCCGGAGCTGGTGCAGGCGGTGCAGATCCTCGTGTGGCCGGTCGGCTTCCTCTCCAACGCCTTCGCCACGCCCGAGTCGATGCCGGACTGGCTGGGGACGGTGGTGGAATGGAACCCGATGTCGGCGACGGCGACCGCGGTCCGCGACCTGTTCGGCAATCCGGCCGCCGCCGGGGAGTCGTGGGCCGGTGACCATGCCGCACTGCTCGCCGTCGGCTGGCCGGTCCTGCTGCTGGCGGTCTTCTTCCCGCTGGCGGTGGCCAGGTTCCGGGCCCTGAGCAAGTAACCGGCGCAGCGGACTTGCACCTCACGCCGCGTGAGGGACCACAGTGAAGGGCGTACCCAACCAGAGGGCGGAAGAGATGAGCTACTCCGTGGGCCAGGTCGCCGGATTCGCCGGAGTCACGGTGCGCACCCTGCACCACTACGACGAGATCGGCCTGCTCTCCCCGGGCGGCCGCAGCCACGCGGGACACCGGCGGTACGACGACGCCGACCTGGACCGGCTGCAGCGGATCCTGTTCTACCGGGAGCTCGGCTTCCCCCTCGACGAGGTCGCGGTCCTGCTGGACGACCCGGAGACGGATCCGCGGGAGCATCTGCGCCGGCAGCATGCCCTGCTGACCGACCGGATCGACCGGCTCCAGCAGATGGCCAAGGCCGTTGAGCACGCCATGGAGGCGAAGAAGATGGGCATCAACCTCACGCCCGAGGAAAAGTTCGAGGTCTTCGGTGACTTCGATCCCGACCAGTACGCCGCGGAGGCCGAGCAGCGCTGGGGCGGAACGGACGCGTACCAGGAGTCGGCGCGCCGGACCGCCTCGTACACCAAGGAGGACTGGCAGCGGGTCCAGGCGCAGGCCGAGGACATCAACCGGCGGTTCGCGGACCTGCTGGCCCTGGGTGCGCCCGCGGACTCCGAGGAGGCCATGGACCTCGCCGAGGAGCACCGCGGCTGGATCAACGGCAGCTACTACTTCTGCACGTACGAGGTCCACACCTGCCTCGGCGAGATGTACGTCGCGGACGGGCGGTTCACGGAGTACTACGAGGCCGTCCGGCCGGGCCTCGCCGTCTACGTCCGGGACGCGATCCTGGCGAACGCGGTGCGCAAGGCGTAGCCGGATGATCACCCGCGCGACCCCCTCCGGTCCCTGGAACCGGGCGGGGGTCGTGTGCGTTGATAATTGAAACCGCCCGCTCCGCAAAACGCCCCCCGATTCCAGGAGAGCCCGGAACCCGTGTATACGCTTGCGCTCGGCCCAGAGTGGCTGTCCCCGGACTACCTGATCTCGCACTTCGGTCTGATCGGCATCCTGGTCATCGTCTTCGCCGAGTCGGGACTCTTCGCGTTCCTCCCCGGCGACTCCCTGCTGTTCACGGCGGGCCTGCTGGTCGCGGACGGGCAGTACATCAAGCAGCCGCTGTGGCTGGTCTGCACCCTGATCGTGGCCGCCGCGATCATCGGTGACCAGGTCGGATACATGATCGGCAAGTTCTTCGGCCCGAAGCTCTTCAACCGGCCGAAATCCAAGCTCTTCAAGCGGGAGAACCTGGACAAGGCGCACGAGTTCATGGACAAGCACGGCCCGAAGGCCATCGTGCTCGCCCGCTTCGTGCCGATCATCCGTACCTTCGCCCCGATGGTCGCGGGCGCCGGCACGATGAAGTACCGCACCTTCCTGACCTACAACGTCATCGGCGGCATCGGCTGGGGCGCGGGCGTCACGATCGCCGGCTACTGGCTCGGGCAGATCGAGTTCATCAAGACGAACGTCGAGCCGATCCTGGTGGGCATCGTCCTGCTCTCGGTCATCCCGGTGGCCTTCGAGGTCATGAAGGCCCGCAAGGAGAACAAGGCGAACGCCGCCGCCGGGGCGGCCGCGGTGGCCGCCTCCGACGACTCCGGCCCGCAGGCCCCGGGCACGCGCGGCCGTCACGCCAAGCGCTGAACGGGCCCGCCCCAGCACCGCCCGTACGAGCGCCGTAGGGCCTCGTACGCCCCACGTACGCCCCCCGTACGCCCCGGAGACCCACGGGAGTCTCCGGGGCGTACGTGTACCCGTACGAGGCCTCAGAAGCCGCGGGTCCGCTTCGCCGCGCGGCGCTTGGCGGCGCTCGCGGCCCCCGGGATCCGCATGAACAGCCGCGAGGCCTCCGACCCCAGGTTGACCCCGATCGCGATGGCCAGGGCGATGGCCGCGGCGTTCACCAGCGAGCCGAGCCCCTCGTTCAGCCGGTTCTCGGCGATCAGCAGCAGCCCGTAGTACGTCGCCGAGCCGGGCAGCAGCGGGCCGATGGCGGCCGTCACGTACGGCAGGGCGGAGGCGAAGCGGTAGCGGGAGAAGAGCTGCCCGAAGAGGCCGACGAGCCCGGCCGCGATGGCCGTGGAAGGGACGGGCGGGATGCCCCCCGCGTAGTGCAGGGCGCCGAAGGTGACCCAGGCGACCGCGCCGTTCAGCGTCACGATCCACACGGTGGAACGTTCCTGCTGGAGCAGGATCGCGAAGGTGAACACCAGCACCATCGAGGCGGCGATCTGGATCAGCGGCCGCTGCTGGATCTGGAGGACCTCCTCCGGCCGCGGCGAGGCGTCGAACTGCAGCCCGACGTAGAGCACCACCAGCACGCCCATGATGATGCCGATGAAGAGGTACATGACCTCCAGCAGCCGGGCCGAGGCGGTGATGTAGTAGCCGGTCAGGCCGTCCTGCACGGCCGCGACCAGGGCACGTCCCGGCAGCAGCGCGAACAGCCCACCCGTGATCACGGCGGAGGCCTTGACGTCGATCCCGGTCATGTTCAGCGCCACCCCGATGGCCGCGGGCGGCATCGCGGCGACCACGAACTGGTAGAACTCGGGCAGTCCGCGCCCGGCGCACAGCCAGGCCAGGCGGTCACCGAGGACGGCGCCGATCACTGCGGCGACGAAGACGAGGACCCCGCCGCCGACCAGCGTGGAGGCGGCCCCGGCGAGCAGTCCGGCGGAGGCCGTGAGCATCCAGCCGGGGTACGGGTGCCGGTTGCGGCGGATCTCGGCGAGGCGCCGGTAGGCCTCCTCCAGCGACACGTCGATCTCGTGGGCGCTGATGTCGTCCACGAGCCGGAACACGGCCGCGAGGCGGTTGTAGTCGGGGCCGCGGCGGCGCACGGTCCGGCTGGCCGAGACCGGATCGCCCACCAGCGAGGGCTGGTGGGTGATCGACAGCATGGTGAAGGTGACGGTCGGCTCGCAGCGGTCCAGCCCGTAGGAGCGGGCCACCGCGAACATCGCGGCCTCCACGTCCTCGGCGCCCTCACCGCCCGCGAGCAGCAGCTCGCCGATGCGCAGGGTCAGGTCGAGCACACGGCCCACGGCGGGGCCGGCCTCGCTCTGCCGCTGGACCAGCTCCGGCACGGGCCGGACGTCGACCGGCATGCGCAGCATCGTGCGCATGCGGTCCTGCCAGGGCGATTCCTTCATCCGCACGACGGGGAAGCCCTGGCCGGGGGTGTAGGCGGGCGGGGACTGCGCGGCCCGGTAGGTGGCCGGGGCGGCGAAGGCCGACCCCTCCTCGAGCTCGGGCTGCACCGGATCGGCGCCCGCCGGACGGGCGAATTCCGAGGTGGGCTGGTCCTCCTCCAGGACCTCCGGCTCCATCCCGGGAGGCGGCGTGAAGGCGCTGTGCGCCTCGTCGGACTGGGGCTTCCTGTCCTCTGCCCCGTCGGCCTCCGCCACGCGTCCTCCAGTCCGTGATCACCCGGGATATCAGTATGCGGAATCGTTTCCTCCCACCGCATACCCAGCCGGGCCGTACCGGCCCGCGGACATGACGACGGGCGGCATCCCCGCAGGGATACCGCCCGCCATGGCACGTGGGGCCCCGGGGCGGCGCTCCCGCCCGGTACCGCCCTGCCTACCGCCGAGCGTGAGCTCAGTGGTGGCCGCCCTGCGCCTCCAGGCGCTTGTACGAGGCCTCGATCTCGGCCTCGGCCTCGGTGCGGCCGACCCAGTTCGCGCCCTCGACGGACTTGCCCGGCTCCAGGTCCTTGTAGACCTCGAAGAAGTGCTGGATCTCCAGGCGGTCGAACTCGGAGACGTGGTGGATGTCGCGCAGGTGCTCGACACGCGGGTCCGAGGCCGGCACGCACAGCAGCTTGTCGTCGCCGCCCGCCTCGTCCGTCATGCGGAACATGCCGATGGCGCGGCACTTGATCAGGCAGCCCGGGAAGGTCGGCTCGTCAAGGATGACCAGCGCGTCCAGCGGGTCGCCGTCCTCGCCGAGGGTGTTCTCGACGAAGCCGTAGTCGGCCGGGTAGCTGGTCGAGGTGAAGAGGCGACGGTCCAGACGGATCCGGCCGGTCTCGTGGTCCACCTCGTACTTGTTCCGCGAACCCTTGGGGATCTCGATGGTGACGTCGAACTCCACGTCCTGCTCCTCCATGATCAGCTTCATTGCTTCGAGAACTGCGTTGATCTCAACTCACGCGCGCGTCCGGCCCAGCCCTGCGGGTGGGGTGCCATGCTCGCGGCAAGACGCAGTGGTTAAGTGTCCCTCACGCATATGTGTGATCGCGAAAGGGGCTGGTCCGAGGTGCCATTGGTCAAGACGTGGCAGCTCATCGCTGGTTCGGCCGTCGCCGGCCTGGCCCTGTCGGTGGCAGCCGTGACGGCCGCCGGTCCATGGGACTCCGGCCAGCGTAAGGCCGAGCGGGACAGAGCCGCCTCCTGGGGCCGTACGGGTGGCGCAGATCACGGTGACCGGCCCGGTTCCGGGGGTCTGCCGCAGGCCGCGCCCAGCGCCCCCGGGGTGCTCGGCGGGATCGGCCCCGGCGTCCCCCGCGCGCAGAGCGCCCCCGCCGAGCCCGCCTCCGCCGGGGGCCTGGCCGCCGCCCTCAAGCCGCTGCTCGCCGATTCCGCGCTCGGCACGGTCCGTACCGCGTCCGTCGTCGACACCGCCACCGGGCAGGTCCTGTACGAGTCCGGGGCGCGGGACGCGATGACCCCCGCCTCCACCGTCAAGATCGCCACCGCCGCGGCCGTGCTGGCCGCCCTCGGACCCGAGCACCGCATCCGGACCACCGTGGCGCCCGGCGCCGCCCCCGGGCAGATCGTCCTGGTCGGCGGCGGCGACCCCTCGCTCACCGCCAAGAAGAAGAGCCCCGCCGGATCCGGCGGCAGCCTTGTCGCCCTCGCCGCCGACACCGCACAGGCCCTCAAGGCCGCCGGCACCGACACGGTGACCCTGGCCTACGACGACAGCCTCTACGGCGGCCCCGCCCGCCACCCGATCGGCGCCAACCCCAACCTCGCTCCCGTGACCGCCCTGGCGGCCGACGAGGGCCGCCCCGACGACTCCACCTCCGGGCCCGTGGACCGGACCGACGACCCGTCCGGGGACGCCGCGCGGGCCTTCGGCACCCTGCTGGAGGAGCGCGGCATCAAGGTCACCGGCGAACCGGCCCGGTCCAAGGCCGCCGCCGGCGTGCAGCCGCTGGCCGTCACCCTCTCCACGCCGGTGGCCGGGCTCGTCGAGCGGATGCTGACCAACAGCGACAACGACATCGCCGAGGCCCTCGCCCGGCAGACCGCCCTCGCCTCCGGCCGGCCCGCGAGCTTCGAGGGCGCCGAGAAGGCCGTCACCGAGCGGCTCACCGCCCTCGGCGTCGACACGGCCGGCTCCCGCTTCGCCGACGGCAGCGGCCTGAACCGCGCCGACAAGGTCAGCGCGGGCCTGCTCACCGGGCTCCTCGTCAAGGCGGCCGACCCCCAGCGGCCGGAACTGCGGCCGGTCCTCACCGGACTGCCCGTCGCCGGATTCACCGGGACCCTGAAGGCCCGTAACGCCGGCGGCTCCCCGGCCGCCGGCCTGCTCCGGGCCAAGACCGGCACCCTGACCGGGGTGAACTCCCTCTCCGGCACCGTCGTCGACTCCTCCGGCCGGCTCCTCGCCTTCGCCTTCCTCACGGCGAACAGCCCCGGCCCCGAGGGCGCCGAGAAAGCCCTCGACAAGCTGGCCGCCGCCGTGGCGACCGCTTCGTAGGGGGTCCGCCGGAGGGCCGGTCCACGTACGGTTGACGCATGACGAGCATCAGTGGTGCGGAGATGGTCGACTGGAACCTCGCGGTGGCGACCGCGACCCGACTGGTACGACCCGGCCCGGAGGTCACCCGGGACGAGGCGCGGGCCGTCGTGGCGGAGCTGCGGCGCCACGCCAGGACCGCGGAACAGCACGTGCGCGAGTTCACCCGGATGATCCCGGAGGGGTCGGCCGTCCCCGACACGCCCGTCCTGGTCGTCGACCGGGCCGGCTGGGTCAAGGCCAACGTCGCGGGCTTCCGCGAGCTGCTCCAGCCGCTCCTGGGCAAGATGCAGGACCGCCGCGCGGCCGCTCCCGGCGGAGCCGTCCTCGGCGCCGTCGGCGGCAAGGTCACCGGCGTGGAGCTGGGCATGCTGCTGAGCTTCCTGGCCTCGCGGGTCCTGGGCCAGTACGAGACCTTCGCACCGGTCTCCCGGGACCTGCCGGCCTCCGCCGCGGGCGGCCGGCTGCTGCTCGTCGCGCCCAACATCGTGCACGTCGAGCGCGAGCTGGAGGTGAACCCGCACGACTTCCGGCTGTGGGTCTGCCTGCACGAGGAGACGCACCGTACACAGTTCACGGCCGTCCCGTGGCTGCGCGCCCACCTCGAAGGCGAAATCCAGACGTTTCTCGGCGCCACCGACGTGGACCCGATGACCATCCTGGAACGCATCCGCGAGGCCGCCCAGTCCTTCGCCGGAGCCCGCCCGGACGCCGAGCGCGGCGATGAGGGGCGCTCCCTCGTGGAGCTCGTGCAGACCCCCGAGCAGCGCGAGATCCTGGGCCGGCTCACCGCCGTCATGTCCCTGCTGGAGGGGCACGCCGACTTCGTCATGGACGGGGTCGGCCCGCAGGTGGTCCCCTCGGTCGCCGAGATCCGCGAGAAGTTCCAGCAGCGCAGGGCCAGCGGAGCCGGCCGGCTCGACGCCGCGCTGCGCAAGCTGCTGGGTCTCGACGCCAAGCTGCGTCAGTACCGCGACGGCGAGCGGTTCGTGCGCGCCGTGGTCGGCCAGGTCGGCATGGAGGGCTTCAACCGGGTGTGGACCTCCCCGAACACGCTGCCGACCAAGGCCGAGATCGCCGAGCCCGCCGACTGGGTGGCCCGCGTCCACCGCAAGGGGAGCGAACAGAGCGAAGCGGAGTGACACAAGGGGCGTAAACCTGTCCCACTGGGGGAAGCAGCGTCACCCGTCCGAGGGACCGTGGGCCGTGGAAGGGCGTGCGATGCTCGGGGAACGGCTCGGCTCTGTCACCATCGACGCACTCTGAGTGACATCCTCCCGTTCCGCGGGGGCAGCCGGGCCACAGCACCCCCAGCACACCACCCCGACGCCTCCGAGGCATCCGAACACC
The DNA here is from genome assembly GCF_043201855.1 of Streptomyces sp. NPDC048257. Taxonomy (NCBI): domain Bacteria; kingdom Bacillati; phylum Actinomycetota; class Actinomycetes; order Kitasatosporales; family Streptomycetaceae; genus Streptomyces; species Streptomyces sp. NPDC048257. Next base: position 196,537 of record NZ_JBICZI010000007.1, read on the forward strand.
ATCGAAGGGCACCGGACATGGGTCCCCATCCTGCGGTCGCGGCGATACGCCTGGCGGTCCGCCGCGTACTCCACGACGTCCTCACCGATCTCACCGACAGCCCCACCCGCCCCCGCACCCCCGGGGGTCGCCCGCCGCTCGTCCTCGTCGCCTGCTCCGGCGGTGCCGACTCCATGGCGCTCGCCTCCGCCCTCGCCTTCGAGGCCCCCAAACTCGGCATCCGGGCCGGCGGCATCACCGTCGACCACGGACTCCAGCCGGGCTCCGACCTGCGCGCCGCCGAGGTCGTCACCCGCATGACCGCGCTCCGCCTCGACCCGGTGGAGTCCGTCGCCGTGCGCGTCGGCCGCGACGGCGGACCCGAGGCCGCCGCCCGCGACGCCCGCTACGGGGCCCTGGACGAGGCCGCGGACCGGCTGGGAGCCGTCGCCGTGCTGCTCGGCCACACCCGCGACGATCAAGCCGAAACCGTCCTGCTGGGCCTGGCCCGCGGATCCGGCATCCGCTCGCTGTCCGGCATGCCCGAGGTCTCCGGCGGCAGCGCCGGCCGTACCAACCGCTACCGGCGCCCCTTCCTCCAGGTCGACCGGCAGACCGCCCGCAAGGCCTGCATGGTCCAGTCCCTCCCCGTCTGGGACGACCCGCACAACATCGACCCGGCCTACACGCGCTCCCGGCTGCGCCACGAGGGACTGCCCGCCCTCGAGAAGGCGCTCGGCAAGGGAGTCGTCGAGGCACTCGCCCGCACCGCGCAGCTCTCCCGGGACGACGCCGACGCCCTGGACGCCTGGGCCGCCGAGGCGGAGACCGGCGTACGCGACGCCGACGGGCGCCTGGAGTGCGCCAAGCTGTACGCCCTGCCCCCGGCCGTCCGCCGCCGGGTGCTGCGCAGGGCCGTGGTCGCGGCCGGGTCCCCCGCGGGCTCCCTCTTCGCCCGCCACATCGAAGAAGTCGACCGCCTCATCACCGGATGGCGCGGTCAGGGCGCCATCAACCTGCCCGGCCGGGTCGAGGCCCAGCGGCAGGGTGGCAGACTTGTCATCCGGCAGGGCTGATTGGTGCTGAAACACGGCTGAGTCCTCCGGGGTGGCCCCCCGGAGCCCCGGCCGACAACGAAAGTGATGCGGGTGGACGAGAAGGACATGGGCAACGACCTCCAGTCGGTGCTCATCACCAAGGAAGAGATCGACGCGAAGCTGGCCGAGCTGGCCGCGAAGATCGACGCGGAGTACGCGGGCAAGGACCTGCTCATCGTCGGTGTGCTCAAGGGCGCCGTGATGGTGATGGCGGACCTGGCGCGCGCCTTGTCCACCCCGCTCACCATGGACTGGATGGCGGTGTCCTCCTACGGCGCCGGGACCCAGTCCTCCGGTGTGGTGCGGATCCTCAAGGACCTGGACACCGACATCAAGGACAAGCACGTCCTGATCGTCGAGGACATCATCGACTCGGGTCTGACGCTGTCCTGGCTGCTGTCGAACCTGGGCTCCCGCCAGCCGGCCTCCCTGGAGGTCGTCACGCTGCTGCGCAAGCCCGATGCGGCGAAGGTCGCGATCGACGTGAAGTGGGTCGGTTTCGACATCCCGAACGAGTTCGTGGTGGGCTACGGCCTCGACTACGCGGAGAAGTACCGCAACCTGCCGTTCGTCGGCACGCTCGCCCCGCACGTCTACGGCGGCTGAACCGGCGCCCCGGAAGGGGAACCCTGGAACGATTCCCGCCGTTGGAGCAGGGGAAGGCGGGTCTGTCAGCCGTCCCACGAGGCCGCGGGTGACAATTCAGGGGTACATTCCGAAGAACAGTCTTTACTCACAGCAGCATTTACCTACGGGCAGGAGGGACGGGGTGCCTGGCGCCCCGTATGGATGGACGTGAAGCGATACTTCCGTGGGCCGGTCATGTGGATCGTGCTGGCCGTCCTCGCCGTGGTCGTGTTGATGAATGTCGTCGGCTCCGGCGGCGGCTACAAGACGGTGGACACCAGCGAGGTCATCAAGGCGATCAACAGCGGCCAGGTGCAGAGCGCCGAGCTCACCACCGGCGACAGCCAGATGATCAAGGTCGAGCTGAAGAAGGACCAGAAGCTCGGCGACAACTCCGGCAGCAAGTTCCAGGCCAACTACATCGGAGACCAGGGCGTTCAGCTCGCGGACAATCTCCAGAAGAAGTACGAAGCCAGCCAGATCCCCGACGGCTACAAGGTCGCGCCGGACAAGACCAGCCCGTTCCTGAGCGTGCTGCTCTCGCTCCTGCCCTTCGTCCTCATCGTCGTCGTCTTCCTGTTCCTGATGAACCAGATGCAGGGCGGCGGCTCCCGGGTCATGAACTTCGGGAAGTCCAAGGCCAAGCTCATCACCAAGGACACCCCGAAGACGACGTTCGCGGACGTCGCGGGCGCGGACGAGGCCGTCGAGGAACTCCACGAGATCAAGGAGTTCCTCCAGGAGCCGGCGAAGTTCCAGGCCGTCGGCGCCAAGATCCCCAAGGGTGTGCTGCTGTACGGCCCGCCCGGCACCGGTAAGACCCTGCTGGCGCGCGCCGTCGCGGGCGAGGCCGGTGTCCCCTTCTACTCGATCTCCGGATCCGACTTCGTCGAGATGTTCGTCGGTGTCGGCGCCTCGCGTGTCCGTGACCTGTTCGAGCAGGCCAAGGCCAACGCCCCGGCGATCGTCTTCGTCGACGAGATCGACGCCGTCGGCCGGCACCGCGGTGCGGGTCTCGGCGGCGGTCACGACGAGCGCGAGCAGACCCTCAACCAGCTGCTGGTCGAGATGGACGGATTCGACGTGAAGGGCGGGGTCATCCTGATCGCCGCCACGAACCGTCCGGACATCCTCGACCCGGCGCTCCTGCGCCCGGGCCGCTTCGACCGGCAGATCGCGGTCGACCGTCCCGACATGCAGGGCCGTCTGGAGATCCTCAAGGTTCACCAGAAGGGCAAGCCGGTCGCCCCGGACGTCGACCTGGGCGCCGTCGCCCGCCGTACGCCCGGTTTCACCGGTGCCGATCTCTCCAACGTCCTGAACGAGGCCGCGCTGCTCACGGCCCGCTCGGACAAGAAGCTGGTCGACAACCACGCACTGGACGAGGCGATCGACCGCGTCGTGGCGGGCCCGCAGAAGCGGACCCGGATCATGTCGGACCGGGAAAAGAAGATCACCGCGTACCACGAGGGCGGACACGCCCTGGTCGCGGCGGCCTCCCCGAACTCCGACCCGGTCCACAAGATCACGATCCTGTCCCGCGGACGGGCCCTGGGTTACACCATGGTCCTGCCCGACGAGGACAAGTACTCGACCACGCGCAACGAGATGCTCGACCAGCTGGCGTACATGCTGGGCGGGCGCGCGGCGGAGGAGCTGGTCTTCCACGACCCGACCACCGGCGCGGCGAACGACATCGAGAAGGCCACCGCCACGGCGCGGGCCATGGTCACGCAGTACGGCATGACCGAGCGTCTCGGTGCGATCAAGTTCGGCGGCGACAACACCGAGCCGTTCCTGGGACGCGAGATGTCGCACCCGCGGGACTACTCGGAAGAGGTCGCGGCGCTGGTCGACGAAGAGGTCAAGAAGCTCATCGAGACCGCGCACAACGAGGCCTGGGAGATCCTCGTCGAGAACCGTGACGTCCTCGACAACCTGGTCCTCGCGCTGCTGGAGAAGGAGACGCTGAACAAGGAGCAGATCGCCGAGATCTTCTCCACGATCGTCAAGCGTCCCGCCCGTCCCGCGTGGACCGGCTCCTCCCGCCGCACCCCCTCCACCCGTCCGCCGGTGCTCTCTCCCAAGGAGCTCCAGCTGACGAACTCGGCGAACGGCACGTCGACCGCGTCGGCCGTGTCCGTGGAGAAGGCCCCCGAGGCCTCGCCGGAGGAGCTCACGGACTAGTCCGCGAGCCCGTCCACCCGGAATGGAAGCCGCGCCCCCCAGGTTCTAGCCTGGGGGGCGCGGCACTTTCATCTGGTCATACTTGGGTGGCCGCGCGCACTTGCACACAGGAACGAGGAAGAAATGACCGACCCAGTGACCCTGACCGGCGAAGAGGGCAGGATCGGCGAGTTCGACGAGAAGCGCGCCGAGGCGGCGGTTCGCGAGCTCCTGATCGCGGTCGGCGAGGACCCGGAACGCGAGGGCCTCCTGGAGACGCCGGCGCGTGTGGCCCGGGCGTACAGGGAGATATTCGCCGGCCTCTACCAGAAGCCCGAGGAAGTCCTGACGACGACGTTCGACCTGGGCCACGACGAGATGGTCCTGGTGAAGGACATCGAGGTCATGAGTTCCTGCGAGCACCACCTGGTGCCCTTCCACGGTGTCGCGCACGTCGGCTACATCCCGTCCACCGACGGCAAGATCACCGGCCTGTCGAAGCTGGCCCGCCTCGTGGACGTGTTCGCCCGCCGCCCGCAGGTGCAGGAGCGGCTGACCACCCAGATCGCGGACTCCCTGATGGAGATCCTGGACCCGCGCGGGGTCATCGTGGTCATCGAGTGCGAGCACATGTGCATGACCATGCGCGGCGTGCGCAAGCCGGGCGCGAAGACCATCACCTCGGCCGTCCGCGGCCAGCTCCGCGACCCCGCCACCCGCAACGAGGCCATGAGCCTGATCATCGCCCGCTAGCTCCGCTCAGGCCCGGCCCGGTGCGCGTAGGGCCCCGGGCCGGCGGGGTCAGGCGCGCGCCGGGGATTCCGGGGTCTCGTCGTCCTCCGGGAGCTTGAGGACGTGTTCCAGGAAGAGGGCCGCGGCGATGACCGCCGCGCCCGCCAGGACCGAGAAACCGGCGTACCAGGCCTGGTCGCGGCGGGCGGGGACGTCCAGGGCGTCGGTCAGCAGGAAGACGCCCACGCCGCCGTACATGCCCGCCACCAGCGCCGCCACCAGGGCACTGGCCTGGCCGAAGACCACCGCGCGGGCCGCCATCAGCGGCTCCACGCCCTTGGCGCCCGGTCGCCGCTCGCGCTGGGCCTTGAGCCGGGCCCGCATGGACAGGGCCGTGGCCAGCAGCACCGCCGCGATGACGCCCAGGACGATCGGCGCTGCCAGCGGAACGCCCGGCAGGGAGCCGTAGGCGTTCCACAGGCGCGCACCCGCCCAGGACAGGACCCCGGCGACCACGAAGATGCCTGCCAGGACCGCCGGCCTCAGTTGCTTCACTTGCCCGTTCCCCACTTTCAGCGTGTAGCCGTCACCAGGCTAAAGAGACTTCTAACGGTATCCATGGTGAGGCCTGGTGTCCGGCGGGTGCTGACGACTACTCGGGGAGGTGGAGCTCCAGGTCGGGGCGCGGTGCGACGCCGACCAGGCCGATTTCGGCCAGCAGCGCGGCGACCGCTCCGCGGCCCGGGATCCGGGCCTCCGGGTCGATGTCGTGCCAGGGGGCCAGCACGAAGGCGCGCTGGTGGGCGCGGGGGTGCGGGAGGGTGAGGACCGGGTCGTCGGAGACCCTGTCGGCGTACGCGACGATGTCCACGTCGATCGTGCGCGGGCCCCAGCGCTCCTCGCGGACGCGGTCGAAGGCCTCCTCGACGGCGTGCGCGCGCTCCAGGAGCGAGGACGGCGGCAGGGTGGTCTTCACGGCGAGGACCGCGTTGAGGTACGAGGGCTGCGCGCCGGGCTCGACGCCCCAGGGCTCGGTCTCGTAGACCGGGGAGACGGCCTTGACCCGCATGCCCGGGGTGTCGCCGAGGGCGTCGATGGCGCCCTGCAGGGTCTCCAGGCGGTTGCCGAGGTTCGCGCCGAGCGCGATGACGGCCCATTTGGGGTTGGACAGGGTGACGTCCGCCGCGTCGACCGCTTCGACGACGGAGGCGGGTACCGGCTGGACGGTGGGGTCGCTCTGAGCGTTCAATCCGTTGTTCATGCGCGGCTCCGGGTGATCGTGATGGTCACGTCGTCGAAGGGGACGGTGATGGGCGCGTCCGGCTTGTGGACGACGACCTCCACCTGCGCCACCGCTTCGTGCTTGAGGCACTGCTGGGCGATCCGCTCGGCCAGGGTCTCGATCAGGTCGACGGGCTCGCCCTGGACGACGTCGACGACCTCCTCGGCGACGACCCCGTAGTGCACGGTCTTCGCCAGGTCGTCCCCGGCCGCGGCGGGACGGGTGTCGAGGTGCAGCACGAGGTCGACGATGAAGGTCTGGCCTTCCTCGCGCTCCCGGGGGAAGACGCCGTGGTGCCCGCGAGCCTTGAGGCCGCGCAGCGCGACACGATCCACGCGAATCACTCCTGCTTTCGTATGTGCTTCCGGTCCCGGGGCTCCCCGGGGCCATGGCTGCGCCGAGTGCGGTCGGCGTCGTCCGTCTTCGAATTTACCTGCGAAATACTCCGGATCCCGCCGGAGGGGTCAGGAGGCGTCGTCCTCGTCGTCCTCGTCGGACTCCGTGAGGACGGGAGAACCGTGGTGGGACCACAGTCGCCAGCCCTCGGATGTGCGTCGGAACACATTCGTGGCGACGACCAGCTGACCGACGAGCGGACCCAGTTCTCCGCCGTCCTCGGCGGGGCCGCCACTGAGGATGTTCTCCGTACAGGTCACCAGCGCGGTGTCGCCGATGACGGCCACCTTGGTGTCGGTGAGAAAGAACTGGATGTAGTCGGTGTGCGACATGATGAGCGCGTACGAGCGCAGGACCTCGCCGCGGCCCGAGAGCACCGGCCAGCCGGGGTGGACGCAGGAGATCTCGTCCTCCAGCCAGAGCGCCGACAGTGAGTCGAAGTCCCCCCGCTCCATTGCCTCGTAGAAGGCCGTGTTGACCTCTTCGACCGCCTCGATGTCGGTTCTGCTCACGGTGCTCCTTGTCGGTGGGTGAGGATCAGAGTGCCCCTTCGACGGCGCGGGCCACGCGGACGGCGTCGGCGGTCGCCCGTACCTCGTGCACCCGGACCGCCCAGGCGCCCTGGTGGGCGGCGATCGCGGAGACGGCGGCCGTGGCGGCGTCCCGCTCGCGGGCGGGCGGCGGGGCGGCGTCGGTCCCGCCGGCCAGGACACGGCCGAGGAAACGCTTCCTCGACGCGGCGACCAGCAGCGGGAAGCCCAGGGCGCGCAGCTCGGGCAGGTGGGCGACCAGGGCCAGGTCGTGGTCGGCGTTCTTGGCGAAGCCGAGACCGGGGTCGACCAGGAGCCGCTCGGGGGCGATCCCGCCGGCCACGACCGCGTCGATCCGGGCCCGCAGCTCGGCGGTGACCTCGGCGACCACGTCCTCGTAGACGGCGAGGCTGTTCATGCCGGCGCTGAAGCCGCGCCAGTGCATCACCACGAAGGGCACCTCGGCGGCGGCGACGGCCGGGATCATCCCGGGGTCCGCCAGACCGCCGCTGACGTCGTTGACCAGGGCGGCGCCGGCCTCGACGGCCCGGGCGGCGACGGCCGCGCGCATGGTGTCCACGGAGACGGTGACGCCTTCGGAGGCGAGTCCGCGGACCACGGGGACGACCCGGCGCAGCTCCTCCTCCTCGTCGACGCGGGAGGCTCCGGGGCGGGTGGACTCGCCTCCGACGTCGACGAGGTCGGCGCCGTGCTCGACGAGGTCGAGGCCGCGCTTGACCGCGGCGGTGGTGTCGAACCAGCGACCACCGTCGGAGAAGGAGTCGGGGGTGACATTGACGACACCCATGACCCCGCAGCGGTCCCAGTCCGGCAGACCTGCGACCCGGCCCCTGCCGGTGGCTCCGCGCTTCGTGTTCATAGGTCCAAGGGTAGGGCTGACCTGGATACGACAGGGCCCCGGCGCCTCTCGGCGGCCGGGGCCCGGCTGACGGGTCTCGTACCCGCGTGGCCAGGGCCTACGCAGCCTGGACCTCGCGGTCCTGCTGCTTGGGCACGGTCGTCATGTGGGTGTGGGTGCAGGTGCGCACCGGCTTGGGACGGCGGCGGCTGGCGAACAGCCGCGGCAGGGCCAGCGTGACGAAGCCCTCGGCCTGCATCGCGGCGAAGCCGATGCGGGGCAGGTCGCGGGTGGTGCGGAAGACCACGAAGCGGGGCTCCCAGCGGGGGCGGAACTTCGCGTTGAACTTGTAGAGCGACTCGATCTGGAACCAGCGGGAGAGGAAGACCAGCAGGCTGCGCCACATCCGCAGGACCGGGCCGGCGCCGATCTTCTCGCCGCGGGCGAGGGCCGAGCGGAACATCGCGAAGTTCAGCGAGACCTTCTCGATCTTCAGGCCGGGGGCGGCCTCCAGGGAGGCCACGATCAGCAGCTCGTTCATGCCGGGGTCGGCGGCGCGGTCGCGGCGCATCAGCTCCAGCGACATGCCGTCGGTGCCCCACGGGACGAAGTGGAGGACAGCCTTCAGGTCGCCGAAGGGGCTGGTGTCGCCCTCCTCCACCCGGTGGGCGGTGGCGATGAAGCAGTCGCCGTCGCCCGGGTCGCCGACCCGGCCCAGCGCCATCGAGAAGCCGCGCTCGGTGTCGGTGCCGCGCCAGGCCTCTGCGGCGCCGCGCACCTGCTCCAGTTCGGCCTCGGTGAGCTCGCTGACCCGGCGGACCTTGGTGGTGTAGCCGTTGCGCTCGATGCGCTTCACCATCTGGCGGACATTGCGCATGGCGCGGCCCGAGAGGGAGAAGTCTTTGACATCGACAATCGCCTCGTCACCCAGCTCCAGGGCGTCGAGACCGGTCTCGCGGGTCCAGACCTCGCCGCCGGTCTCGCTGCAGCCCATGACGGCCGGGGTCCAGGAGTGGGCCTTGGCCTCCTCCATGAACCGCTCGATCGCGCCGGGCCAGGCCTCGACGTCGCCGATGGGGTCGCCGGAGGCGAGCATCACACCGGAGACGACGCGGTAGGTGACGGCCGCCTTGCCGCTGGGGGAGAAGACGACGGCCTTGTCGCGGCGGAGCGCGAAGTGGCCGAGCGAGTCCCGGCCGCCGTGCTTGGTGAGCAGCTCGCGCAGCTTGCCCTCGTCGTCGGCGGTGAGCCGGGCGGCCGGGTGCTCGGGGCGGAAGGCCAGGTAAACGGTGGTGAGGGCGGTCAGCATGCCGAGGGCGCCGAGGGAGTAACCGACGGTCCAGGACACGCGGCCCGCGTAGTCGACGGGGCCCTCGAAGCCGAAGAGGCCGTAGACGACGTGCGTGATCTGCTCGTACAGGCCCGGGTTGCCGACGACCTTGCCCGGGTGGACGTTCACGATCACCAGGCCGAGCCCGATGGAGCCGGCGCTCATCAGCACGAAGTTCGCGAGCGCCTTCCAGCGGCTGCGCGGGTCGGGCAGCGCCTTGAACTCGTTCTGGTGGCGCAGCAGCAGTGCGAGGAGCACCGCCGAGATGACCACGCTGACGACCGAGTGGCGGTAGGCGAACTGCGCCGCGGCGCCCGCGGGCAGCAGGACGACGGCGGCACGCCAGGCCCGCCGCTTGTGGCGCTTGAGGCCGTGGGCGAGCAGCAGGAGCAGGACGCCCGCGCTGATCGAGAGAGCGGCCGCGAACGGCCCGAAGGAGCCGGGCAGGACTTCGGCGACCGCGTGGATCCGGCTGTGCCGGAAACGCGGGAACACCCCTGCCGCGATGTCCAGAAGGCCGACGATCATGACGGCCGTACCTACCAGGCCGGGCACCGACTCCGGCCGTGGTCCTCTGAGGATTCGGCGGACCCTGCTCGGAACCTGTCCCGACTTATCGCCATCTATCCTGCTAGACATCGCTTCCCGTTGCTCCGCGAGAGATCATGTGGCCGAAGACCGCGACAGCCTCCGGTGTGTGGTGCGTCCCTTAGGACGACATCGACGAGGAGCGGGTTCACTCTTTCGTCGGAAAAAAACAGTCCTGCCACCAGAAAGTCGACTGACTGCTCATGGGTCTCACCAGTAATACGGTTCTGGCGCTGGCCATCCTCGCCGGTGTGCTGCTGTTCGCAGCCACGGTCTGGTTCTGGCCGAAGCTCTCGGGCCGCACCTGGCGCGCGTTCGCCGGCCGGATCGGTCTCCTGCTGGCGACCCAGCTGGCGCTGTTCTCGGCTGTGGGGCTCGCGGCTAACAAGTCGTTCCTCTTCTACGGTTCCTGGGCCGACCTGCTCGGTCAGGAGACGTCCATGGGCAAGGTCGTCGACCACTCGATGAGCAGCAAGGACATCAAGGTCGTCGACAAGCAGAAGCTGGACGTACCCGGTGGCGCCAAGCCCCAGGTCGGTGGTCAGATCCTGAAGGTTGCCATAACCGGGCAGAAGTCGAAGATAACGAGCCCCGGCTACGTCTGGCTCCCGCCGGAGTACTTCCAGCCCCAGCACAAGGACCGGAACTTCCCCGCGTCCATCGTCCTGACGGGCTACCCGGGCACCGCCGAGAACCTGATCAAAGGGCTCGACTACCCCATGAAGGCCTTCAGCCTGTCCAAGTCGGGCAAGATGAAGCCGATGATCCTGGTCATGCTGCGGCCCACCATCGCGCCCCCGCGCGACACCGAGTGCGTCGACATACCCGGCGGCCCGCAGACCGAGACCTTCTTCGGCGAGGACCTCCCGCAGGCCATCACGAACACCTTCCGGGTCGGCAAGAAGCCCCAGAACATGGGCTTCATCGGCAACTCGACGGGCGGCTACTGCGCCCTGAAGATCGCCGCGCACTACCCGCAGACCTTCGGCGCGGCCGCCGGGCTGTCCGCGTACTACGACGCCCCGGACGACCCGACGACCGGTGACCTGTTCCACGGGGACGAGAAGCTGAAGAAGCGTGCGGACGTTCTGCACAGCATCGAGAACAAGAAGCCGTCCGGTACGTCCTTCCTCGTCACCAGCAGCGAGAAGGGCGAGCCGAACCTCGGCGACACCCGGAAGTTCATCAAGAAGGTGCAGGGCCCGGACCGGGTTTCCTCCATCATCCTCGACAGCGGTGGCCACAACTTCAACACGTGGCGACGGGAGATCCCGCCGATGCTGACGTGGATGAGCGGCCGGATCGAGGCCTGAACCGCCCCGCGCGCCCACCCGGCGCCGCAGCACCCGTGACCGGCCTCCCGAGGCCGGTCACAGCTGTGTCCGGGGCTTGCGGGGCTCCCGGGGGCTCCGGAGCTTCCGGGGCTCCCGCGGGTCCCGTTGGTCCCGCGTGCCGGGGCGCTACGCCTCCTGCAGCCGGGCCCGGCGCAGCGCCCGGTGCACGCCCTCCGGGGTCAGTACGCCGGCCAGCGCGCCGGATTCCGGGTCCGTGACCCCGATCCGCCCCGAGTCCTCCTGCAGCAGGGCCGCGAGTGCCTCGCGCAGCGTCGCCCCCAGCTCCACCGACGCCGCCGGGGCCTTCCCCTCCGCCGGCGCCAGGTCCGCCGCCTCGACCGCGGTGACCGCGAGCCGCTTGAGCCCCCGGTCGGCGCCGACGAAGGAGGCCACGTACTCGGTGGCCGGCGCCCCGAGCACCGCCGCCGGGCGGGCGAACTGCTCGATGGTGCCCGTCCCGTAGACCGCGATGCGGTCGCCGAGCCGGATCGCCTCCTCCAGGTCGTGGGTGACCAGCAGGATCGTCTTGCGTACCGTCCGCTGCAGCGTCAGGAACTCGTTCTGCAGCCGCTCGCGCACCACCGGGTCCACCGCGCCGAACGGCTCGTCCATCAGCAGCACCGGCGGATCGGCGGCGAGCGCGCGGGCCACGCCGACGCGCTGGCGCTGCCCGCCCGACAGCTGCTCCGGGTACCGGCCCCCGTACACGGACGGGTCCAGGCCGACCAGTTCGAGCAGCTCGGCCGCCCGGGCGCGGGCCTGCGCCTTCGGGGTGCCGATCAGCTGCGGCACGGTCGCCGTGTTCTCCAGCACCGTCTTGTGCGGGAACAGCCCGACCTGCTGGATGACGTACCCGATCCGGCGGCGCAGCTCGACCGGATCGGCGGCCGCGATGTCCTCGCCGTTCAGCAGGATCCGGCCGGCGGTCGGGTCGATGAGGCGGTTGACCATCTTCATCGTGGTCGTCTTGCCGCAACCGGACGGTCCCACGAGCGTGACCAGCTCCCCCTCCGCGACCTCGAAGGACAGGTCCTCGACGGCAGTCGTCCCGTCGGGGTAGCGCTTGGTCACATGCTCGAATCGGATCACGGACCCATCCTTCCCCACGGCCGCCGCTGATTTGTGAAGGGCATGTTGCCCCACTGCGAAGGAATCCGGCCATTGAGGGTGGCGGGGGTTAGGGTCGCTCTGACCGGGTGATCGTGAAGACGTACGTTCGAACAGTGGGGGGTGAGCGGCATGGCCGGGCAGAACTGCCTGGTGGCGAACGACTGGATCTGCTGGGACTACGTCACCTCCCGCTCCCAGGAACTCACCGACGCCACCCTCGAACACATATGGATCACGGGCGTGTCCGTCCTGATCGGCATCGCCGTGTCCGTACCGCTCGCCCTGCTGGCCCGCCGCGGCCGTCACTGGGCGGCGCCCGTCCTGGCCCTCACCACCCTGCTCTACACGATCCCCTCGCTGGCCATGTTCTCCCTGCTGCTGCCGGTCTTCGGACTCTCGGCGTCGCTGGTGGTGACCGGGCTGGTGCTGTATTCGCTGACGATCCTGGTCCGCAACGTGCTGGCCGGCCTGGAGGCCGTCCCCGAGGACGTACGGGAGGCCGCGCGCGGCATGGGGTACGGCCCGGGGCGGCTGCTGTGGCAGGTCGAACTGCCGCTCGCGCTGCCCGCGCTGCTCGCCGGCGTACGGATCGCCACCGTCTCGACGGTCGCGCTGACCACGGTCGGCTCCATCGTCGGCAAGGGCGGTCTCGGCAACCTCATCGCCCCGGCTGTGAACAGCTCCTTCAAGGCCCAGGTGCTCACCGCCTCCGTGCTGTGCGTGCTGCTCGCGCTCGTGGCCGACCTGCTGCTGCTCGGCCTGCAGCGGCTGCTCACCCCGTGGACCCGGGCCGGTGCCGGCGGCCGGTCCGTGGATCCGGCCCCGACCCCGGTGCCGGGGAAGGGGGTCTGAGCCGTGGGCGTCCTCGGAGGGGCCTGGGACTGGCTGGCGAACGGCGCCAACTGGTCGGGGGAGAGCGGTGTCTGGCACCGGCTCGGCGAGCACGTCTACGTCAGCGGGGTCGCGCTCGCGATCGCCTGCGCGGTGGCGCTGCCGATCGGCCTGTACCTCGGCCACCTGGGCAGGGGCGGCTCCCTCGCGATCAACATCTCCAACATCGGCCGCGCCGTCCCCGTCTTCGCGGTGCTGGCGCTGTTCATGGTCTCCCCGCTGCGCAACGCCGGCTACCTGCCCACCATCGCCGCGCTCGTGCTGTTCGCCGTCCCGCCGCTGCTGACGAACGCGTACGTCGGCATGCGCGAGGTGGACCGCTCGGTGGTGGAGGCCGCCCGAGGCATGGGCATGTCCGGCAGCCAGCTCTTCCTGCGCGTCGAACTGCCGCTCGCGCGCGGCCTGGTGATGACCGGGCTGCGCTCCGGCGCCGTGCAGGTCATCGCCACGGCCACGATCGCCGCCATGGTCGGCCAGGGCGGGCTCGGCCGGATCATCACCGCCGGCTTCAACACGTACAACACCGCGCAGGTCGTCGCCGGCGCCCTGCTGGTGGCCGCGCTCGCCCTGCTGGTGGAGGGCGCGCTGGTGGCGGCGGACCGGCTGCTGCCGCGGGCGGCGTCCCGCTGATCGCGCTGATCCCGTTCCCGCCGACCCCGCTGATCCCTGTCCATCGCCTCGAAACGGAGTACCTCCATGACCAAGACCACGCGCGTCCTCGGCGCGTCCCTGGGCGCCCTGGCGCTGACGGTGTCGCTGGCCGCGTGCGGCGGCGACAGCCTGGAGAAGAGCAAGGACGGCGGCGCGGCCTCCGCCGGCTCCTCCTCGTCCGCGGGCGGCGGCAAGGGCAGCCTGGTGATCGGCGCGGCCGGCTTCACCGAGTCGAACGTGCTGGCCGAGCTGTACGCGCAGGTGCTGAAGGACGCCGGCTACAGCACGTCGGTCAAGACGGTCAACAACCGTGAGCTGTACGAGCCCTCGCTGGAGAAGGGCGAGATCGACGTCGTCCCGGAGTACGCGGCCACCCTCGCGGAGTTCCTCAACGCCAAGGTGAACGGCCCGAAGGCGCCCGAGGAGAAGCCGGTCGCCTCCAGCGACGTCGCGGCGACGGTGGCGGGCCTGGAGAAGCTCGCGGCCCCGCTCGGCCTGAAGGCGCTGGCCGCCGGAGAGGCGGTCGACCAGAACGCATTCGCGGTGACCAGGGAATTCGCCGGGAAGAACAACCTGAAGACGCTTTCCGATCTTGGTAAGTCCGGACTCAAGGTGAAGATCGCTGCGGGCGACGAATGCAGCGTCCGGCCCTTCTGCGCACCGGGGTTGACCAAGACGTACGGAATTCAGGTTTCCGGCATCGACCCGAAGGGCGTCGGCACCCCGCAGGCCAAGCAGGCGGTCAAGGACGGCGCCGACCAGCTCGTGCTCACCACGACCACCGACGCCACGCTCGACGGCTACGGCCTGGTCCTGCTGGACGACGACAAGAAGCTCCAGAACGCCGACAACGTCCTGCCGGTGGTCAACGCCAAGGACGCGGGCGCCCCGGAGGTCGCGGCCGCGCTCGACAAGCTGACCAAGGTCCTCACGACGGCCGATCTGGTCGATCTGAACCGCAAGGTGGACGCCGAGCGCGCCAAGCCGGCCGACGTCGCGAAGGCCTATCTGGAGGCCAAGGGCCTGCTGAAGAAGTAGCGCTCACGGGGTTGATGGAGAAATGTGCGGTAACCGCCCGGGAAGAGTTTGCCGGGCGGGTATCCCACTCGACCCCCGTGCCCTGTAAATTTCGGGCCATGCCCCGTGGACGCCACCGCAATCCCGAACCCCTGCACCGGCTGCTCACGCCGACGACCGTGGCCGGCGTGTCCGTCGCCGGCGCGGGCGCGGCCTGGTTGCTGGCGGAACCGATGGCGCTGCGGCTGCTCGTGGCCGTCACGGCCGCCGCCGGGGTCGCCGGCGCCGTCGTCATGCGCGCCTGGGACCGCTCGGCGGGCCGCCGCGTCGCGGAGCTCGGGCGCGAGCGCGTCAAGGACGAGTGGCGGACGGACGAGCGGATAGCCGAGCTCGAATCCGACCTCGAGGAAGCCCGGATGCTGCGGGCCAGGCTCGACACCAAGCTGCGCGCCAAGCGGGTCGAACTCGCGGGCCTGCGCGGCGAGCACGCGGCGCTGCTGCGGCGGTACGCGACCGCCGAGACCGAGCGCGCCAGCGCCCTGGAGGGCCGCCGGCTGCTCGCCATCGAGGCCTCCGCAGCTCCGGCCGCCGCCGCGCCGAAGGAACTTCCGGCCGTCACCGAGGAGCGCACCTCGGCGGGCGCGCCCACCGCGGTGGGCTACGCCCGGGCCCACGCGGCCCTCGGGGCGCTGGCCCGCAGGATGCAGACGCGGGAACTGCCCGCGGCGCCGTCCGCCCCGGAGCCGGACCCCGATCACGATCCCGGTCGCGGCCACGCGCAGACCCCTTCACCGGCCCCCGCGGTCGCGGCCTCGCTGCCCGCACGTCGCCCGGCGGCCGCGGTGGCCCCGTACGCGGCCCAGCGGCGTACGGCCTCCCGCGTCGAGGGCGGCTTCGACTTCTTCGGCACCAAGAACGCGGCGCAGGCCCGCGCGGCGATCGAGGCGGTCCAGAACGAGGACCTGGCCGACGTGGTCGGCGCCGAGGCCCTCGCGGTGCACAAGGCGGAGTCCGCGCAGGCCGTCGTGGAGCCGGAGTTCAAGCCGGCGACCGACGAGACCCGCGCGGTGGGCCAGGTCATCGACCTGACGGCCCATGACGAGACCGAGCCGATCGACGTGGCCCGCCTCCGCACCGCGATCTCGTAGGGCACCGCCGGCCCCCGACATCCGGTCGGCACCCGCGCGCCGCGGGGGAAAACCCCCGAACCCGGAGCCTCAGAACAGCGGTAGCTGCCCCGGGTGTTCGGACAGCACGAAGCCGTCCAGCGTCGGCGCGGAGGCGCCGAGCACCACCCGGGCCCGGGATCCGGGGCAGGACACCAGGTCGCCGCGGCCCCGCCCTCCGGGCGGATCGTGGCGGGCGATCCGCCCGGCGGTGACGGCGCAGTCGCGGCCGCAGGCGGGGCAGGCCCGGCGGGGAGAGTGGGACATGGCGCCCAGTGTGCCCTGCCGCACCGACATCAGCCCTGCTGGGAGGCGAGCCACGCCTCGTGCGCCCGCTGCACCCGCGCCCACAGCGACGCCCGGTCCGCGTGCGTCAGGTCGTCGAGCTCCCGCCCGAAGACCGTGGCCATGGCGTCGAAGAGTTCCTCCGGGGAGGCCAGTTCGCGCTTGTCGCTCCCGCCCTGCGGGTCGAGGTGGATCAAGGTCCTGCCGTGCAGCCGGTCGACGGCCCCGGCGGTGCGCCGCAGCATGAAGAAGGACTGCAGGAAGGGGGAGTCCTCGGCGGTGGACAGCCGCAGGTGCTCGTCCGCGAAGTCGGCCATGGCCGCGGGGGCCGAGCGGAAGTTCATCGCGGGGAAGGGCGAGTCCTCGTTGAGGAAGGTCCAGCCGGCGTCGGCCGCGTCCGGGCTCCCCAGCGGCCTCAGGCCGTACCGGAAGCCCCGCTCGTACCGGCCCTCGCGCAGCGGCAGCGGCTCCGGCGGTCCGTCGCCCAGGCCGACGTCCACGAAGAAGACCTGCCCGTCGATCCGTACGGTCAGGGTGAGGTGGTCTCCGCTCACCTCCTCGGAGTCCCGGTCCGCGCACATGCCCCCGAGGTGGCGCGTCACGTCGTACCCGAGGTGCTCCAGCAGCGCCGCGAAGGCGCCGTTGAGATGGAAGCAGTACCCGCCGCGCCCCTCGCCGAGGCGGCGCACGGACAGCTCGGGGTCGATGTCCGGCGGCCGGCCCAGCTGGATCTCGGTGTTCTCGAACGGGATCCGCTCCAGATGGGCCCGCGCGAGCGCGAACAGCCCTTCGGCGGAGGGGGATCCGGGGTCCGTGATGCCGATCCGGCCCAGATAATCGGTGTATATACCAGGGATCATGGACCCACCCTAGATCCGGACATGTCCCCGGGACGGGCTATTTGTCGATGTCGCCGACCACGAAGAAGAGCGAACCCAAGATCGCCACCATGTCCGCGACCAGCTGCCCCGGGAGCAGCACGGCCAGCGCCTGGATGTTGTTGTACGAGGCGCTGCGCAGCTTCAGCCGGTACGGGGTCTTCTCGCCCTTGGAGACCAGGTAGTAGCCGTTGATGCCGAGCGGGTTCTCGGTCCAGGCGTACGTGTGCCCCTCCGGCGCCTTCAGGACCTTGGGCAGCCGCTGGTTGACCGGCCCCGGCGGCAGAACGTCCATCCGGTCCAGGCAGGCCACGGCCAGGTCGAGTGCGTTGTGGGTCTGGTCCAGCAGGCACTCGAAGCGGGCGAGGCAGTCGCCCTCGGTGCGGGTGACCACCTTCAGGACGTCCTGGAGCTCGCCGTAGGCCAGGTACGGCTCGTCGCGGCGCAGGTCGAAGTCGACGCCGGAGGCGCGGGCGATCGGGCCGGAGACCCCGTACGCGTGCACCGCCTCGGCGGACAGCACCCCGACGCCGCGGGTCCGGGCGCGGAAGATCTCGTTCCCGTGGACCAGCTTGTCGTAGACGTCCATCCGGGTCCGGACGTCGGCGATCGCGGCGCGCGCCCGGCCGAGCCAGCCGGCCGGGAGGTCCTCCTTCAGGCCGCCGACCCGGTTGAACATGTAGTGCATGCGGCCGCCGGAGATCTCCTCCATGACGGCCTGGAGCTCCTCGCGCTCCCGGAACGCGTGGAAGATCGGGGTGATTCCACCCAGTTCGAGCGGGTACGAGCCGAGGAACATCAGGTGGTTCAGCACCCGGTTCAGCTCGGCCAGCAGCGTCCGCATCCACACGGCCCGCTCGGGCACCTCCATGCCGAGCATCCGCTCGACGGCCATGACCACGCCCAGCTCGTTCGAGAACGCGGACAGCCAGTCGTGCCGGTTCGCGAGCATCACGATCTGCCGGTAGTCACGGGCCTCGAAGAGTTTCTCGGCGCCGCGGTGCATATAGCCGACCACCGGTTCGGCACTGACGATCCGCTCGCCGTCCAGGACGAGGCGCAGGCGCAGCACGCCGTGCGTGGAAGGGTGCTGGGGGCCGATGTTGAGCACCATGTCGGTGCTCTCCGCCGCTCCGCCGATACCGACCGTGGTCTCCGTCATGCGGGCATTGTCTCAGCCCTAGTGTGGACCCATGGAAACGGGGACGATGGGTGAGACGGGCGGACCCGCATGGGTGGCGCTGCCGGGCGGGCTGCTCACTCTGCGGCGGACGCTGCTGGTGATCTGGACGGTGCTGCCCGCCGTGGTGACCGGCGTCGTCCTGGGGCTGACGCTCGGCCCGGCGTGGGCGGCCGTCGGAGCGTTCTGGCTGGTGGTCCTGGCCTGGGGCTGGGCGCTCCTGGGCCGGAACTGGCGGTCCTGGCGCTACGCCGAGCGCGCGGACGACCTGCTGATCAGCCGGGGCGTGCTCTGGCGGGAGGAGACCGTGGTCCCGTACGGCCGGATGCAACTGGTAGAGGTCACCTCCGGCCCCCTGGAGCGCCGCTTCGGCCTGGCCTCCGTACAGCTGCACACGGCTGCGGCGGCCAGTGACGCCAAGATCCCCGGGCTGTTGCCGGCCGAGGCGGAGCGGCTGCGCGATCGGCTCAGCGCCCTCGGCGAGGCAAGGTCGGCGGGTCTGTGAGCCCCGCACCGGCCGACGGCGCCGCGGAGCAGGCCCTTTCCGTCACGGAACGCCGGCTGCACCCCTTCACCCCGCTGCGCCGCGCCTGGGTGCCGATCGCCGCGACCGTCGGCGTGATCGCCCAGCAGGGCGACCGGGCCGGCAGATGGGTGGCCGACCTCTCCACCCTCCTGCGGGTGGCGGCGGTGGCCGGCCTGATCCTGGTGTTCGGCATGTACGGCTTCCTGAGCTGGTGGTTCACCCACTACGCCATCACCGACACCGAACTGCGCATCCGCAGCGGGCTCCTCTTCCGGCGCACCGCGCACATCCGCCTCGACCGGCTCCAGGCCGTGGACGTCACCCGGCCGCTCCTGGCCCGGCTCACCGGAGTCGCCAGTCTGCGGCTCGACGTCATCGGCACCGAGGAGAAGGACCAGCTGTCCTTCCTCAGCGAGAAGGACGCCGTCGCCCTGCGCGCCGAACTCCTCGCCCGGGCGGCGGGCTTCGCCCCCGAGGAGGCCGTACGGCTGGGCGAGGCCCCCGAACGCGAACTGCTGCGGGTGACCCCGCGCGAGCTCGTCGTGTCCCTGCTGCTCAACCTGGGAGTCTGGGTCCTGCTGGTCCCCGGGCTGATCGTGCCGGCCGTCGTGTGGTGGCTCAGCTCCAGCCCGTGGGCGGCCCTCGTCTCCGTGCTCCCGATGCTCGGCGCGGTCTGGGCGGGCACCGCGGGCCGCTTCCTGACCGAGTACGACTGGCGGGTCGCCGAGTCCCCGGACGGGCTGCGCCTGGACCACGGCATGCTGGACCGGGCCCACGAGACCGTGCCGCCGGGGCGCGTGCAATGCGTACGGATCGTGGAGCCGCTGCTGTGGCGGCGGCGCGGCCTGGTCCGCGTGGAGCTCAAGGTCGCGGGCTCGAAGAACTCGGTCCTGGTCCCGGTGGCCTCGCGGGACGCCGCCGTCGCCGTCATCGCCCGGGTGCTGCCCGGGGTGGACCTGGCGGCCCTGTCCTTCTCCGGCTCCCCGCGGGCCGGATCCCGCTGGGTGGTCCCGGTGTGGTGGAAGGGCTACGCCCTGGCCGTCTCCCCGGAGGTGTTCGCCGCCCGGCACGGCCGCCTGTGCCTGCGTACGGACATCGTCCCGCACGCCAAGGTGCAGAGCGTGCGCTTCGCGCAGGGCCCGTGGGCCCGATCCCGCGGCGTGGCCGACGTCCACGTGGACACCGGCGCGAACTGCACGGTCACGGCCCGGCTCCGCCCGGAACCCGAGGCCGCGGCCCTGCTCCACGCCCAGGCCGCCCGCTCCCGCACCTCCCGCGCCTCGGCCCGCCCGGACCGCTGGATGACGGCGCCGGAAGAGACGGCCTAGCTCTGGCGCGGCCGCCCCCGCTTCGGGGCGGGAGGACGCCAGGACGCGATGGCGTCCGCGGAGACCCCGAGCTCGTCTTGGTGATGGTTGAAGGCGACCCGCATCTCGTCGTACGCGTGCGAGGGCTCGACCGGGCCGAGTCCGCATCCGGTCCGGGGTACCCAGGGCAGGACTTCCTGCAGCGCCGCGAGCAGAGGCAGTGCCGACTCCGGGCTTTGGGCCAGGGCGGCGGCGCTGGATTCGAGGAGACCGAGCAGTGCCCTCGCGCGCTCCTCGGCGTCCCATCCGGCCCAGCCGATCACCGTGGTCGATGACAGCGGAGAGAAGGGCGGCAAATACGAGGTGAACCGTTCGTTGGGGATGTCGAGCTTGCCGCGTTGCTGCCAGTAGGACGGCTTGAGGAAGTCCGCGGAGGTGAAGCGTGGCGGAACGGGCGATGCGCCGTTGCCGACGCCGGGCCCCTGATCATCTGCGTGTCCTCGGGCCTGCTCCTGCCGCCATTGCTGTTCCCACGTCACCTCCCATCGCCGCCGCTTGGCCAGCCCGGATGCTTTGTAGCGCAGTGCCGCGGCCGCAGGGACATGGGTGTCCGCGATCAGGTTTCTCACCGTGTCGAGGAAGCGCGCCTCAGGGGCGTAGAGGGACGCGAGAGCGACGAACTCCCCGTCCTCCTCCAGTAGCTCGGCCAGTTCCCGCACGGTGTGGGTGACCGGGCGGCTTCGCCCGTTCTCTTCCACATGCCACAGACCGGGACTTTCGCAGAGGTCGAGCATGCGGTCCCGAAGGGTGGCCTGGACCATGTTCGGCCAGTCCGGGACCGACCAGCGGTGCTTGTACTCCGCCTGCTCGAGCAGAGCCAGCACAGGACTCCCGGAGATGGCCTCGATGCGGCGTTGCACGAGGTCCCGATATGCGGGCGGCCAATCACGGGGAGGTTCGGTCACGGGGAGCACCCCGTGCCGCTCGAACCATGTCGAGGAGGACTCGCCGCTCGCCACCTGGCGCGCCAGCACGATCTCGAACGCGCGCCGGCCGACTTCGATCGCCGGTACGTCCGGCAGCGGCCCGGTCACGTGGCTGTCGTCGGGGAGCAGTCCGTACATGCCGTACACCTGCCAGTCCAGCTCCTCCTGGAGACTCACCATCCGGGCGCGCGCCGCAGCGTATCGGCGCTCCGCCGATGCCAGGTATTCCGGGGTGAGCCGCGTATCGGGGGCGGACATTTCCGATCGGTATGCCGTCAGCTGGGTGGCGAGGCGGTCGAGCTCTTCGGCATGGCCGGCAGGGAACGTGCCGGGCAGGGGCAGGTCGAGCAGCCGGGTCGAGGTGAACTCGTAGATCTTTTCCCATGACTCGCCACCACGCAGCTGACCTGCTCTGGGCTGCCCCTTGCTCTGGCTCATCTGCTTGAGCCAGAAGCAGACGGCTGAGCTGTTGAGGACTCCCAGCAGCTGGAGGTGTTCCGTGTCCGACGCGTTCGGCGGGAGCTTGATGACCGGCGCGGAGTTGAGCGGGACCAGGGAGCCCCGGAGCAGGCTGAAGTGCGGGTGCGTGGACACCCAGGGGAAGGTGATGGACCACGGGTGCACGTTCCAGGCCGGGGCGACCTGATGCCAGTCGTACCACTGCGATCTCTTCTTGATACCGGCGCGCTGGCTCAGATCCGACTTGTAGGGCCACAGGCGGCGGCTGTGACCCGGAAGCTGGTCCAGATCGAGGAGCTCGAGGTGTTTGCCCCCGCGGGTGAAGAACGCCTCGGAGTCGGCGTGCGCACCCCAGTCGCGCACCCCGGAACCGGTCAGTACCTGTACGCGGGCCTGCTTCTCCGTGCCATGGCGGTCGAACGAGTGCGCCGGAGCGCAGAACGCGTCGTCGGAACCCGTGTTGGCCCCGTAGCCGATCCGGGCAACACGTTCGCGGAGCCGTTCCCCCCGTTCCATGTGGTGCAGCAGGTCCCTGACGGACGAGTCCGCCAAGTTCCACGGGAAGGCGGCCAGCTCACCACGGTCCTGGAGGAAGGACTCGGCCCACAGGTCAGCGACGTCGGTCGCACAGGACATGCGACGCAGTGACTGCCAGACGAGACCCTCGCCCGGGTTCTCGGGGGCCTCGGGTTCGCCTCGGCGCCCCACGACGACATGAACGGGCCGTGCCGGATCAGGGGTGCGGCTCTGCCCGACCAGGATGGCCGTGGGTGCGCCGTGGCCGGGGATGTAGGCCCCTGACGTGTCGATCACGTGAGAGATCTCCACCTGGGTCAGCACACGCTCGACGAGCTGCTGACCGAACTCCCGCTTCATGAAGGAATTGGCCAACAGCTGACCGACGTGGCCCGCCTTCCTCCTGGTGAGGAGGAAGGCGAGTTCCGTGAAGGGAACCGTCAGTGCGTAGCGCCCGCTGCAGCTCTGGTAGGCGTCGCGGTAGGTCGCGAACAGCGCCTTGTCCTTGACGGTGACGGCCGGCGGGTTGGACACCACCACGTCGTAGCCGTCGGGACCGAAGAGCCCGTGCCGGTCCGCGTACTCGGCGAACTCCTGCTCCGGCCCGGACTCGGTCGGGTCCGGTTCCGATCGGAAGAGGGAGGGGGTGGGCTCGGTACCCAGGCCCTTGATCAGCGCATCTGCAGCCGTGACCACGATGGGCAGGTCCGGCACGTCGTCCAGGCGCCGTTCCCCCGTGGCGTTCATGGCGGCGATGAGGAGACGGAAGCGAGTGATGCTCACCGCACAGGGGTCGATGTCGCACCCGTGAAGTGATCTCAGGGCTCGGGCGGCCCGCTGCCACGGACTCATGTCGCTTCCGATGTCGGTCCATCGCCGGAAGAGGCGATCGAAGGCGCCGATGAGGAAGTTTCCCGACCCGCAGGCGGGATCGATGGCCCGGAACTCCTGTAGCGCCGAGAGGGAAGGCGCGAACGTGTCGAGCGCCGGATCGAGGGTGAGATCGAGGATGAGGGTGACCACGAACTCTGGGGTCGGCACCGATCCGTACACCGTGCGGGCCTGCTCGTTGAGGCCGGAGTACAGGTCCAGGAGGAAGCGGGTTCCTCGTGACTCGTCCGTGAAGTCGTGGACGAGGAGACCGTCCGGGGAGCGGAGATTCCAGAAAGCCAGGAGCGCGGCGCAGGCTTCCTGACTGGGCTCGATCCTCCACATGGGGTTCGTCCGCCGGCTGAAGACCTGGGCCATCGTCGGCTGGGAGCTGAGCCGGTCCACTGCGTTGATGATCACTTCACGCGCGTGCGCCCCGTCTTCGGCCCCGACGATGGCGGGCGAGTCGAGCAGCTCGTTGTCCTCGCAGAACCTGACGATGGCCGTGGCGAGCACCCAGGCAGCGGCCACTTGGGCGACCTTTTCGTCCAGCCAGCTGTGCCAGGTGGCGGAGATGAGTGACTTCGCCCTGAGGTGCTCGTACTCGTCCGCCAGGGCTGCGGTGGCCGTACCGGTCCGGGCGCGCTCGCGCAGGTCTCGTCCGAGGAGGGTGGCCAGCCGCGCCAGGTCCTGGGGCAGGAGGTTGCTGGAGATCATGTGCCGCTTCCTGGGTCGGTGGTTCTCGCGGTGCGCCCGGGCTTCCGGTCCATCCCGTTCAGGTTATCACCGTGAGAGTGTCGTAAAAGCTTGAGAGTGTTAGCTCGCTCCTCTAGCCTCTTCGTTGGCGGTGCAGTCGACCGACTCCACCCGGCCGCGGCGAAGGGGAGTCTCAATGAGTGCTAACAACCCGGCATTTCGGGGCGTCTGGCTGGCGATCATCACGATCGGCAGCTTCGTTGGTGCGGTGGTCGCCTTTGCGATCTTCATGGTGGCCAAGGAGGGGCTGGCCGCCTCGTGTGCGGCCGGCGGGGCCACCTTCGCGGGGCTCATGTTTCTCGGGTTCGGCGCTCGGCAGTTCCTTGCCGGCGGAGGGCCCACTGAATGACCGGGGCGGGCGTGTGGTGAGGAGTACACTCCTTAGGGGTGTACTCCTAAGGAGAACGAGAATTGCGTCATCGCTCAGGGCCGAGCAAGCCGTCCCACGTCTTCGATCGCGGTGCGGAGTGGGAAGGCCTCACCGCCTTCGTGGGCAGACCGATGCCGCACGCGATGCTCGGCATCGTCAGCGGCCGGCGGCGCATGGGCAAGACCTACCTGCTGCGCGCCCTGGTGGAGCAGCAGCAGGGCTTCTACTTCGGGGCCACGGCTGCGACCGAGGCGGAGTCTCTGCGTCAGTTCGGGGCAGCGCTGGCGGAACACGCGGGCTCCCCGGTCCCCTTCTCCTTCGCCACCTGGGACGACGCGATCTCGTACCTCTTCGGGCTCGGCGCCGCTGACCGGGGGACCGGGCCACTGCTCGTGGTCATCGACGAGTTTCCCTACCTGGCGAAGGCCGCACCGGAACTGCCCTCGCTCATCCAGCGGGAGATCGACCGGTACCAGGTCGAGGAGAACCGGATGAGGTTGCTCCTGTGCGGATCGGCGATGTCCGTCATGGGAGGGCTGCTCGCCAGTACCGCGCCGTTGCGGGGGCGGGCGCAGCTGGAACTGGTGGTGCGACCCTTCGGATATCGAGCTGCCGCCGACTTCTGGGACGTCGCCGGAAGTCCCGCCCTTGCCGCCCGGCTCCACGCCGTGCTCGGTGGTACGCCCGCCTACCGGCGGCAGTTCCTGGCGGATGACGTTCCCGGGAGCCTGGAAGGGTTCGGCGACTGGATCTGCCGTACGGTCCTGTCGCCGTACAGCCCGCTCTTCCGCGAGGCGCGGTACCTGCTCGCCGAAGAAGCGGACATCCGTGACGGCGCCCTGTATCACTCGGTGCTCGCCGCGGTGGCTCAGGGAAACAGCACGAGGGGCGGGATCGCGGGCTACATCGGCCGCAAGTCGGTGGACATCTCCCACCCGCTCAACGTGCTGGAGGACAGTCACCTGTTGGTGCGGGAAGCGGATCTCTTCCGGGCCGGGAAATCCCAGTACCGGATCACCGAGCCCTTGATCAACTTCTATGAGGCGGTGATGCGTCCGGCGTGGGCCCGGCTGGAGAGCGGGCACGCGGCCGAGGTCTGGGCGCAGTCGGCGGAGCGTTTCGCGGCGCAGGTGGCAGGACCGCACTTCGAGGCGATCTGTCGTGAGTACGTGCTCGGCCCGGGGAGGTCCCTGCTCGGTACCTCGTTCGGTCAGGTGGGTGGCGGCATCGTGTCCGATCCCGCGACCCGCCGGCAGATCCAGATCGACGTCGCCGTCGTCGAATCCGGGACCGGAGGCAGGAGGCCGACGGTGGCGATGCTGGGCGAGGCCAAATGGGGGACGGTCATGGGGCAGAACCACGTGGAGAGGCTCCGGCGCGCGCGAGAGGTGCTCGCCGGGCGCGGAATGGACGTCACCCGGTGTGCGCTCGCCTGCTTCAGCGCGGGGGGATTCAGCGACGCACTGCGAGACGAGGTGGCGCGGGGCGGGGGAGACGTGCTCTTGATCGGTCTCGAAGAGCTTTACGGCCGGGTGACCCCTGCCGGGCTCTTCGGATAGGACCGAACGGCAGGAGGGGCTCGCGCAGGCGCCCGCTCCGGCGGGGGTTCCCCTCGGGCCGGGCGACCAGGGGGCCCGAAGGCAGCCCTGGGGCCCGTCTTGCCGATCAGGCCGGGCTCGCGACACCCGGCACGCACGCCCGCCGCGTTCTCGTCGGCCGCCGGCGCTCCGCGTCGGCTCCCTCCCCGGCCTTGCGACCGCACGCACCAGGCACCGCTCCCCGATCCGGCCCGATCGGCAGGACGCCCCCTAGCTAGCCCGCGTTGCCGCCCGCGCGGACCAGGCCCGTCTCGTATGCCAGGACCACCACCTGGACCCGGTCGCGCAGGCCCAGCTTGGTGAGGATGCGGCCCACGTGGGTCTTCACCGTCGCCTCGGAGAGGACCAGCCGGGCCGCGATCTCGCCGTTCGACAGGCCCTGCGCCACCAGCAGCATGACCTCGCGCTCGCGCTCCGTCAGCCGCTCGATCTCCTTGTTCTGCGGCTCCTGCGTGGTCGTCGGCAGCATCGGCGCGAAGCGGTCCAGCAGGCGCCGCGTGGTGGACGGGGCCACCACCGCGTCCCCGCTGTGCACCGAGCGGATGGCCGCGAGCAGCTCGCCCGGCGGGACGTCCTTCAGCATGAACCCGCTCGCACCCGCCTTCAGGCCCGAGAAGGCGTACTCGTCCAGGTCGAAGGTGGTCAGGATGATCACCTTCGGGTGCTCCTCCGGCTCGCAGATCCGTCGCGTCGCCTCGACCCCGTCCAGCCGGGGCATGCGGACGTCCATCAGCACCACGTCCACCTTCGTGGCCCGCAGCACCTCCAGCGCCTCCAGGCCGTCGCCCGCCTCGGCGACGACCTCCATGTCCGGCTGGGCGGCGAGCACCATCCGGAAGCCGGTGCGCAGCAGCACCTGGTCGTCGACCAGCATCACTCGGATGGACATCAGTTACCTCGTCCTCGTCATCTCTTCTTCAGGGGGAGCAGTGCGCTGATCCGGAAGCCGCCACCGGGCCGGGGCCCCGCGTCCAGGGTTCCGCCGACCATACCGATCCGCTCGCGCATGCCGATCAGTCCGTGCCCGGCGCCGTCGGCGCCGCCGTCCTCGTACAGCTCGTGGGCCGCGCCCCGGCCGTCGTCCTCGACCAGCAGGCCAAGCCCGTCGTCGAAGTAGACCAGCCGGACGCTGGCCTTCGCCTCCGGGCCGCCGTGCTTGCGGGTGTTGGTCAGTGCCTCCTGCACGATCCGGTACGCCGTCAGCTCGACCCCGCTGGGCAGCCGCCGCGGCGCGCCCTCGACCTCGAAGTCCACCGTGAGCCCGGCCGCCCGTACCTGCTCGACCAGGACCTCGATCTGCTCGACGTCCGGCTGGGGCACGTAGTCCTCGGACTCCTGCGGCTCGCCGGTGCGCAGCACGCCCAGCAGCCGCCGCATCTCGGCCAGCGCCTGGCGGCCGGTGCCGGAGATGGTCTGGAGGGCTTCCTTGGCCTGCTCGGGGGCCACGTCCATGACGTACGCCGCCCCGTCCGCCTGGACCACCATCACCGAGACGTTGTGCGCGACGACGTCGTGCAGCTCGCGGGCGATCCGGGCGCGCTCGCCGGCCACGGCCACCTTGGCCTGGGCCTCGCGCTGGTTCTCCAGGCGCTCGTTGCGCTCGACGAGCTGGGCGTAGTAGGCCCGGCGGGTGCGCAGGGAGTCGCCCAGCACCCAGGCGAGGACGAAGGGGACGATGGCGAAGAGCATGAAGAGGACGTCGTCGCGGAAGTCGCCCTTGTCCACCTGGAAGCGCAGGGCGTACAGGGGGGAGGCGAGGACTCCGATGGCGAACGCGGTACGGGACATCCGCCGTGAGATCTCCGCCGAGGCGGCGACCGTGTACAGGATGATCAGCATCGCGAGGTCGGCGTTGTTCACCTCGGTATGGGTGATCAGCTTGTAGACGCCGGTGCCGACGGCCAGCCAGAACATGCCCTGCGTCCACTTGCGGCGCAGGGCCACCACGACGCTCATCGCGACCACCGCCGGGACGGCCAGCAGCCGCGCGGTGGTGCTGCTGAAACTGTCGTCGGCGACTTGCAGCATCCCGATCCCGAAGAGGAGGACAGCCCAGAAGCTGTCGACGCCCGTCGGGTGTCTGCGGAGGAAGTCGTAGAGGCGCTGCACGTAACCCAGAGTAGGGAACGCAGATAGGTGCTGGAGTCAACCAGAGGTCCGAATCTGCCGCCGGGGACGTACTCCCCAAGGTGGACGGTGACCTTAGCCTTTGTCCGGTGAGCTCTCAGGGTGAAGGTGTGGGTCCGGTCCGCTGGCGCGGGGCGATGGAGGCCGCGCTGTACGGGCCCGACGGTTTCTACGTGCGGCCCGGCGGGCCGGGGCCCGCCGGGCACTTCCGGACCTCCGTGCACGCCTCGCCGCTGTACGCGGCCGCCGTGGCCCGTCTGCTGCGCTGGGTGGACGCCGAGCTCGGGCACCCGGCGGAGCTGGACCTGGTCGACATGGGTGCGGGGCGCGGGGAGCTGCTGGCCGGGGTGCTCGCCGCACTGGAGCCGGAGACGGCCGCCCGGGTGCGCCCGTACGCGGTGGAGCGGGCGGAGCGGCCCGCCGGGCCCGACCCGCGGATCCGCTGGGTCACGGCCCCGCCCGAGGGGACGACGGGGCTGCTCTTCGCCAACGAATGGCTGGACAACGTGCCCCTGGAGGTCGCCGAGGACGGGCGCTACGTCCTGGTCGCACGGGACGGTGCGCAGAGCGCGGGCGGCCCGCTGGACGACGCCGACCGGGCCTGGCTGGAGCGGTGGTGGCCCGGCGGCGGCCGCACGGAGATCGGCCGGAGCCGCGACGAGGCATGGGCGGCCGCCACCGGGACCCTGGAGCGCGGCCTGGCGGTGGCGGTGGACTACGCCCACACCCGCGACGCGAGGCCCCCGTACGGCACCCTGACGGGCTTCCGCGCCGGCCGGGAGGTCCCGCCGGTCCCGGACGGCTCCTGCGATGTCACCGCGCACGTGGCGCTGGACTCCTGTGCGGGGCCGGGGGCCGTGCTGCTGACCCAGCGCGAGGCGCTGACCGCCCTCGGTGTCTCGGGCGCCCGGCCCCCGCTGGCCCTGGCCTCGGCGGACCCGGTGGCCTACGTACGGGCCCTGTCCTCGGCCGGCGAGGCGGCGGAGCTCACGGACCGGGCCGGGCTGGGCGCCTTCGGCTGGCTGGTGCAGCCGGTCGGCATCGCGGCGTGGCCGGAACCGGGCGCGGCGCACTGATCCGCGAACGGCTGATCCGCGAGCGGCACTGACCCGCCGGACGACGGAGAGGGCCGGGACCCTGTGGCGGATCCCGGCCCTCCCCTCATGTGCCTGCCTACTGCTTGACCTCGTCGTGGCCCTGGTGCAGGCCGCCGCCGCTGCCCGAGCCGCCCGTCGGCTGCGAGACGACCGGCTTCGACAGCGGAGCCAGGTCGTGCGCGTAGTGACCGACCGCGTCCGCGATGACGTCGACGTTGATGTCGAGCGCCTTCTGGTCGATGTTGGTGATGTCGTCACCCTTGCCGTGGTAGTTCACGTCGTAGGCGACGCCCGCCTGCCCGCCGAACTTCGCGGCCTGCTCCGGGGTCTTGATGCCCTCGGCGCCCGTGAAGGTGCCGCCGGACGGGATGCCGACCTCGATGAACGGGCCGTAGTCCGAGCGGCCCGAGAAGTCCGTGCCCTCGTGGGGGATCTTCTTCGAGTCGAGGAAGTCGTTGATCCCCTTCTCCAGCTGGGCGGAGCCCGCCGGGCCGGGGCCCGAGCCGGTGGCGTCCGAGTCGTCGCCGTCGTAGACGAAGTACGCGGCGTTCGGCGAGGCGATCATGTCGAAGTTCAGGTAGAGCTTGATCTGCTTCTTCTGCGCGTCCGTCAGCCCGGCGACGTACGCCTCGGAGCCGAGCAGGCCGAACTCCTCGGCCGACCACCAGGCGAACTTGACCTTGTTCTTGATCTTCGTCTGGCTGCTCGCGAGGCGCTGTGCGACCTGGAGGATGCCGGCCGATCCGGAGCCGTTGTCGTTGATGCCGGGGCCGGCCGCGACCGAGTCGAGGTGCGAGCCGAGGAAGACGGTGTTGTCCTCGTCGCCGCCCTTGGTCTCGGCGATGACGTTGAAGGTCTTGCGGTTCTCGCGCAGCTCCCGGATGTCGAGGGTGACCTCGACCGGGCCGGCGGCGGCCTCCGCGGCGAGCTTCTCGCCGTCCTCCTGCGTGATGCCACCGGTCGGGACCTTGCCCGCGGCCGGGTCGCCGATGGTGCCGTTCAGGGCGCCCGCGGTGTTGTTGTAGATGATCGCGCCGACCGCGCCGGCCGCCGCCGCGTTCTCCTGCTTCACCGCGAAGGTGCAGCCGCCGCGCTTGATCAGGGCGATCTTGCCGGTGAAGGTGCCGGAGGCGAAGTCGCCGGCCTCGCAGCCGTTCGTCCCGTCCGCGTCGACCGGGGCGACGGCGACCGGGGCGGTCACACCGCCCTCCGGGCTGTTCGCCGTGTAGGTCATCAGGTGGATCGGCACGTCGCGCTCGTTCGCGCCGCCCACCGTCAGCTTCTCCTCGATGGTCTCGACGAAGACGAAG
Source organism: Streptomyces sp. NPDC048257 (assembly GCF_043201855.1). Taxonomy (NCBI): domain Bacteria; kingdom Bacillati; phylum Actinomycetota; class Actinomycetes; order Kitasatosporales; family Streptomycetaceae; genus Streptomyces; species Streptomyces sp. NPDC048257. The sequence goes on from NZ_JBICZI010000007.1 coordinate 226,557, forward strand.
TCGAACTCGTTCCTGGTGACCTTGTAACCGGCCGCCTTCATCACGGCCTCGATGTACTTGGCCGACTGCTCGTGTCCCTTGGAACCGGCCGCGCGGTTGCCGTTGTTGTAGTCGGCGAGCGACTGCAGGACCTTGAGGTGGTTGTAGGCGCCCTTGCCGGTCGCTTCCTGGACCAGCTTCCTGGCGAGCGCGTCACCCCGGGCGGCGTCGCTCTGCGGGCTCCCGGTGGCACCGGCCGGTCCGGCCAGCAGCAGAGGCGAGACGAGGGCCGCGGCTGCCAGGGCGGCGGTTGCTGCGGCTATACGGCGTGAGGGCATGAAGGTCCTTCCACGACAAACGGCGAGCAGGGCAGGGCAGGGCGGAGCAGGGCACAGCAAGGCGGAGCGTGGTGGAGCGGGTAAGCAGAAGTGGTGCGCGTTACGTGGGGGATCGGTGGACGCACGTTAGACAGCAAGTGGCCACCATCGCCAGAGTTTTCGCTGATTCCGGTTTATGAATTCCGTATATCGGTGCATCCGCGCCGCATGATTCCAGCCAAACGGCAGCCCGTTCGCCCTAGCGGAGGATGCCCTCGATGAAGTCCGATCCGATGCGTGCGACCGCCGGCAGGTCCAACTGGTGCTGGGCGTACCGGCCCTGACGCCGTGTGTGCATCAGACCCGCCTTCCTCAGGACGGCCAGGTGCCGCGACACCTCCGGCGCGGTGATCCCGTACACGGTCGCCAGCTCGCTCGTCGTGAACGGGGCCCGGGCCAGACTCCGGCACAGCAGCATCCGCATGGGATGCGCCAGCGCCTCCATCCGCCGCTGGAGCAGCTCCACCGAGCCCGGCGCGGAGGCCAGTTCGGGGGTGCCGAGCGGATAGTGGACCACCGGCCGCCAGCCCGGGGCGTGCAGCACCAAGAGGTGCGGCCAGCCGAAGTTGGTCGGCACGAAGACCAGGCCGGCGCCTATTCGGGGATCGGTCGCCGTCGTCGACCCGTGGACCATCTTGTCGGCGGTGATGGTGGTGCCGCCCCCGTCGACGCTCAGCGCCGCCGAGACCTCCTTCAGCGCGGTCGGCAGCCCCTTGCGGCGCAGCACCTCGGCCTTGTGCCGGGCGTCGGCGCTCTGACCGGGCTCGATGCGCTTCCACGTCTCGGCGAAGAAGGCCTCCTCGCAGTCCTCCAGCAGGCGCCGCATCCACACCCGTACGGCGGCCGTGTCGTCCAGCAGCCGCACGGAGAAGTCCAGCTGGCGCGGGCCGCGGGCGGCGGCCGTCTCCAGCGCCTTGGCCCGGGCCGCCGGGTTCGCCAGCGGCGAGGAGGCCGGGCCCCCGTCGTTGTAGAGCGCCAGCCAGCATTGCTCCATGGCGGCCCGCACGAACCGCTCGTCGTCCAGCCGGTCGAGTACGTCCAGCTCCTCGGCCAGCGTCGCGGCCGGCTGCCCGGTGCCGCCGGTGATTCCGGCGAAGGGCATGAAGATGTCGGAGAAGGAGCTGCGCCACATGAAGTCGGCCTCCAGCAGCCGGTCCGCGAGGCACGGATCGAGCGAGGCGGCGGTGGCGGTGGTCCAGGCGGTCAGCCCGGGGTGGTGCGCGGGTTGCGAGAGCGCGTGCAGGGACATGCAGAGCTCCGCGAGCGGGGAGGGCGCGAAAGTGATCCGCTCGGTGGGCAGGCCGGCGATGTCGATGGTGACGCTCATCGGGCCATTCTGTCGGTTCGCGCAGGTCGGGGGCGCCGGGGCGGGCCGCCCGGAGCCGCCGCACGAGTGGCCGCGGGCGGCCCGGCGCGGCGGCCGGACGAGTGATCATCAGTGCCGCGCGGGCGCTTTCGAGCGGGTCGATTGACGGGGAACGTCAACTGTCGTGCGCGATGCCGCCGACGGGGTGAGGCTTGGGACATGACCGCCATCGAGCAGTACCTCTTCGACACCTACCGGGCCTCCCAGCAGGGCGTCCCGATGCCCCCGCCGCCCGGGCGCGACGACGTCGCCGTGCTCCGCTCCCTGCGCTCGTACGAGCAGGCCCGCGCCGTCGTGGAGGGCAGCTCGGGCCGCCACCCCTGGCGCGCGGCCCTGCGCCGGATACTCGTCCGCCCGCGGGCGTGCTGACCCGGCGCGGTCCACGGGCCCGGCCACGGGCCTGGCCGCCGGCCCGGTCCCGGGCCGAACCCGACGGGCCCGGCCCGGGACCCTTGCGCCCTACTCGAAATTCGGCGCGTTGCGCTGGTACACCAGCCGGAGCCCGATCAGCGTCAGCCACGGCTCGTGGTCGTCGATCACCGAGGACTCGCCCAGCACCATCGGAGCCAGCCCGCCGGTGGCGATGACCCGGACGTCGTCCGGGTCGCCGTGCGGTCCGGCAAGCTCCTTCGCCATCCGGGCCACGACCCCGTCGACCTGCCCCGCGAAGCCGTAGACCACGCCCGACTGCATCGCCTCGACCGTGGACTTGCCGATCACGTTGCGCGGCCGGGCCAGCTCGATCTTCCGCAGCTGGGCACCCCGTACGCCGAGCGCCTCCATCGAGATCTCGATGCCTGGGGAGATCACCCCGCCCACGTACTCGCCCTTCGCGGACACCGCGTCGAAGGTGGTCGCCGTACCGAAGTCGACCACGATCGCCGGGCCCCCGTAGAGCTCGACCGCCGCGACCGCGTTGATGATGCGGTCCGCGCCGACCTCCTTCGGGTTGTCCATGAGGATCGGCACGCCCGTCTTGATGCCGGGCTCCACCAGCACCGCCGGCACGTCGCCGTAGTAGCGCCGGGTGACCTCGCGCAGCTCGTGCAGGACCGACGGCACCGTCGAGCAGATCGCGATGCCGTGGATCCCGTCGCCCAGCTCGCTGCCGAGCATCGGGTGCATGCCCATCAGGCCCTGCATGAGCACGGCCATCTCGTCGGCCGTGCGCCGCGGGTCGGTCGAGATGCGCCAGTGCTCGACGATCTCGTCACCGTCGAACAGGCCCAGGACCGTGTGGGTGTTGCCTACGTCGATGGTGAGGAGCACGGGTTACACCGCCTCGCGCAGATCGAGCCCGATGTCCAGGATCGGCGAGGAGTGGGTCAGCGCGCCGACGGCCAGGTAGTCCACGCCCGTCTCCGCGTACGCCCGGGCGGTGTCCAGGGTGAGGCGGCCCGAGGACTCCAGCACCGCGCGGCCGGCCACCAGGGCCACGGCCTGCGCGGTCTGCTCGACCGTGAAGTTGTCCAGCAGGATCAGGTCGGCGCCCGCCTCCAGGACCTCGCCGATCTGCTCCAGCGTGTCGACCTCGACCTCGATCGGGACCTCCGGGAAGGCCTCGCGCACGGCCTTGAACGCCTGCGCGACACCGCCCGCCGCCACCACGTGGTTGTCCTTGACCAGCGCCGCGTCCGAGAGCGACATCCGGTGGTTGACGCCGCCGCCGCAGCGCACCGCGTACTTCTCCAGCGCGCGCAGGCCCGGCGTGGTCTTGCGGGTGTCGCGGACCTTGGCCGCGGTGCCCTCCAGCACGTCCGCCCAGCGGCGGGTGGCGGTCGCGATGCCCGACAGCCGGCACATGATGTTCAGCGCGCTGCGCTCGGCCGTGAGCAGGTCACGGGTGCGCGAACGCACGGACAGCAGCAGCTGCCCGGCCGTGACGGTGTCGCCGTCCTCCGCGTGCCGCTCCACCTCGAAGGCCTCGGTGCACACCACGGAGAACACGGCCTCGGCGATCCGCAGACCGGCCACGACGCCGTCCTCGCGCGCGACGAAGTCCGCGACGGCCTCGGCATCCTCCGGCACGGTCGCGACGGTCGTCACGTCCACGCCGCCGTCCAGGTCCTCGGACAGCGCCATGTGCGCGATGTCCTCGACCTCGATCGGGTCCAGACCCGCGTCGGCCAGCAGCTGGGCCAGCGCCGGGTCCAGGCCGCTCTCCTCGCCGTCGCCGCAGGCGCAGTCGTCGCCGCAGCCGCCGTCGTTCTGGTCGATCAGGGGAAGTTCGGGGGTGCTCACGGTCACTGCTCCAGGCTCGGGGTGCTCAGGGGGTGCACGGACGGGAAGTCCGCGGAGTCGGTGGGTACGACGACCAGGGCGCGCTTCTCGGTCGCCGAGAGCCGGACGACGAGATGGCGGCGCCAGTGGGCATCGTCCCGCTCGGGGTGGTCCTCGCGCCAGTGGCAGCCGCGGGTCTCCACGCGCCGCTGCGCCGCGGCGACCAGGACCCGCGCCACGCACAGCAGGTTCGTGGCCTCCCAGGTGTCCACGCCCGGCTCGGCGGTCTTGCCGTGCGCTTCGAGGTCGTTCAGGGCGGTGGCGTACAGCGCTTCGAGGGCCTCGGCGGCCGCGTCCAGCGACGCGGCGGAGCGGAGCACGCCCGCGCCGTCCGTCATGATCCGCTGGATCTCGAACCGGGCCCCGGCGGGCTGCAGCGGGCCGGTCGCGGGGACCGGTATGCCCGGGCCGCTGCCGGCGGCCCGCTCGGCGACGATGTCCTCGGCGATCCGCTCGGCGAAGACCAGGCCCTCCAGCAGGGAGTTGGAGGCCAGCCGGTTCGCGCCGTGCACACCGGTGCAGGCGACCTCGCCGCAGGCGTACAGGCCGGGAACGGTGGTCCGCCCGTGCAGATCGGTCCGTACGCCGCCGGACGCGTAGTGCGCGGCGGGCGCCACCGGGATGGGCTCGGTCACCGGGTCGATTCCGTGCGAGCGGCACGCGGCCAGGATCGTCGGGAAGCGCTGCTCCCACATCTGCGCGCCGAAGTGCCGGGCGTCCAGGTACATGTGCTGCGCGCCCTGCTCCTGCATGCGGCGCATGATGCCCTTGGCGACGATGTCGCGCGGCGCCAGCTCGGCGAGCTCGTGCTGCCCCTGCATGAAGCGCACGCCGTCCGCGTCGACGAGGTACGCGCCCTCGCCGCGGACCGCCTCCGACACCAGCGGCTGCTGCCCCTCGGCGTCCGGGCCGAGGAAGAGCACCGTCGGGTGGAACTGCACGAACTCGAGGTCGGAGACCTCCGCACCGGCCCGCAGCGCGAGCGCCACGCCGTCCCCGGTGGACACCGACGGGTTGGTGGTCGCGGAGAAGACCTGTCCCATGCCGCCGGTCGCGAGGATCACGGCGGGCGCGTGGACGGCGCCGACCCCGTCGTGCTGGCCCTCGCCCATGACGTGCAGGGTGACACCGGCCGTACGGCCCCGGGCGTCCTGGAGCAGGTCCAGGACGAGGGCGTTCTCCACGGTTTCGATGCCCGCGGCGTGGACGGCCTCGACGAGCGCCCGCGAGATCTCGGCGCCGGTGGCGTCGCCGCCCGCGTGCGCGATCCGGCGGCGGTGGTGGCCGCCCTCGCGGGTCAGTTCTATCTCGCCGGTCTCGGTGGAGGTGTCGAAGACCGCGCCGGTGGCCATCAGCCGCCGCACCGCGTCCGGGCCCTCGGTGACGAGCAGCCGTACGGCCTCCTCGTCGCACAGGCCCGCACCCGCGACCAGGGTGTCGTCGAGGTGCTGTTCCGGGGTGTCGCCCTCGCCGAGGGCCGCGGCGATACCGCCCTGGGCCCAGCGGGTGGAGCCGTCGTCGAGCCGGGCCTTGGTGACCACGACGGTACGGCGGCCCCCGGCGGCGCAGCGCAGCGCGGCGGTCAGTCCCGCCACGCCGGAACCGACGACCACGACGTCGGCGTCGAGGGACCAGCCGGGGGCGGGCGCGTGCAGCCGTATGCCGGTGCTCGTGCCGCCGCCGCTGCCTGCGGGGCCTCTGCCTGGGGTGCTCACGAGTGTGCTCCGAATTCCAATGGGATGTTGTCGATCAGCCGGGTCGCGCCCACCTTCGCGGCGACGGCCAGCACGGCCTGCCCGGTGAAGTCCTGACCGGTCTCGGTGAAGTCCAGCGGGTCCACCAGCGCCAGGTAGTCCAGCACGAGCGGCGGCTCGTGGCGGCCCGCCTCCTCCAGGACGTGCAGCGCGGCGGCCCGTACGGCGTCCGGCAGCCCGGCGCCCGCCGCGGAGACGGCGTGCGCGTCGGCGGAGGCCCGGATCTCGCCCAGCCTGGCCAGGGCGGTGGCCCGCTCGTCGCTGGCCGGGGAGGCCTCGGCGCGGGCGCGCAGCGCCGCCTGCGCGGCGAGCCGGTCGCGTCCGGCGAACAGGGCGCGGGACAGGGCCAGGGCGGTGTTCCGCTCGGCGGCGGAGAGGTAGCGGTTGCGGGACGACAGCGCGAGCCCGTCCTCCTCGCGGACGGTCGGTACGCCGACCACCTCGACGGGGAAGTTCAGGTCGGTCACCATCCGCCGGATCAGGGCCAGTTGCTGCGCGTCCTTCTGGCCGAAGAGGGCCAGGTCGGGGCGGGTGAGGTGGAGCAGCTTGGCGACGACGGTCAGCATGCCGTCGAAGTGCCCGGGGCGGGTGGCCCCTTCGAGGCTCTCGCCCATGGGGCCGGCGCTGATCCGCACCCGCGGGTCGCCGCCCGGGTAGACCTCGTCGACCGCCGGGGCGAACACCGCGTCGGCGCCCGCCGCTTCGGCGACCGCCAAGTCGGCGTCGAGGGTGCGGGGATAGCGGTCGAGGTCCTCGCCCGCCCCGAACTGCAGGGGGTTGACGAAGACGGTGACGACGACCTGGCCGCCCGGCCCGGCCTGCTCGCGGGCCGTGCGGATCAAAGTGGCGTGGCCCTCGTGGAGGGCGCCCATGGTCATCACCACGGCCCGGCGGCCGGTGCGCGACAGCGTGTGCAGCTCCTCGGCGGTGTGCAGCAGCAGGTCGGTCACCGGTCGCCCCCCTCGGACTCCGTGTCGGCGAGCACGCCGAGCAGGTCCTCGGCGAGTTCGGGCTTGAGCAGACCGTGCGCGAGGGCCCGGTCCGCGGTGGCGCGGGCCATCGCCAGGTACCCGGCGACCGCGCCGGGCGCGTGCCGGCGCAGCTCCGAGACGTGCGCGGCGACCGTCCCGGCGTCGCCCCGGGCCACCGGCCCGGTCAGGGCGCCGTCGCCGGAGCGCAGGGCGTTGTCGAGGGCCGCGCCGAGCAGCGGGCCGAGCATCCGGTCGGGGTGCTCCACCCCGGCCTTGGCCAGCAGCTCCATCGACTGGGCGACCAGCGTGACCAGGTGGTTCGCGCCGAGGGCGAGGGCCGCGTGGTAGAGCGGACGGTTCTCCTCCGCGATCCACTCGGGCTCCCCGCCCATCTCGATGACCAGGGCCTCGGCGGCCAGCCGCAGCTCCTCGGGGGCGGTGACGCCGAAGGAGCAGCCCGCGAGCCGCTGCACGTCGACCTCGGTGCCGGTGAAGGTCATCGCCGGGTGCAGGGCCAGCGGAAGGGCGCCCGCGCGGCGCGCGGGGTCGAGCACGGCGGTCCCGTACCGGCCGGAGGTGTGCACGAGGAGCTGTCCGGGGCGGACCGCGCCGGTCTCGGCGAGGCCCTCCACCAGGGACGGCAGCGCGTCGTCGGGGACGGTCAGGAGCACCAGGTCGGCCAGCTCCAGGACCTGCGCGGGCGGCACGAGCGGCACATCGGGCAGCATCCGGGCGGCCCGGCGCACGGAGGTGTCGGAGACTCCGGAGACGGCGACGGGCCGGTGTCCGGCCTGCTGGAGCGCGCAGGCCAGGGCGGGACCGACGCGGCCGGCTCCGACGACGCCGACGGCGAGCCGGGCAGGGCGTGGCTGCTGTGATGGATTCACGCGGGGAGGGCCCTTCCGTTCCAGTCCGCGGGGGGTACCGGACGATACGCCGCCATGCTAGCTCCTGGGGCTGTTGGCCCGTCGGCGGTGAGGGGGCGAGGATCTGTCCTCATGAGTGACAACAGCGAGGACACGGAACGTACGAAACGGCTGGTCGCGGCCTGGCGCGGGGCGGGGCGGACCCTGTCCCGCAGCCTGCTGGAGCCCACCGTGGGGGAGCTGCTCGGCCCGCTCGCCGAGGCCCCGTACGACATGGACGCGCCGGCCGACGTCTACGGCGACGGGGTCGTCACCGCCCTGGAGCGCGAGGTCGCGGAGCTGCTGGGCACGCAGGACGCGGCGTTCTTCCCCAGCGGGACGATGGCGCAGCAGATCGCGCTGCGGTGCTGGGCGGGCCGGACCGGGAACCCGGTGGTGGCCCTGCACCCGATGAGCCATCCGGAGCGGTGGGAGGGGGACGCGCTGTCGGCCGTCTCCGGCCTGCGGGTGGTGCACCCGACGACGGAGGCGCGCCAGCCGTCGGCGGCGGAGGTCGAAACGCTCCGGGAGCCCTTCGGCACGCTGATGGTGGAGCTCCCCCTGCGGGACGCGGGCTTCCTGCTGCCCAGCTGGGAGGAGCTGGAGGCGCTGACGGCGGCGGCCCGCGAGCGGGACGCGGTCGTCCACTTCGACGGGGCCCGGCTGTGGGAGTCCACCGTCCACTTCGGCCGCACGCTGCCGGAGATCGCGGGGCTGGCGGACTCGGTCTACGTCTCGTTCTACAAGTCGCTCGGCGGCCTGAGCGGGGCGGCGCTGGCGGGGCCGCGCGAGTTCGTGGAGGAGACCCGGGTCTGGCGGCACCGCTACGGCGGCCAGATCTTCCGGCAGTTCCCGCAGGCCCTGTCCGCGCTGGCCGGGCTGGAACGGGAACTGCCCCGGCTGCCGTCGTACGTGGCCCAGGCGCGGGTGGTGGCCGGGGCGCTGCGCGCGGGGTTCGCGCAGTCGGGGGTCCCGTGGGCCCGGATCAACCCGGAGGAGCCGCACACGCACCAGTTCCAGGTGTGGCTGCCGTACGAGGCGGACCGGCTGACGGAGGCGGGCCTGCGGCTGGCGGAGGAGACGGGCACGGTGCTCTTCCGCCGCTGGTCAGCGGAGGGGCCGCCGGGTCTCGCGGTGACCGAGCTGGAGGTCACGGAGCCGGGCCTGTCCTGGACGGAGTCCGACGTCCGCGAAGCCGTCGCGGCCTTCGTGTCCCGCATCTGACCGAGCCGGGCCCCGCCGCGCGGAGCCTGCGCCACCCCGCCCCTTCCCGCAACAAACGGCGCCGGGGCGGGGCGGGGCGGGGAGCGGCCCGCCGCGGCGCCGGCACCCCACCCGGGAGGGAAGCGGCGAAACACCGAATTCCGGGAAACTCACCGGCGCGGACCGGCCACGGCGTTACCGTCCCTTCAGGCAATGACCGGCCACCGCGCCCGGAGGAGACACCATGACCACTCAGCCCGCGTGGCGGAAGTCCTCGTTCTGCAGTGAGGGCGACGCCTGCGTCTACGTCGCCACCGCCCCCGGCGCCCTCGTCAAGGTCGCCGACCGCACCGACCCCGCCCACCTCGTGCTCGCCACCACCCAGGCCGCCTGGGCCGACTTCCTGCGTGCGGTCAAAGGGACCGGCTGAGGGACCCGCCCGCCGCGCCGCGCCCGCGATCAGGGGATTTTGTCCGATTAGCGCGTATCTTCGGCCCATGCCCACGCCCTACGGATCCCGCGGCGGCATGGCGTTCAGCGCCGCTGAGCTGCACCTGCTCAGGCGTCTCCTCGCCCACGCCCTTCAGTCCTCCTCGGCCCCCCTGGCGGCCGGGGAGGTCCAGGACTGCCTGCGCCTCGCGCAGTCGGTGGACGACGCGGTCCAGGAGGCGGGCCGGCTCAGAGCGTTCCTCCTCGCGGACCTCGCCCGCTACCGCAGTGCCCTGCCCGGCAGCCTCTCCGGCTACCTGGAGCTGCTGCAGGACGCCCTGGCCGCCGGGTACGAACCGGAGCCGGACGACCTCGCCGCCCTGCGCGCGCTCCGCGCCAATCCGGTCGCCGCCGCGCTGCTGGACCGGGTCCGGGTCGTGGCGGAGCGCTCCGTGCGCCGGCGGCTGTCGACCGCTCCCGCCCCCCGGACCCGGCTGCTGGCCCTGGCCGGCGGGAAGGAGAAGGACGGGCAGCCGCCGCGCCCGGCGCCGCACCCCGAGGAGCCGCCGCGCCCCGAGCGGCCGATTCCGACGCCGGGCGAGGTCTTCCCGCCGCGCCGCAAGCCCGCCCCGCCCCCGGCGGCCGGACGGGCCGCCGGGTAGCTACGCTGTGGGGCATGGACTACGTCTCCGCGCTCGTGCCCCCCTTCGTGATGGCCGCGTTCTTCATCGCTCTCGTCGTGACGATCGTGAAGAGCCAGGGCGGCGCCAACAAGGCCAAGGAGGACGCGGCGGTCGACGCCGTGATCGCCCGGGCCGAGGCCGCCCAGCAGCAGAAGTAACCCCCGAGGGCGTGCGGCTTCACCGGCCGCGCGCCCGACTTTGTTGCGCGTTGCCGAGCGAATAGTCGGGCAATTCAGCACAAGCCGCACTATCGTGCTGGTGTGCCTCGCCCCCTGGGAGAACTCGAAGACGCCGTCATGACACGGGTGTGGCAGTGGAACCGCCCGGTCACCGTTCGGGAAGTACTGGAAGACCTCCAGCAGGAACGGTCCATCGCGTACACCACGGTCATGACCGTTATGGACAATCTTCATCAGAAGGGCTGGGTCCGCCGGGAAGCCGAAGGCCGCGCCTATCGATATACGGCGGTCTCCACCCGCGCCGCCTACTCGGCCGCGCTGATGAACGAAGCCTGGTCGACGAGCGACAACCCCGCGGCCGCCCTCGTGGCCTTCTTCGGCATGATGTCCGCCGAACAGCGCGAAGCCCTCCGTGACGCAGTGCGCGTCGTCCAGCACGGCGACGAGTCCGGCGCCGACGCCGCCCCCGAACCACCCGCTCCGCCGGTCGCCGAAGGGGACTCCGCCGAGCGCCCGCAGGAGCCGGGGCGATAGCGTCCGCAGCCATGGGAGAGTTTTCCACTGCACATGCAGAAACAGTGACGATCCGCCGTGCCCGCACCGGTGATGTTCCCGCGCTGCGCCGCCTCCTCGACCAGTACGTGCAGCAGCGGATCCTGCTCGACAAAGCCCCGGTCGTCCTTTACGAGGACATCCAGGAGTTCTGGGTCGCGGAACGCGACTCCGACGGCCAGGTGGTCGGCTGCGGCGCTCTCCACGTGATGTGGGAAGACCTTGCCGAAGTCCGCACTCTCGCCGTCGACCGCGACTTGAAGGGCGGTGGAGTCGGTCATCGGGTGCTGGAGCAGTTGTTGCACACCGCCCGCACCCTCGGAGTGAGCCGGGTTTTCTGCCTCACCTTCGAAGTCGAGTTCTTCGCGAAGCACGGCTTCGTCGAGATCGGCGAGACCCCGGTCAAGACCGATGTCTACATGGAGCTCCTGCGTTCCTATGACGAGGGTGTCGCCGAGTTCCTCGGTCTCGAACGAGTGAAGCCGAACACCTTGGGCAACAGTCGGATGCTTCTGCACCTCTGATCGATGGCCTCAGCTTTTCCGGCGCTCCGCGCACCTGTGGCCTATGTCCGAATCGCGCACGTTTCCCGCCCTGTTGCGGTCTCGAACCTCTCCCTGGGGGTTTGTGTTTTCCAGGCAAAAGCGGTTTCCTTTCCGCGTACTGCTTTTCGATGAAAGGAAATCCCGGTGGCACAGAAGGTTCAGGTCCTTCTTGTCGACGACCTCGACGGTGGCGAGGCGGACGAGACGGTGACGTTCGCTCTGGATGGCAAGACCTACGAGATCGACCTCACCACCGCCAACGCTGAAAAGCTCCGCGGTCTGCTCGACCCGTACACCAAGGGCGGTCGCCGCACCGGTGGCCGTGCCACCGCCGCCCGCGCCAAGGGCCGCGGCTCGGTGGCGACCGGCCACCCGGACACCGCGGAGATCCGCGCGTGGGCCAAGGAGAACAACTACAACGTGAACGATCGCGGTCGCGTCCCGGCCGAGATCCGCGAGGCCTACGAGAAGGCCAAGGGCTGACGGACCCCGTCCGTACGCCGCCCCAGGCGCGCCCGGTGGCATTCCGTCGCCGCCGCGGCCACCAGGCGTACGAGGTCGGGCCCGTGAGCGGGTCCGGCGGCCCGCCCGGGACCGGGCAGGGCCGGCAGCAGTGCCTCACACCCCTGCTCGGGGGGTCGCAGCCAGACGGCGGCCCCCCGAGGGCTTTCTTGCGGGGGTGGCCCCGGGGGAGCCGGGGCGGTGATCCGGCCACCCGTACCCAGGGCGGTCAGATCGAGGGCGACCCCGCCCCATTCCAGCCAGTCGAGCAGCCCGTCCAGCTCCTCTGCGCTGCCCGCGGCCACCAGGAACCGCATCCGGCGCCCCATCAGCGCCACCGGGCCCGTGGCGACCGGCCTGCGCAGCACCGCCGCCCCGGCGTCGGAGGGGAGCTCCAGCACGTCGAACCGGATCCCGGTCGCGAGCTGGGCCGGCGGCCCGCCCGTGACGGTCCAGCCGAGCACCCTTCGGTACCAGGAGGCGCACGCGTCCTCCTCGGGCGCCGTGCGGGGCAGCGGCACGGTCGGCGGGGCGGTCGGCGGGGCGGTCGGCGGGAGGGTTACGGCCATGTCCGGAGCAACTTCCGAAACGCCTCGGGGTTACGCTCAATGTGACAGAACGCATGCATCACCATGCGGAACGTAAACGTCCATGGAGCCCGGAGTCCCACATTCGGGACGCAACCGTGTTCGCCCTTAGCTGAGGGAACCGGTGCCACCGGCATGGAGTGTCAGTCCTTACGGGTAAGACATTCCTAGTGGATCGGGGCGACACGCTGATTTGACGGGCTTCCGTTCGCCGTCGGCGTACACGCATGACGGGTATCTGCCTGGCCTGCGGGAACATCGTCTCGCACCATCGAGTTGGAGCAGTTGTCGGCTCTTCAAGCCGGCTTTCCCGCTGATGCAGGGGTGAGCCGCGGACGGATGTCGGCAGTTGGAATGAGCTGTCCCGCCCCGCGGGACTAGCATGCGGAAGGACAGGGCGGGGACCGACCCCGAACTGCCCGACCGCTCTGAGGAGCGATAAACGATGTTCGAGAGGTTCACCGACCGCGCGCGGCGGGTTGTCGTCCTGGCTCAGGAAGAAGCCCGGATGCTCAACCACAACTACATCGGCACCGAGCACATCCTCCTGGGCTTGATCCACGAGGGTGAGGGTGTCGCCGCTAAGGCCCTGGAGAGCCTCGGGATTTCGCTCGAGGCTGTTCGCCAGCAGGTTGAGGAGATCATCGGTCAGGGGCAGCAGGCCCCGTCCGGCCACATCCCCTTCACCCCGCGGGCGAAGAAGGTCCTGGAGCTTTCGCTCCGAGAGGCCCTCCAGCTCGGCCACAACTACATCGGCACCGAGCACATCCTGCTCGGCCTGATCCGCGAGGGCGAGGGCGTCGCCGCCCAGGTCCTCGTGAAGCTGGGCGCCGATCTCAACCGAGTCCGGCAGCAGGTCATCCAGCTGCTCTCCGGCTACACCGGCGGAGGCAAGGAGTCGGCCACGGCCGGCGGCCCGGCCGAGGGCACGCCCTCGACCTCGCTCGTCCTGGACCAGTTCGGCCGCAACCTCACCCAGGCGGCCCGCGAATCCAAGCTCGACCCGGTCATCGGGCGCGAGAAGGAGATCGAGCGGGTCATGCAGGTGCTGTCCCGCCGTACGAAGAACAACCCGGTCCTCATCGGCGAGCCCGGCGTCGGCAAGACCGCCGTCGTCGAGGGCCTGGCCCAGGCGATCGTCAAGGGCGAGGTTCCCGAGACGCTGAAGGACAAGCACCTCTACACGCTTGACCTCGGCGCCCTGGTCGCGGGTTCCCGCTACCGCGGTGACTTCGAGGAGCGCCTGAAGAAGGTGCTCAAGGAGATCCGCACCCGCGGCGACATCATCCTGTTCATCGACGAGCTCCACACCCTCGTGGGTGCGGGCGCCGCCGAGGGCGCGATCGACGCCGCCAGCATCCTCAAGCCCATGCTGGCCCGTGGTGAGCTCCAGACCATCGGTGCCACGACGCTGGACGAGTACCGCAAGCACCTCGAGAAGGACGCGGCCCTCGAGCGCCGCTTCCAGCCGATCCAGGTGGCGGAGCCTTCCCTCCCCCACACGATCGAGATTCTCAAGGGCCTGCGCGACCGCTACGAGGCCCACCACCGCGTCTCCATCACGGACGAGGCCCTCGTCCAGGCGGCGACGCTGGCGGACCGGTACATTTCGGACCGCTTCCTCCCGGACAAGGCGATCGACCTGATCGACGAGGCCGGCTCCAGGATGCGCATCCGCCGGATGACCGCGCCGCCGGACCTCCGCGAGTTCGACGAGAAGATCGCGGGCGTGCGACGCGACAAGGAGTCGGCCATCGACTCCCAGGACTTCGAGAAGGCGGCCTCTCTCCGTGACAAGGAGAAGCAGCTGCTGGCGGCGAAGACCAAGCGCGAGAAGGAATGGAAGGCCGGCGACATGGACGTCGTCGCCGAGGTCGACGGCGAGCTCATCGCCGAAGTCCTCGCGACCGCGACCGGCATTCCCGTCTTCAAGCTCACCGAGGAGGAGTCCTCGCGACTGCTCCGCATGGAGGACGAGCTCCACCGTCGGGTCATCGGGCAGAAGGACGCCATCAAGGCGCTCTCCCAGGCGATCCGCCGTACCCGTGCGGGTCTGAAGGACCCGAAGCGCCCGGGTGGCTCGTTCATCTTCGCCGGTCCGTCCGGTGTCGGTAAGACCGAGCTCTCCAAGACGCTCGCCGAATTCCTCTTCGGCGACGAGGACGCGCTGATCTCCCTCGACATGTCGGAGTTCAGCGAGAAGCACACGGTTTCCCGTCTCTTCGGTTCGCCCCCCGGCTACGTGGGCTACGAAGAGGGCGGCCAGCTCACCGAGAAGGTGCGCCGGAAGCCGTTCTCCGTCGTCCTCTTCGACGAGGTCGAGAAGGCCCACCCGGATATCTTCAATTCCCTTCTCCAGATCCTGGAGGACGGTCGTCTGACCGACTCCCAGGGCCGGGTCGTGGACTTCAAGAACACGGTCATCATCATGACGACCAACCTGGGTACCCGGGACATCTCCAAGGGCTTCAACCTGGGCTTCGCGGCCCAGGGCGACACCAAGACCGGATACGACCGGATGAAGGCGAAGGTCAACGAAGAGCTCAAGCAGCACTTCCGGCCCGAGTTCCTCAACCGTGTCGACGACACGGTCGTCTTCCACCAGCTCACCGAGGAAGACATCATCCAGATCGTCGACCTCATGATCGCCAAGGTTGACGAGCGCCTGAAGGACCGCGACATGGGCATCGAGCTGAGCGGTGACGCGAAGCTCCTGCTCGCCAAGCGCGGCTACGACCCGATCATGGGTGCCCGGCCGCTGCGCCGGACCATCCAGCGCGAGATCGAGGACATCCTGTCGGAGAAGATCCTCTTCGGCGAGCTGCGTCCCGGTCACATCGTGGTCGTCGGCAAGGAGGGTGAGGGCGAGGAAGCCAAGTTCACCTTCCGCGGCGAGGAGAAGGCGGCCCTGCCGGACCTTCCCCCCATCGAGGCCACGGGTTCCGGCCCGGACCTGTCGAAGGGCGCGTAAGCGCGACGAGCACCAAAGGGGCGGCCCCGGGACTGAGAAGTCCCGGGGCCGCCCCTTTTCCGCAGGCGCTCCCTACGAAGGGGTCACCCTGATGTGCGGGGGCAGGGCGTGGACGGTCGACTCGTCGAACTTCCCGGACAGCATCTGCAGGCCGGGGAAGGCCGTGGGAATCCGACGGGCGAGCACCGGGCCCGCGCCCGCGCCCGGGGGTACGTGGAGTTGTTCCACCGAGGGCAGGCACAGCCCCTCGGGGACGAGGTCGAGGGCCGATGCCGGTACGGCCAGCTCGGTGAGCTGCGTGAGCAGGGCGAGCTCCTGCCACTCGTCCGGGTGGCGCGGCGCCCAGTGCTCCCCGAGGGAGACCGACCGGAGACGACGGTGGCGGGACAGGCCGACGGGTCCGGCGGCGTCGGGCGTCACCGAGTAGACGTTCACACTGTCCAGCTCCACGCGAGGGGCGAACCCGTCCAGCGACCAGTTGGCGTGGGCGCCGCGGAGCACCAGGTGGCGCAGCGAGGTCCAGCCGGCGAGGACGGGGCCGATGGGCAGGAGGCCGCCGCGCAGGTCGAGCACGGCCGTCCGGACCGGCAGCCCCCTCAACCCCTCCAGGTCCTGGATTCCGGAGCAGTGGGAGATCTCGATGGAGAGCAGCGCGTCCTGGCCCCGCAGGAAGTCGAGGTCGGTGAGCAGGCCGTTGCCGCGCAGGGCGAGGTACTCGGCCCGGACCGCGCCCAGATAGGCGGTGAGGGCCTCGCCCGTCACCTCACCGACCACGTTCAGGTCCGATCGGGGCGAGAACTCCGCCAGGGCGGCCAGCTCCGCGTCCGACACGACCGTTACGTTCTGGGCCGGGGGAAGCCGGGAGATGACTTCGGCGGCGTAGCGGCGCGTTTCGAAGCGAGGCCAGAGTCTGGCCAGCTCCGCGCGGACCTCGTAGGCGGGGTGTTGGGCGAAGCCGGCGAGGAAGGGGACCGCGAGCTCCGACACCACCCCACCCGCGGCCTGGACCGTGTACAGGGCCGCCGGACCGGAGGGGACCTGTTCGGGCTGGGGGAGCAGTTCCAGGATCAGCGGTCCGATCCGCCCCAGCTCGCGCGCCGTGCCCACCCCGGTGGGCGGGATCAGCCGGCCTGCCTGCCACTGGACCTCCCGGCGCAGTGCGGGAGCCAGCTCGGCCGCGTACCCCAGGCAGGCCAGGGCGAGCAGGACCGACCGCTGGGATTTCCGGGCCAGCAGGGACTGGATGATCTCGGCGCGGTCGCGGGGGCGGCCCTGGGCCACCGCCATGCGGATGACGTCCTCCCACTGGTCGTCCTCCGCGTGGCCGGTCAGCTCGCCGAGGCCGCCCTCGTCCAGGGCCGCCCGGGCCCCCAGGAAGTCCTGGAAGGTGCGGTGGACGAACTCGACGCTGTTCTCCGTCGGGGCCCGCAGCAGGCCGGTGCGTTCCAGGAAGTGCGCGAACACGGCCGGTGCGCCGCCCAGGACGCCGGCGGCCGGTACGGCGGGCAGCGCGTCCTCGATCAGTGCCTCGGCCCGGGAGCGGTCCATTTCCGTGCGGCCGTTGCGGATCAGCCAGTACGCGAGCCGCTGGAGCAGCTGGAGCTGGGGTTCCTCGGCCAGGTCCGGCAGCCGCAGGCCGCGCTCGCGGTCGCGGCGGTGGAGCAGCATGGACAGGGAGGCCGCGTACAGCTCCTTGCGGCCCGAGGGCAGGAAGCCGCGGCGTTCGCGGTGCAGGGCGCAGATCATGCCGCACAGCAGCGGATTGGTGGCCAGCCTGGCCAGGTCCGGCTTCTTGGCGACGGAGTCCAGCAGCTGCTCCCGGTACTCCGGCGGGGTGTGGTCCGCGGCCGCGTGCCAGTGCTCGATGAAGGCCCGTACGTTCGCCGGGTTCATCGGGGTCAGGGTCACCTCGGAGAAGTCCACGGCGGCCAGCCAGTCCTGCCGGACCGCCGTGGGGCGGGAGGTCACCAGCCAGCGGTTGCCCGGGCAGGCGGCGATCAGGTCGGCCAGCCAGTCCCGGGCGCGGTCCCGCTCGGCCTCCGGGATCTCGTCGATGCCGTCGACCAGCAGCAGGGCGCGCCCGTCGCGCAGCACCCGGCCCTCCCAGCCTCCCGGGGCCTCCCCGGCCAGCGGGCAGCCCGCGAGGAAGTCGCGGGGCGCGGGCAGCCGCTCGCCGTGCCGGGTCAGGGTGCGCAGCGGCAGGACGAACGGGATGATCCCCGCCCCCGGGGTCCGGGCGGCGGAGACGGCCAGCCACTGGATGAGGGTGGTCTTGCCGGATCCGGCCTCGCCGCGCAGCAGGACGCGGGGGTGCTCGGCGAGCAGCCGGTCGGCGGGCAGGGAGTAGGGGGCGGGAAGCGCCTCGGCCCCGGTGCCCGCCCCGGAGCCGGCGTCCATCCCGGTTACGGGGGCGGTGGAGACCTCCAGGCTCACGTACGCGGTGTCCAGCGGCCAGCGGGAGGAGCCCGGGGCCAGGTCGAGGCCGAAGATGGTGAGGGTGCTGTGGCGCCGGGCCAGGTAGTCCAGGTACCGCTCCTCGAAGGCGGTGTCGCGGCCGTCCTGGCGGGGGACGCGGGTCAGCAGCTCGTCCACCTTGGCGATGGTCTCGGCGTGCAGCCGGCTCTGCTCGACCAGGGTCGCGGCCACGAAGGTGGAGCGCTGGGTGAAGAAGTTCAGGATGTGCAGGCAGGCCAGGTCCACCAGCCGTGCGTGGAAGAGCCCGGCGTCCCGGGAGAGCCCGGGATCCGGGGCGGCGGCCCGGAGCGTGCGGGCGAAGGCCTGCGGCCCGAGGCGGACGGCCTCCACGTCGGAGAGGGTGAGGTCGCCCAGCGCGTGCAGGGTGGCGGCGAGGGCGGCCGCGACGCCCGCCTCCTCGCCCGGGGGCAGGGGCCGCTCCCCGGGGGCCCGTAAGGCCTCCTTCACCAGGTGGTCGGCGAGCCCGCGCAGGTCCGCGGCGTCGAGTTCGCGTTTCTCCCGCCACGCGAGGTAGGAAGAGATGCGGTGCGGCCGGTCCACCAGGCCCGCTCCCGCTCCTTCGGTCCGGAAGAGTTTCCTGACGAGGGGTGTCACGACCCCCGAGGCCAGCCGGATCCCCACCACCGATGCGTCCACGAGCCGGAGCGTAGTGGCGGTTGCCCGCCGATGGTCCCGGTTCGGTGGGTCGATGGTCCCGGCGCCGGTGACAAGCCGCACAGAACAAATCGGACGTACTACGCGTATTCGTAGATCCAAAGGGCCCCGGGAGGGGACCTTAGTCCCAGGAAAACCGCCGTCAACAGGCCGGAGAGCCCGGACCTCGCTACGAGTTCGGGTAGTAATGGGGAGGTTTGGGGAAGTACGGGGGCTCGGGTTACCAAAGATGAGCCAGCCCGGCACGCGCTTCATCGTGCCGGGTCACTTCATGCCTCTGACAGGCGTGAAACCCCCCTCGTCCCCGGCCCCGGAGGTCTGCACATGTTCGCGAAGCGCGTCTACACCCGTCGTACCCGTATCGCTGTCGGCACCACCGCTCTCGGTGCGGTGCTGGCCCTCGGGGCGGGCACGACCGCCGCGTTCGCAGACGCCCCGCAGACCGCCGTCACCGCCAAGGCGGCCGGCGCCGCGGGTGCCGCGGGCGCCTCCAAGACCGGCCTGTGGGACAAGCCGCTGGAGAAGTACACGCTGTCCGCCACCTTCGGCAAGGGCGGCACCATGTGGTCCCACAAGCACTCCGGCCAGGACTTCGCCGTCGCGGTCGGCACCCCGGTCAAGGCCGCGGCCGCCGGCGTCGTCGTCAAGGCCGGCCCGAACGGCGGCGGTGACGGCCCCGCGTACGGCAACGCCATCGTGATCAAGCACGCGAACAACACGTACTCGCAGTACGCGCACCTGTCGAAGATCCAGGTCAAGATCGGCCAGAAGCTCAAGGCCTCGCAGCGGATCGCCCTGTCCGGCAACACCGGCAACTCCAGCGGCCCGCACCTGCACTTCGAGATCCGCACCACCCCGAACTACGGCTCCGCCGTCAACCCGGTGGCCTTCCTGCGCACCAACGGCGTCAGCGTCTGACCCGTCCCGACCGCCGCCCCCGCGGCGCACGTCGTACCGGCCGACCCGCCCTGCTCACCGATCAGGTGAGCAGCCAGGCATGGGTCGGCTTCGGCGATGGGTCGAGCTTCCCCTCCTTGTACCCGGCGGCCTGCTCCTCCGTGAAGGCCATGCCGTAGGTCTTGATGTTGTGCAGCGCGCCCTGCCACGGACCGGTCCAGATGTTGTGGTGCTTGGACCGGCCGAGCTGGAGCGGACCGGGGGCCTGCCAGATGGGCGGCACCGGGGTCTCGCCGGCCTTCTTGCCGTCCACGTAGAGGGCGATGGCCTTCTTCTCGGCGTCATAGGTGGCCATCAGCAGCGTGGGGGTCTTCACCATGCCGAGCCCCTCCGCGGTGACGGTCCGGGTGGTGGCCGCGGCGCCCTTGTCGCCCGTCTGCACGCGGAAGATCCAGGCCTGCTTGCCGTTCACCTCGTTCACGCCGAGCTCGAAGGAGAAGGACTCCCCGTCGCCCTGGCTCATGACGATCCGCGAACCCTTGGGGGCGGAGTTGTAGACGCGGGCCGTGACGGTGAAGCTCTTGGTCACGTCCACGACCGGCTCGGCCGACTGCCCCCACGAGTTCCCGTTGCCCTTGCCGATGACCTGGAACCGCTTGCCCAGCGTGCCGATCTTGAGGTCGGGGCCCAGCCTGATGCCCATCTTGCCGTAGCTGTCGCGCAGCAGGGTGTCGTCGCCCGCGACGGTGGCGGTGTAGGCCGCCGGCGAGGACTCGCCCGGTTCGGGCGAGCCGGACTGTGTGGGCTGGGCGTCCGGCTGGCCCCCCTCGTCACCGCCGTCGCCCATCAGGAAGAACGTTCCACCACCGGCCAGCAGTGCCAGTACGGTCACCCCGCCGCCCAGCATCCACAGCCGCTTCCTGCGCCGCTCGGCCGCCGAACGGTCGGCCATGGCCTCCCAGTTCGGCTGCTGCGACGCGCCGGGTATGTCCGACTGGCCGGGTCCACCCGGGTAACCCTGGTGGGCCGGCGGGTAGCCGTAGCTGCCGGCCGCGTCCTGCTGCTGGTACGGGTTCGGCTGCCCGCTCTGCGGATAGCCGTAGCTGCCGGCTGCGGTCGGGTGGCCGTACTCGCCCTGCGCGGGCGGTCCCGGCGGGAACCCGTATCCGCCGCTCCCGGGAGCGGGCTCGGGCTGCGGGTGGCTCGGGGGATTCGTACCGTCGGTCATGCCACGGATGCTAAGTCACGCACCCGTGTGCGGGTACGGCCCGGTACCCGTCCCGCCCGACCCGCCCCGGTTCACCCCTGCGGCAGCTTGAGGATCGGGAAGCTGCCCGTCGCCGTCGGCGCGTGTTCCGGAAGCCACAGCACCGCCACCGCGCCGGCCGCCGCGCCCGCGCGCTCCACGCCGCCCGGGGAGGCCACGTTGCGGAAGGTCAGCCGGGCGCCCAGCACCCGCGCCTGACCCTCCGCGATGGTCAGCCCCAGCCCGTGCCCCACGCCCGCGCGGTCCGTCGACCCGGTGCGGAAGCGGCTCGGCCCCTCGCGCAGCAGGGCCTCCGGGAAGCCCGGCCCGTGGTCCCGGACCCGTACGACCCGGCCCTCGACGTCGACCTGGACCGGCGGCTGCCCGTACCGCGCCGCATTGGCCAGCAGGTTCCCCAGGATCCGCTCCAGGCGCCGCGGGTCGGTGCTGACGATCTCGTCCGCGACGATCCGTACGGTCGCCTCCGGCATCAGCGAGGTCACCCGCCGGCTCACGAACTCGCCCAGCGCCACCTCCTGGAGCTCGGCCCGCTCCGACGCGCTGTCCAGCCGCGCCACCTCCAGCACGTCCTCGACCAGCGCACGCAAGGCCTGCGCCCGGTCCCGCACCAGCTCGGTCGGCCGCCCCGGAGGCAGCAGTTCCGCTGCCGTGAGCAGGCCCGTCACCGGAGTCCGCAGTTCGTGCGCGATGTCCGCGGTCACCCGCCGCTCGGCCTCCAGCCGCTGCTGGAGGGCATCGGCCATGGCGTCCACGGCCCGCGCGAGGTCGTCCGTCTCGTCCCGGACGACGCCACCGACCGCGTCCCGTACGCGTACGTCGGGATCACCGTGCGCCACCCGCTGCGCGGCGGCCGCGGCCTTGCGCAGCCGGCGTGAGATCTGCCCGCCGATGAGCACGCCGAGCGCCGAGCCGGCGATCACGGCGGACAGCCCGCCGATGACCAGGGCCCGGTCCAGGTCGGGGATCAGATCGGCACTCTCGCGCAGCGGTGTGTGCAGCGACAGCACCTGCCCGTTCCCGAGCGGCACGGCGGCCCACACCTCGGGCACCCCGCGCGGCCGTTCCTGGATATAGGTCCCGCGCCGCCCCGACTGCACCTTGTGCCGCAGCTCGGCGGGCAGTTCGGGGTCGTTGAGCTTGGCCCCCATGGGCGGCTTGCGCCCGGCCTCGGCGTTGCGGGAGATGAACTGCACGCGGTCCAGCTGCACCCCGCGGGCGCTCTCCAGCATCGACACACGGGCAGCGCTGTGCACCACCAGGCTCAGCGCGATCGTGACGAGGGCGCCCACGGAGGCGATGGCGACGGTGATCTTCCAGCGGATCCCCGTACGGAGGGTGAACCGTCTCATGCCTTGAGCTTGTATCCGAAGCCCCGGACCGTTTCGATCCGGTCCTGGCCGATCTTGGTGCGCAGGCGCTGGACGTGGACGTCGACGACGCGGGTGTCGCCGCCCCAGTCGTAGTCCCAGACCCGCTCCAGCAGGCGGTCGCGCGACAGGACGGTGCCGGGCGCCGAGGAGAACTCCAGCAGCAGCCGCATCTCGGTCGGCGTCAGCGCCACGGCGGCGCCCGCCCGGCGGACCTCCATGCCCTCGGTGTCCACCTCCAGGTCGCCGAAGGACAGCACCCCGCGCTCGGCGTCCGATCCGTTGTCGGCCGCGCCCGGGCCGCCGTTCTGCGGGCCGCCCGAGTGGTCGAAGCGGCGCAGCACGGCGCGGATCCGGGCGACGAGCACGGACCCGTCGAAGGGCTTGGTGACGTAGTCGTCGGCGCCCGCCTCCAGGCCCAGCACCACGTCGATGGAGTCGGCGCGCGCCGACAGCATGATCACCGGGACGGTGGACTCGTCGCGGATGCGGCGGCACAGGCTCACGCCGTCCATGCCCGGGACCATCACGTCCAGCAGGGCGATGTCGGGCCGGTTCGCGCGGAAGGACTCCAGCCCGGACAGGCCGTCGGGCATGGCCGTGACCACGAACCCGTCGCGTTCCAGCGCCAGGGTCGTGGCCTCACGGATGACGTCGTCGTCCTCCACGAACAGGACATGGGTCTCGGCCATGCGGGAGCCTCGCCTCGGTTCTTCTGTGCTCAGTGCTTCTGACTCGTGGCCGGGGCGGGCTGGACACCGCCGTCGACCACGTTGCTGTACTCCGAGTGAACTCGGTCCTGCTCGGTGAACTTCTCCCCGTTCCAGCGGTACGTGATCACGTCCTCGCCGGTCGGATAGGCGAGCGCGTCGCTCTTTCCGTACACCTGCTTCGTGACCACCAGGTCGCCCCGGTCGATCTCCGCGTAGACGGGTGGCTGTTCGTCCGAGAACACATTCTCGTACGTCGCGCCGTCGGCCCGGTACACGTAACTTCCGCGCCCCAGTGCGTCGGCGCAGGACAGGACGTTGACGACGATGTCCCCGACGGAGCTGCCGGTGACCTTCCCGTAGCTCACGTCCACGGGGTACTCCTTGCCCGAGCAGGGCTTGAGGTCCCGTTTGACCTCGGCGCTGACCTTGGGGTCCTTCATGAGCAGTGCGACGGGGTCGACCTTCTTCAGCGGCGGGCCCGACGGGGTGGCCGAGCCCGGGGAGGAGTCCTCGGAGGCCGGCCCCGAGGGCACGCTCTTGGCCATGGCGTCGGTGCGGGCCGGCCCGCCGTCGCGCAGGCCGGTGCCGCCGGTGGCGCAACCGACCGCGAACACGGCAGTGCCGACGAGGACGACCGTCCCCGCCGACATCAGCACCAGAGAACCTCCGGACAAACCTTGGCCGTTCAGGCCGCGCACCGCTCACGCCCCTCGTACCGCATGGTGTGGTCCCCGCGCTCCAGAGCGCGCATGTCCAGGTCCCGGCTCTCCAGCTCCTGACGGAGGCGGGCCAGTGCGCGGTGCAGGGTGCTCTTCACGGTTCCCGCCGACATCCCGAGCGCCGCGGCCGTTTCCTCGGTGCTCATCTGCTCCCAGTGTCGCAGCACGACCACGCTGCGCTGCTTGGGCGCGAGAACCTTGAGGATGTCCATGAGGAGGGCGCGGTCGGCGCGCTGGTCGGAGCCGTCCTCGACCGAGGCGTCGGGGAGCTGCTCGGTGGGGACCTCGTCGAGTTTGCGGGCGCGCCACCACTCGGTACGGGTGTTGATCATGACCCGGCGCAGGTAGGCGTCGGCCAGGGACTTGTCGGCGATGCCGTCCCAGCGGCCGTAGGTGCGCACGAGTGCGGTCTGCAGGAGGTCCTGGGCGTCGGTGGGGTCCGGGACCAGGCGCCGGGCACTGCGCAGCAGCGCGTCCTGCCGGGTGCGTACGTACTCCTCGAATTCGAGTACCTCGCCGTGCGCCATCTCTGACCGCCTCCGCTGCCGTCCACCGCTCATCCGCTGCCTTACGGATCCGAAGGTACGGAGGGGTTGTCACGGCCCTGTGCGAGCCAGCCTTCGGTGGACGCACGGACACCCATAGGTTGTGTAACAACCCCCGTGAGCTGCGGTTTCCCGGCAGGAAGCGGAATGTCCGCGTCAGCTTCTACCGGGTCTGCGGGACGGCCTGCGGCAGCCGGTAGAGACCTCCGTCCAGGGGTTCCACCAGCCCGTCGGACACCAGCCCGTCCAGCGCCCGGGCCCGCTGCACCGGCTCGTCCCAGACCGTGTCGAGCACGGCCTGCGGAACGGCGCCCGCCGCCTCGCGGAGCACGGCGAGGAGCTTGCCGCGCACCTGCCGGTCGGTCCCGGCGTACGTCTGCCCGCGTCGTGGCGGACCCTCGTGCGCCGGCTTCCCGGCGAGGCGCCACGCGCACAGCCCGGCCACCGGGCAGCGCGCGCAGTCGGGGCTCTTGGCCGTGCACACCAGCGCCCCGAGCTCCATCGAGGCGGCCGCCCAGCGGGCCGCGGTCTCCTCGTCCTCGGGCAGCAGGGCCCGGGCGAGGCGCCGCTCGGCGGCGGTCGTCGCGTTCGGCGGGTACTCGACCCCGGTCGCGGTGCGCGCGAAGACCCGCCGGACGTTCGTGTCGAGGACGGCGTGCCGCTGCCCGTACGCGAAGGAGGCCACGGCCGCCGCCGTGTACTCGCCGATGCCGGGCAGGGAGAGCAACTGGGCGTGGTCCCGCGGTACGTCGCCCCCGTGCCGTTCCGTTATCGCCACGGCCGCCCCGTGCAGGCGCAGCGCGCGGCGCGGGTAACCGAGCCGGCCCCAGGCCCGCACGGCCTCGCCGGGGGCCTCGGCGGCCAGGTCCGCGGGGCGGGGCCACCGGGCGAGCCACTGCTCGTAGACCGGCAGCACCCGGCTGACGGGCGTCTGCTGGAGCATGAACTCGCTGACCATGACCCCCCAGGGGCCGGCCTCGGGGCGGCGCCAGGGCAGGTCGCGGGCGTGCTCGTCGAACCAGGCGATGACAGGGGAGTGCAGCGCGTGGCAGGAGTCGGCGGATACGGCCGTGGAGGAAACGGGAGATGCAGTCATGGCAGACGGCATCCTGGCACGTTTCGCCTCCCTCGGCGCGCCGGACCGGGACCGGTGCACCGGACGACGGCCGCCTTGCCGCCCGCCCGCGCGGCGGCGGTGACCGTACCTGCGGGCAATGCCACGGGCTGGGTGCCGCCGCGGTAGAGACCGGAGAGTGCCCATGGTTACCGAACGTACTCAAAGCGGCCCAATCTCCACGTCAGCCGTTTGGCCGGATCCCGGCGCCCGTGATTGCGCCCGCAGGATGATCATCGGCAAATCGAGCCCGCTGCGCGGCATGTGGGGCACCGATCGGGCCGCGAACTCTCGTAAAGTTCCGTCCGTGGGATCTCTGCGCAATCCGGTCGGGCCGCTCCCCTCCTCCATCTACTGGCGACGGAGGGCTGTGCTGGCTTCTGTTGTCGCGCTCCTCGCGCTCCTCGCCGTATGGACCGTCAGTTCCGGTGGGGGGAGGACGAGTACGAACGGAAAGGGCCAGGGCCGCCCCGATCCCGTCGGCTCGATCACCCCCGGCCCGGCCGGCACCGGGCCCGCGATCAGCGCGGCCCCGGGCGGGCGCCCGGAGTCGGGCGGCGGTGGCAGCACCGGCTCCGAGGGCGACTCCACGGGCGGCGCGGGCAAGAACGGCGAACCGGGCGGCGGCACGGGCTCGAACGGCGGCTCGGGCTCCGGCGGCGCCGCGGGCGGCCCGGCCCAGGTCCCGGCGGACTCCCCGCTCCCCACCTGCGCGCCGGGTGCGCTGCAGTGGGAGGTCAAGAGCGCAAAGAACGAGTACGAGGCGAACGAGAAGCCCCGCCTCGAGCTGGTCGCCCGCAACACCTCCGGAACGACCTGCAAGGTCGACCTCGGCCCGAAGCGGGCGGTCCTGACCATCCTTCAGGCGAGCAGCAGCAAGGCGGTGTGGTCCTCGGCGGACTGCCCGGCGGGCGCGGGCAACGCCTTCTTCCGGCTCCCGGCGCAGGGCGAGACGAAGCAGTCGCTGGACTGGGACCGCCGGTTCAGCGCGGCCGACCAGTGCCAGACGCCTCCGGCGGGGGCAGCGGCTCCGGACACCTACGTGGTCGAGGTCAAGGCCCCGGGCATGCCGGTCGCCCGCACCTCGTTCGTCCTCAAGCAGGACTAGGGGGTGTCCCGCCGCACGACCCGGCGGCGGGGCGGGCGAACGTCAGACGTAGCGCTCCAGGATGGACGACTCGGCCAGGCGGGACAGGCCCTCGCGGACGCTGCGCGCACGGGCCTCGCCCACCCCGTCGACCGTCTGCAGGTCGTCGACGCTCGCGGCGAGCAGCTTCTGCAGCCCGCCGAAGTGCTCCACGAGCCGCTCGATGATCGCGCCCGGCAGCCTCGGCACCTTCGCCAGCAGCCGGTACCCGCGCGGCGACACGGCCGAGTCCAGGGTCTCGGGCGAGCCCGTGTACCCCAGCGCCCGCGCCACGATCGCCAGCTCCAGCAGCTCCGGGTGCGTCAGCGCGTCCAGCTCCGCCAGCGCCTCGTCCACCGTGCGGGAACGCTTCGCCGTCGGCTCCGGCACGTAGTCCCGGATGACCAGCTCCCGCTCCTGCTCGATCCCGACCGTCAGCTCGTCCAGCTGCAACGACAGCAGTCGCCCGTCCGTGCCCAGTTCGACCACGTACTCGGCGATCTCGGTCGCGATCCGGCGGACCATTTCCAGCCGCTGGGCGACCGCCGTCACGTCGCGGACGGTGACCAGGTCCTCGATCTCCAGCGCCGACAGCGTGCCCGCGACCTCGTCGAGGCGCAGCTTGTACCGCTCCAGCGTGGCCAGTGCCTGGTTCGCCCGCGACAGGATCGCCCCGGACTCCTCCAGGACCCGCCGCTCCCCGTCCACGTACAGCGCGATCAGCCGCATCGACTGCGACACCGACACCACCGGGAAGCCGCACTGCTTGGAGACGCGGTCGGCCGTTCGGTGCCGCGTGCCCGTCTCCTCCGTCGGGATCGACGCGTCCGGCACCAGCTGCACACCGGCCCGCAAGATCTTGGTGATGTCCTTGTCGAGGATGAGCGCGCCGTCGAGCTTGCACAGCTCGCGCAGCCGGGTCGCGGTGAACTCCACGTCCAGGACGAAGCCGCCGGTGCACATCGCCTCGACGCTCTTGTCCATACCGAGGACGAGGAGCCCTCCGGTGTTGCCGCGGACGATCCGTTCCAAGCCGTCACGCAGCGGCTGACCTGGTGCGACCGCGCTCAGCGAGGCGCGCATCATGGCCTCCTGCTTGGAGCTGGCGCCCGACTTGCCGGATGCTGCTGCCCCGTCCTTGGCTGCCACTGCACTCCTCCGGTCGCGGGTTGCGCCGCCCAGCGCCGCGGGCACGAGGACGTGCGTACGGCCGGGCGGACCATCCCGAAGTCTACCGGCGCGCGCCGCGGCCCCGCCGTGGCTTGGCCAGGTACGGCCCGGCAGGGCCCCGTACGGACCCCCTGACCAGGGGATCGTCCCGCCGGGGGAGTCCCCGGGTCGCCGCCGGCCCGTCCCCGCCGTCTCCCCGGCTCAGCCCCCGGGCGTGTTACTCCGCGGACCGCTCCCTGGCCGGCGTACGGGACCGGCCGCGCGGCAACACCCGTAGCGCGTCGCCCATGTCGGCCACCTCGATGACCTTCATCCCGGCCGGCACCTTGCCCGGATCCGCCGGGACCAGCGCGTGCGTGAACCCCAGCCGGTGCGCCTCCGCGAGCCGCCGCTGCACGCCGGTCACCCGCCGCACCTCGCCGGCCAGACCGACCTCGCCGATCGCCACGAGGTTCTTCGGCAGCGGGACGTCACTGGCGGCGGAGGCCAGCGCGAGCGCGATCGCCAGGTCGGCGGCCGGCTCGGTGAGCTTCACGCCGCCCACGGTGGCGCTGTAGATGTCGCGCTTGCCGAGCGCGGTGATCCGGCCGCGCTGCTCCAGCACCGCGAGCATCATCGAGACGCGCGAGGTCTCCAGGCCCGAGGTCGTCCGCCGGGGGGAGGGGATCTGCGAGTCCACGGTCAGCGCCTGCACCTCGGCGACCAGCGGACGCTTTCCCTCCAGGGTCACGGTCAGGCAGGTGCCGGGAACGGCCTCGGCGCGCCGGGTCAGGAACAGCCCGCTCGGGTCGGCGAGCCCGGTGATCCCCTCGTCGTGCAGCTCGAAGCAGCCGACCTCGTCGGTGGCCCCGTACCGGTTCTTGATGCCGCGCACCAGCCGCAGCCGGGCGTGCCGGTCACCCTCGAAGCTCAGCACCACGTCGACGAGGTGCTCCAGCAGGCGGGGCCCGGCGATGGCCCCGTCCTTGGTCACGTGGCCGACGAGGAGGGTGGCCATCCCGCGCTCCTTGGAGGCCCGGATCAGCGCCCCGGCCACCTCCCGGACCTGGGCCATGCCGCCGGGCGCGCCGTCGATCTCGGGGGAGGCGACGGTTTGTACGGAGTCCAGGACCAGCAGGGAGGGCTTCACGGCGTCGAGGTGCCCGAGCACGGCGGACAGATCGGTCTCGGCGGCCAGATAGAGGTGATCGCTGAGGGCGTTGATCCGGTCGGCGCGCAGCCGCACCTGGCTCGCCGACTCCTCGCCCGTGACGTACAGCGTGCGGTGCTCGTCGCTGGCCGCCTTGGCCGCGACGTCCAGCAGCAGCGTGGACTTCCCGACGCCGGGCTCACCGGCGAGCAGCACGACGGCGCCGGGCACGAGCCCGCCGCCGAGGACCCGGTCCAGCTCGTCGACGCCGGTGCTGCGGGCGGTCGCCGTCCGGCCGTCGACCTGCGCGATCGGAACGGCGGCCGTCGAGACCCGGCCGGCGGCGGTGGTCCGCACGGCGGGCGCGCCCATCTCCTCGACGGTGCCCCAGGCCTGGCACTCGGGACAGCGGCCGAGCCACTTCGCGGTCGTCCAGCCGCAGTCGGTACAGCGGTAGGACGGCCGGTCCTTGGCGGATGAACGAGCAGTGCGGGCAGCCATGCCGCTCACGGTAGCCGCCCCCACC
This sequence comes from Streptomyces sp. NPDC048257, assembly GCF_043201855.1. Taxonomy (NCBI): domain Bacteria; kingdom Bacillati; phylum Actinomycetota; class Actinomycetes; order Kitasatosporales; family Streptomycetaceae; genus Streptomyces; species Streptomyces sp. NPDC048257. Next base: position 255,541 of record NZ_JBICZI010000007.1, read on the forward strand.
GACAGCCAGGACCGGGCTGCCGCTCGCGACGGCGGTCGGGGACGGTGGTCAGGGCGCCGGCCGCGACGGCGGAGAGGCCGCGTTGCCCCGCGCGTCAGGGCCCGCGTCAGCGCCTCACCGATCTGTTCACCCGTAAGGGCCAATTGTGGTGAAGGCTTCCAGGGCGTCACCGGCGTGCCGCCTACGGTCGCCAGGTGAACAGCAGCAGCCAGGCACACTCCTCACCGCGCACCGGCGCACACCGGGCGCACGGGCGCACGCCCCACGAGGGCGAGCAGCCGCCGCCGTTCCGGCACGAGCCCTACCTGGACGGCCTGTTCACGTACTGCCTGTCGGTCCTGTGCGACCACGACACCGCGACCGACGTGCTCGGGGACGTCCTCGCCGTCGCCGAACGGCATCCCGGCCGCTGCCCCGACGAGGGGGACCGGCGCGCCTGGCTCTACGCGCTCGCCCGCTGGGGGTGCCTGCACCGGCTGGCGGAGCAACGGCGCACGCGACAGGGAGCGCATTCCACCCGGCGTGCGCCGGAGCACGCGGAGCGCGACCGTGCGCCGGGCGGCGACACGGCACCGGGCCACGGCCAGGAAGCCCACCGTCCTCTTGACGTGAGCGCCTATCGCCGTACCGAGCTGGCCCGGCTCGCCTGGCCCGAAGCCGCCGGCACCACCCCCGAGCAGCGCGAGGCCCTCGAACTCGCCGTCCGCCACCGCCTCGGCGTCCCCGAACTCGCCGCCGTCCTCGGCACACCCCCGGCCGCCGCCCGCGAGCTGCTCTCCGGCGCCGCCTGCGAGGTGGAGCGCACCCGCGCCGCCCTCGCCGTCGTCGAGACCGGCAACTGCCCCAGCGTCTCCCGGCTCACCGGCGACGAAGGCGACGGCAACGTCCTGCTCTCCAGCACCCTGCGCGCCGAGCTCGTCCGCCACGTCGACGACTGCCCCCGCTGCCGGCGTGCCGCCGAACGCGTCGGTGCCGCGGGCCCCTGGCCCGGCTCCGGCGGCATCAACACCGCCGCCCTCCCCCTCGTACCCGCCCCCCGCACCGCCGTCCACGCGGCGATGCTCCGCTCCGGCCGGGTCCGCGGCCGCGGACCCGCCCCGCGCTTCGACCGCACCGGCTTCCCGATGGACCCCAGGGACCGCGCCGCCCGCCGTGACCGGCTGCGCGCCCGGGTCGTGACCACCACCGTGGTCGCCACCGTCGTCGCCGCCCCGGCCCTGGCGCTGTGGGCGGCGTACCGCGGTGACCCCGGCACGGGCGAGCCCGCCGGCGGTGACTCCACCCGTATCTCCGCCAGCGAGTCCGAGCTGCCGACCGCGCGGACCGACGGCCGCCCGCTGACCGCCTACGAGAACGCCGGCAACGCCACCACCACCGGCGGCCCCGGCTTCGCCCAGAGCGACACCGCCTCCGACGTCTCCGTCGAAGTGATCAGCACCGGCCCGCCGGCGACCCCCGACCATCCCGGCCGGCCGGGCCAACTCGCCGTGGCCGCCTCTGCCCGGGGCGCGGTCACCCTGCTCACCCTCACCGCCACCGGGAGCGCCCCGGTGGACTGGCGGCTCTGGTCCGACGCGCCCTGGCTGCGCGCGAGCCGGACCGCGGGCACGCTGGCCCCAGGAGAATCGGTCACCCTACGGATCGCCGTGGACCCCGAGGCCCAGCCCGTCGGCGCCTGGACGGCCCGGGTCGGGGTCGACCCGAGCGGCGCCGTGGTCTCCATCCAGGGCCGGGGCCGCCCCGCGTCGACGCCCGCACCGCCCACCCCGAACCCGACGCAGCCCGCGACCCCGCCGCCCTCGCCGGACCCGACGCAGCCGCCCACGCCGGCCCCGTCCCCGACGGACCCGACGATCCCGCCGCCGTCCCCGACCGCCTCGCCCACCCCGACGGAGGGCTCAGGCGGAACGGTTTCCCCCGACCCGGACCCGGTCCCGTCCGCGACACCGGGCCCCTGAGAGGGCGTCCGGTCAGGCAGGATCCGCCGGGTGCGGGGCCATCGGCAGCAGCGAGGCCAGCCGCGCCTCGCACAGCTCCACCAGCGCGTCGTACCCCTCCTTGCCCATCAGCTCGATCAGCTCGGGGCGGTACGACACGTACACCGGCTCCCCGGCACCGTGCGCCGAGGTGGCCGACGTGCACCACCAGTGCAGGTCGTGGCCGCCCGGACCCCAGCCGCGGCGGTCGTACTCACCGATCGACACCTGCAGCACACGGGTGTCGTCGGGCCGGTCGATCCAGTCGTAGGTCCGGCGGATCGGCAGCTGCCAGCACACGTCCGGTTTGGTCTCCAGCGGCTCCCGGCCCTCCTTCACCGCGAGGATGTGGAGCGAGCAGCCGGCCCCGGCGGGGAACCCCGGCCGGTTCAGGAAGATGCACGCCCCGTCCCAGCGGCGGGTCTGCTTCTCCCCGTCGTCGTCGTGCTGCGTCCACCCGCTCTCGCTGCCGACGTCGTGGAACTGCCACAGCTCCGGCGTCAGCCGGGCCACGTGCTGCGCGACGCGCTGCTCGTCCTCGTCGTCGGAGAAGTGCGCACCGAGCGTGCAGCAGCCGTCGTCCGCCCGGCCCGCCTGGATGCCCTGGCAGCCGCTGCCGAAGATGCAGGTCCAGCGGGAGGTCAGCCAGGTCAGGTCACAGCGGAAGACCTGCTCGTCGTCGGCGGGATCGGGGAACTCCACCCAGGCCCGGGGGAAGTCGAGCCCCTTCTCGTCGGCCACGACCACGACCTTGTCCTTGCCGCCCTTGGCCTTGGCCTTGCCCTTGACGGTGTCCTTGCCCGTGTCCTTCTGCGACCGGGTCTTGTTGGCCTTCTTCGTATTTGGCACAAACCCAAGCCTATGCGCCCCTTACACAACCCCCGTGTCTTCCTCGCAGTAGCGTTTCCCCCTATGAGACTCGGTGTCCTGGATGTGGGTTCGAATACGGTCCATCTTCTGGTGGTGGACGCGCACCCCGGCGCGCGCCCGCAGCCGGCGCACTCGCACAAGGTGGAGATGCGGCTGGCGGAGCTGCTCGACGAGCACGGCGCCGTCACTCCCGAGGGCGTCGAGCGTCTCGTCTCGGTGATCGGCGACGCGGTGCAGGCCGCGGAGGACAAGGGGTGCGAGGACGTCCTCCCCTTCGCGACCAGCGCCGTACGCGAGGCCACGAACGCGGACGAGGTCCTGGCGCGGATCCGGGTGGAGACCGGCGTCGACCTGCCGGTGCTCAGCGGCGAGGACGAGGCCCGGCTCACCTTCCTCGCGGCCCGCCGCTGGTTCGGCTGGTCCGCCGGGAAACTGCTGGTCCTGGACATCGGCGGCGGCTCGCTGGAGATCGCGTACGGGATCGACGAGGACCCGGACGCGGCCGTCTCCCTCCCGCTGGGCGCGGGCCGCCTCACCTCGGGCTGGCTCCCGGGCGACCCGCCGGACGCGCTGGACATCCGGGCGCTACGGCGACATGTGCGGGCGGAGATCGCCCGCACGTTCGGGGAGTTCAGCCGTTTCGGTACGCCGGACCACGTGGTGGCGACCTCGAAGACCTTCAAGCAGCTGGCCCGCATCGCGGGCGCGGCCCGCTCGGCGGAGGGCCTGTACGTACAGCGGGACCTGAGCCGCAAGTCCCTGGAGGAGTGGGTCCCGCGCCTGGCGGCGATGACCACGGCCCAGCGCTCGGCCCTCCCGGGCGTCTCGGAGGGCCGGGCGAACCAGCTCCTGGCGGGTGCGCTGGTGGCGGAGGGCGTGATGGACATCTTCGGCGTGGACGACCTGGAGATCTGCCCGTGGGCCCTCCGCGAGGGCGTGATCCTCCGCAGGCTGGACCACATGCCGGCGCCGGGGGTGTGAGGGGGCCTTCGGGGGCGGGGTCGTGACGCTGGTCGGGGGCTTCGGCGGCGGGAGCTGCTCGGGCGGCATCACAGTCGCGTAGGGGGTTTCCCGTCAGTCTCATCGTCTCTCCGGTTCGGGCCGGTCCCTCAAGGGCGCTCGTTCCTCGCGTCGCTGCGCGATGGCCTTCGGCCACCCTTGACCGACCGTCCCGCCCCGGAAAGTCGAAGACTGCCGGGAAGCCCCCAAAAGAACGGGCCGGTCCAAGCTTTCAGGGACGGGGCGGTCAGAGATGCCCGGCCCGGTCGGGCGCAAGAGGCACGACCGACAGGCGGGGCCCATCACAGCCATCGGCCGGATCGGGGAGCGCGTCCAATCGCTACGCGCTCCTCACCTCTCAGCGTCAGCGACCCTCCTGGGGCTGGGCATAAGCCGCCCACGAGCTCGGTCCGGCACGGATGCGTTGGCGTTCAGAGCGTGAGGAGCCGGACGAGCAATACCGTCACGGTGCCCACCGTGACGAGCGACCCCAGTCCGGTGAACAGCAGGGCGACCGTCTTCGTGTCCCAGCCCTCGATCGCGAACCGGTCGGGCTGATCGGGGTCGTATCGGACCGTGACGTTCGCTCCGACGCGGAAGGCGCCTCCGACCGATCCGCGGCCAAATTGGGATTCGTATTCGCAGGCGCGTCCGTCCCGGGCCGTCCAGGCCGCGACCGGGTGGTAGTACGTCGCGCCCTCATCGCCCCGGCTGGTCTTGTGACGCACGATCCGAGCCCGTGCCGTGACGCCTTTCCGGCGAATCAGGCTGGCACGGCGCAGGCCGTACACGCCGAAGGCGAGGAACACCGACCCGATCGTCAGGGGTATGAGGGAGAAAAGCCATTCGCGTCCCATGATCTGTTCGACGCGCGTGCCGGAGGTTCGGTTGCGACCGGGCGTCGGACAGCGGCTATTCCGAGGTGTACTCGGGTCAGCGCGAGTGGGCGCCTATGGGTGCCGGTTTATGGTCTCGTCCTCGCCCTGACCCGCCCCCACCTCAGCTCAGCCGAGGAATCAGCCGTCAGTCCCTCTCACCAGCCCCTGACGGCCGTCGGTCGCAGTCAAAGAGAGTGTGCTGAGGCTGTGGGCGGCTCATGCCCAGCCCCAGGCGGTCGTCGGACGCATGTCGAGTGCCGAACCGAGGTCGTGGGCGGCTCATGCCCAGCCCAAGACGGTCGTCGGACGCCGAGAGGTGAGGAGCGCGTAGCGATGTGGCGCGCCCACCGACGCGGGCCGGTCTGGATGGGCCCCGTCTGTCGGACGTGCCTCTTGCGCCCGACCGGGTCGGGCATCTCCGACCGCCCCGTCCCTGAAAAGAAGCACCCGGCTCGTTCTTTTGGGGGCTTCCCGGCAGTCTTCGACTTTCCGGGGCGGGACGGTCGGTCAAGGGTGGCCGAAGGCCATCGCGTAGCGACGCGACGAAGGAGCGCCCTTGAGGGACCGGCACGAACCGGAGAGACGATGAGACTGACGGGAAACCCCCATACCCATCCCTGATGCCGATCAACTGGCTCCCGCCCACCCGACCCCACCCCCCACCCCCCCACCCCCCGATCCGCCCCCGCCCCCGCCCCCGCCCCCGTGTCCCCCGTCACGGCGACCCCCGCCCCCGGGCCCGTACCCTGTCTCCGTGGCAGAACCAGTCCGTGTCCCGAGCGCGAAAGTCGCCCTCTCCACCGCCTCCGTCTATCCGGAGTCGACGGCGACCGCCTTCGAGATCGCCGCGCGCCTCGGTTACGACGGCGTCGAGGTCATGGTCTGGACGGACCCGGTCAGTCAGGACGTCGACGCCCTGCGCCGGCTGTCGGACCACCACGGGGTGCCGATCCTGGCCGTGCACGCGCCCTGCCTTCTGATCACCCAGCGGGTCTGGTCCACCGACCCGTGGACCAAGCTGCAGCGCGCCCAGGCGGCGGCCGAGCGGCTCGGGGCGAGCACCGTGGTCGTCCATCCGCCGTTCCGCTGGCAGCGCCAGTACGCGCGGGACTTCGTCACCGGCATCTGGCGGATGGCCGACGAGACCGACGTCCGGTTCGCCGTCGAGAACATGTACCCCTGGCGCTACCGCGACCGCGAGATGCTCGCGTACGCCCCCGAGTGGGACGTGACGAAGGACGACTACCGCCACTTCACCGTCGACCTGTCGCACACCGCGACGGCCCGCACCGATGCCGCCGCGATGATCGACCGGATGGGCGACCGGCTCGCTCACATCCACCTCGCCGACGGGAACGGATCGGCCAAGGACGAGCACCTGGTCCCGGGCCGCGGCACGCAGCCGTGCGCCGAGCTGCTGGAGAGCCTCGCGCGGACCTCGTTCGACGGGCACGTGGTGATCGAGGTCAACACCCGCCGGGCGATGTCCTCCGCCGAGCGCGAGGCCGATCTCGCCGAGGCGCTGGCCTTCACCCGCTTGCACCTCGCCACCGCCGAGCGCGACGGGGCCCGCCGCCCGTGACCGACGCCGCCGGCACCCCCAAGCCCCGCCGCCGCGGCCCCGGCCGCCCCCGGCAGGACGAGGCCGACGACGGCCCCGGCACCCAGGAGCGCATCCGGCTCGCCGCCCGCGAGGTGTTCGCGGAGCGCGGGTACGACAAGACGTCCGTCCGCGGCATCGCGAAGGTCGCCGGCGTCGACCCGGCGCTGGTCCACCACTACTTCGGCAGCAAGGACGACCTGTTCGCCGCCGCCATCGAGGTCAGCCTCGAGCCCGCCCTGGTGGTCCCCGCGATCATCGGCGAGGGACCGGACGGCATCGGCGAGCGCCTGGCCCGCTACTTCCTGGGCGTCTGGGAGAACCCGGTCACCCGGGTCCCGCTGCTCGCCGTGATCCGCTCCGCGCTCACGCACGAGGCGGCCGCGAAGGTGCTGCGGGGCCTGGTGCTGCGGCGGGTCCTGGAGCGCGTGGCCGCCGACCTCGACGTGCCCGACCCGACCTTCCGCGCCGAGCTCGCCGCCTCCCACATGGTGGGCATCGCGATCCTGCGCTACGTGGTCCAGGTGGAGCCCCTCGCGTCCGCCGATCCGGAGAAGATCGTGGCCCTCGTCGCGCCCACGCTGCAGCGGTACCTGACCGAGGAATGAGCCCGCCGTCCCGGCATCCGGACGCGCTGTCCGGATCGCGGGCAGTGGGCGTAGCCTCGTATCTGAGCCATATCCGCAGTCGCGGCTGACCGTACAGCCGCACTCATGGGGAGTGAAACCGCATGCCCGAGCTGAGGTCCCGCACCGTCACCCACGGCCGCAACATGGCAGGCGCACGTGCGCTTATGCGCGCGTCGGGCGTAGCGAGCGCGGACATCGGGAAGCCGATCATCGCGGTCGCCAACTCCTTCACGGAGTTCGTCCCCGGCCACACCCACCTGGCCCCGGTCGGCCGCATCGTCTCCGAGGCCATCCTCGCCGCCGGCGCCGTCCCCCGCGAGTTCAACACCATCGCGGTCGACGACGGCATCGCCATGGGCCACGCGGGCATGCTGTACTCCCTCCCCTCCCGCGACCTGATCGCGGACTCGGTCGAATACATGGTCGAAGCGCACTGCGCCGACGCCCTGATCTGCATCTCCAACTGCGACAAGATCACGCCCGGCATGCTGATGGCCGCCCTGCGCCTCAACATCCCGGTCGTCTTCGTCTCCGGCGGCCCGATGGAGGCCGGCCAGGCCACCCTCGTCGACGGCACCGTCCGCAAGCTCGACCTCATCGACGCGATGGTCGACGCCTCGAACGAGAACGTCTCCGACGAGGACGTCCTGCGCATCGAGGAGAACGCCTGTCCCACCTGCGGCTCGTGTTCGGGCATGTTCACCGCCAACTCGATGAACTGCCTCGCCGAGGCCATCGGCCTCGCCCTCCCCGGCAACGGCTCGGTCCTCGCGACGCACACCGCCCGCCGCGCCCTGTACGAGGACGCCGGCCGCACGATCGTCGAGATCACCAAGCGCCACTACGAGCAGGACGACTACTCGGTCCTGCCCCGCTCCATCGCCTCCCGCCAGGCCTTCGAGAACGCCATGGCCCTCGACATCGCCATGGGCGGCTCCACGAACACGATCCTCCACCTCCTCGCCGCCGCGCAGGAGGCCGGACTCGACTACGACCTCACGGACATCGACGAGATCTCCCGCCGGGTCCCGTGCCTGTCCAAGGTCGCGCCGAACGTGGCGCCCGGCGGCACGTACTACATGGAGGACGTGCACCGGGCCGGCGGCATGCCCGCCATCCTCGGTGAGCTGCACCGCGGCGGACTCCTGAACAAGGACGTCACCTCGGTCCACTCCGAGAACCTGGAGACCTGGCTCGCGGACTGGGACCCCCGCTCCGGCACGGCAACCGACGTGGCCATGGAGCTGTGGCACGCGGCGCCCGGCTGCCAGCGCTCCGCCACGGCCTTCTCGCAGTCCGAGCGCTGGGACACCCTCGACCTCGACGCCGAGGGCGGCTGCATCCGCTCCGTGCAGCACGCGTACTCCAAGGACGGCGGCCTCGCCGTTCTGCGCGGCAACATCGCCGTCGACGGCTGCGTCGTGAAGACCGCCGGTGTCGACGAGTCCATCTGGACCTTCGAGGGCCCGGCCGTGGTCTGCGAGTCCCAGGACGAGGCCGTCGACAAGATCCTCCGCAAGGAGATCAAGGCGGGCGACGTCGTCGTCATCCGCTACGAGGGCCCGCGCGGCGGCCCCGGCATGCAGGAGATGCTCTACCCGACCTCCTTCCTCAAGGGCCGCGGCCTCGGCAAGGTCTGCGCCCTGGTCACGGACGGCCGGTTCTCCGGCGGCACCTCGGGCCTGTCCATCGGCCACGCCTCCCCGGAGGCGGCCTCGGGCGGCACCATCGCGGTCGTCGAGGACGGTGACCGGATCCGCATCGACATCCCGAACCGGTCCATCGAGGTCCTGGTCGACGAGGCCACCCTCGCGGCCCGCCACGAGGCCCTCGGCGGCGTCTACGCCCCGAAGGACCGCGAGCGCAAGGTTTCCGCGGCCCTGCGCGCCTACGCCGCGATGGCCACCAGCGCCGACAAGGGCGCGGTCCGCGACGTCTCCCTGCTGGGCTAGACCCGACGCAGACCCGACGCACAAGGCGCCCCCGCACCCTCCGGTGCGGGGGCGCCCGCGTCTCACCAGTCGGCAGGAGCGCCCGCGGCCACCGCGAACACCGTCCCGTCGGGCGCGCTCCCGAACAGCCGCCCGTCCCCGACCACCGGCGCGGGCAGCGTCGAGGCGTAGGCGGCCTTGCCGTCGGCCATCCGCGGCCGGGTCTGCCCCGCGGGCCGGCCGCTGGCGGCGTCGACGGCCAGCAGCCGTCCGTCCGGGGCCGACAGACAGACCCGGCCGTCGGCGAACACCGGGCGGGAGGCCACCGTCACGCCCGTCTCCGACCGCCAGACCTCCTGGGCTGCCCCCACCGCGACCAGCGCGCCGGAGGTCCCGAACAGGTAGGTGGTCCCGTCCTGGCCCACCGTCGCCTCCGCGTCGAAGAGCGGCGCCGCCAGCCGTACCCGGTGCACCGTGCCCGTCGCCAGGTCGGCGCGTACGACGGCGGTGGTCCGGGAGGACGCGTCGAGGTCCAGCAGGTACAGCCCGCCCTGCGCCGTACCGACCGGGCGCAGCCGCCCGGCCGTCCGCAGGTGCCGGCTCACGGTCCCGTTCGCCGGGTCCACCGCGGCCACCTGTGTGGACCCGCCGTCGCTCTCGGGCGTCGCCACGTACAGCCCGGGTGCTCCGCCTTCCGGCCCGCCGTCGCCCCACCAGACGGATCCGGCCCCGCCGATCTGCCTGGTCCAGCGCGGTGTGCCGGTCGCCGGGTCCAGTGCGGTGACGCTGCCGCCGGTCCCCACCAGCAGGAGCTGCCCGCCCGCGACCACGGCCTGCGACCCGCCCGGGAGCCGGTGCCTCCAACGCTCCGCCCCCGTGCCCGGATCCAGTGCCTGGAGCGTTTCGCTGCCCGGCACCACGACGAGGACCTGTCCGCCCGCGTGCAGAGGCGCGCTGACGGCCGCCGGCCCCTTCGCCGGTCCGGTCCCCTCCTGCGCCCACACCGTGGAGCCGTCGGCGGGGTCGAGCCGGGCCGCGGCGAGGCCCGGTCCGGCGCAGTAGAGGGCCGCCGCCTGCCAGGAGCAGGCCCCGATCCGGCTGCCGGTGGCGGGCTTGCCCAGGGGGACCGCCCACGGGGCGAAGCCCTTCTGCGCCGCCGGACCCGTCTTTGCGGCGATCCGTTCGGGCGGCCCGGCCGCCGCTCCGAACTGCAGGTACCCGCCGACGGTGCCGCCCACGAGCAGCAGCCCGACCCCGGCCCCGACCGCCATCCGGGCCCGCCGGCGGGGCTGCGGGCGGGGCTGCGCCCCGGGCACGGCGGCGGGCCGTTCCCTGCGGTGGGTGAGCTGCTCCGCCTCGACGGGCTCCCGCGGCCGGGGGATGAAGGCCTGCGTGTCCTCGCCGGTCGGGTACGCGAGCGCCCGCATCTCGGCGATCAGCGCCTCGGCGGTGGGCCGCTCCGCCGGATCCTTGGACAGGCACCGTGCGACGAGCGGCACGAGCTGCGGCGGCAGCCCGGTCAGATCCGGTTCGCTGTGCACCACCTGGTACGCCACCAGGTAGTGGCTGTCCGAGTCGAACGGCCCGTGCCCCGTCGCCGCGTGCACGAGCACCGCCCCCAGGGCGAACACGTCGGCGGCCGTTCCCACCTCGCGGGGGCGCTGGAACTGCTCGGGCGCCATGAACGGAGGGGTGCCGATCAGCTTCCCGGTCTCGGTCCGCAGGTCGCTGTCCGTGGGCCGGGAGATCCCGAAGTCGATGACCCGCACCCCGTCCGGAGCCATCAGCACGTTGCTGGGCTTCAGGTCGCGGTGCACCACGCCCGCCCGGTGGATGTCCCGCAGCGCCTCGGCCAGGCCGGCGGCGAGCCGGGCCAGTTCGACGGGGTCCAGCACCTTTTCCCGTACCCGTTCGGAGAGCGTCGGCGCGTCGATGAACAGCGTGGCCATCCAAGGCCGTTCGGCATCGGGATCGGCGTCCACGACGGGCGCGGTGAACGCCCCGCTCACCCGGCGGGCCGCGGCGACCTCCTGCCGGAACCGGGCCCGGAACTCCGGATCCACCGCGTGCTCGGGGTGCACGATCTTGACGGCGAGTTTCAGCCCCGAGCCGGACGTGGCCAGATGGACGACGCCCATCCCCCCGGAGCCGAGCACCGATTCGAGCCGGTACTGCCCGGCGTACTCCGGAAAGCCCGCCCGATCCCCGCGCAGCGACTGCACCGCTGACCACCCCCGCCGGAGCCTAGTCGATGACCCGTGCGATTCTCCAAGGTCCTGCTACCCTGCGCGAGTTGCGCACGGCAACGCCCATGGGGGGAGATTTCGCATGTCGGTGGAGAGCGATTCGAGCCAAGTCCAGAGCCTGGCGTCCGGCTCCGGTTACCCGTCCTACCCGGTCGCTCCCGGCCACCGGCTGAACGTCCGCAGCGGCCCCGGCACCAACTACTCGGTGATCGACGTCCTGCCCTACGGTGCGACCGTCACGCTCCGCTGCCAGTGCGACGGCACGACCGTGTCCGGCCCGTACGGCACGACCGACATCTGGGACTGCATCGGCAACGGCCGGTTCGTCTCCGACGCGTACGTGAAGACCGGCAGTGACGGCTACGTCGTCACCCAGTGCGGCTGACCGCGGACCCGTCTGACACGTGAGACACACCCGGTCCGGCCGGCCCGGCGAGGGATAATCGCTGACGTGAGCGACGACCAGCGAGACCAGACCCCCGCCGAGCCGGCCGCGCAGGCCCCGGTGCCCGCCGGCCCGCAGCCCGAGCCGATCCGGTTCTTCGGCACCACCTGGGTGAACCACGACGGCGGCTACGCCCTGCGCCGCGTCGCCCTCGCCGTCGGCTCGCTGACCACCGCCGTCGCCGCCGCCGTGCTGCTCCGCCTCTCCTACGAGGGTCTGGAGATCGGCAACGTCGGCCCCTTCCTCAGCATCTCCGTCGTCGTCCTCTTCGCGATCGCCAGCTCCATCGCCTTCGTCAAGACCTGGGGCTCCTACAGCAGCCGCCCCGCCCCGTCCTCCGACGAGGCCGCCCTCAAGGGCCTGAAGACGATCGGTTTCATCGGCTCCCTCATCGCGTACTTCCTGCGCTGCCTCGGGGAAGCGCCGGGCGAGAAGCTCCGCCGATCCGAGTACGAGCAGGCCCGGGCCGAATACGCCCGCCGCCGCAGCACCCGTACGGGGAACCCGGCCGGCCGCCGCCCCAAGCGCAAGAAGTAGCCCGCTTCCACCCCGGTGATTGACGCCCGGCACCTCCAGGAGCATTATTCATCACATGATGAATAATCGGGCCGAGGGAGCCCCCGCCGCTGTACACGCCCATGACCTGACCGTCCGCCGCGGCACCGGCCGCACCCCCCGCACCGTCCTGGACTCCCTCGCCTTCGACGTGCCCCGCGGCCGCATCACCGGCCTCCTCGGCCCCTCCGGCTGCGGAAAGTCCACCCTCATGCGCGCCATCGTCGGCACCCAGGCCCACGTCACCGGCACCCTGGACGTCCTCGGCCACCCCGCCGGCGACCCCCGGCTCCGCTCCCGCATCGGCTACGTCACCCAGGCGCCCAGCGTCTACGACGACCTCACCGTCCGGCAGAACCTCGACTACTTCGCCGCCATCCTCGACCCCGGCCGCGCAGCCGCCGACCGCCGCGCAGCCGCCGTCACCCGCGCCATCACCGACGTCGACCTCACCGGTCGTGCCGGCGCCCTCGCCGGCAACCTCTCCGGCGGCCAGCGCAGCCGCGTCTCCCTCGCCGTCGCCCTGCTCGGCACCCCCGAGCTCCTGGTCCTCGACGAACCCACCGTCGGCCTCGACCCCGTCCTGCGCCGCGACCTGTGGAACCTCTTCCACGACATCACCACCACCCGCGGCGCGACGATCCTCGTCTCCTCCCACGTCATGGACGAGGCCGAGCGCTGCCACGACCTGCTCCTCATGCGCGAGGGCCGCATCCTCGCCCGGGACACCCCCGACGCACTGCGCACCCGTACCCACTCCGCCACCGTCGAGGAGGGCTTCCTGCGCCTCGTCGACGAGGCCAACGCCGCCGCCGACGACGCCAACACCGCCGACGCCAGCACCGCGCCCACCGCCACCGTCACCCGGGAGCAGAGCCGATGACCGCCACGACCGCCATGAGCGGCGCCCGCACCGCCGCCACCGCCGCCCGCGTCCTGCGCCAGCTCCGCCACGACCCGCGCTCCATCGCGCTGATGCTCCTGGTCCCCGTCCTGATGCTCACCCTGCTGCGCTTCGTCTTCGACGGCAGCCCCAGGACCTTCGACAGCATCGGCGCGTCACTCCTCGGGATCTTCCCCCTCATCACCATGTTCCTGGTGACCTCCATCGCCACCCTGCGCGAACGCACCTCCGGAACCCTGGAGCGCCTCCTCGCCATGCCGCTCGGCAAGGGCGACCTCATCGCCGGCTACGCCCTCGCCTTCGGCGCCGTCGCCGTCCTCCAGTCCGTCCTCGCCACCGGTCTCGCCCTGTGGGTCCTCGGCCTCGACGTCGTCGGATCCCCCTGGCTGCTCCTCCTCGTGGCCCTCCTCGACGCACTCCTCGGCACCGCACTCGGCCTGTTCGTCTCGGCCTTCGCGGCCTCCGAGTTCCAGGCCGTCCAGTTCATGCCGGCCGTGATCTTCCCCCAGCTCCTCCTCTGCGGACTCTTCGCCGCCCGCGCCACCATGCACCCGGTCCTCGAAGGCCTGTCCGACGTCCTGCCCATGTCCTACGCCGTCGACGGCATGACCCAGGTCCTCACCCACACCGACATGACCGCCGACTTCGTCCGCGACGCCGGCATCGTCGCCGCCTGCGCCCTGCTCGTACTCGCCCTCGGCGCGGTCACCCTCCGCCGCCGCACCCCCTGACCGCACTCCGGACAGCGCCTCCCCGTTCCCCGCCCGGGTGCAAGGATGAGGACGTAGACGTAGCTCACGTGCAAGAACAGTTCGGCGAGGTGAATCGGGCATGACCCAGACAGTCGCAGTCCTCGGTACCGGCAAGATCGGCGAGGCCCTGCTCAGCGGAATGATCCGCGGCGGCTGGCCCGCCTCGAAGCTCCTCGTCACCGCCCGCCGCGCCGAACGGGCCGAGGAACTCCGCGCCCGCTACGGGGTCGAGGCCGTCTCCAACGCCGAGGCCGCCAAGCGCGCCGACACCCTCATCCTCACCGTCAAGCCCCAGGACATGGCGAAGCTCCTCGACGAACTCGCCCCGCACGTCCCGGCCGACCGCCTGGTCATCAGCGGCGCCGCCGGCGTCCCCACCGCCTTCTTCGAGGAACGGCTCAGCCCCGGCACCCCCGTCGTCCGCGTCATGACGAACACCCCCGCCCTCGTCGACGAGGCCATGTCCGTCATCTCCGCCGGCAGCCACGCCACCGCCGAACACCTCGCCCACACCGAGGAGATCTTCGGCGGCGTCGGCAAGACCCTGCGCGTCCCCGAGTCCCAGCAGGACGCGGCCACCGCCCTTTCCGGCTCCGGACCCGCCTACTTCTACTTCCTCGTCGAGGCGATGACCGACGCCGGCATCCTCCTCGGCCTGCCCCGCGCCCAGGCCCACGACCTGATCGTCCAGGCCGCCATCGGCGCCGCCGTAATGCTCCGCGACAGCGGCGAACACCCGGTCAAGCTCCGCGAGGCCGTCACCTCCCCGGCCGGTACGACGATCAACGCCATCGTCGAGCTGGAGAAGCACGGCGTACGCGCCGCCCTCATCGCAGCCCTCGAAGCGGCCCGCGACCGCAGCCGCGAGCTCGCCTCCGGGAACAGCTGAGACACCCTGACCCGTCGGTGGGGGTCCCGCGGCCTGCGGGACCCCCACCCGTCACGGCTCCAGCAAGCCGATGGCCCGGTACGCCCGGTCCACCACCGGCCGCGCCAGGGCCCTGGCCCGCCCCGCGCCCTCCCGCAGCACCTTCTCCACCGCCGCCGGATCGCCCGCCAGCTCCGCATGCCGCTCCTGCACCGGCCGCAGCACCTCGACCACGGCGTCGGCGACGTCCCGCTTCAGCGCCCCGTAGCCGCTGTACCCCTCGGCGAGCACGGCCGGATCACCCCCGGCACACGCCGCCAGGATGTCCAGCAGGTTCGCGACGCCCGGCCGCGCCTCCCGGTCGTAGACCAACGCGCCGTCCCCGCTGTCGGTGACCGCCCGCATCACCTTCTTGCGCACGACCCCGGGCTCGTCGAGCAGATAGACGATCCCCGCCGTGTTCTCGTGCGACTTCCCCATCTTCGACGTCGGCTCCTGCAGGTCCATGACCCGCGCGGCCACCGCCGGATGCGTCGCCCTCGGCACGGTGAACGTGTGCCCGTACCGCTGGTTGAACCGCACCGCCAGGTCACGGGTCAGCTCGACGTGCTGCCGCTGGTCCTCCCCGACGGGCACCTCCTCCGCGTCGTACGCCAGGATGTCGGCGGCCATCAGCACGGGATAGGTGAGGAGCGACAGCCGCACGCCCTCCCCGGAGGCCTGCGCCCTCGCCGCCTTCTCCTTGTACTGGATCATCCGCCGCAGCTCCCCGTCGGTGGCGGTGCACTCCAGCAGGTACGCCAGCCGCGTGTGCTCGTCGACGTGGCTCTGTACGAAGAGGGTGCAGCGCTCGGGATCCAGCCCGGCGGCCAGCAACAGCGTGGCCGCCTGCCGACTCAGCCTTCGTACGCGCGCCGGCTCGTGCTCGACGGTCAGCGCGTGCAGGTCGACGACGCAGAACAGCGCGGACTCGGGCTCCTGGTCGGCTGCGACCCAGTGCCGTACGGCCCCCAGGTAGTTGCCCAGCGTCAGGTGCCCGGTGGGCTTGATCCCGCTGAAGATCCTCTTCATGTCCCGCTCTCCCTGTGTGTGAGTGGTGTCGGTGCCACCGCGTCGGGCGACCGAGTCACTCCCGGGAGGGGAGAAACAAAAACGGCCGCCGTAGCGGCGGCCGTGAGCGCACGCGTGCTCGCGTGAGGGTCGGCCGCCGTCAGGCGGCCCACCAGCGAAGGCTGAGCGTGAGCGCATGCGTAGTCATGGGTCCAGCGTAGACGGAGGGGGACGAGGACGCGGTGGGTTTCGCGGACTCCGCGCGGCGGCCCAGCAGGGGTTGACACAGGTGTGCCCGATCCGTAAGGTTCTTCGAGTTGTCCGAAGTGAGCGCCGACCCCGGTCGGTCCCCGGACAGCCATCCCGCACTACACATTCGAACGAACGACGCACTCCGTCGTCTTGTTTTCATGCGTATTTGCGAATGAGGAATCCGCGTTCCAGGACGCAGTTGCCGATTAGGTTCGGGGGCAAGGAATCCGCTACTGTCTCACTCGTCGAAAGGGCCCAACAGCCCGGACGGCAAACCCCGCTGACCGGGGGTCAGGCCCGAAAGGATCTGATAGAGTCGGAATCGCCGGAAAGGGAAACGCGAAAGCGAGAACCTGGAAAGCGAAGCGGGACTGGCTCTGATAGAGTCGGAAACGCAAGAACAGAACGAAAGCCCGGAGGAAAACCCGCGAGGGTGAGTACAAAGGAAGCGTCCGTTCCTTGAGAACTCAACAGCGTGCCAAAAATCAACGCCAGAAGTTGATACCCCGTCCACTTCGGTGGATGAGGTTCCTTTGAAAAAGACCTGTAGGGCTTCCTTGTGGAGTGCTTGCAGGCAACAAACACAGCGAGGACGTTGTGGCGCGTCGGTCTTATTCCGACATGACGTGCCCGCTCTAAGTGATGTGTGCACCCGATTA